>NZ_JABURL010000077.1 GCF_014762705.1 Cyclobacterium sp. | reverse complement strand
AAGCATACAACTAAAAATTACCATTCATAAAAATTGTCCATAAATAATTTTATGAGACCTTAAAAAAAAATTGATTTGTCCCTTTTCAAGGTAATTTTCTTATTGAATCAGGCACATCATAAATGAAATTTTATAAACTGATTGCCAATATATTTAAAACTTTCCTTTTTAAGTAAAACACAAAAATTTGGATCCTGGGAAATTAATTTGAAAATAGTTCTCCTTTTTAAGGAAATTGACTAAGAATAAATTTTGAATGGCAGTCTACCTCAAATTTTCCTTAAGTCAATGGTTAACTAAATAGAATCATTGATACGGACCATTTGATACCTAACCTATAAGCCAAATTGCCTCAAATGGTGGTCAACATGCATCCATACCACGCGGCCCCACTCCCTGGTATTTAAAGGACCAAAATAAGGATGAGGAGCCGAAAAAATTTTCCCTGGTTCGGTAAATTCAATCAAAGCAGTTTTAAAAAGTTCTTTTTCTTTGTCAAATGCCTCCGGATTGATTTTTCCCCTGGTCTCAAACGGAGCTGCCGTTTTGACATTTCTCGGAAAGCCAGGCATAACATACAGGACAAAAAATTTCATTAATTTTTGTTTCAAAGTTCCGGGTAGGACAGGTTTGTTCCAGGATAAAATCCTTTGATTGGCCAAATTACAATGGTGGAGCATTTCTGTGGCGTTCATCTTACCCCAAAATGGCTGTTTGTCAGGAGCCAAAGAATTTACACGTGTGATTAATTTGGTTATTGCAGTTTTATCCAGGACCGTTTGCCGCATCGCTATACTAAAACATCTTTGACCACATGACCATGCACATCTGTCAATCTAAAATCCCTGCCTCCAAAATGATAGGTAAGCATTTTGTGATCCACACCAAGCAAGTGCAGCATAGTAGCGTGCAGATCATGGATGGTGACCGGATTTTCGGCTACCCTATACCCGTATTCATCTGTTTGTCCATAAATGGTACCCCCCCTGATCCCTGCTCCTGCCATCCACATACTGAAGGCTGAGGGATTGTGGTCCCGGCCATCCTGGCCCTGAGCAAATGGGGTTCGCCCAAATTCTCCAGTCCAAACTACCAGGGTTTCCTCCAGGAGACCTCTGGATTTCAAGTCTTTCAACAAGCCTGCAATAGGCTGGTCTACGGCATGTGCATTCCGCTCATGCCCATTCTTCAGGCCATGGTGTTGGTCCCAGCGATCGATACCAGCAAGGCTTGGACAGGTCAATTCCACAAACCTCACCCCTCTTTCTACCAATCTCCTGGCCATCAGGCATTGTGCACCATAATTTCGGGTGTGGGGATCTTCATCATATAAGCCGTACAAATTCCGGGTAGCTTTAGTCTCGGATTGGAACTCAGTCAATTCAGGTACGGAAGCCTGCATCTGATAGGCCAGTTCATAATTCCGGATCGCCGCTTCCAATTCATCCGATTTATCCTGGTTTTTTTCGTCCATCTGCTGGATAAAATCCAATTTTTTTCTTTGATGAGCGGAAAGGCTGCTGTCGGACTTGATATTGGCTACAGGGGTGTCACCTGTTTTCATGATGGAGGCCTGAAAGTCAGCAGGCAAAAACCCATTTTTAAAATTATCCACCCCTCCGGGAGGCACCAAACCTCCATCCAGGACCACATATCCCGGCAAATTACTGTTTTCCGATCCCAAGCCATAATTCACCCAGGCGCCCATACTTGGCCGACCCTGCAACCCGCTTCCTGTATGTAAAAAGTAATTCGCATTGGTATGTTCAGGAAAATTGGACACCATCGACCGGATGAGGGCCAAATCATCCACACAAGAAGCTATATGAGGAAAGAGTTCGCTCACTGCCATACCTGATTCACCATATCTTTTGAAAGCCCAGGGACTTTGAAGGATTTTTCCGTTATTGTTAAACTGGGTAGCATCTATTTTGAACTTTGGATCCTGGCCATTCTCCCGGGCCAGGCGGGGCTTGGGATCAAAGGAATCCACCTGAGAAACGCCACCATCCATATATAGAAAAATGATGTTTTTAGCTTTGGGCAAATGGTGGGGAGCATGTGCTAATTTGGACAACAAATCCCGTGAACTTTTATCAGTGGATTTGCATGCCGATCCCAGAGAACCCATCATGCCCATTAAAGCCATTGACCCAAATCCACACCTGCAGATTTCGAGCATCTTTCTGCGGCTAATGGGCTGATTCATTAGGGGTTTATGCTTATTCATGGGATTACATTAAGTAAATAAATGATTTCATATTGAACAGGGCATGGCAATACTCCTTCCAAACCTGAACTTGTTTTTCATCGGGCACAATACCTTCAGCTGACTCCAGTGAATGTTCAATTTCTCCAATAAACGCCAGCCCCTCTTTCCGTTCAAAATCAGAAGCAGGCCGGGCAAATGCCCGCAAGTAAGCTTCATTAATCCGCTGCTCCGGATTTAATTCAGTTGCCGAAACCAGGTTTGTTGCCATGATCTCTGCCTGTTCTTCTACAAAAGGGTCGTTCATTAAAAAAAGAGACTGCGCCGGGACATTGGTCACGTCACGTTTTCCAAAAGTTGTAAAAGGAGTGGGTCGGTCAAAAGCCGTCATCATCCTATCCAGAAAGTTTCTTCTGACTTCAAGGTAAATGGACCTGCGACCTGCTCCGTCCAAAGGCCCTGATTTTCCCGGTCTTCCCCTACCCTGCATAAAGGAGGTTAAATATACGGGTACAGGCGGTCCGTAAAGGGTAGTGTCTAATGCTCCAGAGGCTGATAGCATGGCATCTCTTATGGCTTCCGCCTCCAAACGCCTTACCGGATAACGGGCCAAATAATGGTTATCAGGGTCTTTGATGCTGTCGGTTGTCCGCGTACTCCTTTGGAAGGCCGCTGTCATGACCATGGACTTTATCATTTTCTTTACGGACCAGTTTTCTTCCTGAAATTTTATGGCAAGAAAATCAAGCAATTCAGGATGGCTGGGAAGTTTACCCTGCAGCCCAAAATTATCCACTGTCTCTACAAGCCCCCTCCCAAACACATGGTACCAAAGCCGGTTCACCATTACCCTTGCGGTCAAAGGGTTTTTAGCATCCAGAATTGTTTCTGTCATTTCAATTCTCCCACTTCCTTTTCCTTCAATAGGTTCCTGCCATTCCAATATTTCCGAAAGAAAATTCCTGTCAACAACCTGGCTTTCTGTATCTAAATGATTCCCCCTTTTAAACACAGGGCTTTCTCTGGCAAAACCATCTGTTACCCCCTGAAAAAATAAAGTATCTTTAAAGGTAGCCAACAGGAGGTCCTTTCTCAAGATCAATTGACGTAGTTCCGGCAAATCTATTACTAATTCACCGCTTGAAATCTTTTCGTTGAGTTCGGTCACTTCCGCTACTGTACTTTTTCCAGCCTGCCAATTGCCAATCATGCCGGAAAGGGAATATGCAGGTCGTTCGCTATCCCGTACAGGTTCATACCAGGATTCATCATAAGCGATGGCATAAGCCGCTTCGATATAGGCCTCCTGGTCTTGCTGGTATTGATGGCGTACATAGCTGCCAGGTAATATCTCCAAATAGGCTTCGTGCCCCTGCCAATCCCCTACGTCAAATACGTAATTTTTCCATTCCTCTTCATTTACTTTCTGATCAAGCCCACCATAAATCGGATAACTGATCAATTGAAAATTATCCATGACAAGGCGTATACTTGCCCCCTTTCCTCTTGCCCTTACACCCAAATACTGGTGGTCCAATTTAAAATCAGGGGAACGGAGTGCCCCGAATATTCCTGTCCCATATTTCCGGCTTGAAGCCATTCCCGATTGCAAACCTGATATTTCCCTGGTTTTCTCTTGTATCATTGGGTCACCTAGCGTGGTGGTCTGCCCAAAAGCCCAACCATCTGGCATCCAACCCTGTAAATCCTGTCCTCTAAAATCTCCCAATACCTTAACAAAAGCAGCAGCTTCACTTTCTCCTGCGGGTTGATGATCATTTACCAAAAAAGCAGGGACGGAATCCTGAGATTCTGTATCCCAGGAGGCAGCCAGCATTTCCTTGATTTGGTTTTTTAACCGCTGAACTTCATTAATTTGAGTAGCTTTTTTCTGGGTATCCCCTAGCGGAACAGGGCTAAAACGGGTACTACCCAAAATCCCGTACATGGCATAGTAATCCGAAGTAGGAATGGGGTCAAACTTGTGGTCGTGACACCTGGCACAAGCGACGGTAAGTCCCTGAAAACTTTTTCCGATCACATCAATCATGTTATCAATGCGATCGGCTTCATCTTTTTTGGTATCCACGGGACTGTGGGTTCCCTCTGTCATGGTCAAAAACAGGGTGCCTAAGACAGATTCATTTTGGCCGGACTCAGGATGCAGTCTGGGTGCCGGTATCAGGTCTCCCATCAAATGCTCTTTCACCATTTGGTCATAGGGCAAATCCGCATTGAAAGCCCGGATCAAATAATCCCTGTACCTCCATGCTCCCTGTATGGCAAAATCAAATTCATGCCCTTTGGTTTCTGCATATCGGACCACATCCATCCAGTGGCTGGCCCATTTTTCTCCATAAGCAGGACTATCCAGGTAATGGTCCACCATTCTTTCATAGGCATCCGGCCTGTTATCCGAAACAAATGCTTTGATGGTTTCCGGAGCAGGAGGCAATCCTGTCAGCACAAAAGAAAGCCTTTTGAGCAAGGTGTATTTATCCGCCTTTTCGCTCACTTCCAGTCCCATGCCCTGAATTTTTTCATGGATAAATTCATCTATACGCTGATGGGTAGCTGTATTAGTAGATACCCGCTCAGATTGAGCGGGTATAAAAGACCAGTGTGGCTGATAATCTGCTCCCTGATTGATCCATTTTTTTAACAATGCAATCTCCTTCTCAGTCAACTCCATTTTGGATGAAGGTGGAGGCATTCTTAATTCAGGGTCATTTTGGGTAATGCGGTCCAGCAAAGCACTCTTCGATGCAGAACCGGGTACAATAGCTGCATGTCCGCTTTCCAACAGCTTGGTTGCCCCTTCTGCGACATCCAATCGCAGTCCGGCCTCCCTGCTGCTGGGATCCGGCCCATGGCACAAATAACATTTTTGTACCAAAATGGGCTTTATATGGAAATTGAAATCCACCTGGGCAGGGATCTCATCCTTCAATTGATTAGGTTGACAGGAAAAAAATACCAACAGTCCTGTGCATAAAATCAAAGTCAGACCAAAGACCTGCATCCACTTTTTCCATATAACATACAATAACATAACCTTCAAAACGAATTGAAACACTTTATTTTAAATTTAGTGATATTAACAACAATTTCAATAGACAGCAATAAAATTTTAAACAATTGGTGAAATTTATCTCTTTAATGCAATGGTACAAAACCTCTTATTCGGGTATCATTTATGGGTGTACCTGTTATCTAGATTTTAATTATCTTTATACCAAATAAATTATAAAATGTATATTTAATTCGTTTTTAATTACTTTTTAATTTTTTTTAATAAAAAAAATACAACAAAAATAAATATTTTTAAAGGGCTGTTGCCCTAATTTCCAAAACATATTTCGAAAGATGCTCTCAATCGGGCATCCCATTTAAAATCCTAAATTTTTCTTATAAATATTAAAAAATTAAATTTTGTATTTTCATAATTTATTGCACTATAAAAATATAATTTTTTATTGTAACCCATTATTATATTAATGAAACCGATTGCATTGTCTATAAAATATCCTTATGTTAGGCGATTATTGGCTTGAATAGGAACATTTTTCAAGCTGATATACAGGGTCAAAAGCCTGAAAACAAAACAATTATTCATTAATTCTAACCCAAAAAAAATGAAAGAATGCTTACAAATGTCAGGCGTCAAAGGGATAGGCCATTTAGGTCTTGGTCTTTGTGTCAGCCTGTTGTTTGCCGCAAACACTTTTGCGGCAAACATAGCTAAAAATGAGCCATTTGAGAAGCCCCGGGAGGAAACCCGCCTTTTGGCGAATCCCAGGGCGGAAGACGTTACCGTATCGGGTGTGGTCACCGATGAATCCGGCGAAGGAATTCCGGGCGTTACTGTTTTTATAGCCGGAACCGGAACAGGCACTGTGACAGACATTGATGGCAGTTATTCCTTGTCGGTACCCGAAGGGGCGGATTTGACCTTTTCCTATGTCGGATTTGTATCACAAACAATAACCGTAGGAAACCAATCCGAAATCAATGTCACCCTTCTGATGGATACCGCTTCTCTGGAAGAGGTGGTCGTCATTGGTTATGGTACGGCAAGGAAAAGAGATTTAACCGGAGCGGTTTCTTCTGTTACCGCTACCCGGCTGGAAAATGAAAACCCCAATTCAGTACAGGATGTACTTCGGGGTAACATTGCCGGTCTGAATGTTGGTTTGAATACGGATGCAAAAGGTGGTGGTAGCCTGGAAGTGAGGGGTAGAACCTCCCTTAATGCCGGGTCAAGTCCACTAATCGTATTGGATGGGGCCATTTATTATGGGCAGTTAGCGGATATCAACCCAAATGATATCGAAAGCATCGATGTGCTGAAAGATGCAAGCTCGGCGGCTGTGTTTGGAGCAAAAGCGGCCAACGGGGTTGTGTTGGTCAATACCAAAAAGGGAGCTTTAGGCAAACCTCAGATTAAAATCAATACCAACTGGGGAATGGCTACCATGGCCAAAAATGAGCCTGTTTACGGTCCTCAGGGCTTTTTGTCCTGGAGGGAAGATGTGATGGAAAGTATCAACGCCGGAGGATTCGAACCTTACCGCTTTTCCAATCCCAACACCCTCCCTTCTGACATTTCTTTGGAAACCTGGTTGAATTATGACGGTTCTGATGGCGACCCGGAAACAGTCTGGTTGCAAAGACTGAACATGCAACCTCTGGAAATAGCCAACTACAAAGCGGGGGAAAGTGTAAATTGGTACAATATGATGTTTCAGAATGGTCTGCGCCAGGATCACACTGTCAGCCTTTCTGGTAGAAGTGAAGACTTTAGGTATTATTGGTCCATGGGCTACCTGGACAACGAAGGGCTTGTCGTTGGGGATAAATTTACTACCATCAGAAGCCGGTTCAACATAGAGGGGAATGTCAACGAATGGTTAACCGTAGGAATGAACACCCAATTTGCGGACAGGGATGAAAGCCAGATCCCTGTAAACTGGGGAGATATGACCAACCTATCTCCATGGGGTGAACCATTTCTTGAAGATGGTGTCAGCCTTAGATTCAGGCCAAATGAAGAGGTAAGTGGAGGTCGCCATCCTTATTATACACCCAGCTTTACCGATCGCCTGCAAAAGGAAACCACCATCAACTCTACTCTTTTTGCAGCTATAGAACTGCCCTTTGGTATCAAGTTCAGAACCAATTTCACTCCCAGGTATGAATTCTATGAGCGATACAACCATGAAATGGCCGCCCATCAGGATTTTGAAAACATGGGAGGAAGGGCCAGCAGGCAACAAAGAAAAGTGTATTTCTGGCAAGTGGATAATATCCTGAGCTGGAATAAAAATTTCAACAACATCCATAATTTCGATGTGACACTTTTGGCTAATGCGGAAAAATTCCAGAGTTGGGACAATTCCATGCAAAATGTTGGTTTCGAGCCACATGACCGATTGGGTTACCACAATATCGGCGCAGGTATCAATCCCATCATTTCAAGCAATGATCAGCAGCATACCGCAGATGCATTGATGGGAAGGGTGATTTATACCTTATCCGACAAATACATCACCACCCTTTCCGTTAGAAGGGATGGATATTCTGCCTTTGGCCAAAGTAATCCAAGAGCTACCTTTACTTCAGCGGCTTTTGGCTGGGTATTTACGGATGAAGACTTCGTCAATATTCCCTGGCTTGACTATGGTAAGTTAAGGGCTTCATGGGGAGTAAATGGTAACAGGGATATAGGCCGCTATGCTGCCCTGTCCGATTTACAAACCGGAAAATATTTTTACCAAAGACCAAGTGGGGAATTGTATTTTGTCAGCCAGTTGTATGTAAACACCATGCAAAATGCAAACCTGCGCTGGGAAAAAACCACTTCCACCAACCTGGGATTGGATTTCTCCTTGTTCAACAGTATACTGGATGGTACCATTGAAGTATATGACATGTCCACCACTGACCTTTTGGTAGAAAGAAGTCTTCCGGATATTCTGGGATTTAATTTTGTGTATGACAACCTGGGTGAAGTAAGAAACCGGGGTGTCGAAGTCAGCTTAAACAGTCTCTTGGTAAACCGCTCCAATGTGACCTGGCGGACCAGCCTGAATTTCCAAATGAACCGTAACCGGATAGTAAGCTTGTATGGTGATCTGGATGAGAATGGGGAAGAATTGGACGATATCGGTAACCGTTGGTTTATTGACAGGGCCATAGATGCTGTTTGGAATTACAAAACAGACGGTATTTGGCAAACTCCCGAAGCCGATGAGGCCAGCGATTATGGGGTAAAACCAGGCGATTTTAAAATCGAAGATGTCAATAATGACGGATTATACACCAATGCCGACCGGCAGTTTCTGGGATTCTCTGAGCCCAGATCCAGATGGAGTTTTAGAAATGAATTTAAAATTTGGAAAAATTTCGATGTATCCTTTATGATGTACGCCTACTTGGGCCATATAGGTACTTTTAACCAAAGGAAAAACCGACAGGGCTTTCTGGACCGTTCCAATTCCTATATCCTACCCTATTGGACCGAGGAAAATCCCAGCAATGAATGGGCAAGATTGTATTCCAGTGAAGGCGGCGCCGGTGGTTTCAATGTATACCAAAGCAGGTCTTTCGTAAGGTTGGAAAATATTTCCATGGCCTATACGGTTCCCCAAACCATTCTGGAAAGAGCAAAAATTGAGAATTTAAGGCTGTACATGAATGTGCGTAACGTAGGCTTTTACGCCCCCGAAATGAACTTCTGGGACCCTGAGTCTGGAGGACCAACCCCAAGGATTTTTACCCTGGGACTTGATTTGACGCTTTAATGGTTGACTATTTAAAAGAATTAATCATGAAAATAAACATAAAAAGATCTTCATTTTACCTGGGCCTCCTGGCTTCAGGTATGATGCTAACTACCACAGGATGTGATGAATCCTGGTTGGAACCCAAGCCATTATCCTTTTACGCTCCGGAAAACACTTTCAACTCCGCCAGCGGACTTTGGGGTGCGCTGGTTGCCTGTGAGCGAAATATGCGCCATGAGTATACCGGGGATGGACCTCCTATCCTAACCGAACATATATTCACTGAAGTGGCCATAGAAGGTACCACGGATAAATCAGGACCTGCCCAGGACATGAACTTGCTGATCACCCCTGATGCCAACCTGAACAGTACCAACACCAATAGAATCGGGTGGTATTGGTATGAAGGTTTTAAAGGCATCAAATATGCCAATACGGTTATTTCCAGGATCGATGATCCCACAGACTACGAATCAGAAGCAGAACGCAACCACATTCTGGGTACGGCCTATTTTCACCGGGCTTTGCGCTACTACCGGCTAACCAATCAATTTGGGGATGTGCCTTTGATTCTGGAAGAGATACTGGAACCCAGACTTGATTTTTATTCCACCGACCGGGAAGTAATTCTCCGGAAGATGAAAGAAGATCTGGAATGGGCGGAACCTTGGGTGCCCGAAGTAATGGACCGCGGACAGGTTCCCAAGGGAGCCATTCAACACCTGCTAACCAAGGTAAACCTTGCTCTGGGAGAATTTGATGATGCCATTGCTTCTGCCAGCCGCCTGATTGACGGAGGTACCCATGCCCTGATGACAGAAAGATTTGGTTCTACCGGCAACGATCCGGACAGAAACCTGATCTGGGACTTGCATCGTCCTGAAAACAAATCGTCAAGTGCCAATACAGAGGCCATACTGATGGTAATGGACAGAATGGATACCGATGGAAATTCCGGTGGGATGTCATCCATGCGACAGGCTGTTCCCTTCTGGATCACCAACATCAATACACCGAATGGCAATAGAGGAACCATAGATCAACCAGGAATAGAGATTGACCATGTAACCCGTTATGGTCGGGGCATTGGACGTCTGAGAGGTACCTGGTACCATCAAAGCATGATCTGGGATGATGAAAATGACTTGCGTCATGCACCTGGAAACTGGATGGATATGACCGATCTGGTCTATAACAATCCCGCTCTGGTCGATCTGGGGGATGAGTATTATGGAAAACCCCTACAATTCAGGAATGACGAAGGAACTGTATTGGTAGTAGACACTATCCGTAGCTGGTTTTCCTGGCCACACTACAAATTATATATCCCTGATCCACAAAATATCCGGCCAAGTGGTGGACACAGTGACTGGTACATATTCCGGCTGGCAGAAACCTACTTGCTTCGTGCTGAAGCCTATGTATGGAAAGGGGATATGGCCAATGCTGCGGCAGATGTAAATGCGGTTAGGACACGTGCCGGTGCCGCCCCATATGGTCCTGAAGAGATGAACATAGGGACTATTCTGGATGAAAGAGCGAGAGAACTTTACTATGAAGAACCCAGAAAAACGGAACTGACCCGTATGGCTTATATTTTTGCCAATACCGGTATTCAGGCCTACAATGGAAAAACCTATTCCATAGATAATTTCTCCGAAGAAAATTTCCTGTACGACAGGATCATGGAATTTACGGATTATTACAACAAAGGTGTTTTTACACGTCATGGTGATACCTATACCTATAGCCCTTACCATGTGCTTTGGCCCATTCCTGCCGATGCCATCAATACCAATACAAAAGGAATCATCAATCAAAATAAGGGGTACTCAGGTTTCGAAAACAATGTTCCGCCGCTTACCACGGTAGATGGAAACCACAGCAGTACTGAAGATTAAAATCAACCAATTCACAATTACAAAAACCCGGAAATTCCTTCCGGGTTTTTTTATATATCAGCAACCATTTCCTACTATTGGTGATATGTAGTTACCTGATTTTGAACTGATTTCAGAAAAAAATATTGTTAAATTTTGTTTGAAAATACTTGTATAAGAAACATCTGCCTGGTCCCATTGGGAGCAATTCCGGGAACCAGAATGGCATCATTGGTACGGTTCCACCTCGGTGCAGGATCTATCCGGATATCGCCGCTGTAATCTCCTTTACCAATGCCTTCACTTTTGGCCCATACACCATCATTTCGTCTTAAAATGGTATAATAGTTCTTACCATTTTTTCCGAATCCGTTGGCAAACCAGTTCGCATCCGGAGAAAGGGAAATATCTCCTTCCGGATTGGGAAACAAAACTGAGTCGCCCATGTATCCCTGGATTTGCTTATGCTCCACATCGTATAACACTTGCCTTTTCTTCCCCAAATCATCAGGGGCGCTTCCTATCAGAATATTTCCTTCATCCCATTCCGGGTGTCCCCCAACAAAAATACTATGGAGGGTTAACCCTGTGCCATCTGAATTGATGGTAAATGGAACATTAACCCGATTGCTACTGTCGTCTCCCGGACCCCATCCGGCACGGGCAAAAAAATAAATACGGTCACTATTTCTGTTCCACAGCGTATGGTTAATAAAGAGACCGCTGTGCTGCAAATCCGGAATTGATTCTCTGATCTTTTCATCTAATTGATGGTAAGAAACCAATAAATTCTTTTCGCCGGTTTTCACATCAATAATAAAAATCCCATCGTTTTTTGGGGCAATTTCTTCTTCAGACCAGTCTGGTACTCCGGGATAACCAGTTACAGGCCTCAACCTGGCAAGTCTTCCATAATTTAGTCCGAGCCAGGCCGTTCCGTTGACAGCAACACCGCCGTTTGCAATAGGCGTGTCTTCATACCGGTATTCCTTTACACGTTTCCTTTCCTTAATGTCATAAATTACAGTGAAGATTTTCCCTGTTTCGAGATCCCGGTCATTGAAAAAAAATTGAGTTTCAGGAGCTAGCGGGTTCCAGTAAAACATGGTTCCCTGCTGTGGATTCCAGGCGTAGGTTTGATCAAGGGGAATAATGTTGTTTTCATCCTCTGTGTCTATTACAAAAATCATCGCAGGTTCATCTGGTCTGGGCATCCGGCTGATGGTGTCAATCTCCATTCCCAGGATGTATTGTCCCGATTCATTCCAGGGTATGGTCTGGCATTGCCCGATATAGCCAAAAAAATGATGCTTTGTGCCTGAAGTAAGTTGCTCTATTTGCAGGGAAAAGGCTGAATCTGCCTGATCTTTTTCCGTCTTGCACCCGCTGCAAAAAAAAACTACAATTGTCAGGGCAAGTAATGGAATTTCAAAGTTACCGAAGCTGGTACTGATGGATAGTTTCATGGGTTTATTGGGTCAAGGCTCCTAAATTAGAAATTATTTTTAGAAAAGGCGATTTTTATTCGGTTTTGAAAGGGTATTCATACCTATTACCGATCCATGCATTTCCATTTTAACCTGAGTTCGATTCTAGAAAAGGACGATTTGTTTATAGTTTTCCTTCCTAAGCAAATGGGTAATTTTCTGAAATCGAAAGTTGTCTAAGAATCAACTTTAAACTCATTTCCAGCTTCTAATAACAATTTATAACCATTAGAAATTTGGAGCGTTTACGAAAAAATCCCCCTAGCCCTCCGCCGCGGCGGAGGGATTTTATGAAGTCTGAGTCATTTTACAAGGATGGAATCGCTGCCCCCCTTTGTCCCCCACCCGAGTCATACTTTTTTAAAAAACTAAAAAAGCCGCTGGATAAAAATTATCCAGCGGCTTTTGATTGATTCGAACGCATTGTTATAATCCAAATAAACCGGGAAGCCACAGCGTCAGCTCCGGAACGAGTGTAATCACCAGCAATCCGAGAATCATGGCCAGGAAAAAAGGCAACAAGGGAAGAAATACCTTGGCAATACTGGTTCTGGCCACCCCTACTCCAATAAACAACACGGAGCCCACCGGAGGTGTACAGATTCCTATGCAAAGGTTTAGTA
This sequence comes from Cyclobacterium sp., assembly GCF_014762705.1. GTDB lineage: Bacteria > Bacteroidota > Bacteroidia > Cytophagales > Cyclobacteriaceae > Cyclobacterium. The sequence continues at coordinate 27,692 of NZ_JABURL010000077.1, read as the reverse complement.
CCATCATGATCCCAAAGTGTACCGGATCGATACCCAATGTAACTACAGCCGGAAGAAAAATCGGCGTAAAAATAAGTACTGCGGGAGTCATGTCCATAAAGGTTCCTACAAACAACAGGATCAGATTAATCATGATCAGAATGACGAATTTATTGTCACTAAGTGCCAATAAAGCAGCACTTATGGACTGAGGAATGTTCTCGCTGGACATGGCCCAGGACATGCTCATGGAAGTAGCAATCAGCAACATTACAATGGCGGTTGTTTCGGAAGATTTCAACAAAACCCCAGGAAGGTCCTTTATTTTGATTTCTCCATAAATAAAAGACAAGACCAGGGTGTAAATCACCGCTATGGCCGATGCCTCTGTTGCTGTGAAAATGCCAATCACAATACCTCCAATGACCACTACCAAAAGCATCAAGCTGGGAAAAGCTGCCAGGAACTTTTTTGTCAGTTCCTTCAGGCTGGTGATTTCCCCTCCTTTAAGATTGTGTTTTTTAATAAATATAGCAGCTGTGATCATCAAAAACATACCGATGAGCAATCCCGGAATATAGCCTGCCACAAATAGGGCAGCAATAGATACTCCTCCACTGGCCAGGGAATATACAATCAAAACATTGGAAGGGGGTATGATCAATCCTGTAGTGGAAGATGTAATGTTGACTGCAGCGCCCAACTCCCTTGGGTAACCCTCTTTTTCCATTCTTGGCCCCAAAATCCCACCAATAGCAGAAGCTGCCGCAGCAGCAGAACCTGCAATGGCACCAAAGAGCATGGCGGCAATCACATTCACATATAACAATCCACCAGGCAAGCGTCCAGTCATGGCTTTGGCCAGGTTAATTAACCGGTTGGCAATGCCTCCCTTGTTCATGATCTCTCCGGCAAGGATAAAAAAAGGAATGGCCAGCAGGGCAAAACTATCCAAACCCACCCCCATTCTTTGGGCGATGGTGGTGGCGGAAGGTACGGTGGCAATGGTAACGGTAAGGGTCAAAAAACTGGAAAAGCCCAGGGCCCAGGCTACCGGTACCCCAATGCCCATTAGGGTAATGAAACTGACTACTAATATGAGTATACTTAAATATTCTTCCATTTCGATTAAATTTGGGCTTTTGATTTATTCATTAAGGTTTTCAGGCCTACCAATTGGTAAAAAAATACCAAAAGACCGCTCAGAGGGATCATGGTGTAGACATAGGCCAGGGGCAGTTGAAGCGTAGCTGATTTTTGCTCCAGGGTATAGGTGATAAAAACCAGGTTAGCCCCTCCCAGAATCATGACAGGAATGACAAAAAGCACGATCACCACCCGGATCAATATCATTAATTTTCTATGTGCTTCTCCCTTCAGCTTGGTGGGCAGCAGGTCTATGGCCAGGTGATTGTCCTGACCGGCTACATAAGCAGCCCCCAGCATACCCAGCCATACCAGTAGGTATCTGGATAATTCATCTGTGAATGAACTTGGCGATTGGATGACATACCGGGAAAAAACCTGCCAACTCACATTCAATACCATGGCTCCCATAATGATCATCAACAAAATGGCAACCCCTTTATCGATTTTTACTTTATAATTCTCCATATTTCAATATTCTCTGATTTTTTCCACCAAGGCATACATTTCGGGATCATTTACTTTCATGGTCTCGTAGACCTTTTCAGCTGCCTTCCTAAAAGGTTCCTTGTCGGGATAGGAAATATTAACCCCAGCTTCCTCCAGTATCCTCATGGATTCTGCTACAGACTCTTCCCAAAGCTTGAATTGATAAACTGCTGATTCGTCAGCTGCTTCCTGAAGCCAAAGCTTTTCTTCTTTCGATAATATATCCCATACCTTGGTACTTACAATCATCATGTCCGGAATGGCCGTATGTTCGTTAAGGGAATAATACTTACATACTTCATAATGCCGGGAAGTCACCAGACTCGGCGGATTGTTTTCCGCTCCATCTACGATACCCTGTTGCAATGCGGTATAAAGTTCTCCAAAAGATACCGGAGTAGGTGATCCGCCAAAACTCTGGACCATATTTACTGCAGTAGGACTTTCCATTACCCTTACTTTGAGGCCCTGGATATCTTCAGGCTTTTCTACAGGGGTATTGATGGTGTAAAAACTTCTTTTGCCTGCATCATAAAAACAGAGCCCCTTCAGCCAGTATTTTTCTCCTGCGGCCAGTAACTGCTCACCAATTGGGCCTTCCAAAACCCTTGCCTGGTGGGCATCATCCCTGAAAAGATAAGGCTGCCCCAGGATCTTAATTTCAGGCGCAAATCCCTCCATGGCGGCTGTGGACACCTTGGTCATGGAGAGACTCCCGATTTGCAACAGCTCTACCAATTCCCTTTCCGTGCCCAACTGCTGGTTGGGGTAAACCTGCACAATCATTTTTCCGTCGGATTTTTCTTCGGCTTTTTTTGCCAAATACAACATGGCTTCATGTACAGGATGACTGGTATCCAGTCCATGCCCAAGTTTCAATATCCTTACTCCGCCTGGTTTGGAACAACCTATTAAAATAGCTGCAAGAAACAGCATCCCCAGATAACTTCCGGATTTATTCATGATAACTTTCAACATACTTATTGTGGAATTATTTTGGTTTTCAATAATTGTTCAACATACTATTTTTTACTTGGTATTTCTGGATCAGCGCAATAATCTTCCTACATTTTCCCCTTTTACCAGCTGATCCACTTCTTCAACAGATACAAAATTAGCATCCCCGGGAACAGAATGTTTTAAAACGGATGCGGCGACGGCAAATTCAAGGGCTTGCTCTTTGTTTCGGTGCATTAACCCATAAATCAGTCCTGCCATAAAAGCATCACCACCGCCAATTCTGTCCACGATATTGGGCATGTCATATGTTTTGGATTGTATCAATTTTTCCTCAGTCCATAAAATACCTTTCAGTTTATTGTGGGAAGCCGAAAGTGAATCCCTCTCCGTGGTGGCAACAAGCTGAATAGATGGACATATTGTTTTTGCTTTTTCACAGGCACATCCGAAGTCCGATTCATGGATATCCATACAGTTGGCCAAATCCGTCAAACCGGCAATGATTACCTGACTATGTGCAATCAATTCAGGCATGATATCCAATGGTGACTTCCCATATCGCCATAAATTTCTCCTGTAATTGATGTCTCCGCTGACCATCACACCGTTCCTTTTGGCGGCCTGAAGTACCCTTAGGCACAATGAAGCGGCCTTGGCAGATACGGCAGGGGTAATTCCAGACCAATGAAACCAGTCCACCCCTTTGAATACCTGGTCCCAATCCATATTTTGTCCTTCATAATGGGAAAAAACGGAGTCAAACCTGTCATAAATGATTTTTGAAGACCGTTGCATGGCTCCATTTTCCAAAAAATACAAACCCATCCGCCCCTCTTGGGTATCTATGCAGGAAGTATCAATACCAGCGGTTTTCAGATAGCGAAGTGCTGCCCTCCCCATATCATTGGTAGGTAAGGCACTGATCAGGGACACATCCTGATGCCAATACGCCAGGGAAACCCCCACATTGGCTTCGGAACCGCCAAACTCGGCATCATAATTCCTGGCCTGAATGAACCTTTCGTGTCCCGGAGTAGAAAAACGCATCATGATCTCCCCTAAAGTGACTATCCGTTTACGCATTTACCTTTTTGGTTATTTGGTATCTGTTGTTTATCCGTCAAATTTAACCGTGATTTAAAAAAAAAGAAGCCCTTCGCCTCTTTTCTTTTAATTTATTTCTAAATTGTGCAATCGATTGCTCAAGATAATCAAATATTCGAAATGTTGCATAAAGTTTTACGAATTCATCCTGAAGACAATGTTCTGGTGGCCCTAACCGACTTAAAAAAAGGCGAAAAGGTCCTGTTCGAGGGAAAAGAAATCCTGCTGGCCAGCCATGTTCCTGCCAAACACAAATTTACCATGCAAAAGATGGATCCGGAGGATAAAATATACATGTATGGCATAATTGTAGGAAAAGCAGTGATCCCAATAGCCAAAGGCGAGGTAATCACCACGGAAAACATTGCCCACCAAACAGCCCCCTACACCGGCAAAAGAAAGCCCTTTTCCTGGAAAGCTCCTGATGTCAGCTCCTGGAAAAACAGGACCTTTGATGGCTACCACCGACCTGATGGTCAGGTGGGTACGGCCAATTATTGGCTGGTGGTTCCGCTTGTTTTTTGCGAAAACAGGAATGTGGACATCATGAAACAGGCGTTTGTGGAAGAATTGGGCTTTGCCAGACCCAACCCCTATAAATCATTCGTTAAAGAAATGAAGCAACTTTATTTGCAGGGAAACAAAGAAGGTTTGCAGCAAGTGGGAATAGAGACTTTAGAACAAAGTGGAGAACAAAAGCTTTTTAAAAACATTGACGGCATCAAATTTTTGACCCACAACGGAGGATGTGGGGGTACCCGGCAAGATTCAGAAGCCTTGTGTGCGCTTATTGCAGGCTATATCAACAATCCCAATGTGGCAGGAGCGACCATTTTAAGTTTGGGCTGCCAGAATGCCCAGCCAGCCATCCTGAAAGAAAAACTGGCCAATATAGATCCTGATTTCAAAAAGCCGGTCATCATACTGGAGCAGCAAGAAGAAGGAACAGAAACCCAATTGCTTACCCGGGCCATACAGGCTACCTTTATAGGTCTGGCGGATGCTGATCAACTGCAAAGAAAACCCGCTCCACTCAGCAAACTAACCATTGGTTTGGAATGTGGAGGCTCGGATGGATTTTCAGGGATTTCTGCCAATCCAAGTCTGGGACAGGTATCGGATATCATGGCTGCCCTGGGAGGCAAAACCATCTTGTCTGAATTCCCGGAATTGTGCGGGGTAGAACAGGAACTCATCAACCGGTGTACAAGCGATGAGAAAGCAGAAAAATTTGTAAAACTCATGCGGGCCTATGCCGCATCAGCTGAAGCAGTAGGCTCCGGCTTTGACATGAACCCAAGTCCAGGCAATATCAAGGACGGATTGATTACCGATGCGATCAAATCGGCCGGCGCTGCAAAAAAAGGGGGAACCTCACCTATTGAAGATATTTTGGATTATACCGAAATAGCTACCAAACCCGGACTCAGTTTGCTCTGCTCACCTGGTAATGATGTGGAGAGTACTACTGCCATGGCCGGATCAGGAGCTAACATCATTCTTTTCACCACCGGTTTGGGCACGCCTACCGGTAATCCGGTGACCCCTGTTATCAAGGTTTCCTCCAACCATAAATTGGCCGGAAAGATGCCTGATATCATTGATGTGGATACAGGAGGAATTATTTCCGGAGAAAAAACCATTGAAGAAATGGGTGATGAACTATTGGAATACATCATTCAGGTTGCCAGTGGAAAGGTTCAGGCCAAAGCTGTTTTGTTAAACCAGGACGATTTTATACCTTGGAAAAGAGGAGTTTCTCTTTAGTCAAACACCAACAATAACGTTTTTAAATTATGTCTCAACTATTTTCAGTAAAAAACAAAGTAATCATTATCAGTGGAGGTACAGGGGTATTGGGTAAAGCCATGGCCAAACACCTGGCCAGGGAAGGTGCCCAGATGATCATCCTGGGCCGTAACCAACAAAAAGTGGACGACCTGGTAAAAGAAATAAAGGATGAGGGAGGCTTTGCCTTTCCAGCAGTAGCCGATGTTACCAATGAAGCAGAAGTCATCCAGGTCAAAGAGCAATTGGAAAAATCCTTCGATCAAATTGACGGGCTAATCAATGCGGCAGGTGGCAACATGCCGGGAGCCACGGTAATGCCAGATCAATTTTTTACAGATCTTTCTTCAGAGGCGGTAAAGTCCATCATGGATCTGAATTACATGGGTACTTTCTTGCCAACCAAGGTTTTCTTACCGCTATTGATCAAAAATAAAAAAGCTTCTATTATCAATATCTCTTCCATGGCGGCAAGCCGCCCCATGACCAGAGTGATGGGTTATGCCTCGGCCAAAGCGGCCATAGACAACATGACCAAATGGATGTCGGTAGAATTTGCTAAAAAATACGGAGAAGGGATTCGTGTCAATGCAGTGGCTCCGGGATTCTTTTTAACCGCACAAAATGAGCGACTGCTGACCAATAAGGACGGTAGCCTGACTGAGAGAGGAAAGCTGATCAAGGACCACACTCCCATGGCCAGATTTGGTAAGCCAGAAGAACTATTCGGGGCTGTACAATGGCTGAGTAGTGAAGCATCAAAGTTTGTAACAGGAACCATAATCGAAGTGGATGGGGGCTTCAGTGCATTTTCAGGAGTATGAGCAAAGTTAATCAACCCATAATGATGGAGCAGACCATGCGTTGGTATGGTCCCAAAGACCCGGTAAGCCTGGCAGATATCCGGCAATCCGGTGCCACAGGCATAGTAACTGCACTGCACCAGGTTCCCAACGGGGAAGTATGGTCCCGAGAAGCCATTCGGGAACGGAAAGAAATGATCGAGCAAGCAGGGCTCACCTGGTCTGTGGTGGAAAGTGTACCCGTACACGAAAACATCAAAACCCGATCGGGTAATTTCGAACAATACATTAAAAACTATCAGGAAAGCATCCGCAACCTGGCAGCAGAAGGGATCCATACCGTTTGTTATAACTTTATGCCCATCCTGGACTGGACCCGAACCAATCTGGCCTATCTGCTACCTGATGGATCCAGGGCTTTGCGTTTTGAAATGAAAGCCATTGCTGCTTTTGATGTGCACATGCTGCAACGTCCGGGAGCAGCCGGTGATTATAGTGAAGAAATGCTTGAAATGGCAAAAACCCATTTTGACTCATTGAGTAATGAGGATAAGGATAATCTGGTAAACACCATTATTGCCGGACTACCCGGAGCAGAGGCAGGGTATTCGGTAGAAGATTTTCAGGAAGCCTTGAATACTTATGATGGCATAGATGCCGCCGCACTTGGGAAAAATCTGGATTCGTTTTTAAGCGAAATTGTGCCTGTGGCTGAAGAAAACAAGGTTTTTCTTTGTATACATCCTGACGACCCCCCCTACCCCATATTTGGGCTACCCAGGGTGGTCAGCACTGCTGCTGATTATGACCGTATCCTAACATCCAATGACAGTCCATACAATGGATTCACCTTTTGTACCGGTTCACTGGGGGTGAGGGCTGACAATAACCTGCCGGAAATGGTAGAAAAATATGGAGATTACATACACTTTATTCACCTCAGAAGTACCCAAAGAGATGAAGAAGGTAACTTTTTTGAAGCCAATCACCTGGAAGGAAATGTACCCATGGCAGCAGTGGTAGAAGCCATTATCAAGTTGCAGCAAAAACGAGGAAAATCGCTTCCCATGCGGCCGGATCACGGCCACCAGATGTTGGATGATTTGGGAAAAGTGACCAACCCTGGCTATTCTGCCATAGGCAGGCTGAGGGGACTGGCCGAATTGAGGGGTTTGGAAATTGGCATCGCAAGAAGTATTTTTGGTTAATTATTAAGCAATAAACAAAGTCAACATATCAACTAACCTGAAAATAATTATGAGTGAGAAAGCAAATGGCAGAAGAGATTTCATCAAAAAATCCGCCATGACCACCATGGGTATTTCCGCCCTTGGAGCTGTTGGATTTTCTGCCAAAAGTTATGGCAAAATTCTGGGTGCAAACGACCGGTTAAACATTGCCATAGCCGGATTGGGCAGAAGGCTGGGTGCCTTTTACAATCCCATTGGTTTGAAATCCAGTAACGTCAACCTGATGTATCTCTGTGATGTGATGCAGTCCCAAAGGGAAAAAGCGGCGAAGAACTTTGAAAAACACATTGACTACCGGCCTAAACTGGAAAACAGCATTCTGAAAGTCATTGAAGATCAGGAAGTGGATGCACTGATCAACGCTACCCCGGACCACTGGCATGCTCCCGGAACCTGGTTGGCATTGGAAGCTGGCAAGCATGTGTATGTAGAAAAACCTTGTAGCCACAATCCCTATGAAGGTGAATTGTTGGTCGCTTACCAAAAGCAATACGGGAAGGTGGTACAGATGGGTAACCAGCAGCGCTCCGCTCCGGAAAGTATTGAAATCATCAAAGCCATACACGATGGAGCCATAGGGGATGTGTACAAGGCGACTGCCTTCTACAATTCTGCCAGAGGCGAAGTACCTAACCAAACCAAAGCCGCCCCACCGCAGGGCTTAGACTGGGAACTTTTTCAGGGTCCGGCACCCAGAAGAGAATACACCGACGATACCTGGAACTACAACTGGCACTGGTATGGCTGGGATTATGGAACAGCAGAATCCGGTAACAATGCCACTCACGAGCTGGATGTAGCCCGATGGGCCCTGCAGGTAGATTTTCCAGAGAGGGTAATGGTCGACTCCGGCAAATACCACTGGCCCAATGATGGATGGGAAATGTATGATACCATGGACGCAGTGTTTAAATTTTCCGGAAACCGCACCATACAATGGGACGGAAAAAGCCGAAACGGCCACAATACTTATGGTCCTGGCAGGGGTACCATTATTTATGGTACCGATGGCTCGGTATATGTTGACCGAGGTGGCTACAAGCATTTTGACAGGAATGGAAAAGTAGTCAAAACCAATGAATCTGGCGGATCTGAAGCTGGCACAGCGCTAGGCGGAGGTGGAGACATGTCCACCCTTCACGTGGTTAACTTCTTTGAAGCCATTCGAGGCAAACAAGAGCAAAACAGCCCCATTGACGAAGGAGCCAAAAGTGTGCTGCTTTGCCACCTGGCAAACATTGCTTCCCGTACCGGTGAAGTACTGGAATGCGATGCCTCCAACGGACACATTAAAAACAGTAAAAAAGCCAGCAAACTTTGGAAAAGAGAATATGAAAAAGGTTGGGAGCCAAAGTTAAAAGCATAAAATTAAACACTTAAAAAACCACCAATTAGCCCCGGCATTCCTGCCGGGGCTTTTTTATTGCTTGCTGGATGAAAAAGCGCATTCCGATTTGGACCTGACCCTACCAGTATGCCCATGGAAGACTTCAGAGATAAACCTGATGATAAAGTTTGATCATAAATAAAAATGCCAGCCTATTGCAAAAAAAAAAATTATATAGCATAAACTGGCGGAACCACCACATTTGATCGCCTTTTTGAAAAAGCAATATATCATCGTTTTTTAAATCCCTTCAGGTATTTACCATACCTGTTCATGACCCAAAGATGGATACGGGCCTGGGTATTCACATACAGGTACCAGGGTATTTTGGGTACAAATTCATGTATGGCAGTAATGATGTATTTCCCACACAACACCTCCCTGAATTCCAACCAGCCATAATCAGCTCTCCCTACCAGCCAGCCCCCACTGATGTAAAATAATTGCCGCTTCTTATCACTCCTGACCTTAACCCAACTCAGCTCCAACATGGGTTTTTGAAAGAAAAACAAATAAAAACAAACCCTTCCTTTTTGGTCCTCTTTGGCAGTAATGATCGCTTTGAAGAAAGTTGGTAACCACACTTTGTACCTGTTTGCCGCCCAATAGGCGGTTTTACCCATGGTATTGGGTAGCCGTTGAATACTTCTTACCGTGTTTTTCTGCCTATCCAGTGGTTTAAAATCAGGCATTTGGGGTTCCCTGTTCTTACTCAAAGCATGCCTTACAGCCTCCTCATAACTTTGATAGTCAATAGGTATCTCCTGAAAGGACTGATCCTCTGATACCGTCATGGTGTGTTTCAAACTTTCTACCAGAGGGGAGACCAATTGGGCAGGGCTTTCTCCAAAATATCCAACCCATAGTTTGGAAAGGCCCGCAGAAAAAAACGGAACAGAGAAAATCAGTCTTTTCTTTCCCATCACCTGGGCTGTTTTGACCAGCATTTCCTTATAGGTCATCACTTCCGGACAGCCAATTTCAATAGAACGGTTATAAGCATGCGTATTACCCAGGCAAGCATCTATAATGGTAAGTGTATCTCTGAGTGAAATGGGTTGGGTTTGGGATTCCGTCCATTTGGGACAAATCATTACCGGTAATTTTTTTACCAGGTTTTTGATCATGTCAAAAGAAGATCCACCGGGACCTACAATGATACTGGCACGGACTGCGGTAAGGGCCGCCGAACCCGATGAAAGGGTTTTCTCAACTTCCAGCCTACTGCGCAAATGCCTGGACCAGGAGCTTTTTGCTTCGTTTTTTGGCAATATCCCTCCCAGGTAAAGGATTTGCTTTACCCCATTTGCTGTGGCTGCACGGGCAAAATTATCAGCCAACAACAAGTCGGTATCTTCAAATCCTCCCTGATTGAGTCTGGTGGAAGCATTCATGGAATGTACCAGATAAACCGCATAATCCACGCCCTCCAATGCCTTTGTGGTGGAAGAGATGGAATATAATTCTACCTGCCGCCAGGATATCTCAGGTTCAGGGTTGGAGGCCAGGTTTCTTCTGCTTAACCCAATGAGCTGATATTCCTCCTTAAAGCGGTCCATAAACCACCTGCCGATATATCCTGTGGCACCGGCGATGGCAACCACTTTTTTATTTTTGTTATTCATTGGCAAACTAACTGCGTTCTTATCAAATTGTTGGTTTCCATAGCATGCCAGACAGCTTATTCGCAAATCCTTCGCAGGTATTATCGCTATTCGATGGTATTTCTTCCTAAGCTTTTTTGCCCTTAAACTACCAATTCTCCATATCTTTACACCTCAAATTTGTAAAGCAGGAATACATGAAAACCAAATTTATCAAAATAACTTTCATTCTTTTAATGCTGGCATCCCCTATCCTCGCCCAGGAAGAAAAGGAATGGATAGTAGCTGATCCTGAAGGAGATTGGGACTTTAAAGAGGTAACCTTTACAACCGATGAAGGAACCTGGATGAACCTGGATGTCAGTCCTGATGGAAAAACCATCGTTTTCGACATGTTAGGCGATATTTATTCCATACCGGTTTCAGGGGGAAAAGCTGCAGTTCTGAGATCCGGTCTGCCCTTTGAAGTGCAACCCAGATTTAGCCCGGATGGGGAATGGATTTCATTTACCTCTGATGCCGGTGGAGGTGACAATATCTGGCTGATGCGCAAAGATGGCACAGAAGCCCGACAGGTTACTAAAGAATCCTTTCGCCTGCTCAACAATGCTGTCTGGATGCCCGATGGCAATTTTTTGGTGGCCAGAAAACATTTTACCTCAGGCAGGTCCCTTGGCGCCGGTGAAATGTGGCAGTACCATACTTCCGGAGGAGAAGGGTTACAGCTTACCGAAAGGAAGAATGACCAGCAAGATGTGAACGAACCCAGTGTATCCCCTGATGGCCGGTACCTCTATTACAGTGAAGACATGTCACCCGGGGGAAGCTTTGAATACAACAGGGACCCAAATGGTCAGATTTATGTGATCAAACGATATGATTTCGAAACGGGAGAAACTGCCATCATCACAGGTGGTCCCGGAGGTGCCGCCAGGCCACAGGTTTCACCAGATGGGAATAAACTTGCTTTTATCAAAAGGGTAAGGACCAAAACCGTATTGTACATCCACGACCTGAAAACCGGTGAAGAATGGCCGGTTTTTGATCAGCTCAACAAAGATCAGCAGACGGCCTGGGCCATTTTTGGGGTTTATCCGGGGTTTTCCTGGATGCCGGACAATGAAAACCTGATCATTTGGGCCAAAGGAAAAATTCAAAAAGTCAATACCAAAATCCCTGACCATGCTGAAATTCCCTTCACAGTCGATGTAGCAATTCCTGTGGCTGACAGGGTACATTTTGAACACCCGGTGAAACGAGAAACTTTTACCGCAAAAATGATCCGGGACGCCATCACTTCTCCGGATGAGAAAAACCTGGTATTCAGGGCACTGGGTTATTTATGGATCAAGGCTTTACCGGATGGAACTCCCAAAAGGCTGACCCAGGGAAAGGATTTTGAAGCGGAGCCGGCCTTTTCACCCAAAGGAGATAAAATCGTATTTGTCACCTGGAATGACCTTGAGAAGGGAAGCATTCAGGAAATTGATCTCAAAAGCAGAAAAATTGAGGTGCTTTCCCAGGAAAAAGCCATTTACAGGCAACCCTCCTATTCTCCTGATGGAAGAAAGATCGTCTACAAAAAAGAATCTGGCAATCTGGACCAGGGCAGATCCTTCACCAAGGACCCTGGCCTTTACCTGATGGATAGGGCAAGCCTTGGGACCAGCAGGCTGACCGAAAACGGAGATTTCCCTTCCTTTACCAAAGATGGAAACCGTATTTTCTTCCAGACAGGGGGTAAGTTTTTTGGGAATTTGACCAAAAGCCTGAAATCGGTGGACCTGAATGGACAAGATGAAAGAACTCATATAGAATCCAAATATGCAAATCGGCTGGTACCCAGTCCTGATAATGAATGGGTGGCTTTTATTCACCTTCACAAAGCATATGTGGCACCTCTGGTGCTGAATGGAAGAACTGTTAACCTGGATGACAAAAGCAAATCCCTGCCGGTTTCTCAATTGACCAAAGATGCCGGAATAAACCTGCATTGGTCAGAAGACAGCAAGACCGTTTACTGGACCATGGGAGATCGGTATTATTCCAAAAAGCTTGCTGAAAAATTTGATTTTCTAAGCAGCAATGCGCTTTCCGGGGATGATAATGAAGATAAGGGCCTGCCAATCCAATTAACGGCAGAAGTTGACCAACCTGAAGGCACCATTGCCTTTACAGGAGCTACACTGATCACCATGGAAGGAGAAGAAATCATCGAAAATGGTACCTTACTGGTGGAAGGATCAGTTATAAAAGCACTGGGTGAAGCGGGAGAAATCAGTATACCACAGGGGGCTATGGTTTACGACATGACCGGAAAAACCATCATGCCCGGAATAGTAGATGCACATGCCCACATTGGCGCCTTCCGGGACGGCCTTACTGTACAGCAAAACTGGCAAATGTACGCCAACCTGGCCTTTGGAGTTACCACAGCCCATGACCCCTCTGCCAATACCGAAACGGTATTTACCCTTTCAGAAATGGTCAAAAGCGGAGCCCTTACAGGACCACGGATTTTTAGCACAGGTTTTATCCTGTATGGGGCAGATGGGGATTTTAAAGCGGTGATCAACAAACTGGAGGATGCCCGCTCTTCGGTACGGCGTACCAGGGCCTTTGGAGCCACTTCAGTAAAATCCTATAACCAACCCAGAAGGGATCAACGACAACAGGTATTGCAGGCGGCAAAAGAACTGGGGGTCAATGTAGTTCCGGAAGGCGGCTCTACCTTTTTCCACAACCTGTCCATGATACAGGACGGTCATACCGGAATTGAACACAATATCCCCATTGCTCCGGTTTATAAAGATGTATTGGAAGTCTGGAGCCAGACAGCAGTAGGTTATACTCCCACCCTGATAGTCAATTACGGCGGTTTGAATGCAGAATATTACTGGTATCAAAAAACCAATGTTTGGGAAAACGATAAATTATTGAGATTTAGTCCCCGAGGTACCATAGATGCCCGCTCCAGACACCGCACCATGGTACCTGATGAAGAGTACGAAAACAGCCATATCCTCACTTCCAAAACCGTCAATGACCTGGCAGAAAAAGGCGTTAAAGTCAATTTGGGAGCGCATGGCCAATTGCAGGGATTGGGGGCTCATTGGGAATTGTGGAGCATGGTGCAGGGAGGCATGTCCCCCCATGAAGCCCTTCAGGTAGCTACGATTAACGGTGCCCAATACATTGGCATGGATAAAGATATCGGTTCCCTGAAGGAAGGAAAATTGGCTGATTTGATCATTCTGGATAAAAATCCCCTGGAAAATATCCGCAACTCCCAAAGCATTAGCCATACCATGGTGAACGGCCGCCTGTTTGATAGTGAAACCATGAATGAAATAGGTAACGAACCCAAAGAGCGGAAACCATTCTATTGGGAAAACAGGTTGTTTCAGGAAGCCTTTCCCTGGCATGAGAGCATACAAACCTTTATGCACAGCGGCTGTGGCTGCGGATTGGGTCAGCCTTAAACCTTATCCACAAAGTACAGGGGATCGGCCTGCAATTGGCGGATCCCCTTTTCCCACATCTCCCGGGCATCCAATACCAGCGTATCGGCCTCCAGGACCATTCCCTGATGTAAGGCATTTGGATCCATTAAGGGCAAAAGTCTTTCATACCGCTGTTCATACCCATCAAATCCATGCCTTCGGTAGGTTTTATTGATCCGGCTGCCGTCTTCAAATTGCAGTTGATAGGTGATTTTTTTACCGAATAAATAAGGCGGCAGAATTTTTTCTTCCAGGGCATGCATGGAAGTATTGGGCCTGCCACCACAGCCCAGAAACATGACCTTACCCTGCACCTCAGGTAACCTGGCAAAAGGTGAAAATGGCCCGCATGGGGTATGGTCCTTGTAGTGATCTCCTAAAAAAAAGGCTGCCAGGCGACCTTTTGCGGATACCGAATGGGTGGGATGTATGCTCCTGCTGACTCCCTCAGAAGTGCGGAAATATTCCGTAAGCGCCCCTACACAGGAAGGAGTGGCCATTACATCGAATTTCGGATGTTCAGCCGTTACTGTTTTATAGGAAAGAGCTGGCATCAATAAAGTACCGGAGGGACCCAAAGCCTCCATAAAAGCAGCAACCAAAATCCGGGCCCTGTCCGTAAACCTGCCTACGGCATTCAATGAAGCATGCACCAATAAGTGGTCCCCTTCATTTATTCCAAGTCTTCGCAAATCCTGAATAAGCTGTCTGGCTTGTTCCTGCACAAAGCAATTTTTTAATGTTTGCTGAAATGGTCCATAATCCTATCGTAAAGGAATTTCCTTAAAGGATCGGGTAAGGTTTAGCAGGGATTGCTCCACTCCCATTCGTTCCAGGGAAGATGCACCCACAAATCCATGTGCACTAGTATGCTTCAACACTTCCCTGACATCTTCGGGTGTATTTACCGGCCCCCCATGGGCCAGGAAGATCAAATCAGTATTGATATCCTTGCAGGCATCTATGATCGCCTGTGTACGGGATATGGCATCCTCCATGGTACAGGATGCTCCTGTGACTCCTACCGAGCCACCGACTGTAGTGCCCACATGAGAAATAATGGCATCCGCTCCGGCTTCCGCCATCTGTACTGCTTCTTCCGGTTTTGCGACATAGACGATGGAAAAAAGATCCATTTTATTGGCGATACGTACCATTTCCACTTCCTTTTCAAAGCCCATACCCGTTTCTTCCAAAACCTGCCTGAAATGACCATCTACAATGGCATGGGTTGGGAAATTATTGATGCCCGAAAAGCCCATTTCCTTAACCTTCAGCAGGTGGTGCCAGATTCTTCTTCTAGGGTCTGAACCATGAACCCCGCAGATTACCGGCGTTTCTTCGACCACCGGCAAGACTTCAAATTCCCCGATTTCCATGGCCACTGCATTGGCATCCCCATAAGCCATCAGGCCTGCAGTGGAACCATGGCCGGACATACGGAAGCGGCCGGAATTGTAAATGATAATCAAATCGGCTCCTCCCTTTTCAATAAATTTGGCGCTGATACCAGTTCCGGCGCCGGCAGCTATAATGGCTTTTTTATTATCAATGGTTTTCTTCAGGCGATCCCTTACTTCTTGTCGGCTGTAAGGGTTGCCCTTTCCTGTCCAGGGGTTAGGCATGGTGCTTAATTATTTTAAAATTTGGTTTAAAAAAGCAAGTTACCTCAAAAGCTCCTTTGATTCAAGGAACTTATTGGCTTTTGAAAGGTAATATTCCATCTTTTTGTTTGGTTTTTTAAAATTGATTAAATTATATGAAATTTCTCTATAGCGTTTTTTGACAATAGATTAACCCAAATATTACTATGGAATCAAAAGAAAGCATTTACAGACAGACAGAATACCATCCTTTAAAAATAGCAGTTTTTCTATTATTCCTTTTGGCATTGCTGGCTTGTCAGGAAGAAAAGGAAATTGTTCCCAGGGGCGAAATGGACATATCGGGTGTAGTTACCGGAGCCAACGGACCGGAGGCGGGGGTTTGGGTTATCGCAGAAACGCAGGACCTGCCTACCCGTTATGCCAAAATCGTGGTCACAGATGATGCAGGCAGGTACCTGATACCCGAGTTACCGGATGCAACCTTCGATGTTTGGGTAAGGGGCTATGGTTTGGTGGATTCACCCAAAGAAAAAGCCAGGCCGGGTCAGTCATTAAATCTTAATGCTACGGAGGCACCGAGCCCGGAAGAGGCTGCGCAATATTATCCTGCCGGGTATTGGTTTTCATTATTGGAAGTTCCGGATAAAAGTCATTTTCCGGGAACCGGGCCGGAGGGAAATGGCATAGCTCCAAGCATTACCAATCAGGCCCAATACCTGCGAAACATCAAAAATGGCAATTGCCTGGCCTGCCACCAACTGGGTAGCAAGGGAACCCGGGAGTTTCATCCCTCATTAAGAGAAATAGAAAGTTCAGAGGCTGCATGGGAAAGAAGATTACAATCCGGGCAAGCAGGAGGAAGCATGACATCTTCCTTACATCAGTTGGGAAAAGAGGGTTTTTTAAAAATGTTTGCCGACTGGACGGACCGGATTGAAGAAGGTGAAATTCCGGAAATGCCCAAAAGGCCGGAAGGGCTGGAAAGAAATGTGGTCATCACCCAATGGGACTGGGCAGACCCCAAGGCATATTTACATGATCTGGTGTCCACTGACAGAAGAAATCCAAGGGTGAATGCCAATGGTCTGATATATGGTGCCCTGGAAGCCAGTGCAGATTACCTTCCCGTACTTGACCCCGTAAACCACACCACTTCAAGGGTTCCACTGACCGTAAGAGATCCCAATACACCGGTTGCCTCCGGTCCGGAAATGCCTGCCGCTTCTCCCTACTGGGGGGAAGAAGCCATCTGGAATAGCAAAGCCAATGTGCATAATCCCATGTTGGATGAAGAAGGCAGGGTATGGATAACCGCAGCAGTACGTCCTTTTGATAATCCTGAAGCATTTAAAGAAGGCTCAGATCATCCGTCTGCCAAAGTTTTTCCCCTCAACCGGGCCAGCCGCCATCTTGGCGTTTATGATCCCGATACGGAAACATACAAACATATCAGTACCGGATACAGCACCCATCACCTGATGTTTGCCGAAGACGAAAACAATACCCTTTGGACCAGTGGTGGCGGGCAGGTAGTAGGCTGGCTGGATACCAAACAATACCTGGAAACCGGTGATGAAATTGCCTCCCAGGGATGGACCCCGCTGATCCTGGATACCAATGGCAATGGAAAAAGAGATGCTTACGTGGAGCCCAATGAAGCCATAAATCCTGAAAAAGACAAAAGAATTACCAATGGGCTTTATGCGGTAGCTCCTGCTGTAGATGGATCTGTTTGGGGTTCTTCCCTGGGTTATCCAGGAGCTGTCGTACGTATAGTTCCCGGTGATAATCCTTCTGAAACTGCGCTGACCGAATATTATGAATTGCCTCTGGATGAGGCCGGTGAACCCATAGAAGGCTGGTCACCCAGAGGAATGGATATTGACCGAAATGGGGTGGCCTGGGTGGCTCTGGCCAGCGGGCACATGGCCAGCTTTGACAGAAGTAAGTGTAACGGACCTCTAAATGGACCTGATGCTACCGGACAGCATTGCCCCGAAGGATGGACCTTTTATCCGGAACCTCTTCCCCAAATGAAAGGTGTAGACTATCCTGGCAGTGCCGAGTCCAGCTATTATACCTGGGTAGATCAGTTCAATACGCTGGGTCTGGGTGAAAATATTCCTATCAACACAGGAAATGAATCGGAAGGTCTGCTGGTGTTAAAAGACGGAGAATGGGTAGTCTTGCGGGTGCCATATCCCATGGGTTTTTATACCAAATGGATGGACGGCCGCATCGATGATCCCGATACAGGTTGGAAAGGAAGAGGAATCTGGGCTACCATCAGTACCCGTACACCTTTTCATATGGAGGGAGGAAAAGGTACCACCAGCAAGGTGTACCATTTCCAAATGCGACCAGATCCGCTGGCCTATTAATAACAATCAAGTCTTTCAATCAAAAAACTCTTCCAAAGTTTAAAACTTTGGAAGAGTTTTTTGCTTTTTTGGAAGAGTTATTTGAAAATAGACCTGTCAGGTTTTAAAAACCTGACAGGTCTTTATATTTAGGTTTAACCCTTTCTAAAATCTCCAAAAGCTGCTCAACGGCTGCTTTGGCAAATACCTGCTCATTGATATTGGCGGCTATTTGGGTTGTTGCTATCTCCGGATCCAGGTGCCTGGATAGGGTATCTTCAAATGCAAGCGTAGTTTTCTTATCAAAAAAAACATTGCCAGGCGCATCCAGTTGGGAAAAGCCATTCTTCGGAGTGATTACCCTTATTTTTGATTTATCCCGGCTTTTATTCAATTTTACTGCAATTTGCTTTGCCATAGCAACATTTTCTCCTTCGTTGGTTCGCATCAGGGTCACATCCGGAGCCCATTGATAGAAAAGCCTGTCTTTGTACTTCCCCGGTACAGATGATTTGGAACCAAAATTAACCATATCCAGACAGCCCGGTGCCAGCACCAAAGGCAGGGTCATTTCCACAGCTGCATGCAACCTTTCCGGACCGGCACTCAAGATTCCACCGCAAAGTTCATCTGCCAATTCGGTAGTGGTCAGGTCCAGGACACCATCAAACACCCCTTCTCTGATCAGGGCTTCCATGGTCTTCCCGCCCAAACCATTGGCGTGAAAAGCCATTACCTCAAATCCCTTGTCCTGCAATATCCGGGTGCATTCATTGACACATTCTGTGGTATTGCCAAACATGCTGACGGCAATGATGCCTTTCTCTTGTTTCAATGAGGTAACTTTCACCCTGCCCATGGCCACTATGGCTGCCGCTGCCTGGTCAATAATGGGCAAAATTATACTGTTTAGTCCGGCCACATCCACCACAGAAGGAATGAGTACAATATCCTTCAGCCCCACCATGGCAGAAACATCCTTCGTAGCAAGTGTAGAAATACATAGCTTTGGCAGCCCAAGGGGCAATACCTGCATGGCAGAAAGCGCCAGGAAGGTCCCTCCTCCACCACCCATGGCAATCACTCCTTTGAGCTTGTTTTGTTCCGAAAAGGCGGAAAGAATTTTTCTCAAACCCTTAGCCATCACCTCCAGGGCAAGTCCCCGGTCTTTTTTGTTTCTCAATTCCTGAAGTGTCAATCCGCCATATTCCGCTACAATAGCTGCTTCCAGGTCTACAGGAAACATATCCGTAGTACCCATGATACCGGCATTTATGCAAAAAACATTTTCTCCGGAAGCCATGACTTGTTCCCGGAGCCGGGAAAAAACCGCTGCTTTGGTATCAAAACAACCCATTATCAAAATTGCCGGTGCTTCAGGAAACTTCATTTGATGAATTTATTTATCCAAAAGAAAATAACAATTGAATGTAGGTATTTTAGTTAAAATAAGTAAAGCATCAGGGCAATTAAAAATATTTTGAAATCAAAAGCATTGGCCTGGCTTTGATTTTTATCCCATGACACTAAGGCTTATCTTTATAAGATCAATTCAAAACACTAATTGACGTTCAATGATGACTACTAACAGCCCCCTTTTCCAAAAAATTACCCGAGACATGAATTTTCTGACCAACTGTTTTCAAAAGGTCTTGCAACAACTTGGTGAGCATGATTTGGAAAAAATGGTCGTCCAAAAAACGGGAACCATGGAAATCGAACTGGAAGCCGGAGAGTTGGAGGAAAAGCATATTCAGGTACTCAGCATTTACCTTCAGTTGATGAACCTGGTAGAGGAAAATGCAGGGGTTCAGATGCGCAGGAAGATGATCAATGAAAATGGTTGTGCTTCTATCAGGGGATCATGGGGAGAAACCTTTCAACGTTGGAAAAAACAGGGATTGACAGCCAATCAAATGGCAAAAGTCGTTCGGCAAATCCAGGTGTACCCGGTATTGACTGCTCACCCTACAGAGGCCAAAAGAAAATCCATTTTGGAGCTTCACCGGGAAATCTATTTGAACCTGGTAAAACTGGAAAACAATGCCTATTCCAAATTTGAAAGAACCGGTATGGAGCGGGAAATCGTTGCTTTATTGGAGCGTTGGTGGAGAACTGGCGAAGTGTACCTGGAAAAACCCACTCTGGAAATGGAAAGAAACAATGTCATGCATTATTTTTCCAAAGTTTTCCCTAAAGCCCTACTTAAAGCTGACCAACAATTGATGGACAGCTGGGCAGCCATGGGTTTTGATCCTTCCGTTTTTAATGAGGCAGCTGCCTTTCCTGATTTCCAGCTGGGCAGTTGGGTTGGCGGAGACCGGGATGGTCATCCCTACGTAAGTGCCGAGCTTACCCAAAACACCTTGTTGGAGCATAGAAAAGCGGCCTTGTCCCTGATTCTGGGAAACCTGGAATTGCTGGGATCAAGAATGAGTTTTTCTGCCATCAGGAATCCAGTACCAGAATTTTTTAAAGAAAAAATACAAGAAAAAGCCAGGGCAATCGGCCCGGAAAGCGAACCGGCCCTTGCCCGCAACCCCATGGAGCCCTGGCGGCAATTTATAAATTTGATGCTGCTAAAGGCTAAAAACACATCCTCACAACTCTGGGAGCAAGTGACCTATGGCAATGCTGATGAATTACTGGAAGACCTGCACATACTCAGAAAAAGCTTATTGGAAATTGATGCCGGCCATGTGGTTACTCAATTTATCCTACCCCTGGAAAGGCAGATCAAATGTTTTGGATTTCATCTGGCCCGACTGGATATACGGCAAAACAGCAGCTTTCATGAGAAAGCCATGGAGCAGATCATTGCGGGCACTTTTACTGGTTTGAGCGCCTATTCTTCCTGGTCAGAAGCAGAAAGAATTCAGTTTATCAGTAAAGAACTTCAAAGCAACAGGCCTTTTGCTTATCCTGGTAAATCCTTTGGTGCAGAGGCCGATCAGGTATTGGCTTGCTTCCAGGTAATCAGAAACCATATCGACCGGTTTGGACCCGATGGAATAGGGTCTTTTATCGTCAGCATGACCAGAAGCTTAAGTGATCTTTTGGTGGTGTATTTATTTTTGCGTGAATCCGGTTTGGACAGAAACCACTTTCAGGTAGTCCCGCTGTTTGAAACCATTGAAGATTTGCAGAAAGCCAGCCGAATACTGGAAGACTTCCTCAGCCATCCTGCCTATCCCAAAAACAGCGGTTTACAGGAAATCATGCTGGGTTACAGTGACAGCAACAAGGATGGTGGCATCATGGCCAGCAGGTGGAACATCTATCAGGCCGAACAAAAGCTAACCCAAACCGGCCGCAAGCATGGGAAAGAACTTCGGTTTTTTCATGGTATAGGCGGAACCATCAGCCGCGGAGGTGGAAAATACCATCGCTTTCTCGAAAGCATGCCTCCGGGAAGCTTGCAAGGCTCACTAAAAATCACTGTTCAGGGTGAAACAATTTCCCAGCAGTTTGCCAACCTACTGACTGCAGGTTATAACCTGGAAATGCTATTTTCAGGTACTGCCCTTCAAACCTCCTATTCCCTCTTTCCTGAGAAAATTCCGGATTTTCCAATGGATGCCTTGGAAAAGTTGTCCTCCATTGCTCAAAACCATTATCAGGAATTGGTCCGGCATCCGGATTTTCTGGAATTCTATAGCCAGGCAACTCCCATTGATGTTCTGGAACTCAGCAAAATTGGTTCAAGGCCATCCCGAAGAAGTGGGAAAAGGTCACTGGATGACCTGAGAGCCATCCCCTGGGTATTTAGCTGGAGCCAGTCCAGGTTCAATCTTACTGGATGGTATGGCATAGGAACAGCCTTTGAACAATTAAAAAGGAACCAATTGGAAGCTTTTGAACAATTGAAATCAAATGCGGAAACATGGCCTTTATTGAGGTATATCCTGATACAGGTGGAAACAAATTTATTGAATGCAGACGAAGAAATCATGAACCAATATGCCGGATTGGTGGCAAACAGAGAAACGGGAGTGAAATTCACCAAAAGCATCATGGAGGAACATAAACTTGCACTTCAACATATAGGCGAGTTATTGGGTAAAGAAAGAGAGGAAAGAAGAGTCGGCCTGCTGGACAGTATAGTCCGGCGAAAAAATGCCCTTCACGGCTTGCACCAATTACAACTGAAGAATCTCAAAAACTGGAGAGCTTCCAAAGAAATCGACTCGCCTTTAGTAACCCGACTGCTCAAAATAACCACGGCTTTGGCCAGTGGCTTGAAGAATACGGGTTAATCAATGTCGTAAATCCTTAAATTTAAGCAGGTTCCAATAAAGAAACTCTTCCTCTTTACTGCTTATTCTCTCAGCCAGCCGTTTGTAGGGTTTGTGCTGATAAATCCTCGCTGCAATAGATAAAGGTGCTGCCAAACGGGCATCGTTCTTATCATGGATTTGTTCATAGGGCCAACCTTTCCCGGAATCCAAGTAGGGTACCATAAAATTCAGAGCCTTTCGGATGCTCCCTCCCTTGGGGTTATCATAGGCCCAAAGATCCAAACCGGTATGCCGGCTTGCTTTGGCGTAGCTCATGATACCCAATAAATTCATGGCACTGTAATCCCAGGAGCGGGTACGGGCTAATTCTTTGGGTTGAGACCCGTCCGCCTCAATCATTTCATCCAGTATCAAAGGAAGCCCTGCCCGGGCCAGGCTATCCGCTGTTTCCTGCTGATCTACATAAAGGGCAAGTGGAATCGCCTGGGCAAAATACCAGGTGGTATGGTTATTCCCATGGATGGCCTCATCTTTTCCATGTTCACTATTGATCAGCCAATCCAGGTATTGAGCAATCCAGTTCTCCATTCCATTTTCAATTGCTTCATTCCAGTGTTCCGAATCCGAAAGCAGGTAAAGCATATCCGGCAGCTCTGAAAATGAGCGGGTATCGATGATCCCTATACCCCTGCCTTCTGTCCTTCCCGGAATACGCTGGGCATAGTTCAGGTTAGGGTTCATTTTGGTCTCGGAATCTAAAAACCAAGCGCGGAGCAACTTGATGGCATGTTCAGCGTAAGCTTCTTCCGCTGAAAAATAGAATGCCTCGCTCAATGTTTTCAGGGCATCCATCAATTTTCCCAATTCCTCTTTGTCCTTGTATTCGTAATATTCCGGATTGATTTCCCCATCCCTGCGGATATAAGGCAGGCCATCCTCTTTTTCAGGATCCGGCCACCAGTAAGGCCCCATACTGGTGTAGTCGTTTTTGTCCCCGCTGGGAGGCAATTGGGTTTTATGGGTGACAGAAAAAGGCCCTTCCTGTAATTTTTGATCAGCTTCCCTGAGAAGCGCCTGCACTTCCGGAAATATGGTCTGTTGGGATCCGAAGGAAATGCGCTCTTTTACCTTTTGCATGATTTCATCATCCAACAAGATAAAGTGCTTGTCTGCGGTTTCAGCTACCTGCCCAAATACAGATGGGGCAATAAGCAGGATCATCATAAAGACCCACATGCATGGATAAAATTTCAAAATAACTTTTTTATATTTTGGCAAAACCACCGGAATGTATGTTTTTTGCTTGCAATTATTAAGTCAAACTAAATAAAATTTTCGGTCCCTAACACAAACAGGTTTTTTTGGAATATATTGAATCACTTTTTTCCTCTGCTGCTCAGGACCAAACCAATAACGAGCAGAATGACACTGATAATGACAGGGGTCCAATTGGCTGTACTAACCGCAATATCCATCCCCAATAGACTGAAGCTCTCTGAATCCTGCATGGCTTGGAGGCCAAACATGATGGTTCCAATAACTCCTAAAATCAATAAAATAATACCTACAGTTTTCATAGTGTTTGGTTAAATGGTAAATTATGTAAACAAGAAGTAAATAATTGGTTATCAATTTAAAAAAATCCATTGATAATTGGTACTATTTGATAGCAAAGAATTTGAAAACATACTTTCCAATCAATAATGCTTTTGCTACAAAAGAACCTGACAATGAAATATAGAAAAGACTAATCCAGATCCTTAAATACATATTTCAAATCCAATTGAAATCCGGAAATACTCACAGATCGAATGACATCCCCTGATGTCATAAGTCTGGAAGGAATGTATTTACCTTCCTTCAGGGTATAGGCCATGACTGTCTGCTCATCAGGGTGTATGACCCAATATTCCAATACACCACTTTCTTCATAGACTTCATATTTGTTCTTCAATTCTTTTTTATTGCTTCCGGGAGATAAAATTTCCACTATCAGGTCCGGAGCTCCGATGCAACCCAAATCATCCAATTTACTTTTATCGCAAATGACGCAAATATCCGGTTGGACTACCGTATCAATATCTTTATTCATCTTGGATTTTACGGGCAATCTTACATCAAATGGTGCTTCATAGACTTTGCAAGAATGATTCTCCAGAAAATTAAACAATTTGTTAAACACTTTTCCGGATATCTCCTGATGAATCCTTCTTGGCGCAGCTGCAGCAGACCGGAATACTTTGCCCTTTATTAACTCCACCATTTCATCCATCTGCCATGTCAGGTAGTCGGCATAAGAATACGTGCCATACTCGGTAAATGGCTCTTTTGTTTGATCTTTTGTCTCTTTCTGATCCATGCTAACAATTTACGAAAAAAAGCTTGTTCTCTGAAAATGTCCCGGGTATCGCCAACAAGGTTTTATTTCACAGGTATCACCACACTTTTTTCGAAAAAGCCATAACCATAACTTACTTTGAGCTGTTCATTTTCTTCCAGGGGAAGTATCTGCCCTTCAGCTTCCAATCCGGAATCATTTTTTTCCATTCTCCCCTCTAATTCCAAAGAGAAAGCAGACAGCTCTTTTAGGCCAAGTGAAATGCTATTTCCTGCCTTGTTAGCTACCTGCACATTTGCTTGTTCCTCCTGATCCGGATAAAAATTTAACGGAGCTTCTAAACGGATCAAAAGATTTCCAGATTCATCCTGGTTGCATTCCAGACGGGTATAATAATTGGCCAGATAAGCCATACTGATATTGAAAGCTGTATTGAACTGGACCCAGCCTTCGGTCCATCCCACATCTCCGGCTTCGGGGTAATTGGGGTAATGAAAAGATTTGGGAGATCCATCAAATACAAAGGGAACCTCATCCAGCAAGCCTATTCCTCCCCTATGTCTGCTGTACCATCCCAACTCCACTCCCTCGATTTCCTGCGGAGCCTTGAAAGAAAAATGTCTTCCTGTTGGATTTCTTCCAAATGCATTCTCCAAATGAGACCAGGCCAAAACCTCCAGCCTCCGGATCAGGTCCTTATCTTCCAACAGGGTCATGGCAGCCATGGCAGCGGCTGGAAAACCTAAAATATTGCCTGTTTCATTCCATCCCGGAGGTGTCCATTCGGCTGCATCATATTTTCTGAAATCCCACATATTGTCAGAACGGGACAATGCGATTTTTGCCCAGTCAGCAACCTTTTCCTTCAAACCGGCAGGGGATCTTTCCGGGTATTGGGTATAAAAATAAGCAAAAGCCCGCATGGTCATGTGCTCTGACATCCTTTGGCCTTTGGTGGTCATGGGGTCCTGCCAATCCAGATTTTGGATCATCCAATCCATTTGTCGGTAGGCTGCATCAAAATATTTTCCCGCCTGCGGGTCATTTTCGCGCTTACTTACTTCATACATCATCAGGTTAGGAATGACTGAAAAACCCGGAGGCATTTCCCCTTTGGTAGTTCCCAGTTGGGTTTTAAGGTGTAACAAGTTGTGCTCCGGACTCATATTGTACTGGGATAAGGAGTGTTCGGATACTTCAGCCTTCTCCCAAACCGAGACGGCATATTGGTAAACCTTATCAAAATTTTGTTGGGGTAGCCATTTCTTCAGGTAGGGCCAGGCATACAGAAAATGCGCCAACTCCGCTTTTTGCATTTCATGGTCCAGCTGCTGGCTGACCTTTACATCCGCATCCCAATGCATCAATTGAATGATATCAGGCGTACCTGCATCGAAGGGCAACAATTCCCCCCACAAGCCCCGGTAGGCTTCCGGGAAAGCTTCATTGGGAACGTACTTTCCCTTTACCTCCATCCGTTCATAGGCAAGAGGATTGCTGAGGTACATGGCTACCAGACTCTGCATGGACCAATTGAAAAAATCCCCATCCCGCCAGGCAAAACTTATAGGCCTTATTTCATTGACATTACCTACATAGTGCCGGGCATCCAGCATAAAATCCACCATATTCCTATAGGTTACCCTTTCCATCCAGTAAGGACCTATGCGAAAAGGATAAGAGGCCTTACCGTTAATCTGTATCTCAAATGCATCAGTGGTCCGGGGATCGAAAGCCGAAAAATCTCCTTTCTCTCCGTTTACCTTACCGGTAAAAACAGTTTGTTTGTTTTTTATATTTACCACCTGAAATGCAGTACCATCCGCTACACCGGGTGCGGTAAAGCGCTTTGGCCTGTTCAGGTTGTATCCACTTAGATTGACAAGAATGGGTTTGGCTGCCAGGGTACTGATATCCTTGTATTGCTGGCCCAATAAAATAAACTCCCCTACCTGCATGGGCTTTTGATCAGCAGCTGCCATCCGAATGCGATCCACCAATAAGGGCTTTTCCAGGTCCACTTCCACCCTTTGGGATTCATTATCCGCTACCTTATGAAAAGTCCTCCATTCCCCATTTAATAAATATTGCAGGAGCAATGAACTGTTGGGTTTATGATCTGACGCAAAGTCTATGGTAGCTCCCACCACTTCAGTGGCTCCGGGCAAACGGACCGTTAACCATGCCTGCTCATCGGCCGGTGCACTACTCCAATAACTTTCCGGCTTTCCGTCAATAGCCAATTCAGCATTATTACCGCCCTCCACTGAACTGGCAGTTGCAGACCCGGAAAGACTCAGGTTTTTTTGTCCTTTTGCCGAAAATATAGCAGCAACTGTCAGGGCTATCAGGAGAAATAAATCAGAAGGTTTTTTATTGATCATTTTTATCAGGCTTAATAACAAAGGATACCAAATAAAGCTGCCGGTACCGAGGCAGCAGGATGTTGTAATATGATTTTAATGGATTGGGTAGAAAGGGGTTTTACCAACTTTAGCCGATAACGGGTCTGGTGGTTGTCACGGACTTCTGTGAGGCAATTACCCCTATCGTCAAGTACTTTAAAATGCTTGACACAAAATGGGATTTCCGACTCGGGATGCCCCATTAAAGTAGACTCCAGGGCATGGTCAAAATCAGTGTCAAAAAATATATTTATTTCATTGATATTCTGTACTTTATCCCATTTTAACTCAATGTATGGTTCGCTATCGTTCAGGGAAGCTGCCCAGGCATTTGAAGTAAGATATGGCCTGAAAATGCCATTGAACAAATACTCCCTGGCATACAGGTTTAAAGGCTGCTGAAGAATAAACGACAGGTTTTGCCCCTCCGGTCTACGCTCCGGCAACCAAAAGTCAAAAGAATCCATGCCTATTTCATCAGGCGCTTCCTGCCGGCTACTGGTAGCCACTGCCTTATTATACTTTTGAAACACCGTCAGTAAGCCTGTCAAGCGATGTTCAGAGTACCTGAGCTGCACCTGTTCGTTGGGATAAAATGCCACAAAATAATATTCTGTTTCTTTTATAGTATATTCAAAATCAATGTATAAAGGTTGTTCACTGGAGTTTATTTCGAATACTTTTTCGACAAACAACAGTACAGGATTAAAATTACTTTTTTGATTTTTTTT
>NZ_JABURL010000098.1 GCF_014762705.1 Cyclobacterium sp. | reverse complement strand
GGCAGACAGGGAATCTTTGACGATTAAAATAATCATTGCCCTGTGTGTTTAATGACTATTTTAATGCTGTCGATTTCTTTAATTTATATTTTTTTGACCTAAATATTTCTGTTACCCAAGATCCTGGGAGCCTGCCCCAGCTCCCGGGAGATGTTTGCATACTTTAAAACCTCACCCTATATGACCTTCTCTTCATGTCCGATTTTATATATATTTGGCCTTAAAGGTTAAATCGGTTTTTCCATGCAGCTTCAAATGCCCATTCGATAGCTGGCAGGATTGAATGGTACGAAGTTCATCTATCAAGGATAACGAAAACTGGCTATTGCAACATTGCTGGTTAGTGTGCTGTATATTCCCGAATGTAATACTTTGGTTATCTCCCTGGTACCTATATAGACCATAAACCTTTGTTGCCTCGAGCTGAACCAGAAAAATGGAATCATTGACAAATTCCAGATAATACCGCGGGCCCTTTAACAATCTTCCTGAAGAATCCCCCAGTTTGGCTGGTACAAATTCCCAGGTGGACTGCGCCAGGGATACCATTGGCCTGGGTGTTTTAGTCCATCTCTCCTTATATGGAAAAATTAAGGCAAGCATAAGCAAAGCCCAGATTATGGGAATATAATATTTTGTCATCATCAATTTTGTTATTTTAACTCCTTTCTATGACTCCAGGACCCCTAAACGCATTCTTCAATCCACGCGTTTTTCCGAATGGAATCCAAAGACAGGAAGTCCGGAACCTTTATCTTCAATGACGCAAAAATCAATCCGATTGCTACATATTAATGGCATG
Source organism: Cyclobacterium sp. (assembly GCF_014762705.1). GTDB lineage: Bacteria > Bacteroidota > Bacteroidia > Cytophagales > Cyclobacteriaceae > Cyclobacterium. Next base: position 40,840 of record NZ_JABURL010000098.1, on the reverse strand, counting down.
ATTTTGGTCAGCTTAACAGACTGTAACTAAAAATAAAAAAAATGATACTTGTACAACAACATCCCATAAACCTTCCCTTCCTGAACCTTACTGGTGACAAGGTGGACAAAAGATCCAATAGAAAAACGCCTGGAACATCGGGAGATGGACCACGACCACCAAGAAGAAATGAATATCCGGACCAGGAGGACGACAAACCCCAGAAAAAAAAGAAAAAAGAATGAACTTGAATATGAGGTCCTATTTTCCCGGAAAAAAACGGATCATAACCCATCCTTCAGCTACCAGTCCTGCTGAAAGGATGGTAAAGCCGAGAAAAAGGTAAATTGGTTTTGAAGCTCAATTCTATTCCATTCAATCAACTTGTCTAAGCGACCATCTCTTCCACTACCATAGCCATTTGCTGCTTGTCCTGTACATTAAATGTACGGAGAGAAACGATTATCCTTACGCAATTTGGTTTCCTTCCGAACCACTTGCTATGCTAAATTCCAATTATTCTTAAAACACCCGTATAGAATCAAATAAGAATGGATTTAAGCCGGATTTTGGTGGAAATTGCGCACGCTTAATTGACATCAATCACCATTTTACCCAGGGATACCACCACTTTCAACAAGCGGTCATGTATGTTTTTCCTGGAGGTGGCGTAGGATTCCTTGTTGTAACAATCGGTAAAATCGCTCAGGTGAAGAAAAAGTTTTTCCCCACCGTCGGTCAATTCCACACTTATCTTAAGGCCACTGGAATACTCCAATTGTACCATATCCATTTGCCTGAGCTCAGGTTCACTTTTCCGGCCTGTCAGTTTATTAAAAAATAGCTGCTTTTTGTAATCCGATATGCTCACCAACTCCTCGTGCATGGCATCAGAAGGTGGTTTGTTTCTGAAGCGGTCAAATATTTTTTTGTTTTCTCCTTCTGAGGTAATGTTAAAGGTTTTCTCCCCATACAATTTATACCTGATCTGAAGATCTACATGAAAATCATACAGGCTTTTTTCTTCCGCTTTAAGTTTTTTTACAAGGGAATAAATAAGATCAAACTGTTTTTCAACATTGGCATCCTTATCCAAATCCAAGATGACATGATTTTTCTCATCGAAAGCTAGAAACTCCTGAATGCCATCATCCATGCTCATGATCTTTTCCTTAAGGTCATCATAGCCGGCATGGGATTCTTTGTAGGCCCCATTATTTTTGGTAATGATTTTATCTATTTGCTGGGAAAGGACGATACTTTTGACCACAAGTTTGGTCTTATCCACATCCATACCTGGATATCCATCACCGGCCAAAAATGAGTGAGCAAACAAAGCGGCCTGTTGATGGGCATTGAATACCAGAAACCTTTCTTCGGGATTGGGATAACCAATAATGGTTCGTTTCAAATCATGGTCAAAGCCCAAAACAAAGTCAAAATCCTGTCCCTTAATTTTCTCCAATGCGGGCAATAAAAACTTATAGTTCATGTTTTCATCAGGAAACTTTTCCGGATCATAAAACAAAGTTTCCAAAGGGCACTCATTGACAAACCTGGCACCTTTTGCAGGTTCAGGAAGGTAAATCAATCCCTTGGGCGTAACATTAACATCAACAGGCTGGTCGTTTTCCATTGCTTAACTTTTTTCAAATTTGAGTATGTACTTAGTTCATGTACATTTCCGAAGTGCTGGCCCGGACAATTTTTCATTTTTCTCCTGAATTACCGGGCGGAAGGAATAATATTCAAAATTATGTTTTAAAAAACCACAAAGCAAGTATGAAACCCAACCTTTCTCAAATAATCGCTATTTCGATCAAAAATTTAATCAGGATTGGCCTAAATGGAATAATCCAGCAGCTTCCGGTACAAAGGTTCACAGGTAGCCAGAAGGGGGAGCAAATGCCCGGGCATGGTTTCCTTTTTTTCCTGATAGGGCTGGAAACCGGTAGACTTGTGCACGTTCTGGTACCAATACCTGGCCCATACCCCATCTTCCGGAATAGGACCGGCCTTCCATTTGAGCATCTGCTGATCATAGGGTATTTCACAAGCCTCACATAATTTGGTGATTTGCCCTTCAGTATCCATTAGGAATTTTTTTGCATCCATTACCAGACAAGGGTATTTATTGCCTTTAAGGTATTGAAGCAAATCCCACTGCATGGCATAGCCAATATCCTCCATGACCGGTTTTTCTATAATTTTGGAGAAGGACAAAAGCATTTCTTTGGGGTCCCTGGTCAAAATAATATTGATGCCATTCTTCATAAAAGACCAATCCAATCCAATCAGGTGATGGGTCATATTTTTAAAAAAGACAATGGGTCTGTCAAATTCTCCAAGCATGTGCTGCACCACTTTTTTACCATCATTTTCCATCCGGGCCAGAATTTCGTTTGCTCCGGGGTGATAGGGTTTTGCAGGTGAAAGCTTCAGGTAGTGGGCATATAGGGGTTCGTCTTCAACTACTGTATCCCTTCTTTGGGCAAAGCCATACATCAAGGCTGTTGAAATATTTCTTGGGCCGGACCAAAGGAAAAGTCTTTTGGGGTATTGCAGCTTACTCATGATTGGATTTCTTTTTCTATTAAACTTTCATACCCCTTCCTAAGCTGTTTTGTCAAGGGTCCTGCCTCCTGCTTTCCTATTGGCTTGCCATCGATTTTTATTACAGGAGTAAGTCCGCCAAAAGTTCCGGTTACGAATGCCTCATCAGCACCATAAACGTCAAACAGGGAAAAATTCTTCTGATGGCAGGTAATCTCATTTTGTTCGCATACACGGATGATGTTTCCCCTTGTAATGCCGTTCATGCAATATTGCCCGGTAGAAGTCCACACTTCTCCGTTTTTTACCATGAAAAAATTAGTCGCATTACAGGTGGATACAAAACCGTGAATATCCAGCATCAGGGCTTCGTCGGCCCCGGCCTCTATAGCCTGTATCAGAGCTTGTACTTCGTGAAGTTTGCTATGACAGTTTAGCCTTGGGTCCAGGTAATCCGGAGACCCTCTCCTGATGGTACTGGTAAACAGGCTGATGCCTTGATTTTTACTTTCATCTGCAGCTTGTTTATGCTCTGCAATGATCACCAGGTTGGGCCCGGAAATGGTGAGTCTGGGATCCTGGGATGGGGTTGCCTTTATTCCACGGGTCAGCATCACCCGGACATGGATATGGTCTTTCATCTCATTGATGGCAAGTGTTTGACGGATTTGATCCATCAATTCTTCCTTACTGAATGGAATGGCTATACCCACGACTTTAGCCGATTGCCACAAGCGGTCCAGGTGCTGGTCAATAAAAATCAAGCAGCCTTTATGGACACGAAAAGCCTCCCAAACTCCATCACCTACCAGATATCCACTGTCAAAAACAGATATTTTGGCTTCCTCCCTGGGAAGAAACGCTCCGTTTACTAAGATCTTTACCGACTTATTTCTTTCGTCTTGCTTTGCCTGATGTGTCCCCTTAACCATAGATTTTATTTTGTTATACTATATTACATAAAAAGACCCCGGCAGGAACCTCAGGACAAATATGGCCTATCTTGCCCAGGATTAACTGCGTTGATCAAGGTTTTTTGAAGTAAAATAATTGAAATAGCAGGAGCTTTCGAAAACAGGACATGAACCCCATTCAAATGCTCAACAAATACTTTTTAAACTCAAGGTAATCATTCTCCATTTTATCCGCCTTTTTGTCTTTTTCCATGAAAGCCTGTAAGCGGTCCGGAAGATCAAGCCTGATGGACAAGGTTTCTTCCACTACATTCCGAAATTTTCCGGGATGGGCCGTCTCCAGAAATATACCCGTACAGGGAGCAGGCTGAGCTCCCATAAAATCCTTCAGGCCCAAATAGGCCACAGCGCCATGTGGATCCATCGTGTAACCGGTTTGGTTTTTTACCTTCAGCATGGCCTGTCGGGTCATGTCATCGGTATAAAAATACCCTTTGACTTTTTCCTTCAATTGAGATTCTTCGTTTCCAAAAAGGGCCAATAAGCGGTAAAAATTACTGGGATTCCCTACATCCATACTGTTACTGATGGTTTGAAGGGAGGGTTTTGCCATAAAATTCTCCCCTTGCAGGTAATCCGGTACTACTTTGTTGATATTGGTTGCAGCCACAAAATAGGAAATGGGCAACCCCATTCTTTCCGCCAGTATTCCTGCGGCAAGATTTCCGAAATTTCCACTGGGAACGGAAAATACTATTTCCCTTTCCTTTTTTGGTAATCTGGAATAAGCATAAAAGTAATAAAGGCATTGGGGAATCCACCTGGCAATATTGATCGAGTTGGCAGATGTAAGTAACATTTTACTGTTCAGATCCGGGTCGAGAAAGGCTTGCTTGACCATTTTCTGGCAATCATCAAAAACACCGGCCACTTCAATTGCCCTGATATTGCCTCCCAAAGTCGTGAATTGTTTTTCCTGCAACTTACTCACCTTTCCCGACGGATAAAGAATGATCACTTCTACCCCATCCACTCCAAAAAACCCGTTGGCCACTGCACTTCCCGTATCGCCGGAAGTTGCCACCAAAACTTTCAAGTCCCGCTTATCCTGGAGCATGCTCATCAATTTGGAACAAAATCTGGCACCGAAATCTTTGAAAGCAAGGGTAGGCCCATGAAACAATTCCAGACTGTACACTCCCTCCTCCACTTGTACCAATGGGGCATCAAAGGTCAGCGTATGGTCTACCAATGAATTGATTTGTTGCTGGTTAAGGTCATCGGAAAAAAGAGATCCGATGATTTCATAGCCCATCTCCCTGAAAGAAAGTCCAGGCAAGCGGTCAAAGAAATCAGCAGACAATACCGGTATTTTCTCAGGCATGTACAAACCCTGATCGGGTGCAAGTCCTTTGATGACAGCCTCTTTTAAATCTACTTTATGATCTGCGTTATTGGTACTGTAATATTTCATTGCAAAAGTAACCCAAGGGTAATAGGATGTTAAATCTCTTCTTCGATAATATAGGCCCCACGCGTATTGATGGCGGAAACGTAAAGATCTATGGGGAGCTGCATTTTATCAAATACGTTTTGGGCCAGGCGGCTGACCTCCCAGGCTATCTCCTCAGAGGGAGATAAAATAAAAATGGTGGGCCCGGAACCGGAGATGCCGCACCCCAGCGCACCGGCAGGTTTGATCCCCTCCTTGACCTCATCATATCCGGGTATCAAAACCGAGCGGGAGGGCTCAGCGATAACATCATTCAGGGATCTGCTGATGAGTGCCATGTCCTCCTGAAACAAACCGGCAACCAGTCCGGCAATATTTCCGGATTGGGTGGTGGCATCCTGCAGGGAAACATTTCTTCTCAACACACTCCTGGAATCAAAGGTATTGAGTACCAGGTGAGGGTGTACCAATGTACAGTACAATCCCCTGGGCACATGGAGGGGGATGACATCCAGTGGATGATATTCCCGGATCAAAACAAATCCCCCCAGGAGTGCGGGGGAGACGTTATCGGCATGAGCCGCACCACAGGCAATTCGTTCTGATTCCATCGCAAAAGGCAACAAATCCTTTTTTTCAAAAGGGTTTCCCAGCAAGGTATTGGTGGCCATCAATGCAGCTACCGCACTGGCAGCACTGGAACCCATTCCGCTTCCCAAAGGCAGGCCCTTAAAGAGTTCTATCTCTAGTCCTCCTTTAAAATCAAGTTCTTTCATCATGGCCATTATGGCCACACTACAGGTGTTTTTTTCCGCTTCATAGGGAAGTTTACCTTTATCTCCTTCAATTTTCGTAACCCTGACACCGGGTTTATCAGAAAGGGTCACCGCTACTTTATCCCCTAAATCTTCCACTGCAAAACCCAAAATATCGAAGCCACAGGAAACATTGGCCACGGTAGCAGGTGCGAAGGCAGTCACTTTTTGCTTTTCCATCTTACCTTGAATAATTACCTAACCTGATGATGTCTGCAAAAACTCCCGCTGCGGTGACATCTGCGCCCGCACCTGGTCCCCTGATGATCATGGGGAATTCGTGGTACCTCTCTGTGGTAAACAAAATCATATTATCGCTTCCCACCAGAGAATAGAAAGGATGGTTGCTGCCAACTGATTTCAAGCCCACGGTAGCTTTTCCGTTTTCCAAAACGGCCATAAACCTAAGTTTTTCTTTCTTTTTATCGGCCTCTGCAAGTAATTGCGTAAAGTGGCCATCATGAGAAGCCAGCTTTTCCAAAAATTCTTCTACCGATTCAATATGGGCACAATCCTCCGGCACCATACTTTGTACGGATACATCTTCAAAATGTAATTCCTGCTCGGCCTCCCTACCCAAAATCAATATTTTTCGGGCTACATCCATTCCGCTCAGGTCATCCCGGGGATCAGGTTCAGTGTAACCTTTCTCTTTTGCCTGAGCCACTACCTTGCTAAATGGAATTCCCTTACTCAGTTCACTGAAAATATAATTCATCGACCCACTCAGTACTCCTTCAATTTTGAGGACTTTGTCCCCACTTAATATGAGATCCTGAAGGGTGTTGATTACCGGCAATCCTGCCGCCACATTGGTTTCGTATAAAAATTTGATATTTCGCTGCCCGGAAAGTTTCTTTAATGACTTGTATTTTTCCAGCGAACCCGAGTTGGCTTTTTTATTTGGAGTAACTATGGCCACTTTAGATTCCAACACCCTTTCATAGGTATCTGCGACTTCCTGACTGGCAGTACAATCCACCAAAACAGAATTGGAGAAATTCATGCTGTTCATGGTGTTTAGAAAAACGGGGAGGTTCATGGGCAAATCTTTTTCAGATGGTACCGGAACCGTGGTCAAATCAAAGCCGTCTTCGTCAAAAGCCATAAACCTGGAATTGGCCAGGCCGTGGATCTTGATATCCAGCATGTATTCTTCCTGCAATTTGTTCAATTGGCTTTGGATCATTTTTATCAGGGTTTTGCCAATTAGCCCTACACCCACCAAAAATACGTGCAGTACTTTATTGTCTGACAAAAAGAAAGCTTCATGCAATGCATTCAAGCCTTTTTGAAGGTCCGATTGTTTGATTACAGCGGAAATATTCAATTCAGAGCTTCCTTGTGCGATGGCTGAAACATTGATATTGTTTCTCCCCAGGGCCTGAAATAACCTGCCACTGGCACCGGGGTAATGTTTCATGTTCTCTCCTACCGCGGCTATCACAGCCATGTTGGGCATGATCTGCACCTTGTCCATCTCACCTGCCAGAATTTCATAATGAAACTCCTTCTCCAGTACTTCTCTAGCCACTTCTGCATCTTCGCTTTTGATAGCGATACAAATGCTATGCTCTGAAGAAGCCTGACTGATCAGTACCACATTAATGAGCGACTGGGCCAAAGCACCAAAAACCCTGCTGCTTACCCCTACTACTTCCACCAATCCTGACCCCTGCACGTTGAGCAGGGAGATATGGCTCAGTGAGGAAATGCCTTTGATCAGCTTGTTGGTTTCTGAAGTTTCACAGATGAGGGTACCTTCATCCTCTGGTTTGAAAGTATTTTTAATATAAATGGGCACTTTCCTTTTCATGGCAGGCTGCATGGTAGCGGGAAACACCACCTTCGCCCCAAAATGAGAAAGCTCCATGGCTTCGCTATAGCTCAGCTGTGGTATGGTAATGGCTGAATACACCAATTTGGGATCTGCAGTCATGACACCTGAAACATCCGTCCAGATTTCCAAAACGTCAGCCTTCAGCGCTGCAGCAAAAATGGCAGCTGTGTAGTCCGACCCACTTCTTCCCAGAGTAGTCGTCTCTCCTTTATCGGTGGACGCAATGAAGCCGGTGATAACTGACAGCCCCTTCTTTTTGGAGTAATAATCATAGATCAACTGATTTGTGGTGGGAAAAACCACCTTGGCATTACCAAAGCGGTCGTTGGTACGAATCACATCCCTTGCATCAACAAAATGCGTGTTGAGTCCATTCTCTTTCAAAGCTTCCGCCATGATAAAGGCAGAAATCCGCTCTCCAAAACTCACTACATAATCTGACGTTCGCGGAGAAAACTCCTTGATCAGGTAGATTCCGTGATAAAGATCCTCCAGTTCATTGAACCTGATTTTGACATATGTCAGTACAGCAGATTGCTTTTGGACCGTTATCAGGTTTTTGACCAATTGAAGGTGCCGCTTTTCCATCGAAAGCAACAGGGGCTGATAATCCGGATCATTCTGCTTGGCCAGCTCTGCACATTTTAATAAATCCTCCGTAATTCCACCAAAGGCTGAAAAAACAACAGCTATATCATCTTTTTGGGATGATCCTTTAACAATGGAGAGAACATTTTTTATTCTTTCCAAATCAGCGATTGACGAACCTCCGAATTTTAATATTTTCATTGTTATTTATTATCGGTTAAAATGTAATCTTTGAGATCTGCAAAAGACCTTTTGGTATTGGGATAATATGGATCAAACACGGGATTACCCCGTAATGAAAGTGGTGCTAATACGGCTAAAAAATAGACTGCAGTATGCTACCCGAATAGTTTCGGTATTAGAAAGATTTGAAATAATTTTTACTGCGAAAACCATGATTATTTGTTTGAAGGGACAATTCTAAGGACAAATTTTATATATCACAAGTTTTTTTGATTAGAAATACCCGGCTGCCCGCAGATAAAAACCTGATTGCCAAACCAGAAAACCAGAACCGGAACCCGGGGCTTTCCTGGTTCGGACGGAGTCTCTGCCACATATTCAACCTGGCTTTGATCACCTTACTTTCAGCCCCTGAATTCCATGCCCTGCCTTTTGGCAGGAGAAGAAATAACCCGCTAGGCAAATTGTCTAGAATTCTTCTATCACCCCCCCAATGCTTTCCTTTACATCAATCTTATCGGGATCACCTTTGTATTTTATTCTTCCCCGGGTTGCCGCCGTCCCTTTAAGAGACTCCAACACTTCAAATGTGCCAAATGCGTTGGTATTGGTCCTTACATTAGCGTTTTTTACGACCAGGTTTTCCCCATCTATTTCCGCATTGGTAAAGGCATTGTAATCCAAATCATCTGCACTTCCTTTCACATACATTTTGGAATTGGTCTTTGCCTCCAATTTCAATTCACCGGCTTTTACTTCTGCTTCCAGGTAGCCATTGGTAGCCACTGACAAACTGACGGTCTTGCTTTCCAGGGGATCCCTGAAAAATGCACGGGCTCCGGTTTCCACTTCTACCACATCCAGCTTGGTATAGGTCACCTTTACCTTTACCGAGCTGGATTTTGGATTGGACCCGGAGACCTTGATCTCAAGTTTCCTTTTGTCCACTTCTGTCAAAATCTCACCCAACCCGATCCCGGAAGCGGTGATTTCTATTTCATGTTGATCTCCCCGAACAAACTCGGCTTCAATGGAATTGCTCACCAATACCTGATCAAATGCCTTCAAAGTTCTGGATTCAGAGGCTGTCTGAGCCTGAACCCATGTAAAGGATAATAGCAGCACAAAGGCTAAGCACAAATTTTTCATATCAGTTATTTGGTTAATTGATTTTTGAATTAATATACGCCTCCGTATAATTTAAATGTCATGTTTCTGAGCGATACATTGCTGGCTGCATAGTGCATGGCTTCGGCTATTTCGGATGGTTTTACCCATTGCCCATGATCGGCATCCGGCATGGACTCCCTGTTTTGAGGGGTGTCTATGATGCTGGGAACAAATACATGGGACCTGACTTTGAAATCAGATGTCTCATTGGCAGTAAATTCAGCCAAATCTATCACCAGGCCCTTGCTCAAAGCGTAGGCCAGGACGTCCTTCCCCTCGTTGGGTTGAAGGGCAGGTTTAGCTCCTACAAAAAGAAAAGTGCCATTATTGGCCTTTTTCATCATGGGAAGAAAATATTTTACCATATTAAATGCGCTGAAAAAATTCAAACGAATCATTTTCTCCAGGTCTCTTGAGCTGGTCTCCTCTATACCCCCCATGGCAAAACCTCCCACGAGCAATGCCATGCACTCCAGTTCACCATATTGCATCTGGTATTCTTTACTAAATTCCTGCACTGAATATTCGTCGGTAACATCCACCTGGTATACATCATCGGCATCCTCCACCTCATCCCCGCTATCAGGCTCGATTATGGCAATCACTTTAAATCCTTCCCGCTTGAATTTGGCCACAACTGCTCTTCCCAGATTTCCTGCACTTCCCGTGATGATAATATTTCTATTCATGCTATTGTTTAGTTTGGTTACAATCCGATACTTTTGCATGACAAATGCAAAAACATAAAATTAATATTTATTTTTAAGAAACATGGTGGAATTAGGAAAAAGCAAGATTGAGGCCACGGAAAGACGAAAACGAATTATTTTTGTGATAAAAGTGCTCACCTACCTGGTTTTGGTATTCCTCAGGGAATACCTGGACTGGGAAAATGAACCTTTGCTCATCCGGTTGACTCCTTTAATGGATGCGCTGTCTCTGCTCCTGGCCGGAAGTGTACTGATTTCATTGGGCCGGCTATTCTTGGTTCGGTTTTACCTGAGAAAAAAGAAATCCGACTCCCTGCACAACAACTTTGTTCTGGGCATCAATTACATCGCCAGCCTGTTGAATGTAATTGTTTTTCTATTTGCCATCATGATCTTCATTCAGATCAAACCTTCAGAATTTCTGGGTAGCATCACATTGGTGGCAGCCGCCATTGCCTTATTGTCCAAGGATTACATTACCAATATGATCAATGGTCTGATCATCATGTTCTCTGATCAGATTACCCTTGGGGACTATATACAGGTGGCAGAACATAAGGGTAAAATACAGGATATCACCTTATTGAATGTGGTGCTCACCAATGATGACAGTGATTTGGTCATGGTGCCCAACAGCCTGATCCTTGCCTCTCACATAATCAATCACAGCAGGCAGAGTGTAAGGCGGTTAACTTTCGAATTTGAACTTAAAAATCAGGCTGGTCTGAACGTAGACAAGACAGAGCAAAACCTTAAGAATGCCATTAAACCCTTTGGGCACGAGGTAAAATTACAAAGCATAACACTTAAAGCGCTTGAAATACATAAGGATATCGTAAAAATGAAGCTTCAGGTCCAACTCAACACCAATTCTAAAGAACAGGAAAAGAAAATCAGAAGAAGTATCAATCAAAGCATCATCGATTTGGGACATGAATAAAACAAATTTCTTTGACCTGGTATATCAGGTAGTCAGGTTGATTCCAAAAGGCAGGGTCAGTACTTATGGTGCCATCGCAAACTACCTTGGAAGTAAAGGCAGTGCCAGAATGGTCGGCTGGGCAATGAATGCAGCACACCAACACAAAGATATCCCTGCCCATAGGGTAGTCAACAGGCTGGGTCTGTTGACAGGTAAATCTCACTTTGCCGACAAAGACCAAATGCAAAGGCTATTGGAAAAAGAAGGTGTTCGGGTGATTAAGGACCAGGTTCAGGATTTTGATATCCATTTTTGGGATCCCAATCAAAACCTATTTTTATAAGGATCCATGAAATGCCATATTTTTCAGCAAACGAGTTAATTCTAAAAAAGAATTACTTAAACGGTAAACTTTTTAATTTTGATAAAAAAAGTTTGAAAATTATTAGATTTTTATGATATCGGTCATAATATTAAAAATTTATTAAGAAACCCGCTTTAAATATTATCAAATTTAAAAACAAAAGTTAAAAATTAGGAAATTAAAAACCTTTATTCTACATTTGAAATACATTTTTAAAAATACAAAATTACACGGTTGGTATTGTGGCACGATAATGGTTAAGGGAACATCTTAAATTGATTATTTAAAACTGAAAAAATATGGCCTCTACAATTACGGAGAGAAAACCAGCCTCAAAAAGCATGAATAACAGGGGTAGATTCTTTAAATCCTTTCCCGTGGTTTTTTTCGATGAATATCAATTAGTGGTAAAAAGAGCTTTAGATCTATCCATAAGTGTGGGACTGGTCATTTTTGTATTCTCCTGGCTCTTCCCAATAATTGCTTTTATAATAAAAGTAACATCAAAAGGACCCGTATTTTTCCAGCAACTCAGGCATGGCAAGGACAATGTGCCCTTTTACTGCTTCAAGTTCAGGACCATGTACGTGAATGATCAGGCTGATGTCAAACAGGCAACTAAAGATGATCCCAGAGTTACCTGGATAGGTAAATTTTTAAGAAAATCCAGTTTGGACGAGCTGCCTCAATTTTTTAACGTCATCATGGGAGACATGTCTATTGTGGGCCCCCGGCCTCATGCAGTCCCTATGAATTACAAATTCTCTGCTGAAATCGACAATTTCATGTTCAGGCACACTGTTAAACCCGGCATCACCGGACTTGCCCAGGCGAAAGGTTTTAGAGGAGAAACCAGAGACTTCTACGATATTTACTCCAGATGCAAACTGGACATCTTTTATGTCAACAACTGGTCTCCATTCCTTGACCTTAAAATCATATTCTGGACCATTGTCTCATTGCTGATAGACAAAGACAAAGCCTATTAAAGGCTAATGTTTAGCTTTTCCTTCTTAGGATCAACAGCCCGATAAACATCAATAAACCATTCAAAATCAGTAATTCAAAGCCAAATTGATAGCCTCCAAACCAGGCTTCCGACCGTAAAGAGAGAATAAAGGAAATTAACGGGGCCAATACTGCCAATACCGGCACCCACTTGTCCCGAACCTGGAATTTTGTAAACAACCCAAAGGAGTAGAGTCCAAGCAGGGGACCGTAGGTATAGCCGGCAATGGTAAATACTGCATTGATCACGCTCTGGTCATTGATCCACCGGAATCCGAGAATAACCAAAAACATAATCAGGGTGAAGCCCAGATGCACTTTTTTCCTCAGGCTTACCCCTTCTTTTTGGGTATATTTTTTATCGATCTCAAGGAAATCATAACAAAAAGAAGTGGTCAGGGCAGTAAGGGTGGAATCAGCACTGCTGTAGGCTGCAGCTGTGATGCCAAGCACAAAAACCAATCCCACAAAGGTCGAAAAATAGGAAGTAGCCAATAACGGATACAGGTCATCTGTTCTTTCTGGAAAAGCAATCTGATGTTCCGCTGCATACATGTACAATAAAACACCCAGAGCCAGGAAAATAAGGTTCACAAAGACCAGGATGTTGGTAAACCAAAACATGTTCTTCTGGGCATCCTTCAGGTTTCTGCAGGTTAGGTTTTTTTGCATCATGTCCTGATCCAATCCGGTCATTACGATCACAATAAATGCCCCGGAGAAAAACTGCTTGAAAAAATTTGTCCCGGATTTCCAGTCCCAGTCAAAAACCCTGGAATAGGGTTGCTCTGAAACCGTAACCATCAATTCTCCCAAGCCACTCAATCCCAGTTCTTTTGCCACCAATATGATACTCACCACAACAGCCAGTAACATAAAAAAGGTTTGCAGGGTATCCGTCCAGACCACTGTTTTTATTCCGCCACGAAAGGTATACAACCAGATCAGGGTAACTGTGATCAACACCGAAACCCAAAAGGGTATCCCCCAATGATCAAATAAAATCAGTTGCAATACACCTGCAACCAGGAAAACCCTGATGGAAGAGCCCAGAGTCCTGGAAAGAATAAAAAAGAAAGCACCGGTCTTATAGGACCAAAAACCAAACCTGCTTTCCAGATAGGAGTAAATGGACACCAGGTTGAGCCGGTAGTATAGGGGCAGGAGTACTTTTGCGATCACGGTATACCCCACCGTATACCCAAGCACCAATTGAAAATAATAGAAGTTACTGTTTCCCACCTCTCCGGGTACAGATATAAAGGTGACACCGGACAAGGAAGCGCCTATCATGCCAAATGCCACTAAAAACCAGGGAGACTGCCTGTCACCGGTAAAAAAAGTATCTGCGGTCAATTTTCTGGAAGTAAGCCAGGAAATAAGGAACAACAGTAAAAAATAGGACGTTATAACAATTAATACTAAATTTGAATCCATATTGACTGAGGCTAAAGGCCGATAAAGTTGTGATTAATTATTAACTTTGCAAAATGAAACCTTTAGAACATTTAGTGGAAACCGAAGAAGAACTACTACTTGATGAGCTGGTAGATAAGGAAGAGCATGACCTGGTTGTTTTCAATGATGATTTCAATACCTTCGATCATGTCACCAAGATTTTGATCAAGGTTTGCAAACATAGCCAGGAACAAGCTGAGCAGTGTACCATGATCATTCATTACAAGGGAAAGTGTTCTGTAAAGAAAGGCAGCATCAGCAAATTAAAGCCTATGTGTGAATCCATCCTTGATGCTGGCATACAAGCTACCATCGTATAAATTCCCCTTTGGTGAATTTCTCCTCCAAACTTATTGAGAATGCTGTTACTGAGATTAGTCGCCTGCCGGGCATAGGCAAAAAAACAGCACTCAGGTTGACACTACACCTGCTCAAACAAAAAGCCCCGGTAACTACCGCTTTAACAGATGCCCTGATCAAACTTCGGAACGACATTCAATACTGCTCCGTCTGCCACAATGTCTCGGACAAAGAGGTTTGCAGTATCTGCGAAGGCCACAAAAGAGATAAAAGCCTTATCTGTGTGGTGGAAGATCTGCCCGATGTTCTTGCTCTGGAAAACACCAATCAATACACCGGGCTCTACCACGTTCTGGGAGGGGTAATATCACCCATACAGGGTATAGGTCCTGATGAAATCAACATTGATTCCCTGATCAAAAGAATCCTCCACCCACCCTCAGGACAAGCCGTGGAAGAGGTTATCCTGGCCCTTCCTGCCACCATGGAAGGAGATACAACTTCCTTTTTTATTACCAGAAAGCTAAAAGACCAAGGGGTTAGGGTGAGTACCATTGCCAGGGGAATTCCTGTGGGCAGCGAATTGGAATATACAGACGAAATCACACTAGGCCGAAGTATTCTTTCCAGAATAAAATATTCTGCGGAATAATTTGGGGAATAGAATTCCCTACATATATTTGCACTCCCAATCGGGGGATTAGCTCAGTTGGCTAGAGCGCTACACTGGCAGTGTAGAGGTCATCGGTTCGAATCCGTTATCCTCCACTTTTAATTATTCACAAAACCTGTAACTGATTCAGATACGGGTTTTTTTATGCCATTACCGCAAGCATATCAGCTGTCAAGCTCATGCATCAACTGAAGGACATCAATTTTACCTGGTTTTTTCATATTAATTTTTATCGCTCATTGTAAGCGTGTGGCTCAGGTTACCTTTTTCGTTGGTAATGAAGTTGTACTAGTCCTGTTTCAAAAGACTTTGCCTTCACCAATGTCAGTTCCTGTTCAGGTCTGTCATCTTGGAATAATTTTGTGCCACTACCAAGCAAAACCGGTATTATGGAAATGATATATTCGTCTATGAGGTCATGTTGCAAAAGTTCATGTATAACTTCTGATCCCCCGTCACAATAAATGTTTTTTCCATTTTCAGATTTTAGCTGATGTACCAGTTCTGCCAGCTTTCCTGTGTAAAAGTTGGTTTTGCCTACACTTGGTTTTTCAGTTCTTGTTATTACATACACCTCATGTTGTCCATTGTCGTAATGAGAGGCACCAATATGCTGAAGCACGTAATCATAAGTTTTTCTTCCAAGTATTATGGTATCCATGTTTGCTATAAATGCCTCATAACCATAGTCTTCTCCTTCTTTTTCCACCATCTTCAAAAAACCAAGGTCATTATTTGGTTTGGCAATGTACCCGTCTAAACTTGTCGCTATAAAAAGGAATAATTTTCGCATTGTTGGTTTTTATTTGTTTTCGAAAATTGCAACGGCTCTTACTGGTGAACCAGTGCCTCCGCGTATTTTTAGTGGTAATCCTATAAACCGGAACCTGCCTCTTCCTAACAGCCTATGAAGATTCACCATATTTTCATAATGTGTAAAATTCATTTCTCCACAGATATGGTGTACTTCCCTATTTGATATTCCAGAAACACCGGGAGACATTGTTTCTACACCAAATGCAGCTATTTTCTTCTCTCCAAACCATCTCGCACAGGAAATGGATATTCCAGGGCCAATTCCCCAATTAGCAGTATTAAAATGTGTTCGATAATGATCCGTATAAAGTAAAACAGTATCCCCTTGATTTATTTTTAAATCTGCTTTAGAACAAGCTTTTTCAATTTCGTCAGGTTCAATTAATTCTTTCAATTTTTTATGCGAAAAGTCAAGACAAATACCTTCTGTATAAAACATAGATAAGGGCATCGTATCGATTGATTTTCCTTTATGTTGAATTTCCATGTGATTAATGGCATCAACATGGGTTCCTGTATGTTCTCCCAATTCCAATTTATGAACAGCAGGAGTTTTGGTGGCCGGATTCCTAATCCCATTCCATTCTTCATGAGCATTATGAATCGTCATTTTTACTTGAGGAAGGTCTTTATACACTGGCATACCTTCATATATTTCCTGACTCAAATCTATTATTTCGATCATGGCTGTATGTTTCTGAAAATTATTGACAAATGCCCGTTTTTATACTCCAAATTGTCTCAAATGGTGGTCAGTATGCTTGTAAGCTAATATTCCTATCTCTTCCTTAGTCATTTTACCAAAGAAGTCGTGGACAAAATCCGGATTGCTATAGTTTTCATATTCACCTAACAATGAAATCCATTTTGATTTTTCGGCTTCCAAATCACCATTCAATTCCTTTATTTTGAACTGGGCGGATGTAGGAATATTCTTGTCAAAGGGTTTTTCGTCTTTTATCATTTTTTTTAACGCCATCTTTCCAAATATTTTGCCCAAAAATGTTTGTTTATAGCGGTGCTTATCCTTTCCAAGAATCCACCCATTCCAATACGTATTATGCATTAGCATTTGGATAACGTTCATTTTTCCCCATGCTGCTTTGTTATCTTGATCGATTCGTTTAATTCTATAAATCAGGTCCTTTCGATTATTTTTGTTGAAAATTGTTTTCATGTGTTTATCATTTGATTTTAAAAGTCATAACTTGCCATGCACCAGTCTTGGCTTATAGTTTCGATATTTGTCATTCTGCACTGTCATCGTATTGCATCGCACAAATCAGGTTTCCTTGCGTGTCCAAAAACTTTGCTATCCAGCCCACGTTGGGAATTGCCATTTTGGGCCTTCCAAAAAGTCCTTCGAATCGGGCAAGCACCTGACTCAACAAGATATAAGCGCACCAAGCCCATCGAATAAGAGGATTTTTTTGGCGGAAATATTTATGACAAACTTTTCGAAAACATCATTGCAAAGCTAAGAAACAAGTTTAGCAATGCTCTTGACATAGATCAAGAAATCACTTTTGCTTCCTAAACCGACTTAAGGTTTCTGGTGTTATACCCACATAGGAGGCAATATGCCCAAGATTAAATTAAAGAGTCAAATCTCATGTCCTGATTTGGCTTTCGTAAAAGAATAGACGCAGTTTCAGTTCCGATTACTTTTCCATTGATTTGCAAAACTTGTTCTTTCTCTGGCGAACAATTCAATAAAAATACTATTGTTAATAGTAATGAAAATTTAGTAAGGTATTTCATTCTCGATTTCGGTTTTAAATTTTGCACAACGGTTACGTATAAGAATAGTAGCCGACTGCGTGGCACTTTCCTGTCAAGTTACAAGAAAGCTGAATCGAGCTACAATCCTTGAATTTACTACTATACCGGCTATTATTTTTATACATTGTTGTGCAACGTTTTTATATTCATCTTTCTTTGAAAAACCTCCTTTATAATGTCAATTTCTTTTTTAAATAGAAGGTCGCTTCTAGTTGCGAAGTATAAGGTATTAGAAACATCTTTTTTACCTTTCCAAACTAAATGTATTTTATTTAATTCGATTGATTTATTGACCAAAAAATCTGGAACAATAGCAAATCCTTTATTGTTTTCAACACATCTTATAATTGAACCAATATTAGGAAGTATGTAATTAGGTTTAAAATCGGGTCTTTTATTGAAATTTTCATACCAAAACCTATTAAAATGCTCCATTTCGTTGGAGGCACTGTACCAAGTTTTATTTTTTAGTGTTTTTTCTAACAACGAAAATTCCTTGTTTTTTATCAGTTTATTTATTTCTTCCAAATCACTTTGATTACCTGCAATTAAAACAATATTTTCTTTTGTGAAATCTTCATATTCAACAAGAGAATTTGTGCTGTTATCAACTTTTGGTGTAATGATAAGGTCGAGAATACCATTATTTAAATCTTTTATTAAATCTTGATTAGTTCCAAATCTAGCTACAAGATTAAAATTAAGATTGGAAATTTCCGGTTCTAAAATAGTTTGAAATGTTTCGGTACACATTCCAATACTTATTGAAGGAACCATATCTTTTGATGTTTTTTTAAAATGCTGCTCCGCCTTTTCAAGTTGTTTAATGCTGCTTAAAATAAAATTGTATAGTGCTTTTCCTTCTTCGGTCGGAATCATTTTTCTAGAGGTTCGCTCAAATAATTTTTTACCAACATAGGCTTCTAAAGCATTCAAATGTACGCTTACACCTGGCTGTGATGAATACAAAGCTACGGAAGCCTTTGTCAATGTCCCGTTTTCGTAAATTTCTTTAAACGTTCGATACCATTCTAAACTGACCATAATTCATATTATTAATATTTTAATGCAAAGGTATGAATTATATTATTTTTACAATACAACTAAGTGCTTTAATTTTGTCAAATATTAAATAATAGACAAATGAAAAATATATTTATAATTAATGGAAGTCATCCATTTGCACATTCTGGTGGAAGATTTAACGAAACACTTTTCAATACTACGATTTCATTTTTTGAGTCATTAGAGGATTATGAAGTGAAATCGACCCAAGTAGGAGAAGACTATAACCCACAAGAAGAAGTAGAAAAATTTAAGTGGGCAGATCTAGTGATTTATCACACTCCAATTTGGTGGTTTCAAATTCCTTTTGGATTTAAAAAATATATAGATGAAGTTTTTACGGAAGGTCATCAAAATGGAATTTATGTAAATGATGGAAGAAGTAGAAAAAATCCAAACATCAATTACGGAACAGGTGGTTTAATGCACGGAAAAAAATATATACTTACTACAAGTTGGAATGCACCTAAAACCGCATTTACTTTAGAAAATGAATTTTTTAATCAAAAAAGTGTAGATGAAGGTGTTATGTTTGGGTTTCACAGAATGAATGCTTTTACAGGAATGGAATTATTAGCAACACATCATTTTCACGATATGGAAAAAAATGCAGATGTTCCTTTTGAATTAAATAATTACAGTGCTTTTTTAACTAAAAACATATTTGCTTTGAACTATGAATAAAAATAGATTAGAAGCATTTACGGACGGTGTTCTTGCTATTATAATAACCATTATGGTATTAGAGTTTAAAGTGCCTGAAAATGCTGATTTTCAGTCTTTAATAAATTTACTGCCAATATTTGGTATTTACACCATTAGCTTTATACTAATTGTAGTACATTGGAATAATCATCATCATCTGTTGCAAATTTCAAAAAGTGTTAACAGCAAAATATTGTGGGCAAATCATCATCAATTATTTTGGTTGTCGATAGTACCGTTTGCAACAGCTTGGGTGGGCGAAGATTATAGCAAAGATATTCCGATGGTGTTTTACGGTTTTATTTTACTTATGAAAACCATTTCCTATTTTATATTAGAAAAAGCAATTATTGCACATCATAAAAATGATGATTGTATAAGTGAAATTCTTTACAACAAATTTAAGAATTACATAACCTTACTGTTATATATTTTGGGTATTGGAGTTAGCTTTTTCTTTCCGTTAATTGCATTATTAATATATGTAATTATACTGTTTATATGGTTTATTCCTAGTAAAAAAGTAGAAAATGTGGTAAGTAATATTTAATAGATAAAAACAAAACTAAATCTAAAGAGCACGTACAAAATGTATGTGCTTTTTTTTTGTAGTTCAAATTTTGAAATTAGATTGAAAAATCTCGTATGATAAAGCATTTTTATCTATTAAATAATTAATAGACATATATAAATTACATTATTTTTATAATACAACTATTCAACATACTTTTGTACCAAGGAATCAATAAAACTATAAATGGTTAAATATATTATGTTGCAGCAACCCATTTTTTTAGCTTTTAATAGATTCTAAATTAGAGTATTAATAATTATAAAATTTTAAAGATGAAAAGTTTAAAACAAAAATTAAGAAATGGTATTGTTGCCATAGCATTAACTATAGGCTTCATAAATGTTTACGCACAAGAAGTGCCAATGTCCCCTTATGGACCAGATGATGAAATAGGGGCATTAAACCTAATAACACAAGAGTCTGTATTAAATGCAATGAAACTTGTTAAAAATGGTAAAGTATATCGCTTGGGAATGGTGGTTAACGAAAAAACACCCGCATTTCGTCATAGATATTTTCATATTGAAACACTACAACCTGAAACTAAAGCAGAAGGTTCCAACAAATTTACATATGTAGATGACCAATTAATAGGTTGGACGGGTGTAGGTTCTCAAATAAATGGGCTTTCTCATTATGGTCGAGATAATGTACATTATAACGGACATAAAGTAGAAGATTTTCTTAGTGTAAGAGGAGTGAAAAAATTAGGATTGGAAAAGCTACCGCCTATTGTAGCACGTGGTGTGGTATTAGATATGCGCTCTTATTATAATCAAGATATTGTTAAGGAAGGTACAGTATTCTCGGTGAAAGACATTGAAAAAGTGGCTAAAAAACAAGGTACAGAAATTCGTAAAGGAGATGTTGTATTATTCTATACAGGATGGACAAAACTTATGGGAGTAGATAATGAACGTTATCTTGCAGGGGGTGCCGGTATAGGTACAGAAGCTGCTCGTTATCTTGGAGAAAAAGGTGTTGTTGCGGTTGGAGCAGATAATTGGTCTTTTGAAGCTGTTCCACACGAAAACGCTAATCTTTCTTTTCCTGTAAATCAAATGATGGCTACAGAATTTGGTGTGCAAGTTTTAGAGAATATACTTGTTGATGAGCTGGTAGCTGATAAGGCTTTTGAGTTTCTTTTTATACTTGGTCACCCACTTTACGAAGGGTCAACTCAAGTTCAAATTAATCCGGTAGGAATAAGATAACAATAATTAACAAGCTGTACATTTATATAGATATCAGATGTACAGCTTTTTTTTAAAATCGAATATAACAGAAAACAAATTTTATTCGACAAGTAACAGTAAAATGATTAATAAAAATATTATATACAATGAAAACATTTTTAATAACAATAACAATGGCATTATTCTCTTTAATAGGTAATGCACAACAGATTGACATAAAAATACCGAGCAATAAATCAAGTCATTTTTCAATTCCTAAAAATGCTGTAACTATTATAGCGTGGACAAAAATAAAAGCAGGTAGTGAGCAAAAAGTTATGAAAGCCACAAAATTAATGATGGATAAAATCAGAAAAAATGAACCCAGATGTTTGATTTTTGAAGCACATCAAGGAGAAACAGCACCTGGATTAGTATTGTTTTATGAAGTTTTTGCTGATGAAGCTGCTTTTGAAAACCATCAGCAAGCAACTTACGTGCAAGATTGGTTTGATGCTATCGAAGGTTTCACAACTATGGAAATGAATGTGAATAGAATGACAAACTTTAATACACATTAAAAAAAATCTTTTCCCTTAAAGGCAGATACCTTTTGTATTTGCCTTTTTTTTTCTAAGAAAAATAGAGACACTATAAATGACTCATATAAGCAAAACTATTAATAATAAAATGTGGTAAATATTTCTAAAAAATAATCGTTAAATAGTTTAAATAATGATTATGAGTCAAATGTTGCACAACGGTCAAGTATAAGCGTATTGCGGGTTCCAGAGCGATTCACTGTCCGTCCACCGCAAAGTTTCTTAGGAACAAAAATGCTCAATTTTAGCAGTTCAGCCAGCATTACGCTTATACAATGTTGGCATTTCGTTTTCCTTATGATCTTAAATTCTCTAACAGGTAAATGATGTCTTCTGGAATAAAATTAACTTTCTTCAAGGCCTTAAATAGTGTTTTGAAATTGATCACGGGGCTTGTGAAAAGCTCATTGTATACCTGATGTAGCAATGTTTTTCCTCTTCGGTTAATTAACCAAACAGGATAATCCAATTCTATTCCATTAGTAAACTTAATTTTTTGGGTTACAATTTCCTCAACTTCATTAAAATCGCTGAAATATTTCTTTAGCAATGGTACTGTCTTCTTGAAGATTGCATCACACACTTTTTGCAACTCTTCATTTGACATAGATTTTAATTTGTATTCTTCCCCTACAGCTAAACCAACGTCAATTACCTCATTATGCTTTTCCTTATCAATCAATGCAGCATAAATAATAATTGGGTCAACCAAGTAATTTTCTATACTGTATCTACCCAATAAATGGACCCCATCAGATGTTTCATTGCCACTATCCTTATCTATGACTCCTTGAATAATTTGCTCCAATCCGGAGTCTTGTAATTTATTAACCCAATCCTGCACGACATCTTTTCCACCTGATTTATTGCTTGTTGAGGCAGGTATAAAAACAAGGGGGATACTACCATCAATTGAATCGTCTTTCGTTAGACTGTCGAACAAGTAAGAGTAAAAATTAGCATCATCTTTATCCTCAACAAGCATATATTTTGTGCCTTCTCCAACATAGACAAGGCCAGATGTGAGTAGTGATACAGTATGATTTTTTGAATTCGATAATTTTATTCGAGGATGTTCTCGTGACATTTCAAAAAGTGACTCGTCAGGAGTTAAAATTACAGTTGAAGGTGAGTGAGTTGTCATTATTACACGAACCCCAAATTTGTCAACAAGTACATTTTTCACAACATTTATGAACTGTTGCGACATAGTTGGATGCAAGTGGGCATCTGGTTCATCCATTAAAAGAATCTTTGGAAAAACATTTTTCTCTTGAGAATTGTATAGATAAAAAACTAAAGAGATAAGAACTTTTTCACCAGAAGATAGATCATTGAAATTAACAGGATCTCCACTAATTTCGTTAATAGCCTTGAGCTGGAAACTATCCCTAAATCCAAGTTCAGACGGATTATTAAATGAGAATGGTAATTTAGATTCCTTAAGAATATCTTTCAGAACTAACCAAGGTTTTTCACCAATTTCATTGATAATTTCAACTTCCGATTTTTGTTTGGCTTGTAATTCAATTTCCGATAACCGGTAATTATAAAAAACTTCAGCAATTTTTTGGCTGAGTTGAGGTTCTTGCTCAATTAATATTTCAGGAAAGAGGTCAATAAATTCCTCACGTGAAACAT
The DNA here is from genome assembly GCF_014762705.1 of Cyclobacterium sp. Classification (GTDB taxonomy): domain Bacteria; phylum Bacteroidota; class Bacteroidia; order Cytophagales; family Cyclobacteriaceae; genus Cyclobacterium. The sequence goes on along the minus strand of NZ_JABURL010000098.1, from coordinate 17,550 downwards.
CATTTCGATTTTCCTTTCCTGACTTTCTTTGAATTTCCTGAAAAGCATAGAAGAGCTTTACCTGTTGTTCATTATCTCTATTTACCTGATTCTTAACAAATTTATTGTAGTGATTGCCTATTTGTTGCTGGATACTAGAAAGATTAATGTCACCAGTATTATTTAGCTGCCATTCACCTTTTAAAAAGGTTATTTCATCTTCTCTTAAAGTTTCATTTTCAATCTGCACTCTTTCTGTCGTTCCCCTCTTGTTAATTACAGTATTGTATAACAATTCTAAGAGTTGTGTTTTTCCAGTTCCGTTTGGTCCAGTTATCACGGAAAACATTGGAACATCAGTCCATTCAAAATCAGTAATTGATTTGTATGTTCCTGTGAATTTAATATTCATGTCTATTATTTATAAATGAATGCCAACGTTTTGCAGCTACCCAAAGGGCGGGATTTTTACCACTAAACTTCATTCGGAGCACTGAACTTTCGGCTTGCACAAATGTGTCTGCGAAACACGAAACCCCGCCTTTTGGGTAGGTGCTGTTATATGCCGTTTTTCTTTCTGTCACCTTATTTTTCGCATTCTTGTTTTAGTAAGTCAAGCCAGTTTTGCATTCCTTTTTCTAAGTTCTTGTTGAATAATTTTTTTAAAAGTTTAGCAAAAAAACCTTCCATACTTTCGTCAACCGAAACTTTTGTTTGACCGTTGTTTTCTGTTAAAGTCCAGTTATGTATTGCACACATACCAAATGTTTTTCCTGTCCAACCGAAATTCTTAAATGGTTCAACGGTATGCAGTGTCGAATGGATTTTTACTCCTCCTGTTTTCCAGTCAAATGTTGTTTCTGGTTTTAGTTCTCCATTCAATTTGGCTTTGGTTATGTCTGTCTGCCATCTTGCCCAATTGTCAATGTTGGTCATAACTTTCCATACTTTTTCACTACTTGCATTGATAGTGATTGTCTTGCTGCACTTTACTGGTGCGTTGTTGTTGATACTTTTCATTTTTGAATTGCTTTGTGCAAATGAACCTGCTGAGATTGTCAAGCCAATTGCGATTAGTAAAATTGGTTTTGTGAACATTGTCGTTATTGTTTTTAGTTAACGATGCAAAGGTCTGCACAAAATCAATCCTTGCTCTTGACAAAAATCAAGAAGTTTAGCCAGCCGCTTTTTTTCTTATTCTACTCATTGTTTCAGGTGTCATACCAAGCATTGAGGCTAAGTATTGTAATGGTACTTGATTGAACAATTCTTTATTGAAATTGAAAAGTTGATTATATCTTTCTTCTGTTGTCATTGAAAGGTGTTGTAAAATTCTGTCTTCTAGAACCGTAAAACACTTTGCAATAAATAGTTTTTCTAACTCTGTCCAGCGTGGAATTACTTGACCAATTTTCTGATAGTCTTTACTGTCAATAACATAAAGTTCACAGTCTGTCAAGGCTTGGATATTCCAACGAGCTGTTTGTTGAAATAAAAAACTTGATAAGTCTACAACGAAATAGCCTTTGGTTGAAATCCATTTTGTTACTTCATTGTCGTCAATTAAAACAAACTCTCTTATAATACCAGTCTGAACAAAACCAAGTCTATCAGAATATCTGCCAGTTTTTAAAAAATAGTCCCCTTTTTTCAATGTTATAGGTTTGAAGAAAGAACTAATTTTCATTAAGTCGTCCTTATTAACACCGAAGTAAGTATGAATATATTTCTCTAATTCTGTCATTGTTGTTGGGTCGTCCTAAAATGGCATATAACGGTTTGGCTATGCGCAGTGTCCCGAAGGGCATTGCGTATAGGTGTTGTTGTGCTTTCGTGTTTTATTTCAATTCATTTAGAGCTCTTTTGAAATTTTCGCTACTGTTTGAGCTATTGAATATTTCAAAAAGGTTATTCCAATATTCTATTTCAACGGAGTCCTTAATATGTTGACAAACAATACGTGCCAATTGCTCTTCAAAATCAGTCCATTTCTCACTTATTATTATTTCTGTTCTTGGAGAGTTCAAGTCTAAATCTCGATTGCCGCAAACATCAATTACGATTATCAGCGGAAATGGCCAATTTATTTTCACTTGATTGTTTTTCATTCTCCATATTTCTGGAAAAAGACTTGAAGGAATTTCAATACCATGTAAAGAAATTTTTGAATTCGAACTTGCCAATTTACTGGACGAGTCATCTGTTCGAATGTCTCCATCATCACTAATTGTGATTGTCTTTGATGATTCTTTTATAGAGTTAACATCAATTCTAAGTTCTCTTTCTAAGGTGTAAGACTCTCCTTCTATTTCAATATCTCTGGAGTTTAATTCAATTCTTTCAACTGGTCTATTCTTGCTTTCTAAAATAGCAACAGTAGCAGACCCTACCAATCCTATATCCTTTCTGTCAATAGGAATGTCTATAAATTTAATATTCTCATTTTCTTGCCAAGTGTAGTCCTTAAGTGAGTATGATGTTATTTCCTTAAAACTATTTTCATCCCTTTTCTTTTTATGAGATTGGGTTTCAATACTGATTTCAAAAGGTGGATTTGGGATAACATTTTCAACATTCTCAATAAACTCATTCTCGGTCATTCTATCCCAAGGATTATGACTTTTTCGCAGGATTAATCTAGTTGATGTTCCTGGTGTTTCACGTGTTCCGGACTTTATCCAAAATATACTTTCCTGACCTTCAACTGTAATGTTCATTGGGTCGCTTGATTTGTGAGGACCATACACTCTTTTAGTGTCTACAATTAAAACATCCGAAATCATAAAAGATGAGAGAATGCCTATACCAAATCTAGAGGTAGGTGAAAAATCAGCATTAGTTTCAGCTTTCAGACTGTAAAAATCTTTGGACTTATAAAATGAGGAGCCAATTTTAGAATAATAATTATCTATAATATACTCATCCATTCCTGTCCCGTTGTCGATTACCTCAAGAACATCTTCTTCATTTTCAGTGTAATACTTAACAAGAACTTTAGGTTGATACAAATTACCCCATTTGTCTTCCTGCGCCTTTCGAAGTAAACAAGCATCAATTGAGTTTTGCAAAAGTTCTCTCAATGCGACTTCAGGATTTCCATAAAGCTTTGTACCCATCAATATTTCAATGACTTGGGTTTTGCTTAGATTGAATTTAGTGTCTTTATAGATGTAAACTGGTCTGTTTTTAATGTCTGTTTTGGTTCTTATTTTTTCCCGATTTACCTTGAGAGGTAACTTGATTTGTAAGTTTCTATCTTTTGCTGTGTGAAATTCGTTTAGAGTAGAAATAATGTTATTTGCCAAGCTTAGTTCATGATCAATCATAGAACAGAATTCATGTATCGATGACTCAATAACTGGATGCGTGCATTTTGCACTAAATTGAATTAAGTCAGGACTAATGTCCCAAGCTTCTATTGCTCTATGTTTGTTCCATTCAATAATTGAAATAGGATTTCTAACATACAAATGCGAGAACAGAACTGAAGGAGTCCTTTTCCCATCGAAATCTAGAATATCGGCTAGCCTTAGAATCACCCCGACTAGCGGTAAACAAGCATAAACTCCTGAACCGCAAAGTAAGTTTTTGTCTAAATCCAATAGAGATAATGCGTCTTCATTGTGACTGTAACATATCTGAGCTAATTCAACGGTTAAGTCAGTATCTCTAAATTTGATTTTCTCCGACCAATCTTGCTCAATTATATCTCTTGCCCTATCAGTATGTGTCTGACGGATGTATTCTGTAATGAGATATGATTTTATAGTGTCTGCCTGTGAAATATTACCTTTAGATATCAAATCTTTCAATCTTTTCTCATCTTCCGGTCGAGAGTTGTAAAACCTTTTGAAATCATTGAATGTGTTTTGCTCATTATCATCAATTATCGGTTCAATATCCCAAACTTTTTTCCACGCTAAAACTTCTTTTTCATCAGGAGCCATTCCAATGTCATGAAAAAAGGCACTGATTATTAGCAATAATAATTCAGGACTAGTGAGTTCATCAATAGTTTCCTTAGGAATCAATCGCTCCATTAAGTTTAGAACTCTAAAAAGATGGTCGCCATCATGAAGAGTAAATTCCCCCATGTGTCTCACAATGGTCTTGGTCCTTTGAAATGCATAAGAGGTACAATCTTCAACAAGCGGTATTACATTAGCGTCTTTATCAGAACAATTCTCCTTAAGAGCTTTATATAACTCACTTTTTTTCAGCCTTAATAAAAACTCGTCCTTATAGTCATCGTTCATTTTAATATTTTATTTATTGACAAATTCTATAATTCTTGCAGTTAAGTCTATTAGAATTTGAGATTTGATTCCTTCGTTCCATGCTAACTCTAAAGTTTTTGCAATCGCTAGAGGATTCTTTTTTAATCCACCTGAATTTCCATAAAATGCAGCTGCTTCGTCTTCATATTTTTTTAAATCCTGTCCGAGTTCATTAATAATTTCATTTGTCAAGTTGGTTTGCCATGCGGTCAAGTCATCTTTAATTACCGTACTTGCAGGCCACTCGTCAACATCTGCATAGTTTTTTAATGAGAGAATTGCTTTGTTGTCTTTTTTATGTTTTGGAACCTCATGTTCCGTTGTTTTATCAGTATCACTATCGTAGACAACTAAAGTTGGTATGTCAAGAAGTTTTGCCATTGCTAACGGCTTGATTAACTTGTTTTTCCCTTCTACGGGAACAATGTGACAACCATGGCGTCTGAACTCGGTCATACCACCTGTTAGGAGCAAGTAAGAGCTTATGTATGCAATATCTTCATGACCTTCAACTAAAATTAGTTTTTTACAGAAGAACATTTCATTCACAACTGGATTTAGCGAAGGATAAAGTTTGGCCACCATTCCGCTTTCAGTTACAAGCTTTTCACCAACAGCATGTAATTCTGCTGCTAAAGACTCATAGGTTAATCTTTTAATTTTTGTTTCGCTGGGTTCTCCTTCTTCTCTTGCAAGCCTAATTTTATCAAAGTTATCACCTGGAATAAACAGCGGACTATGTGTACAAATTATAATTTGAGAATTTGATTCAGATAGCTCTAGTAGAGTTTCTGCTAAATACCTTGCCTGCGGTGGGTGCTGAAATAACTCTGGTTCTTCAATTCCCATTAATAATGTTGGCACATTTTCTGGGTCAAACATAGATAACTCCTGAAGTAGCGCAAGCATATACGAGCGTTGCAAACCGTGACCAAATCTTGATAATTCACCTTCAAATCCCCTTTCACCAACTTTAAGCGCTGCTAGAGGCTCTTCAATTTTTACTGATTTATCTGGGTCTTGTTTCCATTGAATTGAAGCGGTTATATTTGGGTGTGCCCAATTAGATAATCTATTTTGTAGAGAACCTGAAATGTCATCTAGAGTTTTTTGTTCTGCGTCTAAGAGTTTTTGATACTCTGCACGTACGTTATTTCTTAAATCTCTGATATTCTCATCAAAAGATACTTGAGAGCGAACAGTCCTAGCTAGTAACTGACCTAAAGCTGATCTAGTAGATTCTTCACTTTCTTCTGTAGCATCTTTTATCGCAGGAACAAAAATCCATTGAATGTGAGACTCCAATTTATTTACACCCCGTGAAACTCCGTAGAATTGGTCTTCACTCGGTATTAAAACGCAACTCTCAGGGTTTTTGCCTTCGTATTCGTGTAAAGCAGAAATCATATCGCCCTTTGAATTAGCGCTGGTTATGTCTTCGTATTTTTCCCTAAATGATTTGAATATTTCTTTTAACTCGGCTGCTTTTGCTCCGTTTTTTTCAGCTTCAAAAAATTTTCGGAATTCTTCCATTCCTAGTCTGTTTCCAAACTGCTTTACATCCGCCTTCTCTGTGATAGTGTCATAAACAGCAACAGCTGTTACTATCAACTTCTCTTGTCTTACATAATCAGCTAAGTCTTCTTTAGCTTGGTCTGATAATGAAGAAAAAGTAACTGTAATTCTAATAGGTTGACTTGTATTTGCATGGTGAAAGTCATTTGCGGAAAGCTTTAGCAAATCGGTTTGACTGTCTTTACTCTGTCTAAAGAATAAGTTAAGAGCATGAAAAACTGTCGATTTACCAACTCCATTTGGACCTACAAAAGAGGTGTAATCATCAAATTCTATTGTCTCGTCTTTAAAGGCTCGAAAGTTCTCTATTCTTAATGATTCAATTTTCATTCGTAGGTTCTTTTACATGAAGCACAACGGTATCGGGTATGAAACGTAGGGCATTTCGGAGCAGTGTACTTGTCCAACGAGACATAGCTTGTTAAGAACCTGAAACTTGCGGAAACCGCCATCCGCCCTATGTTTTATACCCATTGTTGGGCGTTCGTGCTTTTTTCTTTTATGTAAATTCCTTTCTCAATTTCTTGAACTCCTCATAATCAATTTTCAACTCGTCAATTGTTGGAGTTGTGTGTATTACTCCTGGACTGCTGTGTCCGTCAATGGATACGCAACACTTCTCGTAAATGTCGTTTAGTTTTCCTTTATGCTTATCAATTTTATCACCCTCAATTCGCAGTAAAGAAGGGAAAGCAACACCTTTCCCATATCTTTTTACTATCTTTTTGAGTAGATTCTCCTCAACTGCCACTTCAATAGCGGAACGTAAATGTCCATAGCCTTTACGAGCAACTTCCTCTTCACTCTGCCCATTCGGTTTTGTTCCCAAAAGAAGGTTAAGTTTCTTAGTGTAATAAGTGTATGAGTTAATTTCCTCAACATCGTCTATTATACCGGTTTCCCCGAAACTGCTTGATACACTGCGAAAAGTAAATTCAACCCCTGCCTGTTTGTTTGTATCTAACTCAGATTGTTGAATGAAGCTATTGAGAAGCAAAATACTATGAGTAAAGACGATAACCTGTCTTTGCTTAGATAACTCGATTAACCTTTTTGCAACTTCATCAATTATTCGATGATCAAGGCTGTTTACAGGGTCATCAAAAATTACTGGCGCTTCTATGTTGTCAAGTTGCAGTTCAGTTAGAAACTCTGCCAACGCAATAGCTTTTTGTTCACCTTCACTTAAAATGTCTGTCAATACATGGTTTTCTATCTTCTGTGAAACCCTTGACTTCCCTCTGTCAGTCGCAAAATTCAGCTCTATTTTAATGTTAGATTTTCTCAGTGCTTTCAGTTCGTCCTGAAATATGTCATTGAAGTTTTGCTTTACTAATGCTTCTCTTGCTTCTGTTGTTTTACGGCTGATGGAGCTAGTACTAAAGTTGTTATAATTTGAATTTAGTACGGACACAATCTTATGATTTGCAATTGCCGTTTTTACTTCAGCCTGCTTCGATGAAAGAAGCTTGCGGTCCTTCAATTCCGCAATTTTCTTTTTAAGTTCATCCTCTTTAGCCGCGAGATTGGACAACACTTCTTTTTTCTGAACAAGTGTGGTTTTAATTGCTTTGCTTTTGGTTTTTAGAAATTCGGATGGCCTATTATAATCGAAATCAAAGGTTGAGCCTTTGACAATTTTATCAGAAACAAAAGTTGTCTTGAACATACCTAACTCTTTGTTGTAATCAGTTATTTCTTTTGGTTGAATTGGCCTCTCGTCATTATCCAAGCCGAATGAAGATTGATGCAACAATAAATTGGTGTCAACCTGTGATATTTGATTTATCAGTTGTTCTTTTTGTTGTTTTAATTGCTCAATACTTTCTTGAGTCTTGTCATTGAGCAGTTTTCTGTAGCTTCTCAATAATTCCTCAGCGGATTTTTCAAGTGGTTGCTTGCAATACACGCAAAGGTCTTCTTGATTTGGGTATTCTGGATTGTTGAGAATTTTAATGTAGTTTTCTGCAGATTGAATGAATAACTGAAATTCACTGGTTTCATAGAATTCAATCCCATTGATCTCTGCTATTTCTTGAATGCCTTTCTTAGCTTGATTTTGTAATACGGCAAGCTCTTCATTTATCTTGATTAGCTTATCCCAATTGTTAGGGGATAATAGAGATTGAGCCGTTTGCATTTTGGCAACTAGTGAGTTTATTTCCGTTTCCTGTGCGGTTAAGTTCTGTATTTCATTTTGCAGTAGTTGTCTATTCAGGTTGTTAAGTTCTGTTTCTTTGACTTTTAATTCTTTCTCTTGTTCCGATGAGAAGGAAGATAATTCAGTTAGCTTTTCCTCTGTAGAAGTGCTTTTTAAGCCATTGATAAATATCTGTTGTGGCGTTCCTTCGTGCAAAGTTTCAGCCCATGCTAATGCAGTCGGATGACTTGCGATTTTTGTTTGCAAGAGCTTTTCTAGCTCTTTTAATTCACCCGAAATAATGTTGAAAAGATGAAACCCAATTGGGGAAACAATGAGTTGTCTGTCGGAAAGAGAAATTTGAACGCAATTGTTGTTAAAGACTGAAATACTCTCTAATTCTTCATTTCTATTTGTTCCATCCCAAGCAAATGTGTCCGCTACTCCATTTGCTTCAAAGTTGATTAATGCGGACTTCGGCTCTGAACTTCCAAAGACGTTAGAAAAAATAGAGTTGTTGCTATCATAGCTAAACCCAAGGGATTTTAATATCCGTCCATAGCCTGTTTTTCCCGTTCCGTTTTCTCCATAAATGATTGAGATGTTGGGTGCAAAATTTAAGGTCTGATTTTTTGCAAGCCTGTTAACACCCGTAATGTTGGAAAGTGAAGTTAATTCTATCCTTTTACTTGTTGGTGTATATGTAGGCTTAGTAATCGTCAAGCTGGGCAAGCCTGTATGTAGTTTGATAGTCTGTAGGAAATAATTGAAAATTGTTGCTCTGTCAGAGGGTGAAAGGGAGCTTTCTGTAGTTACGACCTTGTCAACAAGAAGTTTACTCCATTCCCCATGATTTTCTGCCCATTCCCAAAGGAAATCAACAAGTTCTTTTTTACTGGTGGTCATTGATTTCATTTTTCTATTTCAATGATTGATATGTTGTACTGTCCCTTTTGCATGACGCCCAACGGTCTCGTATAACCGTCAGTTACGGGTTAATATGCGTTAATTTTCGGTTTAGCACAGATATTAGCAATTCCGAGTGGATTCGAACGTAGTCGAATCCGCCGTAATTGCGGTTATACATTGTTGGCATTAGTTTTTTATGATACAATTGCATAAACCACGAACCAAAAAATAAGTCCAGAATAAGTTAAAAAATGTAATCCTCTTAATCTGATGATATCATAAACGAATAATGATATCCATAAAGCAAGCCAGATGATAGGTGCAACAACTGCTGCATTTGTCCCTGTATTCATTCCTACTCTACTTAACAGAGGTTCCATCATTAAAAGAATAGCTACAAAAATAGAATGTTTATGTAGTTCAGGTTTATCTCTTTTTAGATAAGCCAAGCCAATTAGTAAAATAAAGACAGGAAAGAATATTCGATTGGCTTTTCCGAAAAATGGCAGTTCAGAGTAGGGAACATCAATGAAGTTTAAATAAGCTATACTTATGATGACTAAACAAGCAATGAAAAAGCCAACGATTCCTAATTTTTTATGAGCTTTGACATTCAATTTTCGAATGTGATTTGTTTGAATTACAATTGTTGTATACCACGAGAACATTATTAATCCGTGAATGACATAAAAGGGGTTACTATTGCTCTCTTGATGAATATCAAACAAATAGTTGTCTGAAAAAGCTATTAGTCCTAGAATTAGAACAGTAACACTTAATACAAAAAAATAGTTTTTGGTGTAAAGGTTATTTCTTTTCGGTTTTTTAGTTTTTTTCATGGTTAGTTAAATTAATGCCAACGGTTTGCATATGGCTTGTGGCGGTTTCGAAGCACTTAACTGTCCACCGAAACCAAAGCTGGCTACAGAGCGAAAATCTTGCTGGCAGACGTTCACCCGCCATAAGCTATATGCGTTGTTGTGTGCAGTTTTTTATTCTTTTATCTTACTTATATCTAATCGGTCAATTGTCCAATAAATGTATTCTCCAACTACTTTCGGGTCGTTTGTCCAATCCCCAAGTTCAAGTTTAAGGTCTCCAAAGTCAGCGGTTATTGGGGATATTGATTTTATTCTCCCATATCCGTAGTAACTCCATTCCGAGTTCTCCGTTTTTTCAATTCTTAATTCTTTGTCCTTGTTCTCGTTAAAAATCACATCCCATTCAAGCGGTGATTCCAATTGGTCAAATTCAACTTCAACATTTTGTCCAGGCTCGTATTCTTCTCCATAGAAAAATGCTTTGTAGTCATTTCCGTTTATCTCAAAGTGAACAGTCCCTTCGTACTTGTCCATTAGGTCGACCGATATTATTTGAACTTGGTGTTTCATTTTAATTGCACACAACTACTGGCTAACCCCAGCCGTTGCGGTTACTTCCCTTTTGGCCATGGGAGTTAAATCCCCTAAATATATAAAAAATCCAATAAAACTCAACTAGCTTTTTCATTCCCATTCATCTTAGCTGTCCAGCATATCTCCGGGAGATACAATCTGCCCCAGCTGCTTGCTGCTTACATGCGTATATATCTCCGTAGTCTTACTGGAATTGTGCCCCAGAAGCTGCTGAATATACCGCAGATCTGTGCCCGCCTCCAGTAGATGCGTGGCAAAACTGTGACGGAGCATATGAGGGGTCACCCGCTTCCCTATCCCCGCGGCACCGGCGTACTTCCGGATGAACTGCTGAATACTGCCGCTGCTGTACATGCCGCCAAATTGCCCCTCAAATACATAGCCTCCTTCATCCGGCCTCCTGATATAGCGTTGCAGCCGTTCCAGGATGTTTGACGGGAGTAAAGTGTAGCGGTCTTTCTTTCCTTTCCCCTGTTTTACTCGTATCATTTTCCGGTCCGGCTCGAGGTCCTCCTTTTTAAGGCGTATCAACTCCCCTATTCGCAATCCTCCTCCATAGAGTAGCATCAGTATCAGGTAATGCTTTTCATTTTCCATCCCCGCCTTTTTGAGCAAGGCTTTTACCTCTTCCTTGCTCAATACTTTCGGAAGTTTCTTTTCTTTCTTTGGCCTGCTGATAGCATTAAGAACCAGCTTCCCTTTGCCCAAATGAGTGAAATACAATCGCAGCGCATTTACAGACTGATGGATAGAGGCGGAAGACCCTCCCCGGGAAGCCCAATCCTCATGGTACTGGTTGATGTCGGACACGGTAACCTCACCCATATTCCGATCCACCCAACGACGATCGTTGATAAAACGCTCAATCATTTTTTTATAGGTTACCACCGTTCGGTCACTGTAATTCCTGGCCTGCATCATCTCCAGGAAATCCACCTGGCAACTTTTTCTATGACTACCCTTGTCCCACTGGGCCTGGTAGTGCTGCAGCAATTCCATGTCCCTGATCTCAATCCCTTTCCGGAAATTCAACAGGGCTATTCCTTTAAGCTCCCGGATTAGGACCTTGAAATCGCCGGAGTCGTTATTGCCCACAAAACACCGGTACGATTCATTCCATTTTAAGAAGGCTTGGGCTTTAAGGAGTCGGTAGATGGGCTTGCTGTAGGAAAAGGAGTACCTGATCATTGTATGCCCCTCGTGTACTATAGGCATCGCCCATAAGGTTGGCAAATCCGTCCCATCGCCACCTACCGTGTTATTTGATAAGGGTTTGAGAACCTTACACCCCGATGAATAAGTCACGGGTTCACGGTTCAGGTAATACGTATTTACCAGGATGTCGGGAAGACATAATTGCCTGAGCAGTTGAAGGCTGTGATCCGAATAGTCCATTTCCCAGCGGCCCCGATCCGCCTTGAATTCCAACCACGCGTGACCGGTAACCTTGCTTCTTAGCGGATGGACTGCTTTTAGCCAAAAATACACCCTTTCCTTGTTGCTCTCCTCACAGAAATTCAGATAAATGGTGGCTTTCTTTTCCATTTTGATCCTTTTTTTGTGGTAAAAAAAAGAATTCTAAAAATAATTTCCGTATTATTACACGTGTATAAACGTTTATACTTGTTTAATAATACGGATATGGATCGAAAATGCCCCGAATGTGGAGACGTTATCCATGGTAGAGAGGATAAAATTTTCTGCTCGGACCAATGCCGCTTTCAACGACATAACCGAAACAAGCGGAGAAGTGAAAAAACCATTCTGGATATCAATAAAATACTTCGGAAAAATCGGCGGATCTTGCAAAACCTCAACCCAATAGGACTTACGGCTGTTCGCAGGGAAATCCTCACCCGGCAGGGCTTTGACTTCAATTTCTTTACCCACCAATACGTCACCCAAAAGGGCAATTATTATTATTTTTGCTACGAATACGGGTACGCCTATGCCGAAAAAGAGAAAATCAACGTGGTGACCTGGCAGGAATACATGAACCAACAGTTGGTCAGGTACCAGATTACCATCGACGATCCGGAGACCAATCGGCCATAGCTGCGCCTTTCCCCTACAAAAACCCCAGTACCCGCAGCGCCTCCATCGTCAGCCCTTTTCTGGCCTGAAGAAAATCGGCATCGCTGGTTTCGGGTCCGGGTGCCAGATTACTGGCAAAAAAATAAACGCTGCCCCCTTTTTCCAAATATCCCACAAACCAGCCATTGTCTATGCCCTGGTCCACCGACCAGCCGGTCTTCCCGCTCAGCCGGTAGCTATCGGTTTCTTCCACCACCATCATCTCCCGAAAAACAGACAAGGTTTCCGGTGCCAGGCGCAGGTCTCCTTCGTACAGCTTTCTTAAAAAGCCCAGCTGCTCCATCGGGCTGATCCGGGACTGCCCCCGCAGCCAGAATTGATCCAGGTTTTGCTCCGACACATCCATGTGCCCATAATCCAGGCGATCCAGGTAATCCCTCATTCGCGCCACCCCTATCTGCCGGGCGATTCCCTGATAACAGGGCACACAGGACAGGTGAAATGCCTGCCTGAACGTCAAATCCTGCTCCCATTGGGACATGGCTCTTTCCTCTCCGTTCCAGGGAAATACCGTAGCTTCATCTTCCACTATGCCCAAATCCAGGGCTATCAGGGAATGGGGGATTTTGAAAGTAGAGGCAGGTAACTGGCCCTGCTCCGCCAGGGAAAAGTCGTTGGACCACAGCATGCTGCCCTGAAAGTCAGCCAGCAGCAAAACACCATGGACCCCAGCCGAATCCAAGATCGGTTGAAAACGGGGATGCACTCGCTTATCCATCTGTTCTTGCGCTTCCACTTGGATGAACAGCCCTAAAGCCAAGAGCATTAGGGTCAAATATTTTCTTCTTAACATGATCTGGCCGTTTTATGGCCGCAATAAATAAAAGCATTTTGAAATGTCCATCAGGTTTTCACAAAAAGAAAGATTTATTTTTCAGGATGCAGGTACAAATGACGCATTTCCTGAGTAAATTTCCGCGATCATTTCACCCGCAGGTCAGGCACTTGCACAGGCTATACCGCTTTCTTCGGTCCCCAAAAGAAAATAAATGCTATGATTTCAAGGCTTTCGCTATTGACCCGGGCTTTTTTGGCCTATTGTTTTTTGCTCATTCAGGCTAATGTAGCCCTGGCATCCGAAGACAATCCTCCTAAAATTTCAGTGGCAAGCATTAGTGCAAGTTCTTCCATTGGCTCCTCTGATCCGGCAAATGTGCTGGACGGAAATTTGAATACTTCATGGACTTCCAGCCACCCTTTCCCTTCCAATTATTTTTCCAATCCCGCTCAAAATATCCTGCTCCACCGGCAGCTCCTGGCCGATGGCACTACCATGCTCCAGGCTGCAACAGATGGTAACCTGGGTTCTCATACGGGTTCCGTACCGCTGGTGCAGGGATATGCATCCGCAGCGATTCATTTCAATCAAGCCCAAAAAATATACCTGATCGGGCTGAAACTGGGCGGCGTAAAGGAAAAAGTAGACATCCTGCTGGAACAGCAGTCAGGAGAGTTGACGACCCTGACCTATGGGGCCTATCAAAACTATGCCAATGTCAGGTTTGAGGTGGACCTGGAAAATATCCTCAGCATCCGGCTTCAAAGCCCCCATCCTTTTTTTATCTTTGACATGGCGGCCATGGAAGCTCCCGCCCAGGAATACATCACCGTAGACCTGGGAAGCCCCCAATTGATCAGTCAGGTGAAAAGCAAACATTGGTCAGGTCATAACAGCAGCCAGGCAACACAGCTGCTTTTGGGAACAGCTGCAGACAGTTTGGAAGTAGTCGCCAACCTGGAGACCAATGATCCCGCTGCAGTCCTCACCTCTTTTGACAGCCCTATAGTGGCCAGGTACCTACGCATAGCCCACAGCCTGGTCAGCAGGGATTACAACAAGGCCTCCATCTTTGAGCTGGAGGTATTTGGTGAACCTGTTCCGGCAGTTGATCCCCCATCCCCCTGGGATCCGGATGCCGGCTTGTATTTACCCCTTTCCGAGCAGGCTTCCGCAACTGCCAGTTCAAGTGTAAACCTGAACCACAACAGCCCCCAAAACGTCCTGGACGGGAATCCATCCACCGCCTGGATCTCAACCAACCCCCTTCCCGACGCCTATGTACGCAATCCGGAACAAAATATTTTTCTCGGTAGCAGCGGCTATGCAAGTAATGAAGCCCCCATGGCAAAAGCCACTGATGGGCTTTTGGGCAACAGCAGTCCATTGATCGAACCCATAGCGGGAGAAGCATGGTTTAGACTGGACCTGGCATCCACACCCATTTACCGGCTGGGATTGCGGCTGGCTGCCGGATTTTCCCTGCCGGTACTTATTGAGGTACGCTCACAGGAGGGAGAAACCGTCCGGCATACCTATGAGGTCTATGATCAGGGCCACCTCCGGTTTCCTATAGACCTGAAAGATGCCGTAGAAGTAAAGCTTTCTTCCGGAGCAGCTTTCAGCATTCAGGAAATCGCAGCATATGCGGCTCCGCTTTCGGAATACATCACCCTGGACCTGGGGGAGGAAAAATCAGTATCCTGGATCAGGACCAGGCAGTGGAATGGAAACGGTACTGCCCTGAAAACCCTCCTGAAAGCGGGAAAATCCCTGGAAGACCTCCAACTTATCGCAACATTGGATCCCTCAAAGCTGGAAATGCTCAATGTACAGCCTGAAGCACCAATCCTTGCCAGGTATATCCGCATGGAGCAACAACTGGCAGACGAGAACTACAAAAAAGCAAGTATACAGGAAATCAGCATTTTGGATGAATACGGTAGTTTCGGCCCTCCACCATCTCCAAAACCCCAAAGCAATAGTTTCGGTGAGCTCTTCGGACTCAATACGGTCTGGGCCTGGGGCACAAAGAAAGTACCCAATCTGCAGGGACCCGATGAGGGAGCCCAAAAATTCATCCGCACTGCCAGTCAGGCCAGAAATTACCACAACATCCACTGGGATACCAGCGACCCGGATCACATACCGACCTATAGCGGGGAAAACCCGGATGTGCGGCTCCCCTGGACCCAATGGGTTCAGGAATATGCCGATTGGAAAAACAAAGGGTTTACCGTCGATGCCACTTATACCTTTGACCGGTTTAAAGAATCGGACTGGGACCAGCCTTATACCTCCGGGCATGACCTGGGATATGCTTTTGCGACCACTTTTGGCCCCAGTCATGAAAACCTCATCCGAACGGTAGAAGTGGGAAATGAACCCTGGTCTTACAGTGATTCCACCTACCGCCTGATATTGGAAGGGATGGCCAAAGGCCTTAAAACCGGAGACCCAGACCTGAAGGTGCTACCTGCCGCCTTACAGGCCTACCAGCCGGAGAGTAGCAACTCGGGCAGCATCAAACATTACATGGGCACCAAACTTTCCGAAAAAGCCGCAGCCCACCTGGACGGTATCAATTTACACCTGTACAGTTATTTCCGAAATGAAGCGGGTGTTCGGCTGGCAGTTCATCCCGAACATCCTGCATCTGAGATGAGGGCCCTTTTTGCAGGTTTGCGGTTCAGGGACAAAAACATGCCCGGAAAAGAGGTGCATGTCACCGAATGGGGCTGGGATGCCTCCAGCGCCAACGAAACCGCCGTCAATACAGAATCCGTCAGCCACCTGTCGCAGGCAGTTTATGCGTTGCGAGGCCTGTTTTGGCTGAGCAGAATGGGCGTGGACCGGGCCCATTGGTTTTTCTATGCCAATGTGGGCACCCTGCCCGGAAATAGCCCTGTCAATTACGAAAGATCGGGACTAACGGAGTCGCTTCATTATAATTTCAAAGAAAAGAGATCCTTCATTGCCGCAGAAGCCATGCAAAACAGGATGGCCGATCTGTATTTCGAAAATGTGATCCGGGAAGATGAGCAGGCCCATATTTATCAGTTAAGGGATCGGGAGGGAGTATTGTCCCATCTTCTCGCCTGGCGGCCCGTCAGCGGGGATGACTCCCTGGCGGTGACCTTTTCCCTTCCAGGTGACCATGTTGCAGCCCAGG
This sequence comes from Cyclobacterium sp., assembly GCF_014762705.1. Classification (GTDB taxonomy): domain Bacteria; phylum Bacteroidota; class Bacteroidia; order Cytophagales; family Cyclobacteriaceae; genus Cyclobacterium. The sequence goes on along the minus strand of NZ_JABURL010000098.1, from coordinate 1,211 downwards.
CCTGGCACCTCTCAGGGCTTGACCCCAACGGCGAGCCGGCTGAAGTAACTTACGAGCAAGGCAAGCTCATGCTCCCATTATCGTCCAAGCCACTCCTGATCGAATTGGCCAGTGCAGGTAAAGACAATTCCCTGCAGGCAAACCTTCGGGTCAGGCAGTTGGAAGAAGAGACGCTGCTCATTGTAAGCACCAACAGTCCCATTGGCAAATCCCAACTCAAAGGCTTGTCCGGCGACACCCGGCTGAAAAAAATGGACCTGGTATGGGAGAAGAAAAACGACCTGGAATGGCAGGCCAGGCTGACGACCCTTCCTCCCGGAAGGTATGAGGTAAGGGCCATGCTGGATAGCCGGAACCACCTCACCAACAGGGTAAGCTTTGAGGTTCCACATAAAATGATCCTTTTCCCCAATCCAACTACAGGTAGGAGCCATTTACGCCTGGCCCCAGGGCTTAGCGGTGTCAGCCACATACAGGTAGTGGGAATGGACGGATTTCTTTTCAATGCCTTTCAGGTGCCGGAGAAGGTCCGTTCCTATGAAATGGATCTGTCCCATTTAAAAAACGGTTCTTACATCCTCCACCTGGACAACGGCAATTACCAGGAAAGGCAAAAATTCATCAAAAAATAAATTTAAAAGGTAAAAAAATACCATTGAATTATTCCGCCTTGCGGATTTTTTCTTTGAGGCTCCTAATAGAAGTCCCAAACAAAAGCGATTCAACCGGCCATTAAAAACTGCCAATTTAGTATTTTAACCGGGCATACATTATATTAAATATGATAATTGTTTTTTATGTTTTACATTAACAATGTTTGATTCAAGAACGATTTTAAAACCGGCTATATTATCACTGCGAACCCTTTTTTGTGGTAGCTATGGTTTGGCAGTCTCGTTTTACTCAGGATTCCCACAGTTTCCACTGTAAAAAATCCCCTTAAAGCCTACCGATGAGGTGTTTGTTAAGTCGTTGAAAATCTACATGATAAAAACCCATTTCCCGATCCCGATTTCTGTGTTTTTAAAAGGTATATTTTCGCTGTGACAGTAAAGCTCGGTATCTGTAAAGATTTCAAGATAAGTAACAATTAACGAATTGATATTTTAAAATGTTACCGAAAAAATCCCCTCCCGACTTTGGTCGGGACAGGCTCTGCCCTCCGCCGCGGCGGAGGGATTTGCTCATTACCGATGGTGTGTTTGTTAAAT
>NZ_JABURL010000022.1 GCF_014762705.1 Cyclobacterium sp. | reverse complement strand
CTGGTCAAAAAAAATATTGTTAAACTCCTGCCAAATAAAAGGAAAGTTCTCCCGCAAAAATCAACCGAAAGGTCAGGAATTGAATTTGAATTTTGTTAATATTAGGTATTTTATTCTTTTTTAGGCTGAATTTTAGGTATAAATAATTTATTCCAAATATTAAATGTATTGAAATCGGTTGCATACTTCTAAAATTATATCTATTATTAATTGCTCTAAGGACTAAAGTGAATTGATGAAAAAAGAAATCACCATTTATGATATTGCAGCAGATGTAGGTTTGTCTCCTACCACCGTAAGCCGGGCATTGAGCAATCACCCGAGAGTGAAGGAAGTTACCAGGAATAAAATCCTCCATGCGGCAAAAAATATGGGTTATCAATCCAATATTTTTGCCTCCAGTCTTCGTAAAAGAAGGTCAAAAAGCATTGGGGTTATTGTGCCCAGGCTGAACAGTGCTTTTCAATCTTCCGTTCTGGCCGGAATGGAAAAAATTGCGACACAAGCCGGTTATAACCTGATTATCAGTCAATCCATGGAATCCCTGGAAAAAGAGATTTCCAATACCAAAATAATGTTCAACAGTCGTGTTGATGGCCTGCTTGTTTCAAAAGCCGGAACCACTGATAATATTGAACATTTTCAACCGTTTTTTCAAAAAGATATTCCTGTTTTGTTTTTTGACCGGGTTCCGGAAAATAACCATTGTACGGGAGTCGTCATTAACAATACCCAAGCCATTTACGATGCAACGGCACACCTTATCAAAGAAGGTTGTAAAAGAATCGTCCATGTATTGGGCAACTTGCAAATCAATGTTTATGCAGATCGCTTGAAAGGATATAAATACGCCCTGATGGATCACGGCTTCGTCTTCAATGCAGACAATGTATTTACCAACGAGCTCGACGAGGATTCAGGAGAACGCATCGTAGAAAAAATATTAAAACTGAATCCCAGGCCGGATGGGCTGTTGGTTTCTAACGACACCAGTGCCGCCAGCTGCCTGATAGCTTTAAAGAAAAGAGGCATTAAGGTTCCTGAAGATTTGGCTATTGTGGGATTCAATAATGATTTGATTTCCCGCATGGTGGAACCCAACATATCCACCATAAATTATCCAAGTTACCATATGGGAGAAGTGGCCATGAAAAACCTGATCAACCACCTGGATGATGAAAATCAGGAAATCCTCCAAAAAACAAATACCATTACACTTAGATCTGCACTGATCATCAGAGATTCATCTAATAGGAAGCACTGAGTTTTTGAAAAAACAGTCTTTCACAAATTAAGGGGCCTGACAATTGTACAAAAATCCCGGGTCCGTTATTGACCTTATATATTGGAATCAATGCCAAAAAAAGGTTAAAGGACAGCTCCTTGCAAATTTGATCCTCATGTGAAAGAAATCATTTGGTTTTTTCAAAAGCAACTACTCACTGATTAATTCATATTTCAGTGTTTTCCCTTTTTCTACAGCCGGAATCCCTTCTTCCATCCATAAAGGTGCAGGGGATCCCTTCAGGTAGTGGTCAAAGAACTGAGACAAGCGAATGCTCAAATCTTTTTTATTTTTCCTTTCCTTTAAATTATGGTCTTCATCGTTGTAAACCAACAGCCAGGAAGGCACATTGTTCCGTTTTAAGCCCATAAAAAATTCTATACCCTGGTACCAGGGAACAGCCCCATCAGCATCATTGTGCATGATCAGGGTAGGCGTTTGGATCCTGTCGGCATAAAAAATCGGAGAGTTTTCCAGATACTGCATGGGTTTTTCCCAGAGGGTCCCTCCAATTCTGGACTGGGTTTGCTCATATTGAAACATCCGGCTCATACCGGTACCCCATCTTATTCCGCCGTAAGCCGAAGTCATATTGGCCACAGGAGCTCCTGCTCCTGCTGCTTTAAACATATTTGTTTTGGTAATGATATAGGCTACCTGATAACCTCCCCAACTCTGTCCCTGAATACCGACGTTTGCCGGATCCACAAAACCCTTTGCCAGCATGCTCTGTACTCCGGGTACCACACAATCATAGGCACTGGGACCAGGTAATCCTATCTTATACTGTATGTCAGGAACGAACACCAGGTATCCATTACTTACAAAAAACGGGATATTGATGACCGAAGCAGATGGTACGGGAGAACGATAACGGTGCAGGGAAGTGGAGCTTCTTTCGTAAAAGTATACCATCATGGGATATTTTTTATCCGGGTCGAAATTTTCTGGTTTGAAAAGTAACCCATTCATCATGTTTCCATCATTCACCCGGTATTCAACCAATTCCACATCTCCCCACAGGATATCTTTTTGTTGGCTATTGATATGGGTCAGTTGCCTGCTTTTCTTGAACTTTTCACCTGCCAGGTACATATCAGGAGATTCTTGAAATGTTGATTTTTGGTAAATAAATTGGTTCAGGTCTTTGGCCTTTTTTAATCCAAAATGGGCTGTATGACCATAAATCAGTTTTACAGGTGAATTTTTCCCCCTGGGATCGGCCAGGAAAAAACCGCTGTCCATTGTTTCTATATCCATACCGCTGAGGAACAAATCTTCCCCAAGGTCCACATAATGCTTATCGGGATCCAGGTCCAGCAGCCGGTATTGGATCTGATTTTCCTCACCATGCCTATTGCTGAGGTTAATCGGCGGTTCCACTCCTTTTGGATCTACCATCCAAATATCAAATTTTCCATAAACCAAAAAATACTGATCATTTGCCGACCACCCTCCATGACCATTGCTACCAGGCAACGAAGGGCTATCGTGTAAATCATCGTAGAAAACATCCTCTAATCCTGCAGTCAGGAAAACCTTTTCCCTATTTTCCAGTCCATAAGCCACCCATGCACTGTCCGGATTACTGTACCAAAAAGCATATTTTCCGGAGGGAGAGATTCTGGGGTTACCAATAATTTCCTTTTCCAATAATTCAGGTTTGCCAGTCTCCATGGATACCCGACGCAGGTCTTTTCCGATCTGAATATCCCAACTGTAATTTCTCCTGTAGGGACTGTCATCCAGAGCAATCGCCCAATCTCCTGTTTTGTCCCAGTTGAAATGCAAATCCCCGATTTCAGCATTGGCAAGAGAAACAACATGTCCGGTATCAACAAGGAAAACGGCAGCAAAACTCTCCTTATTCTTTTCTTCCAGTCTTTTAAGCTGCATGGGCTGTATTTCTTCATCCTGCCATCCCCAAATGTCAAGGCTTACTCTTTCTTCGTCCAGAATTGTAGTATCCGATTCATAGGTGTATTCCCTGGGTTTCTTTTGCCAGCCAAAAAATAAACGCTTTCCGTCTTCGGAAAATTTCAATGGATAATGTTCACTTATATCTCCCTTTTCCCAATCGGTGTCAGGGGCTACCATTTTCAGCCCGGTATCATTTCCACTGTAAAATACATCGAAGGAAGCTTCTTTATCCGAAGGAGCTTGCCTGCTCCCCAAAAAGGCAAATTGAGCGGCATCTTCAGAAAAAACCATGTTTTTATATTGCTTCAAACTGTCTGACAAGGTAATCTCCTGTCCTGTTTTTAGGTCTAAAACCTTAAGATGAAGGCTTTTATTTTCATCTTCCATCATATTTTGCACATAAAATAGTCTGGTACCATTAGTCGCAAAACCATAGGCAGAAACATTTTCAATGTATCTGGATGAGGAACCATCAAAGCTTTGGATATGCAAATCGAATTTTTTTTTATCTCCCTTTTCTTTTTCAGCCTCATTATTTTCCGACTCAATCTTTTCAAGGGAGACCTCGTATGCGTACCATGTTTTATTCTTTGATGGCGTCTTGTAATTCTCGACGTGAGGAATTTTTCTTAATTCCAAATTTTTTAGATCAACCAACAACAAGGTGTCCTTTGGAAATTTATCTTTTTCAATCCTTTGAAGTTTCATTTTCCTAAGGGAATCCTTTTCGGGAGAAAGAAGCCCAATCGCCCAGCGGCTGTCTTCTGAAAATTCAATTTGTTTCAGCCGGGGAATCTCTAATGTACCGGACGAAGAGGAGGTAGGGATCAACTTACCCCTGCCATCAGCCTCCTGAAGGCTTATTTCCACTCCCACCCATTTTCCATCATTTGAAATAATGCTTCGGGAGATAGATTCCCAGTTATCATAATCTCTGTGCTCCAAAGGCCGCTTGCTGTCCTGGCCAAATCCCAAATGCATAATTGAAAAAAAGGTTAAAAAGAACAGACAATAGAATGGTTTGGTCTTGAATGCAGGCATAGGAATCAATTTTATAAATAACATCTAAGTGTATATCGGAGTAAATTTGCTACAGGTTATTTTGATCGAAAAAACTGGTTTTTCTTTAAAAGAAATTTAATTTTAACCCTAAAATAATACAATCCAGGCAGCAAAGAAAGTTTAATTTTTTAAACGGAACAGCCAAAACGTTTATTTTCATGCATTTTAAAATTAAGCCTATTTGATGAGCAAATTGCCGAAATTATACCAAATAGAAAAAAGCTTTCAAATTCTTTGACAATTCAATAATTAAAACAGATCTTTATTTTCAAATTAACAATTAACTCTCAGAATAATGGACAAAATTTTAGATATTGATAATATCGACCTTAAAATCATTTCCTTGCTTAACGAAGATGCCAAAACACCTTTTACAGAAATTGCAAAAAAGGTATTTGTTTCATCGGGTACGGTACATGTCCGGATGAGAAAATTAGAGGATTTGGGGATTGTCAAAAGCGCAACCCTTAACATCGATTTCTCAAAACTGGGTTATGATATCTCTGCGTTTTTAGGTATTTACCTGGAAAAAAGTTCTCTTTATGATAATGTAATCGAAAGATTGAAAGAAATAGCAGAGGTGATCAATGCGTACTACACCACTGGAAACTACAGTATTTTCGCCAAAATCATTTGCAAAGACACCAACCATTTGCGAGATGTTCTCAACAAGATCCAATTGGTGGATGGGATAGACCGTACAGAAACACTAATCGTACTTGAAGAAAGTATCAACAGACCGATTCAACTTTTGGAGGGTAAAAAATAAAACAATAGTTAATTATTAAGATTAAATCTAAATAAAAAATTTATTTGTTTTTAAGAATAATTAATATCACTTTTCAATTACAGTGATTCGATGTTTTGGCATTTTGACAT
>NZ_JABURL010000063.1 GCF_014762705.1 Cyclobacterium sp. | reverse complement strand
TTATTGTTTATCAGTGCTACGAAATATTGGAGATTCAAACTTTTCCGAATATTCCGGAAAAATAGCCGCATAAAAAAGGCTGCCCTTTTCGGACAGCCTCTTTGAAAATTTATAACGGACCAAACTGACTTACTCCGTATATTGTAAAAATTAGGTAGGAAACAAAATGGAAAATATTGATCAAATGATGATAAAACCAATGATCAACAACCAGATTATTGCGGAAACCATTATTAGTACGGTAAATTGCTTATCTTTCATGACTTCAAAATTTAGATGAATACCACGGTATTAAGATACAAATAATAGGATATAAAACAAAATTTTATATATATAATAATTTTTATAACCTAACAAAAGCCAAGTTATTTATTGTGAAAAACCATATCTTACAGCAAAAAAATTGCTTCTAACGACAAAAATTATGATTTATTTTATCAATACCTCAATTTTTCATGAAGAAAAAAAATTTAAGATTTTAAAACAATCTGCTATCGATCAGGGTTTGTCTGCGAAAAATTGACTTAATTCATGGTAGTGCTTTTGGTTTTTGGACATGTTATATGCTGTCCATTTTACTTTTTTTGACCGGGGATATTTTCTAACATGACAGTCTTTTACCTGGCAATAATGACAACATGAATCGGGCAGACAGGGGTCCGCATGAACAAACACTTCTACATATCCTGGCAGCCCCTGCTCCAACACTTCTTCGACTTCATGGACTTCATCATGCACCTGTATCAAATCAAAATAATAAGGAAGGGTCAAATGCAAATCAATATGACTGTCACCGCCATATTGCTGAACACGCATGTTGTGGATATCAATCCAATTCGGTTTTCGGTTACGGTTCAGGATTTCCACCGTTTGGTTAATGGCTTCCGGATTGGACTCATCCATCAAACCCGCGACAGAGCGTCTAACCAAAAAATAACCATTGTAAATGATGTAAATGGCAAAAGCCATGGAAATGATATTATCCAGAAAAATCCAACCGGAAAAATAAATGATACCAATTCCTGCTATCAATACAAAACTGCTGATGGCATCGGTGGAAAGATGTCTCCCATCGGCCTCTAAGGTAATGCTGTTGAGTAGTTTTCCCTTTTTTTGAAGCAAATAACCTAAAAATCCATTTACCAGCCCTGAAAAACCTACAAGGGCCATTCCCATCGGTAAATCCGTCAACTCCTGAGGGAAAATAAATCCAAGGATGGCCTGATAAATGATAAATATGCCAGCAATTATGATCAATGTCCCCTCAATGCCAGCACTGAAAAACTCTATTTTTCCATGCCCGTAGGGATGATTACTATCCTTGGGAAGAGCACTTAGATAAATACTGTATAGCGCAAAACAGGATGCCACTACATTAACAATGCTCTCCATGGCATCTGTCAGTATGGCATTAGACCGGGTAATATAAAAAGAATAAAACTTGACGGTCAGCAGCAGCAAACTGATGGCCACGGACCAGATAATTAGACGCTTCTTTTCTGAATTCACATTTTTTGTACCTGATATTTAACCAAAATTACAGCTATTTGGGTATCCGAAAAAATTAAAGCCCAATAAATGACAAAGGATGCATAAAAATGCTTATGGGCGTTGCCTGGCATCCAATATTGGACAAAAAAAAAATCACGGGAGATTACAGTCCACGATCCCCAAGAAGGATAATTCAATAAAAAAACGATGATATGTTGAATTAAATGCTTACTTTCAAAATGTAAAAAAACATAAAACCCCAACTTCATTCAACATGTCTCTCAAAAAATTCTTTGTGGTATTAATTGTTATTTTTCAGGTAAATGCCAGCAGCAATGCCCAGACTACCAGCCAACAGCAATCACCCTTCCTAAGCGAAGGAAAGCCTGTGGATGCTGGCATGTCTGAAGAAAGGTTGAATCGAATAGATGGGATGTTGGAAAAGGCCATATCTGACAATACCATTCCCGGAGCGGTGGCCTTGATAGCCAGAAATGGTAAAATTGTTTTTCATAAAGCCTATGGACAGGCCAATGCCCAAGGAAAAAAACTACAGAAAGACGCCATATTCCGTATTGCATCTCAATCCAAGGCCATCACTTCCACGGCCGTAATGATGCTTTGGGAGGAAGGTAAATTTCAATTGGATGATCCTATTTCCAAATACATTCCAGAATTTAAAAACCCCCAGGTATTGGCAAATTTTCGCTATGCGGATACTACTTATACTACCCGATCCGCCAATAGGGAAATTACCATCAGGCATTTGCTAACCCATACCTCAGGGCTGGGCTATGGGGTGATCGACGGAGATGAAAGAATGGAAATGATTTACCATAAAGCCGGAACCACCGACCTGTTTACAGCAGAGGATGTAAAAATCAAAGACGTGGTCATGAAACTGGCTAAACTACCCCTGCACCATAACCCGGGTGAAAAATACACCTATGGACTTGGATTAGATGTGCTGGGTTATTTTATCGAAATCATGTCCGGAATGACCTTTGAAGCATTTCTTGAAGAAAGGTTATTCGACCCTTTGGGCATGGATGATACCGGGTTTTATTTGCCGGAGTCCAAAGCAGACCGCCTTGTGGCCATACAACATAAAGTAAATGAAAAATGGGAAGATTATCCCAATACTTTTTATGATGTAAATTACCCTGTAAAAGGTGCCAAAACATTCTTTTCAGGAGGAGCAGGCCTGTCAAGTACTGCTAAGGATTATGCTACCTTTCTTCAAATGTATCTCAATGGAGGTGAGTTAAATGGCAAAAGATTCTTAAGCAGGACGACTATTGCCACCATGATGGCAGACCAAACTCTGGAACTTTATGGGGGTGCGGACCAGCATTATGGCTTGGCTTTCGGCGTTTTGACCGAACGTGGCCAGGCCAAAGGAGGCCTGGGCAGTCCGGGTACTTTTGTCTGGGGAGGTTATTTCAATACCCAATACTTTGCAGATCCTCAGGAGCAAATCATTGGTATTATCATGAAGCAAACCCAGGGTGGCACAGGAGACCAGACTGCCTGGAAATTCAAACAAATGGTAGGAGCAGCTGTAGACGATTAAATTGTAAGCAAATTTCATAGCAATGGTCTTAAAAATATTATTTTATAGATTTTGATTTATAAGGTTATAATTTATCCTATAATTAAATTAATTAAAAATTAATTACTTTTATTGCTTAATTAATCCATATAAAATCGTATTTTGTTTCCTTTAATTTGACTGGTATACCTTCTGTTAAGTGTGAAAATATTTAGATCTCTGTATGAAAGCGCTAGTTTGTTTCCGGATCATTTATCTCCAATTGGTTTTTGCCCTGCTTATCTTCCTTCCCATTGTGTTAAGGGCACAGGACACTGGCAGACCGTCGGAGGAAAGCCAGATGGTGCTCGTACAAACCAAAGATGGCAATGAATACCTGGGGACAATCACCTCAGAGGATGAGGTAAAAATCGTTATTCGCACCCAAAATCTTGGTGACATCACCATCTTCCGTTCCGATATCGTACGGATAAGTGGTATGGATACTGGCAGGATGGTAAACGGGGAATTTTGGTTTTCCAATCCCCAGGCCACCCGATACTATTGGCTTCCCAATGGGTATGGGTTGAAAAAAGGAGAATCCTATTACCAAAACGTATGGATCTTTTTCAATCAGGTTTCTACCGGGATTACGGATAATTTTTCTATTGGAGCCGGAATGGTGCCTCTTTTTCTTTTTGCAGGATCCCAAACCCCGGTATGGATCACTCCCAAAGTTTCCATCCCAGTCGTAAAAGATAAATTCAACCTTGGAGCAGGAGCATTGGCCGGAACCGTTATTGGAACAGATGACGGAGGGTTTGGCATGCTATACGGCCTGTCCACTTTCGGATCCCGGGATAAAAACCTCACCATAGGATTGGGATGGGCCTTCGCCGGAGGGTCCATTGCCAATGCACCTACTGTTTCTGTTGCCGGGATGATCAGAACAGGTCCCCGTGGTTACTTTTTAACTGAAAACTATTTTATTGCAGCAGGTGGCGAAACCATAGGTATCTTGTCCGCCGGAGGTAGAAGGATCATCAAAAGGATCAGTCTGGATTACGGTTTATTTTTACCGATTGCTCCTGGCTTAGATACCCTGATTGCTATTCCCTGGTTGGGAATCACCTTGCCATTTGGTAAAAATTAAGTACAGTGCCCGGGGCCAGCTGGCTTTGGTCCCATACGGTCGATTAATGTGCCTTCATATTTCGCCTAAAACCTATTTTCGCTATCTTTGTGGGCTATGAGCGAAAAAATATTTAAAAGATATACCGTTACTTCAGCTTTGCCTTATGCCAATGGTCCACTTCATATTGGCCACCTGGCAGGGTGTTATATTCCTTCTGATATATATGTGCGCTACTTGCGGCTGCAAAACAGGGATGTGGCCTATGTCTGCGGATCTGATGAACATGGTGTAGCCATTACCATCAAAGCAAAAAATGAAAACATCAGCCCTCAGGAGGTGGTAGACCGATACCACGGCATCATGAAGGAGAGTTTTAAAAAATTCGGTATTAGTTTTGACCATTATTCCAGGACCTCCTCAGCCATTCACCATGAGACGGCTGGCCAGCTTTTCAGGGACCTGTATGATAAGGGGGAATTTGTAGAGAAAGAAACCGAACAGTACTATGATGAGGAGGCCGGACAGTTTTTGGCAGACAGGTACATTGAGGGGACCTGCCCCAATTGCGGGTACGAACAGGCTTATGGGGATCAATGCGAAAAATGTGGATCTTCATTGAATCCAACAGACCTGATCAACCCAAAATCCAAACTTAGTGGCAATACACCGGTACTTAAAATGACCCGGCATTGGTTTTTAGACCTGGGCAAGTACACCCCTTTTCTCAAGCAATGGATATTGAAAGACCATGCTCATGACTGGAAAAACAATGTTCTGGGACAATGCAGGAGTTGGCTGGAAGCCGGAGAGGGCCTGCAAGCCCGATCCATGACCCGGGACATGGACTGGGGAATTCCTGTACCCCTTCCCGAAGCGAAAGGAAAGGTTTTGTATGTTTGGTTTGACGCTCCCATTGGGTATATATCCTCCACAAAAGAATGGGCCAAAGAAAAGGGCATAGCCTGGGAACCTTACTGGAAAGATCAGGAGACCAAACTGGTTCATTTTATCGGTAAAGACAATATTGTCTTTCACTGTATCACCTTTCCTGCTATTCTCAAAACACATGGGGATTTTATTCTGCCGGATAATGTTCCCGCCAACGAATTTTTGAATCTGGAAGGTCAGAAAATCTCTACCTCCAGAAATTGGGCGGTTTGGCTTCACGAATACCTGGAGGAGTTTCCCGGACAAGAAGACGTACTCCGCTACGTACTAACGGCCAATGCTCCCGAAACCAAAGACAACGATTTCACCTGGAAGGATTTTCAGGCCAGAAATAACAATGAATTGGTAGCCATATACGGGAATTTTGTCAACCGGGCGGTAGTACTGACCCATAAATACTTTGAGGGAAAAGTGCCCGAAAATTCCGACCCCCAGCCCATTGATGAAGAACTGTTATTGGCTTTGAAATCCTATCCAGATAAGATTGCCCAATCTTTGGAAAGGTATCGGTTCAGGGAAGCTTTGGCACTTATGATGGACTTTGCCAGAACAGGCAATAAGTACCTGGCGGATACCGAACCGTGGAAAACCATTAAAAACGACAGGGAAAGAACCGGCACTATACTGAATATAGCCTTAAATATCGCAGCCAATTTATCCATTCTTTCAGCACCCTTTTTGCCTTTTACAGCTGAAAAAATCAAGGAAATGTTGCATTTAAAAATATTCAAATGGGAAAATGCAGGCCAAATGGACCTGTTAAAGGCAGGTGAGGAAATTAAACCAGCCGCTTTGCTCTTCAAGAAAGTGGAGGATAGTACAGTGGAGGAGCAGGTACAAAAACTTTTGGAGAGCAAACGCAAAAATAAGGAAGTTCAGCATGAAACAGTTCCCGTGAAACCTTTGGTATCCTTTGATGATTTCACCAGGTTGGACTTGCGCATTGTTACCATATTAAAAGCCGAAAAAGTAAAGAAATCAAAAAAACTGTTGCAACTGACCGTGGATACCGGGCAAGGTCAAAAAACGGTATTAAGTGGTGTGGCAGAACAATTTGATCCCGGGTATCTCATTGGAAAACAGGTAACCATGCTGATCAACCTGGCCCCAAAAAAAATGGCTGGAATTGCATCAGAGGGAATGATCCTTATGGCGGAAGACGCCGGCGGAAAATATAAATTACTTACGCCACATGAAGCTACAAGTCCCGGGTCAACCATCAGTTGATCCGGAAGTAGCGGGGAGTTGTAAATTATTTTGCCAGTAAAAAACATTACAAGCTTCAATAGGTTATCACAGTATTATTTAAATGCCGTTGATTAACCATGAAATTCCTGATTGCTTTACTCCTTGTGTTTGCCTTGAAGCTTGATCCTTCTCCCATTACCCTGGAGGATCTTCAGTGGAAACACCGGGTTTTGCTGGTTTTTCCAGGAACCGATCAAAACTCAGAACCGGGCCTGGAATGGACCACCGATCTTGAAAAAGAATTGCTTGACCGTGATTTGCTTTATTTTCTTTTTGCGGATACCTTATCGGGCAATAATGATTACGTTTTTACACCTGCTTACCGGGAAAAATTAGAAAAGAAATTTAGGATGGGGTCGAAAGAAAATACTTATGTTCTGATTGGAAAGGACGGAGGTGTAAAATTGAAAAGAGAGCAACAAAAAGTAGATTGGAATGAACTTTTCAAAACCATAGATGCCATGCCCATGCGGATTCGGGAAATGAGAGAATCCGGTAAAAATAAAGACCAATAGTTTTAGTAAATATCTTTGTACCAACCCGTGAGACTGATCCGGGTCGCTTTTGTTGGCAATACTTCATGGTGCATTTCACCGCTTAAAAAAACAACCAACCTTCCACCAATGGGAAAGATATCCTTATGCTCTTCTAATCCATTTGACCCTGTGAAATACAACCTCAATGCACCTCCTTCAGATTCATCCCAGGTATCATTCAGATAAAGGATTACTGATACAATCCGGTAATTGACCGATTGAAACTTATCCAGGTGCCGAAGATAAAATGAGCCGGGCGGATACATGGCAAAATGGGCTTCAAAAGAGCGCAGCCCCAGAAAACACCGTTGGTTTATGGCAATTCTTAATTGATCCAGTTCGTTCCAGTATGTCTGTTGCAGGGGAGTCAATTGATATTCATCGAGCCAAAGTACCTTATCACTTCTGATTTCCGGCTTGATGGCAAAAGTGTCACCATTGCCAACTCCCGCATGACGAAACTGTCCGTGATATAGTAACTCACGCTGCTCCTTTAAAAGTTGTTTTCTGAAGTCTTCAGAAATATATTGATCCATTACCGCCCAGCCTTTGGTATACAGCTCATCTGCCAGCAATTCATTCTTTTTTTTTGTATAACCTTGCTCCATGGTTACAAATTTCGGCAAAATTTGTAAAACTCCGATGGATTTAATTTCATTTAAATTGGAAAAATCTTACTAATTGTCAGCCAAGAAAATGGAATTTTAGCTTTTATCCCTTAATTTGATGAATTAGCATTAATTTTAAATCCACTTACAGGAAGAATACATCATGCATTTAAAATCAGATGACATCATCAGGCTTGAAATAGAATATGTTACGGGTGAAGTGCCACCACCCTTCAGCCATGTTTTTAAGCTGAAAATGTCTTTTGGCAAGAATTTCGTTAACACACAATTCGATATCCAATATACCGGAAGAGAAAACTTAAGCCCTGAAGAGATAACCGACGAAGGTTTTACCATGGCTGATGACTATAGCTATAAAGGCGAAATCCCAAAACTTTGGGAGCAAATCATAAAAAAACTCTACTCTTCTTCAAAGTGGTCAAACCAAAAGGCTTTGGGAGACAAAGGGGGTATTAAAATTTTGGCCAAGGACATTCATGGAAAGATCACCAGGGATATTCCCCTAAACCAGGATGAATGGTACCTCACCTGCCAGGATTTCATACAAGCCATCTATGAAATCAGTAAAAAAGAAGCTCCACTTTGCATCAGGTTTAAATCCATCCGACCTTCACAGGAAATTAAAATCGAATTACTGTTTAAATTTTCCGTAAGGAAAGTGGAAGCCATGGTGAATGATCAGGTCAAAACCCTGGACTGGGACAAAGGAAGGGAGTTAGCTTCCCTTATCTTTATTCCCGATTATGACTACGGATCAGCCATGGAAGAAGAACCTAAGCAAATTGGCGAATTCCTGGATTGTGGGGATGGACTTTGGCATAACTTCGAAAAAGGAATATTCAATTTAGACCAGGAGTATGATGCTAAAGGAAAAGTATTGATGGCATTCAAAGAATTAGCTGACTGATAAAGAAGTCAAAATTTAATTGCCTGTTATTTTTCGGATATCGGTTTTGATCTCCTGTATCATCTCCGCCAAATCTTCCAGGGAGAGAGGACTGGCTGAAGGCTCTGGAAAATCCGTACTGATATAGGCCCTGGCTTCCCAAATTTCCAAAATATCCTGCGCAGGAATATCATATGGTTTGTACCTGTCATTGTCGGACACAGCGAATAATTTCCCCCTTTCCTGGATATAATTGAATAACCTTTTATAAACGACACCCTCGTTTTTGGTAACCAAAACATATGTTTTGCCATTTTTTATTTCCAGACCACTTTCTACATAAGCCCCGATAATTAATGTTCCAGGCATCAGGGGAAGCATGCTGTCTCCGCTGATTTCGAATGCCCGGTAGGTTTTGTTTTTCGAAAGATGGGGCAAACTGAAGTTGGGCAATTTTTCCATGTATTCAGGATCTGAAAAACCATTTAGATAGCCGGCAGAAGCTTTTTGTCCGACCATACTTATCCACTCCTCATCTTTTTTGTCCAAAGTAACTGTTAATATTTTTAGTTGATCTTTTTGCAGGTATTTACGACCCTTTTTTTTAATGTCCCAAAAAACCAATTCATCCATGGTGACATCAAAAATAGCAGTCATTACTTCCAATGCTGAAAGTTTTGGATCCGACCGGCCATCCTCATAGGCAGAAATCATGCTTCTCTGCACGCCTAATTTTTCAGCAAGCTGAACCTGGGTAAGCCCGCAGCTTTTTCGCAAAAGTCTAATGTTTGCAGCGAGGAAAGTCATGCGGAATACAAGAAAAATTGGTGGTCATCTTTCCATTCGTTTTTGAAGGTAAACCTGAGCAGATCCATTTTGGAATGGGACCTTTGGCTCAGCCTCTTTTTGATTTCATCTACGATTTCCTGATCTGAATAGTCGCCTCCAACCAAGAGATAGCCATAACTCGGTTTAAGGGAATCAAGGACTTGAAATTTGACCTGAACATTTCCAGAGGGAAGTTTTTTTGTAGTGAAGTTTATTCTGAAGTAAGTTTCCATTTGAAGTATATGTTGATATTTATAACATTGTAAATATATAAATTGTTGATAAAATAAACAATTTTGTTTTATTTTTCCTGACAATTAAGGCATTCAGACAGTAGGGGGCAAAGGCATGCGCTAACAAAAAAATCATAAAATACCTCCCGTTAATTGCGAAAAACTCAAATCCAACAGGAAATGATAACTAACTTAACTCATAGGGTATATATTAACCTTATTTTTAATTTTTTTATACAAAAAATAATTTTACTGGATTAAAAACAGACCTATTTTTTATGTTTTTATTTTTTTTCATTCGAATTTGGTGTAAATTTAAACCAAAATATTAACCACTTTACAAAAGTAGACTTATGAAAAATTTTAACAGAAGGGACTGGTTAAAAACCAGCGTTTTGGGTTTAGGTTCGATACCGTTGATAACCGGAAACCTCTCAGCAAAAACCAATTCCATATCTACAAAGAACTGGAGCAGCGAAAGTATGTTGTGGGAAATGAATCCCATGTATAAAGATGTAAAAATGAAGGCCAGGCTTCTGGCCAATGAAAATCCATTTGGTCCCTCCTCCAGCGTTCAGAAAGCCATCGCCGAATCCATTAGCCTGGGAAACCGTTATGGACATGGAGATGCAGCATACCTGATAGACATGCTCGCAGAAAAAGAGGGCGTTAAACCCGAAAACATAATGCTCGGTCCAGGATCTACCGATATGTTGGAAAAAACTGCCATAGTATTGTGTCAAAAGGGAGGAAATGTCATTTCCGCTGATCCTTCGTACATGTCTTTGGTCAATACTGCCAAAGCAATGGGCGGAGATTGGAAGGCAGTTCCATTAAAAGCCGATTATTCTCATGACCTGGATGCGATGGAAAGTGCCATCGATTCTGAGACCAAGTTATTGTACGTGTGTAATCCCAATAACCCAATGGGTGCCATCACGGATCCTGCTGAATTGAAAACATTTTGTAAAAGCGCCTCCAAAAAGCGTCCCATTTTTGTAGATGAGGCTTACCTGGAATTTATGGAAAAGCCAGAAGATCATACCATGGTAGGATTGGTTCAGGCAGGTCATGATGTAATGGTAGCCAGAACATTTTCTAAAATTCACGGTATGGCCGGTCTTAGGGTAGGTTATCTGGTTGCCACTGAGGAGCGGATCAAGTCCATTACCAGCATGGTTAGAGGTACGATGGGACTTTGCGTCACTTCTCTTAAAGGTGCCATTGCAAGCTTAAAAGATGAAAAATTCATTGCATCCTGCAGAAAATGGAACAAAGAATCAAAAGAATACACTTTAGATCAGGTGAGGTCTATGGGATTTGACCCCATTACTTCCCATACCAGCTTTATGATTTTCCCTATTCAGCAGGAAGGTAAAGCATTCGCAGGAAAAATGATGGACCAGGGTGTAGGCATACGGGTTTATTCTATCGCAGACTCACCTTGGTGCAGGGTCAGTATGGGTACCATGGACGAGATGAAATTGTTTGTGGATGCCCTAAAAACAGCCACCACCTGATAATTATTGATTGATTAGCAATAGACCCCAAATAACCACCCACTTTACTCACTAACAAACTAATCAATTCCTATGAACTTAGCTGTCCAAAAGACGCTTTCTTTGCTATTGCTATTGGTTATCGGGTTTTTATTAAGGAAAAAACTAAAAGATCCTGCACAGCAAAAAGGTTTAAAAACCATAATCCTTACCGTCGCGCTACCTGCCATCATATTCGTTGCTTTGTTAAAGGCGGAAGTGCAATGGGATTTACTGGCATTGCCTATTATGGCACTTGCCTTCAATTTCACACTATACTTTATATTAAAATTTTCATTGCCTTTATTTGGGTTGGAAAAAGATTCTCCTTCCTACAGAACCTATTTGTTGTTGTTTCCTTCATTGGCACCGGGTTTATCTTGCTTTCCCTTTCTGATAGAATATCTCGGAGACGATGCGCTGGCCTGGGGTGCATTGGCTGATATTGGAAACAAAATATTTGTTCTGGTTATAGCCTATATGATTGCCATGAGTTGGTACTTTAAAATCAACAATGACATCAAGGTGGGCAATGGGGAAAAAATTAAATCCCTGCTGCTGTCCCTGGTTAATGAGCCCATTAATATCGTGATTATACTTGCCTTGGTATTGATCAGCCTGGGAATTCATTTAGAACATCTACCGGTATTTATGTCTACTGCCATCAGTACCCTAAGCAATCTGATGACTCCTTTGGTGTTGATTTTCATAGGAATTGCTGTAGTATTTAATTGGAAACAAATTAGAAAAATCGCCGGGTTATTAATGATCCGATCCGGGCTAACCTTCTTATTGAGTGGTACGATATTACTATTAGCTCCTCAATTATCCTATGCAGCAATTTTGGTTCTGGTAGTATTTCCACAAAGTGCCATAAGCTTCTGGCCATTTGCACATATGGCATCCGTTACTGCTCTGGAACAGGGCAATGATAAGAATTGGAATAAAACATTTGACATGGAACTGGCAGTAAACATATTGGCTTGTTCACTTCCATTTTCCACACTAATCATGCTGACGGTTTTTTCCTTTGGCGAATTGTTCGCTTCATCTACCACCCTTTTGTTGGTGGGGTTTGTTTTGATAGGTTTAGGGATAATAAAACCTTTGTTGAAATGGTTTAACCTTATCGAATATGAGCCTGCATTGGAAAAAGAAACACACTCTTCATAAAAAATAAACCACTAACAGTTAATTTTACAATGTGATCAGATTTACCTCTGTAAACGCAGAAAGCAGCTTTTCGGGTGAAAAGCTGCTTTTTTTTTATTAATAGCCTGATTTTTAACAGTTTCAAACCCTCAAGATATGTTTCTTCCCTATATACAGTAAAAAAGCAGTCTCCTAAAAAAGAGGACTGCTTTATAAGCTGAACCAATTATTGTTCAATAAGGCTAAATCAAGAAACTTCGGCCCGATTTAGGATTTGTTTATAGTGGTACCGATGACTTTTTGAAAAGCACCTGCAAACATTTCCAAATCCTCCATTTTACCCATACTGACCCGACAATAATCTTGACCGGCCACATTCATGCTTTTTATTCCTACCCCATTATCCAGCATCTTCTTTTTAAAATCTGCGTAATCCATGGCTATGGGAAATAAAATGAAATTGGTATGGGAGGGAAAATAATCATGACCTGTTTTTTCCAAAACATCATAAACGAATTTCTTACCCTCATTATTCATTTTAACAGAATATTTGATAAAATCATAATCCACCAAACTGGCTGTAGCAGCACTCATTGAAGGACCGCTCAGGGTATTTCTGGGGCCTTCTTTGGCCAACTCTTTGATGACTTCCGGCTGAGCAATGCAATAACCTACCCGTAAACCAGCAAAGGCGTGTACTTTAGAAAATGTCCTGGCGACAATCACATTTGCTCCTTCCTTGATACAGGCAGTAGTGGTAGACCCCTTGGGATTCTCCATATAATCCCAATAAGCTTCATCAACAAATACAGGGACCTTAGAGGATACCGTATTACAAAAGCCAATGATCTCTTCACCAGTCATTATTTTTCCCGTTGGATTATTTGGATTCACCAGATAAACCAAAGAAACACCTGGTTTTACTTTATACTCCATGGTAGACAAATCGTGGTCGAAATTTTTGTCCAATGGAATTTTGATCCATTCAGAGCCCATCATTTCGGCAGACCTGATCAGGGATGTATAGGTGGGGTCAGCGGATAAAACCTTACCCTTTGCTCCGCCATATACCCTAGCTGCAGCATGTAATAACTCACTGGATCCGGCTCCAAGCAAAATATGATCTTCACTTACTCCTTCTTCTTTTGCAATCAATTCAATCAGGGTCTGCCTGTATTCTCTGGGATAAAGGAAAGAATCGTCAATAGCAGCTTTAAGTGCTTTCTTGGCCGAAGGGGATGGGCCGAAAGGATTTTCATTGGAGGTTAACCTGGCATACCTGTCCTTTTTTGGAAGGTATGAAGGTCCCAAAGAAGCAACGGATGATCCGGAAGCCGCACCGGCATAACCCATTGACATGAGGCCCGCGGTCATTGTAAGACTTGATTTAAGCCAGTTTCTTCTGTTTAATTTTGTCATGATTGATTTGGTGTTAAGTGGTTAAAATTAATTTATGAGACTAAAATACAAAAAAGGATGTTTTGTTCTGGGTTTTACCTGTCCTTTCCATATAGATATACAATACCAATATTTGAATAAGACTTTTACCAAAACAAAACATCCCTCACTTAAGGAACACTGTCCTACTTTTTGATGGTTTATTTTACACGCACATTGTGGTATTGTCTGAAGGCAATATCATTGTAAGTACCTGCAAATTCCAATCTGATCTGGGTGCCAGAGCTTGGTGTTGCCACTCCAAGGGAAGTCCATGGATTTTCAAACATGATCTTTCCCTGTGCATCGGTAGTTAAAGTACTTATTTCTTCCGTCTGATTAATGAAAACAGTTATTTCCAAGCCGGAAACCGGGATAGAATCAATGCCTACGGTCCGATCCAGAATACCGCTTTTGTCAAGTTCATAAAAAGAACCAGCAACAGCAACACCTGTGCTGGCCTCAAATTCATTTCCTTCGAGGACTACCAAAACGGGAGAGGCGACATTAGGTGTGGCCAGTTCTACTGCATCTACGCAAGAAAATGCCGACACAACCAAACCCAGAAAGGCAATTTTATTTAATAAGTTTTTCATGATTTGTATTCAATTGATTATGAATGATTTTCATTTAGCCGAGTAAAATAAATGGGATGGCTATTATTCCGCCCACCACAACCTGGTTCTCATATTATCTCCACCACCCAGCATTTGTATTCCTTCTTCAAGATTGGTCATATTCAATGAATATTCAGAAGGTGGATACTCGATTCGTGTAGGCAGTACCCCATCGTTTACAAAAATAGCGTTGGGATCAGGTGTTGGCATTTGAGGAAAACCTGTTCTCCTGTATTCTGTCCAGGCCTCTATACCCTGACCAAACAAGGCGATCCACTTTTGTGTCATGATGGCTTCCTTATCTACATTTCCCAATCTGCTGATATAATCTGCCGGCATCTCCAAACCATGCTGTTCGAAAGAACCGCTGATGGCCATTTCCAGGTAATCCATGTGATCCCCTGCTATATCTCCTTCAAGAGCAGCTTCAGCCAATATAAACATCAATTCCGAATACGTCATCAAAATACTTGGTGCTTCGGGATCAAGAAACTTCTGTCCTATGGTAGAGGCAGATATGGAAGATGCCGCTGCATCTGTTAATCCATTCGGCAATCCGGCAAAAGAACCGTCCGCCAGCGGTAAGGCATAAACACTGATGCGATCATCATCCAACTCCAGCAATTTATCTATTAGGGTAGTGCTGATATTCCAGTCAGAACGAGTAGAAAAAACATCAAACATTTTATTTCTGCTTCCGATCACGTTGGCATGATTGAGCTGTGCATAATCATCATTCCCTGTGAAGATAGGAAAGGTTTCAGGTGAGGATAGAATTTCCTGCATGATGGCCCTGGATTCTGCGGGCTTTTTGGCAGCCTGACGGTTGGCCAATTTGATCCTCAGGGAATTGGCAAACTTTTTCCAGCGTAAGATGTCCCCATCAAACATGATATCTCCATTTACCGCCGGACCTCCTATTGTCAGCTTTTCATTGGCCATTTTCAAATCTTCCAAGACACCGGCATAAATTTCCTCCATGGAATCATAATCCGGAGAATTGACAGGTTCATCTGCCGCCCCTTTTAAGGCATTGGAATAAGGAATTGGTCCAAAGACGTCTGTCAAATAGGAAAAGGTAAATGCTTTCATAACCAGGGCTATACCTTCGTAATTGCGGTTTTGAAATGCTCCACCTTCACCGGCCAATTCAATTACCTGTTCCAGATTTACCAAAGAACTGTTATACAAGTTATCCCAGGTCCCGGTGGAAACAGTAATAGGTATTTCATAGGTATCTCCTTCAGCATTGATATATATGTTTCTTGCCAAATGCTGGATCCAGCACATGGCTGCATCGATATTCAATCTTTCAAAACGCGTACTATGCCCCCAGTACCTGTCTACGGACACCTGAATGGCATTAGGCAATAACAGGGCAGGAGAAATAGTAACAGGATTGTTAGGATCTGTATTGATCTCTTCAAATTCCTCTGTACAGGAACCGACCAGAAGGAATAGACCCAACATTAGGGTATATGGTATAAATTTTAATCTTTTCATTGTAATTTTCTTTACCAGGTTGGAAATCGCTTAAAAGGATACATTCAGGTTAAAGCCTATGTTTCTGGTAGAAGGCATTTCGCCATATCCAAAACCTTGGGCATTACCACCTTTTCCATCAAATTCGGGATCCAGATGGGGATGATTTCTGAATAAAATAGCCAGGTTTCTTCCCACTGCAGATATCCTGACACTTTGAAGAAAGGTATTGGATAGCAGGGATTGTGGCAAACTATAGCCCAGAGACAATTCTCTGAGTTTGATAAATGACCCATCAAATATCCCTGATTCGTGATAGGTCCTTGGATTTTGAGCGTTCCAAAAGGGTTGGGCACCTACGATCACGTCATTGGTTACATAAACCGGGCTTTCATCCGTTCCAACGTTTTTCACACCTTGACCGATAACCCCCTCTTCTCTACCAATGGCTGTTTCTACATACTGTCCTGTTTTACGGGCCAGGCCGGTACCTACGTCAAACAAGTCTCCGCCCATTCTCACATCTATCAATGAACCTAAGGTAAATCCTCTGTAGGAAAAAGTGTTTGACAAGCCACCAATCCAGTCCGGTTGAATGTTGCCGAGCTGAAAAGTACCGGCTTCAAGTTGTGGCAAACCATTGCTGTAAACAATCTCACCTTCCGGAGAACGCAGGTACCTTCTTCCATAGAGTGTTCCGTAAGGCTGTCCGATTCTGGCTTCTGAAGTCAAACTATTCTGACTACCCAGGGTGTAGTTTTCAAGACCTTCGGCCAACTCCACTACAAGATTCCTGTTTCTGGCGAAGTTTAATGCCACATCCCAGTTTAATCCTCCTGAATTTTGCAACAAAGACCCTGTCAACATCAATTCAATCCCCTGGTTGGTAATTTCTCCGGCATTCAGAATCTGGCTTTGATATCCGGATGCCCTTGAGATGGCCACGGCTAGAATCTGGTTGGTAGTGGACTGGTGGTAGTAAGTAAAGTCCAAACCAATCCTTCCATTCAAAAACCTCATGTCCAAGCCAATTTCCTGTCCTGTGGTAATTTCAGGTTTCAGGTTTCTATTGGCGATTTCATCAGCCGCTGCGTATGCAGGTGTAGTGCCTGCCCAAAGACCCTGAGAAGCAAAAACCTGATTCAATAAATAGGGATCTGCATCGTTTCCTACCTGTGCCAAACTGGCCCTCACTTTAGCGAAGGTAAGGAAATTGCTTTGTACGTTAAATAAGTCCGTAAGCACGGCACTCAAAGCCACAGAAGGATAAAAGAAGGAATTGCCGTTTACGGGCAATGTACTGGACCAGTCATTTCTACCTGTTACATCCAGGAAAATGGAATTGATGTACCCAAATTGAGCAGAACCAAAAACACTATTTACTACCTGCTTTCTGATCTCACTGGATGGTACAACGGGACTGGCATAATTACCCAGATTGTACAAACCATCAATGGTCAATTCCCTGACATTTACAGCTGTCATTTTGTAATTATTGGTCCTGTTGATGGCCCCTCCCTGGAGGTTGAGCGAAAATCCGTTATCCAAAGTTTTGTTATATGTCAGGATAATATCACTATTGGTTTCCTGACTGGTCATTTGGGTGTCTGTATAAGCTCCCAGAATTCGCACAAAATTTTTGGTTCTTTCTACACTTGTCACATCAGTTCTGCTATCGGTCCAGAAGTCAGTACCAGACCTGACCATTACCTTAAGGTCGTCTGTAAAACTGTAGGTAGCCGCTATATTTCCAACCAGCCTATCTTTTTCGTTGGCATTAGGATAGCGGTCCTGAAGAAAATAAGGATTGGTAAAATATTCATGTTGCCAATTGGCGTAGGGATAATCGTCACCAGGTCGGAAAGTTTCCCTTTGGATGTCATAATATTGCTCCCAGTTTTTCAGCTTATCATAGTCTGTATGCCTGTGCGCCCAAATAAAATCAGAACTTCCGGTATACCTTCTGTTATCAGAACCTGATTTCACATATTCCGCACTCACAGTGAAGCTTAACTTATCGGTAAAGTTGTATCCTGCATTGAGCTTGAAATTGTTTCTGTAATAATCGTTGTTGTACATGATACTAGACTGGTCAAGTCTACCCATAGACAACCTAAAATTACCGGATTCATTGGAACCTGCCACCGCAATGTTATGGGTCATACTCCTGCCGGTTTCCCAAAACTGCTGAAAATTATCAGGTTGAGGCAATAAAGGCTCTCTTCCCGGAGCACTGTACCAAAGGGGCACCTCGCTGCCATCCATGGGCTGACCCCAGCTTTCATCCACTCCGGCAGTACCGCGAATTCCATCGGCATCAAAACCATTTCTACCGTCCACATACCAGGTCCTGTACCCGATACCTCCACCATAAATATTTTGCAATCCTGGTTCTACCAATGGTCTGTCAAAAGTCATGTTGGTGTTGTATTCCACACCAATGCCTTTAGCACCGGAACCATCTTTAGTGGTAACCATGATCACACCGTTTGCCGCTCTGGATCCGTAAAGAGCTGCCGCAGTAGCTCCCTTAAGAACGTTTATTTCCTTGATGTTATCAGGATTGATCTCTGACAATCCACCGCCATATCTCCTGTCTGAAGACTGTTCCAATGGAACACCATCCAGCACCACCAATGGCTGGTTGTTTCCTGCTACTGAAGAAGATCCCCTGATAACAATATGAGAGCTACTACCGGGCATGGAATTGCTATTGATCTGTACGCCGGCAATTCTACCGGAAAGGTTGTTGGCAATATTCGGCTGGCGGGCATCAGCGATTTGGCTACCCTCTACCGCCTGTGTAGTGTAGCCTAACGCCTTCTTTTCCCGTTCCATTCCAAAGGCGGTAACAACTACCTCTGATAGGGCTGTTTCATCGGGTAAAAGAGAGATGGTCAATTCACTTTGATTGCCCACTTTTACTTCCTTTTTGTCATAACCAATAAAAGAAACCTCCAGAAGGTTTTCGGTTCCTGACAAGGAAAGTGAAAACTCCCCGTTAATATCAGTAGCGGCTCCTTTGGTCGTTCCTTTCACCAATATGCTTGCTCCCGGAATAGGTTGCTTGTTTTCATCAATTACCTTTCCAGATACTGACCGCTCTTGTGCAAAGAGCGGATTAATCAATGTTGACCCGAACAGGATCATCAATCCAAGGAGGAGTTTGGTCATGCCATTACTCCCTTCCTTTGCGTGAGTAAATTTTTTAATCATGTTGTTAATGGTTAATAAGTTAAGATTTTAACCGGATAAACACCGGCCGGCCCAAGCGGTTGATTTTGGGGAAGTCTGAAAAGGTTACTTTGGGGGTAAAATTGTTTTTATAGGAAAAAGTGGCTTAAATGGAACCCTAATTCCAACAATTCGAGATAAATATAAAACAGGAAACCGGATTAGAAAAATTTACCAAATTATTTTTCACAATAATCAATAAAACGAAATATATAAATGATATTTGTTTTTGATATTTTATTATCTTTTTATTTAAATTTTAAAGAGTTAATAATATATTTTATTATATATTTTAATGTTTTATTAATATTTTTTAGATGAGTTAATTATTTTTATTTTTTGATAATAAAAACAAAAAATGGTTTATTTTATTATCGTAATTAAATTATTATGTTCTTTTTTTAAATTTTTTAGTTTATTTTAAACCTATATTTTTTTATAAAACATTAATTCATCTTTTTTAAGGTGTTTTTTTTACCAAAAAAAATTAATGGTTCTTATATAATTTTTTTTATTGTATAATTTATCATTTTAAATATTTTATTCTGTTTAAATCATCTTAACAGAGGCTTTCTTTAAAAAATCACACAATCAATTCATGATCACCGTTTTGGGTTCAATTTTTTGATAAAAAAAGCCCATGCTCAATTTATGAACATGGGCCTTTCAGGGCAGTTGCATTCACTTATTTTCCGAATTTTTGCTTCAGCAAATTTAATTTCTCCGCCATACTTTCATTTTCTTCTTTCTTTTTTGTTTTGCGTTTTTTACCAGGGTTCTCTGATTTATTTTCCTGAGTAGCTTTCGCAAATGGATCTGATTTCATACTCAAACCAATCCGTTTTCTCGGCAAATCCACTTCCATAACGGTCACCTGAACTTTTTGATTGACTGTAACCACTTCTTTTGGATCCTTTACAAATCGATCTGCAAGCTGACTTAAATGAACCAGGCCATCCTGATGGACGCCAATATCCACAAAGGCACCAAATTGCGTGATATTGGTCACAATTCCGGGCAATTCCATTCCCACTTTCAAGTCCTTCATTTCATTGATTCCCTCCTGAAACTGGAATATTTCAAATTGCTCTCTAGGGTCTCTCCCAGGCTTACCCAATTCCTCAAGAATATCCTCAAGGGTGGGCAGGCCTACTTGTTCATCCACATATTTTGACAATGGAATTTTTTGGACCAACTGATCATCTTTAATCAATTGCTCCACAGAAACGCCCATATCTTTGGCCATTTTTTCAATCAAATCATACCTTTCCGGATGGACCGCACTACTATCCAGTGGGTTGGCGCCATTTCTGATCCTCAAAAACCCCGCAGCCTGCTCATAGGCCTTATCTCCCAACCGGGGTACTTTCCTGATATCTTCCCTGCTTTTGAAGGGGCCGTGTTCATTTCTAAATGCCACGATATTTTGTGCGAGTGAGGGCCCAAGCCCGGATACATAGGTAAGCAATTGCCTGGATGCCGTGTTCACTTCCACCCCTACTCCATTTACACAACTCATTACGGTGTCATCCAAGGAGTTTTTCAGGGCAGTCTGGTCTACATCGTGTTGATATTGCCCTACCCCAATGGATTTGGCATCAATTTTTACCAATTCTGCCAGTGGGTCCATCAACCTTCTTCCTATGGAAACAGCTCCTCTTACCGTCAGATCATAATCGGGAAATTCTTCCCTGGCTACATCAGAAGCAGAATAGATGGAAGCCCCGCTTTCATTGACCATTACAATGAGTACTTCCGGCGGCAAGCCAATATTTTTAAAGAACAGCTCCGTTTCCCTGCTCGCAGTACCGTTTCCGATAGCAATGGCCTCAATCTGGTGCCTTTCCACCAAATATTTTACCAATGCTCCTGATTCCATGGTCTTCTTTTGAGGTTCATTTGGATAAATGGTCTCATTCTGCAACAACTGCCCCTGAGGTCCCAGGCAAACCAATTTACACCCTGTTCGAAACCCAGGATCTATGGCCATTACGGACTTTTCACCCAATGGAGAAGCCAGAAGCAGTTGCCTCAGGTTTTCTGTAAATACCTTTATCGCGGCTTCGTCTGCCTTTTTCTTGGAATACAGCCTGACTTCGGTTTCCATAGAAGGTTTTAATAACCGTTTGTACCCGTCCTTTATCGCCATACTTACCTGCTCGGCACAGAGGTTATTGGCTTTTAAAACCCTCTTCTCAATTACTTCCAGAGCTGCTGCCTCCGTTGGCCCTGTATCCAACATCAGAAAAAGCTCTTTCTCGCCCCTTCTCATGGCCAGGACCCTATGAGACGGAGCAGATTTGATGGGCTCTTCCCAATCAAAATAATCTTTGTACTTCATGGCCTCCTGCTCCTTTCCTGGAATTACCCTGGAAGTGAATTTCCCTTCTTCAATAAACAGCTTTCGTAAATTTTTCCTTATTTCAGCATCTTCATTCACCCATTCGGCCATGATGTCCCTTGCTCCCTGCAAGGCCTCCTCAACGGTTTGCACACCCTTTTCTTCATCCACAAAATCTTTGGCAATGGTTTCTGGCTGAAGGCGTTCCTGAGCAAATATCTGGTTGGCCAATGGCTCCAGGCCCTTTTCCCTGGCAATGGTACCTTTTGTCCTACGTTTCGGCTTGTAGGGAAGGTAAATGTCCTCCAGTAAACTCATGGTTTCCGCTGCCAAAACCCTGGCCTCAAGATCCCCGGTCAATTTCCCCTGTTCCTCAATGGATTTGATGATGGCTTCCTTTCTTTTTTCCAGATCCCTTAGTTGTTGGAGCCGATCCCGGATAGCGGCAACCTGCACCTCATCCAAACTTCCGGTAACTTCCTTTCTGTACCTGGAAATGAAGGGGATGGTGGCACCTTCATCCAATAATCCGGCAGTACTGACCACCTGATCATTTTTAACCCCCAACTCGCTGGCTATCTTTGAATAATGATTCACATCTGACATGAACAAAAATTATTTATTGCTGATTCTTTATAACTGGGCGCAATTTAAGTCTATTTTCTTGTGAAGCATGGAAAAAAACTGAAAATCCCACATGCGGTTTTTTCCGTTTCAAATGATATATTTGTAGCCTAAATAGACCAAGCCACAATGGAAAATAGCCAGGGAAAATTATACAATCTCGTTAATTTGGAAGAAATCAGTGGGGGGAGCGACGAGTTTATCATCGAAATGACAAAACTATTTATTGATCAGGCAAAAAACACCATAAGTGGGCTGAACGCTGCCTTTGATCAGAAAAATTTTACCGAAATCAAAAACCTGGCACATCAGATAAAACCAAGCATCGATAATATTAAAATTGACATTTTAAGTCCGATCATCCGGGAAATCGAGCACCTGGCTGAAAGGCAAGATCAACCAGAAAAACTTTCTCCTCTGATCATGGAAACCAACACCGTTTTGGAAACCGTGATTTCCCAACTTCAAACCGAACTGAAAGAAAGAGCAAAATAGCGATCAGGGATAAAAAGCCCGAATTCGCTTTCTTTCCATTCTGGCCTCAGCTTTTTTTTCTTGTCGGGCCAAAATGTCCGCCCGCAACACATGACAGTGTTTGGCAACATAGGAATCAGGAAAGGATCTCACGGAAAGTGTAAGCAGTTGGTAAGCACTGTCCAGTTGGCTTTTTTCACCGGATTCTATCAACCCTTTGCCTGCCTCATAATTGGCCTTCCATTGTAAAGCCTCAGGACGCATTCTTTCGGCCTCCTGGAAAACTTCAAATGGAGAAATTTCCAGTGGGGATTTTTTCTCCTGAATTTCCGGTACTGAACTTGAAAAAAAATCAATTATACCTTCGAAATAAGCCCTGGCCTCTATCTCGTTGTAATTTGTTGACTTGAGTCTTTTTTCTTCCCCTGGATGCGTGAAAAAAGAGGCCTCGGCGATAATTCCGGGAATACCATATGTCCCCCTTAGTACACTTGCCCCGGATGTAGAGAAAATGGTGTAATCTGAAACCAGGCTAAAGGGACCCTGATCATCAAACAAGTTTTTGCGCAATTGGTCGGCCACTTTCTGCCCGAGGACCACACTGGCGCCATTTTCCACAGCACTGCCATGAAAATAAATGATAGGAAAATTTACGGTGGAATCAGCTGTGGCATTGTGGTGAATGGAAACAAAGAGATCTGCCTTATTGTCTAGTGCCAATTTACTTCTATCATCCAACGAAACAAATGAATCATCCATACGGGTAAAGATCACATTGGCACCTGCCTTTTCAAGCATTTCTCCCAGGAGAAGAGCAACCCGCAAATTGACCCACTCCTCTCTTTCGCCAGAAGGCCCTACGCGATAAGAATCAGTAGCTGCTGTTCCCCCATGACCGGGATCCAGGAGAATGACTTTACCTTTTAACTGATCTGATGGGTTTGAGATATTGATATCCGAAAATGAACCAAGTGTTAACAAACAGCTGGCTAGGAGGGGAAACAAAAGAGGCGTGTTAAGGTATTTGCACATATATTGTATTAATGATTGTTAAAATATCTTTTTTAAAATTTATGGTTCGTGCAAAATTGACTTGAATCAAAAACCCAAAATCTGATTTTATTTTCAAAAATAAAAATCAAAAATTCAGGTAAGCAATAAAAAATTCTCCCCCATATTCCTTTTGATTTCAAAAATTACGAATAAAACCAACAAAACCTGAGTTTGACTGAATTTCGTTAAAAAACCGTCATTCCGAGACCTAACATTTTAAAAAACGAAGAAATCAGGATGACGATACGGTAATTTTAAAACATTGATTTACAGGTACTTAACAAACACATCATCGGTAGGGATCCCCTCACCGGTAGGCTTAGAGAGTGTTTTGAGCGGTGAAAGCCGTGGGTATCTCCTGCCAAACGAGACTGCCACACCCTTTCCCAGCTCCTATACCCACGGCAAAGGGTTCGAAGTGACGATTCAATTGGTTTTTATTGACGATCTTCATTCGAACTCAGTAACAAAATAAAAAGCCGCCAGTGAATCGTTGGCGGCTTTGATTAAGAAAAATGTATTTTTCAGATCAGTTGATCTCTAACACTTCAATTTCTGCTGGTAATGCTTCAGGTACCTGCACTACTTTCTTGATTTCATCTACCCCGGCATTGTCTGAAATTCCCAGCGGACTGTTCAGGGGAATAAATGGTGCAATGATGATGGAAACGATTGAGGTCAGCTTGATCAGGATATTCATGGAGGGCCCTGAGGTATCTTTAAAAGGATCTCCTACCGTATCTCCGGTAACGGAAGCTTTGTGTGGCTCTGAGCCTTTATAATACATTTCTCCATTAATTTCCACACCCTTTTCGAAAGATTTCTTTGCATTATCCCAGGCACCTCCGGCATTGTTCTGAAAAATACCCATCAATACTCCTGAGACGGTCACTCCTGCCAACATACCTCCCAAAACCTCATGTCCGAAAAGAAATCCAACGATAATGGGAGACAAAAGGGCAATGGCCCCCGGTGCCACCATCTCCCGGATGGAAGCCTTGGTAGAAATCTCCACACATTTTTCATAATCCGGCTTTTCGGTATAGTCCATAATTCCCGGCATCTCTTTGAATTGCCTCCTCACTTCATTTACCATGTCCATGGCTGCCCTTCCTACTGCTGCAATGGCCAGGGATGAAAAAATAAAGGGAATCATGGCCCCTACAAATAATCCGGACAAAACATCCGCTTTATAAATGTCTATGGTAGAAATGCCCGAAATACCCACGTAGGCTGCAAATAGTGCCAGGGCTGTCAAAGCTGCTGAAGCAATGGCAAAACCCTTTCCCGTAGCAGCTGTGGTGTTTCCAACGGCATCCAGAATATCGGTTCTCTCCCTGACCTCCTTGGGAAGCCCGGACATTTCAGCAATTCCACCGGCGTTATCAGCAATAGGGCCAAAGGCATCTATGGCCAACTGCATGGCAGTGGTGGCCATCATGCCCGCTGCTGCTATTGCTACTCCATATAGACCTGCAGCCATATAGGAAGAAAAAATCCCTCCGGCAAGGACCAAAATTGGCAAAACTGTAGATTGCATTCCTACCGCCAGGCCTCCGATTATATTGGTGGCATGGCCGGTTGAGGATTGTCTGATGATGGAATTCACCGGGCCTTTGCCCATGGCGGTATAATGTTCGGTAATGATACTCATCAGGGCCCCAACGATCAAACCTATAAAAACAGCCCCAAAAACACCCATTTTCGTAAATGCAATAGAATTTAACCTGGACATGACCAGATCACCCTCCGGCAACATATAATCAATTACAAAGAATGAAGCTGCAACAGTCAACAATATTGAAATCCAGTTTCCCCTGTTCAGGGCCGCCTGTACATTTCCTGTTTCGGAATTTATTTTAACGAAAAAGGTGCCTATTATGGAGAACACCAGACCCAGCCCGGCTATTACCAGAGGCAGAAGGACCGGAGCAATTCCTCCAAAATTGTCATTACTTACAATTTCTCTTCCCAATACCATGGAGGCCAATATGGTGGCCACATAGGACCCAAATAAATCTGCTCCCATTCCGGCTACATCCCCTACGTTATCACCCACATTATCTGCAATGGTAGCGGGATTTCTCACATCATCTTCGGGTATTCCAGCTTCAACTTTTCCCACCAAGTCAGCTCCCACATCGGCAGCTTTGGTGTAAATACCTCCACCTACCCGGGCAAAAAGAGCAATGGATTCCGCACCCAGGGAAAACCCTGCAAGTACTTCCAGGGCAGTCTCCATTTCATGTCCGTTAACATCTCCTCCGGAGGACAATACAAACATGTTGTAAAAGATGATAAACAAACCACCCATACCCAATACTGCAAGGCCTGCAACTCCCAAGCCCATAACCGTACCCCCGGTAAAGGAAACATTCAGCGCTTTGGCAAGGCTGGTTTTGGCTGCCTCTGTGGTTCTGACGTTGGATTTGGTGGCAATCTTCATTCCCAGGTATCCGGCAAAAGCCGACAAAACCGCCCCTATGACGAAAGATACTGCGATTATTGGACTGGAGTTTTCAAGTAGTGTCCCGGACCATCCCAAAATGATGGCTGCAATCACCACAAAATAGATCATGACCTTCCACTCTGCTTTCAGGAACGACATCGCTCCTTTGGCAATGTAACCTGCCAACTCCACCATACTTTGTTCACCCGTAGGCTGCCTTGTTACCCAGGCAGATTTTATGGCCATGACCACCAACCCAACAATACCCAAAAAAGGGACCAAATAGAGAAATAATTGTTCCATATCAGCTATCAAAGAAATATATAGATTTTTTAATTTCGACAAAGATATTATTATTCCTAATCCTTTCAAGAAAGAAACTGTAAAAGATGCTGTTGTAAGTTCCAATCATTCAATTTGAGGCTTTGGCACGCATAAACCCTGAATTTTTTAATCATTTCACCGGAAATGTCAGGGTTTCGTTCAAAATCAACTCTCCTTCTCATGCGATATTCAGTGATGATAAGGATCTTATGCGAATTTTTACCATTGGCCCTTTTTACATAAGGATTTGTCATTAATTTTAGGTTAATTAAGTTACAAACGCCAAACCCGGCCCTTTCCCATGAAAAAATCAAATATGCGATCCTGTTTTTTCGGAGGTATAATCTTAATCATCAGCCTGATACCCCTATTGAGCATGGCTCAATCCCCTGATACCTTGAAGCGCAAAGCCTTTTTGGAAGATCTCCGTGAATTAAACAGACCCCACCCGCGCCCTGAGCAGAGGGCCAGAAACGTTTTTGCTTCCTTTGAGCGGCTGAGCTATAAGGATAGCACCTGGGATGCCTGGCAAAAAAGGACCGGAGAATTACCTCCTGATTTCGACTCCCTGCCTGATCTTCCTTTTCTCCCAGATCCGCTCATCCTGGATGAAGGTGGTCAGCAGATCCCTGTTGAAACAATGGAACAGTGGCAGGCAAAACGAGAATGGATACAAGAACAGGTGAAACTTTTACTGTCCGGAACCTTTCCCGATCCTCCGGAAAACCTGACATCAGAAATCTTATCAGAACACCGGGAAGGTGAAATCAAGGTTCAAACCGTCCTGCTGAAATTTGGAGACCATGAAAAAGCCCGGCTAACCCTCGAAGTATATACCCCTCCCGGTGATGGTCCACACCCGGTCTTTATGAGCCAGTGGAACCACAGGGGTTGGGTGCAGATAGCTGTAAGAAGGGGCTACATGGGGGTCATATATGCCGGGGCAGATGTTTTTGATGAGACCATTTCCTACCAGGAAGTGTACCCTGAGTACGATTGGTCTGCCTTGATGACCCGCGCCTGGGGAGCGCAAAGAGCCGTCGATTACCTGTATACTTTGCCGCATGTGGATAAAGATAAAATTGCATTGACCGGGCATTCCAGGAATGCAAAATTATCCATTTTTGCCGCAGCCTTTGACCAAAGGATCACCGCCCTGATAAGCAGTAGCGGAGGTACGGGTGGAGAGATCCCCTACCGGTATACGGACGAAAGACATGAAAATGAATCGATCGATTACCTGAATTCGATCAGGCCTCAATGGTTTCATCCCCGCTTACGGTTTTTTAACGGCAGGGAACACAAGCTGCCCATTGACCAAAACTCACTGATGGCCTTGATTGCCCCCAATGCCTTATTGCTGAGTTCTTCTATCAGGGAGGCCGGAGGAGGTGACCCCTGGGCCATCGAACAAAATTACAAGTCTCTGCAGCAGGTGTATGACTTTCTGGGACAACCCGATAAACTAGGAATCCGATTCAGGGATGGGAAACACGCCGTTGCAGCCAGGGATATAGAATCTTTTGTGGACTGGCTGGACATACAGTTTGGACGATCGGACAAAAAATGGAACAATCAAATGTATTACAGTTATGGTTTTGAAAGCTGGGAAAAGGGAAGAAACTCACCAGGCTTACTCAACGAACAGCCAGTAGCACTATCTTCCTTAATAGATCACACGGCTACTCTGGACCAACCAGGTCTGAATGCCTGGCAGGAAAAAGTCCGGGAAAGGATTCGGTGGACCCTTGGAAAGCAGCCTGAGGGAATCGCCGCCTCCCCTATTGCAAATTTAAGCAACAATACGGATTACCTGGACCTGTTACTCAATCGTCCGCAGGTATCCAACGGTATCAGGCGCAATATAGCCCCATATAATGCTTTGGGAGATTACCAGCATGGTGCCATTTACCTTCCTTCAAATGATAAGGGGGAGTTCAAACCAGAAAGTGGAAAAAAAATCCCTATGGTCATATACCTGCATAAGTATGTCAACACAGGGTTTGATACCGGCATGAACCATTTTATTGAAACTTGTCTGGCTAAGGGGATGGGTGTATTCACCATGGATCTGTTGGGCTATGGCAGCCGCATTGAAGAAGGCTCCGGTTTTTATGACAGGTATCCGGATTGGTCAAAAATGGGTAAAATGGTCAAAGATACCCGTGATGCCATTCAGGCACTGGGTCAACTGCCATTTGTAGATACCAATCAATTGTACCTGGCTGGCTATGCTTTGGGTGGTACAGTAGCGCTGTTTACTGCTGCTTTGGAGGAGCAGGTTGCCGGAGTAGCGGTTGCTTCTGCTTTTACCCCTTTGAGGGAGGCCGGTTCGCATATGGAGGGAATCAAAGCTTATTCCCACCTTTATGGCCTGATCCCCAACTGGGGGTACTACACGGATAATCCCTCGGAAATACCCGTGGATTTCCCGGAAATACTGGCTACCATCCTTCCACGGCCGCTGATGGTCGTCAGCCCAGCTCAGGACAGGCATGCCGATTTGCCAGCCATTAGCAGAACCCTTCAAAATCTCAAAAAAATCACCCATCAAATGGGGGACAAAAACAGCCCTTACCAGTATATACCCAAGGGATTTAACCGATTCAGAGAGACCTCCCAGGATAAAATGATAGACTGGATTCATCAGCATACCCAACAAACTCATGACTAAGCTATTGATTGATACAAAGTTTTTATTTCCTTCCCTTATTTGCCTGCTTTTTCTGCTGGTTTCAATTCCGGGGATGGGCCGGCAAAAAGAAAAAGAACCGGATAGTGGCCTGACGCTTGCAGTCTTTGATGTGGATGCTACTCCTCCAGTCGGAAGCTGGCTAGCTTATGACCCGATGCAAAACAGGGATGATTTAGGTCTCAGGGCAAAAGGAATTGTCATTTCAGGAAGCGGTCTTCCGATTGTACTCTGTGCGATAGATTGGATTGGAATTGCCAATGAAAGTCAGGATGCTTTCAAGGCGACTTTGGCAAAGGCGGCTTCCACCATACCCTCGCGGGTAGCCGTCCATACGGTCCACCAGCACGATGCGCCCATCAGTGACTGGGGGGCGGAAAAAATCCTGGTGGATGCAGGTTTAGACCCATTTGCTTTTGAAAGTTCCTTTGACCGGGTTGTATTGAACAGGCTGGAAGCGGCCATACGCAGTGCTTTACCCAATGCCCAACCCCTGACCCATGTGGGTACAGGAAAAGCAATGGTGGAAAGGGTGGCTTCAAACCGCCGTATCAAAGGAACTGACGGGAAAATCGAATATTTTCGCAGCTCCTCTACCAAAGATCCCAAAATCCGGGATTTCCCTGAAGGCCTGATTGATCCGGAGGTTTCACTGATCAGCTTTTGGAATGAAGATCAGCCGCTGGCAGTCCTGAGTTATTATGCCGTTCACCCGCAGAGCTACTACCTCACCAAAGTGGCCAATCCCGACTTTCCGGGTATAGCCAGGTACATGCGGCAACTGGAGGTCCCGGAAGCCTTGCATGTACATTTCAACGGTGCCGGTGCCAATATTGCTGCAGGAAAATACAATGATGGCTCAAAAATCAACCGAGGTCTGTTGGCTGATCGGCTGGCCGCAGGGATGAAAAAGGCCTGGGAAAACACGAGTAAACAAGCATTGGCCCCTACAGATATATTTTGGCAACAGGAACCCGTTTTGCTGCCGGCAAGAGAGGACATCCCGAATATTGAACAGGAAATGCACCGGCAGAACGCTCGCTGGCTGACCAATAACATGCAAAAATTGGCCTGGTACAAGCGACAGCATTTGGGGAAAAAAATTGAAATCGGCTGCCTGACCCTTGGAGATGCCCGCATACTCCATTTGCCTGGAGAACTATTTGTGGAATACCAACTGGCAGCCAAGGCCGAAAGGCCCGACTTATTTGTGGCCATGGCAGCTTATGGGGATTACGGACCGTTTTATATTGGTACCGCTGCGGCCTATCAGGAAGGGGGTTATGAAATCGACGCAAGCCCGGTAACTTCGGAAGCCGAGCCAGTCATCATGGCGGCGATCAAAAAGCTCCTGCGTCAACCCATACCCAAGCGGGAAGCATCCAATTCCTACATTTTGCGGGAAGAAAGTGACACTCCTATCAGAAGCCTTCATGAATGGAAAGAAAAAGAGAAAGTTTGGAAAAACAATATGGCCTCCATCATGGGAACCCTACCCTCCCGTAAATGTCTGTCCATTCCTACCCTGACCTATACCGACTCCCTGGTGGAGAGCAGGTTTACCCGTTATCAGGTGAGCTTTCCGTCCGACCATAAAAATAATGTAACGGCCTATCTGTATGTTCCGCACCAAAGCAAAAACCGGCCAGCCATGTTGGTCCTTCACAGCACAGGCGAGGAGGGTAAAAGAATCGTAGACGGACAGGGTCCATTAGAAAACAGGGCTATAGCCAGGGAGCTGGCCGAAAAGGGTTACGTGGTGATGGCTCCTGATTATCCAAGCTTTGGGGAACAAAAGAACCATGACTTTTCACAGGATGGCTTTCCTTCAGGAACCTTGTTAGGAGTTTGGAATCACATGCGTTGTGTGGATGTTTTGAGCCAGATGGAGGCAGTAGACCCCAACCGCATAGGTGTGATCGGGCACTCTCTGGGTGGGCACAATGCTCTTTTTGCCGCAGCTCATGATCCCCGGATCAAGGTGGTGGTGAGCAGTTGTGGCTGGACTCCCTTTGATTTTTATGATATAGGAGAAGCTGGTACGAAAAATTATGGAGGACGGCTTGGGCCCTGGGCCCAGGAAAGATACATGCCAGCCATCAAAAATCAACTTCCGGATGCCTATCTTCCATTTGATTTTACAGATATCATCGCCTTGATTGCTCCCAGACCTGTGTTTACCAATGCCCCCCTGCAGGATAGTAATTTTTCCGTGGAAGGGGTCAAAACCGGTATCCATTTACTCGCCCCTGTATACCAGTGGATGGGGTTTCCGGATCATCTGCAAGTGAGGTATCCGAATGCCGGACATGACTTTCCCCCGGAAATAAGAAAGGAGGCCTATGCCTTTTTGGATGATATTTTCGGTTTTAAGCCGACTAAAAAATTGGCCTTTGAGTGACAAAAGGTTCATATAAATCATGGAGTAATTAAAAAAATGATCCGTTAACGGAAAATAATTTTCATTTTAACGGATTTAAACCAATATTGGAAATCAATCAATAACACACATTATTTGACATGAAACTTTCCGCATCCTTCATTCTCTCCATGATATTGCTTTCAGGTCTACAATCCTGTAAAGAAGACAAATATGCCGGCCCCCTGAGCCCGGAGGCCTCCATCGCTACCTTTGATATTCACGAAGCGTTCGAAGTACAACTCTTTGCCGCCGAGCCTCATATCAAGGATCCGGTGGATTTGGTATTTGATGAGCACGGAACGGCCTTCGCCGTAGAAATGCCTGACTACCCCTACAAGCCTGAAGAAGGTAAGGGAAGGGGAGTGATTAAACAATTGGTAGATGAAGACGGAGATGGGCAGATAGACTCCTCCATTGTTTTTGCAGAAGGCATAGCAGATGCCACCAGTCTGATGCCCTGGAAGGGAGGCCTGCTGGTAACAGCTGCACCCTATATCTACTACATGAAAGATCTGGATGAGGATGGAGCTGCTGACAGCAAAGAAATCATTTTTTCAGGTTTTTTTGAAAATAATTCTGAAGCCCAGATTACCAATTTGCGACTGGGTGTGGATAATTGGATCTATGCGGCCAATAACGGGCAAAGAAGTGAGGTAACCTTCCAAAACAAAACTGAAAAAAAGCCGATAAACCTTCAGGGGATGGATTTCAGATTTCGACTGGACAAGGGCCAATTTGAAAAGGAAAGCGGCACCGCACAATTTGGGCAGACCTTCGATGACTGGGGCAATAAGGTATTTACCCAAAACACTTTGCATGTGCAGCAGGCAGTTATTCCTGGAAGATACCTGGAGCGCCACGGGCATCTATCCAGCAAATCTGTAAATCAAAACATTTCCGACCATGATTTTGAAATGTTTCAAATGACTCCGCCTCCCTACTGGCGGGCAGAGAGGACACAAAGAAGGAACAAGCAATACCAGGAACAGGAATTGGACCGGGTAGAACATGCCGAGGACTATTTCACCGGAGCCTCCGGAGGTACGATTTACAATGGAGGCGCCTTTCCGGAAGAATTTTACGGAGACCTGTTTACCGGAGATGTAGCAGGAAACCTGGTACACAGAGACCAGTTGGTGCTGGATAAAAACGGACCATCCCTACTGGCCCGGCGACATGCTGAAGAAACCACAAAGGAATTCCTGGCATCCACCGATCCCTGGTTCAGGCCGGTAGGTTTTACGGTAGGTCCTGATGGGTTTCTGTACCTGGTTGATTTTTACCGGCAACATATAGAAACCCCGGTTTCGATCCCGGATGATCTAAAAGAGGAAATGGACTTCATGAATGGAGAAAACCATGGGCGAATTTATCGCCTGGTACCAAAAGGCACGGGTGTTGGAAAAAGGGAATCCCCTGATTTCTCAAAAATGGACGCGGAAGCTCTTGTTGCTCAACTGGCCCATGACAATGGCTGGAACAGAACTACCGCTCAGCGCTTGATACTGGAAAATCCCAGCGCGGAGCCGGTGCCTTTTCTATTGGCATTGGCAAAAAAGGAAAACCCAAAAGCCCAGGTTCTGGCCCTTCATTTATTGCATTCCATGGATGCTTTACCTTCAGATTTGGTAGCATCCGCATTGGAAAGCGAACATTGGGGGCTTGTTAAAAATGCTTTGGTGTTGGCAGAGGACTTTCCAGCTTTAAGGGAAGATATATCGGAAAAAATAAACCATGAAAACCCAATGATCTCCATGCAGGCTGTTTTAAGCCTGGGAAATTATGAGGACAATTCAGTCATTGAAAAAATGGCGGGTGTATTAATGGAAAAGGGATCAAATAAATGGTTTCGAACAGCAATCCTTAGCTCCAATGCTGGCTCCGGACTTCAGATCCTTGAAGAATTGAAAGAGCAGCATGATTTTTTTGAAAGTTCTGAAGGTTGGAAAAATGATTACCTTAAAGAAGTGTCACATATATTGGGTGCAAAAGGGGAAGAAGCCAATATTAAGGATTTCATCGGACTATTGTCTTCTTTGGAAGGCGAAAACATGGATCATTGGAAGCAAATAGCTTTGGATAACCTGAAAAAAGGTCTGGAGCTATCAAAGGATAACCATTCTGAAAATTTAACTGCTATTTTGAAAAAACTGGAAGCAGGGGAAAATTATGGTGAATTCCCCCTTCAGGAATTAATGACCGCACTTTAAAAACCAACCCATGGAAAGAAGGAATTTTGTAAAGTATTTACTCGGATCGTCAACCCTGATTTTATCCTATTGTGCCAGCCCAAAAAAAGAATACCAACTCGAACAGGTTACTGATTGTGCAGACCTGACAGGCTTAAGCGAGGATGAACTGGAAAAAAGAAAAAGCCTGGGATATGAAGAAGAAACGCCGGTTTCTGACAATCGTTGTGACAATTGTCAGCTCTACCTACCCCCTACGGAAAAAAGAAAATGTGGTGGATGCCAACTCTTTAAGGGTCCTGTAAAAGCCGGAGCATATTGTACCTATTGGGCTCCGAGGGTGGACAATGCCTGATATACAATCTAATTTTTTAATCGAACAAATACCTGTTCCTGATTGTTTTATCAGGAAAAGAACCAAATTATGGACAACCCATTGGTACCAGTTAGCCTGGTAACAGGCTTTCTATTGATTTACGTTGTTGCTGTAGCAGTAAACCTGAATACCGCACTGATATTGTTGCTATTTTCCATTTCTCCGGTATTAATGATATGGATGGTGGTGAAAGTATTGAAAGCTGCCTTGGAGTCTACCCATACCTTTGATGAAAAATGGTATGAGGATCAATAGTAGCCTTCAAAAAACTTTGATTTGATGCAGTTAACTAGTTTTATGAAAGATATTCTTTAACTTTAATTTTTACAGTTTACTTTCAAATGCACCTCATACCATGAAAAAATTAATTGTACTTATTGATTTTTCACCCTATACGCCAACAATAATTAAGGTGGCTTATGAGTGGCAAAATTCGTACGGTGTTTCCCTCCAATTCATTAACCAAATCCCCGGTTTGGTGCCCACTCTGGCCAATTCTCCAGGCAAGGAACAAGTGATAGCTTTCGAAAAACAAGAAGCGGACAAGAAGTTTTCGGAAGAATTGAAAAAATTAGCCCTGCCACGTGAAAAAGCTGAATTTTTGGCAATTGACAGTTCGATCATCCATTTTTTAGCTAATGAAACAAGTTCAGATGACATACTTTTGTTGGGATTAAAAGGAACTGGTTTCCTTAAAAAATTTTTAATTGGCAGTACGGCTACAAATATTATCAATCACCTCAACAGGCTTATTATTGCTTTACCAAAATCCATTGAGCAGGCTCTTCCAAAGAGACTTGCCTTGGCCAGTCACGTTAATTTTCCTTTTAATGAACCGGCACTTAACCATCTTCTTAACACAATTGGAAACTCAATAGGTGAAATAGAGCTACTTACCATCCTTTCAGAAACAGATGACAAAACTGAAAGCGAGGTATATTTGAATGCGCTTAAAGATAAATTAGATGATAAGTACCAATGTTTGGTGAAAATTTATGAGGGTACAGATGCTTTTAAAGTCATCAAAAACAGATACAGTGAGTATCCGGACGATTATCTTGTCCTTCAAAAAGGTTCCAGAACACTAAACGACAAACTATTCAGAAATTTTTTTATCAACGATTTGGTACACGAGGGCGCTACTCCTTTGATTATTCTCCCTTGTAAAGATGACTAAAGCCACCAGAAATGGGATTCATTTTCTTGTAACTAATTAAACCATGGGTAAGGCAGGGTCTGTTTCTACCCTTTATAACCGTTTGAGAAGGGCTTTGAATTCTCTTATCCGGGTATCGCCATCAATCAACACACATTCCAAACGGGCCATTTCCGCAAAATCTTCCAAAACTTCAGTTGGCAAGTTCTGACTGAAACAGGTATGGTGAGCACCTCCTGCCAGAATCCAGGCGGTAGCGGCGGTTTTAAAGTCTGGCTTAGGCCTCCACATACTGCGAGCCACCGGTAATTCAGGGAGATCCCTTGGGGGCATGATAGCTTCCACCTCATTGAGCACCAATCTGAATTTCGTCCCTAAATCTATCAGGGAAGCATTAAGTGCATTTCCTCCCCCTGCGTTAAACACCAGTCTTACCGGGTCATCCTTACCCCCGATATCCAATGGGTGTATTTCACATCGTATCGGCCCGGCTGCAAGGCTTTCATCCACTTCCAGCATATGGGCCCCCAGTACAAGTCCTCCCTGCTCCTCAAAATCATAAGTATAATCCTCCATAAAGGCATTGCCTCCAGGCAATCCTGTACCCATTACCTTCATGGCCCTTACCAGAGCCATGGTCTTCCAATCTCCTTCTCCAGCGTACCCATATCCCTGAGCCATTAGCCGCTGAACAGCAATGCCAGGCAACTGCTTCATGCCATGCAAATCCTCAAAGGTATTGGTAAAACCTTTGAAGGATCCCTGTTCCAGAAACTGCTTCAATCCCAACTCTATTCTTGCAGCATCTCTCAGGGATTCCCTCCTGCTCCCCTGCTTGTTCATTTGTTCATCTACCAGGTA
Source organism: Cyclobacterium sp. (assembly GCF_014762705.1). Classification (GTDB taxonomy): domain Bacteria; phylum Bacteroidota; class Bacteroidia; order Cytophagales; family Cyclobacteriaceae; genus Cyclobacterium. The sequence goes on along the minus strand of NZ_JABURL010000063.1, from coordinate 8,442 downwards.
CTGCTGCTCGTAGGTTTCAATCAAACGATCGACAGCTGCAGAAGATATTTCCGCTATCTGGGCCACCAAATCCCCTACCCCATGGGTATTGACAGAGAAACCAAATTGCATTTCTGCGGACACTTTATTTCCTTCAGTGACAGCCACCTGCCGCATATTATCTCCAAACCGCACAAATTGAGCGCCTTGCCAATCGTGCCAGCCACAAGCCGCCCGACACCAATTATCGATTTCCACCTGCACCTGTAGCTCTTTCCAATGTCCTACCACTACTTTTCTGGGAATTTCCATCCGGGTACAGATAAATCCAAACTCCCGATCCCCATGAGCACTTTGGTTTAGGTTCATGAAATCCATGTCGATGGCATCCCAAGGTAAGTTTCGGTTATATTGGGTATGTAAATGTAAAAGGGGTTTTTGCAAAACCTTTAATCCACTGATCCACATCTTGGCAGGCGAAAAAGTGTGCATCCAGGTAATGACCCCTATGCAATTACCCTTCCCATTGGCTTGGGCAAGTACTTCGTAAATAGCTACTGCCGTGGTAACAATGGGTTTATAAACAATTTTGACAGCTATTTTTTCTGAAGCATCCAAAGCTGCTGCAATTTCTTTGGCATGCAATGCTACGGTATTCAGGGTCTCTTCACCATACAAATGCTGGCTGCCAGTTATGAACCACACTTCGTACTCAGGTAAACTTTTCATGTCATTTTTTATTAATTGTCATAATTACACCTTAATTTCGGAAATAAAAAAATAAGGATAAAGAAAATTCGTTAGCCTGAAAAAAAGTGTTTTCCAAATTTATATTTTCTTTTTGATGCTCAATTCCTTAAACCCATACCCTGCCTCCAAAAGAAATATATTTCCAGGCTGTCCTTTTTTTGGATATTGGGTAAAATTTTTTGTTATTCACTCAGTCTATCTGCTTTCAAAATGAATAAACTCGCCTGTTTAACGCTTATACTCTATTTCACCTTTTCTATTGTCAACGCCCAAACAGAGAAACGCTGCAAGATTTCAACGGCTTTTGGCTCCATAATTATTGAACTTTATCCGGAAAAAGCTCCCGGAACAGTAGCAAATTTTCTGAAGTATGTATCGAGCGGCGCCTATGAAAATTCCAGTTTTTTTAGGGTATGTACTCCTGAAAATGAATCTCAAAGGGACATTAAAATCCAGGTGATACAAGGGGGAAACGTTACTGAGGAACAACTATTACCTCCAATACCCATTGAAACCACCAGGACAACAGGGATACTGCATGAACATGGAACCATTTCCATGGCAAGGCTTGGGCCCGATTCAGCTCAAAGCAGCTTTTTTATTTGCCTGGGAGACCAACCGGAACTTGACTACGGTGGCAAGCGAAATCCGGACGGTCAAGGATTTGCTGCCTTTGGTAAGGTAGTTGAAGGAATGGATGTGGTGAAACAAATACAGGGATTGGAGAACAAAGAACAATACCTATTGGAGCCAGTCATTATCCAGGAGGTCAGGTTATTAAAGCAAATCCATTAACGAATGTGTTCTCAGGTTAAATACAGCATTTATGCCTTTCTGTTGATATTTTCCATGGCTATGATGCATAGGATGAGGGAAGGCCAAAACTATTGATCAGAACCATCGGCTGGTCAGCAGAGGGATGGCCAGAAGTTGATCTTTGAAATTTAAGATTAAGTTAAACGTACAGGGCTGACCCTGATTGAATAAAAAAAAACCAAGCTTATGACAAGTAATTTTAAAGAATTGAAAAGGGAATGCTATGAGGCCAATATGGAACTGCCCCAACTTGGTTTAGTAGTTTATACTTTTGGCAATGTTAGTGCAGTTGACAGGGACAGGGCTGTTTTTGCGATTAAGCCCAGTGGATTGCCCTATGGTAATTTGAAGGCTGAGGATATTGTGATTGTAGATTATGATAATCGGGTGGTAGAAGGCAAAATGAGACCCTCTTCCGATACCAAAACCCATGCTTTTTTATATAAAAATTGGGTGAAAATCGGTGGAATTTGTCACACCCATTCCACCTTTGCGGTATCCTGGGCCCAGGCTCAAATGGATATTCCCATATTTGGCACCACACATGCCGACCACAACACCAAAGATATACCTTGTGCCCCGCCCATGGCTGATGAACTTATTGCTGGGGATTACGAACACATGACCGGCCAGCAGATATTGGATTGTTTTTCCAAAAAGAACCTGTCTTACGAAGAGGTGGAAATGGTATTGATAGGAAATCATGGCCCCTTTACCTGGGGAAAGGACCCTTCCAAAGCCGTATACAACAGCAGGGTTTTAGAGGAAATTGCCCACATGGCCTATCTGACCCTGCAAATCAATCCCAAAGCGCCAAGGCTCAAGCCTGCATTGATTCAAAAACATTATGAAAGAAAGCATGGAAAAGGAGCTTATTATGGTCAGGAAAATTGAAAACTAAAAACCTCCGGGGCAGTGCCCCGGAGGTTTTAACACTTAAAAAACCACCAACCTTTAATTAAATCTAATTAATTGCTCTTGCGAGCAATAGAATTTAATTTGTCTGCCAATAAATACATTACCGGCACTATTACTAACGTCAAAAAGGTCGCAAAGGTTAACCCAAATATCACAGTCCATGCCATTGGCCCCCAGAAGTCTGCGTTGTCTCCTCCAATGTAAAATTTCGGATCAAAAGAAGACAACAGACCATAAAAATCGATATTCATCCCAAGGGCCAACGGAATCAGCCCCAGAACGGTAGTGATAGCCGTCAGTAGTACCGGCCTCAACCTGACTTTACCTCCCTGAATGATGCTGTCCAGGAGATCCTCCTTCGATAAAAATCCATCTTCCGGGATATCAAGTTCCTCCCTTTTTCTCATCCTTACCAAATTCGTATAATCAATAAGTACAATGGCGTTGTTTACCACCACCCCCGCCAGTGAGATGATGCCAATCCCTGTCATGATGATTACAAAATCCATATTGAATGCCAGCAAACCCAAAAAGACCCCTATGGTACTGAACACCACAGAAGCCATGATGATGAATGGGGTGGTCACCGAATTGAATTGGGCCACAATAATCAGGAAAATCAAGGATATGGAAATAAGCAATGCCCTGGTAAGGAATTCAGCAGATTTTGCCTGCTCCTCCTGCTCCCCGGTAAAACTCAAATCGATACCTTCCGGCACCTCAATATCCTGCATCAATTCCTTGATCTCATTATTTATTTCTGTGGCATTATATCCATCATTGACATTGGAAAATAAGGTAATCACCCTCTCCAGGTCTTTCCTTTTTACTGATCCATAAGTGGAACTGTATTCCAGACTGGCTACCGAAGAAATTGGAATTTCCTTTAGGTTACCAAATTTATCCCTGAAACTAATTTTCTTGTTCAATAAAGCGCCGATTTCATACCGGTACTCTTCTGACAACCGCAATTGAATTGGGTAATCATCTTCACCTTCTTTAAATTTGGAAACTTCCAATCCAAACAAAGCAGTCCTGAGTTCATTGGCGATGGTGGAAGTAGACAAGCCAAATCTCCTTGCCTTTTCCCGGTCTATATCAATAATAAGTTCAGGGTTTCCCAGCTCCAGATCAGATTTTAATTCTTCTATGCCCTGAATGCCGGATTCGTTGATTTGTTCCCGCACCTGACCTACAAAAGTGATCAATTGATCAAAGTTCTCGCCACTGATTTCAATATTGATTGGTTTTCCTACAGGCGGGCCATTTCTTTGCTTATCTACCGTTACCAGTACTCCAGGATACCCTTCTGCCAGGTTCCGGATTTTCTCCATTACCTCATTGGTATTTACCCCATCCCTAAACTGATACTCCACAAATCCGATGGTAATTTTCGCCTTATGTGGGGTCTTTGCCTGGCTGGGACCCTCCAGCGGATCCCCCGTTCCTTCCCCGACTTGAGAAATGACAGACTCTATGATGTCATCATAGGGTTCCAAAAGTTCAAATAAATCGTCCTCCAATTGGTGGACAAAATCATTGGTAGCCTCAATATCCGTACCTATGGGCTTTTCCATATATATACTCACCAGTGCAGGCTGATTGTCAGGAAAAAAGAGGATCTTGGGTGCTCTTATAAATAATAAGACCAGGGATACTACCAGCAACAATACCGTTCCTCCAAAAAACAAATAGGGTTTAGATCCCTTCAAGGCAAAGTGAAGGGTATTCTCATACATGTTTTCCAGCTTGACCAAAAATACATTTTGAAACCAGCGAATAGCTTTTCTTAAGGCAAAAACATTGAAAATCGTCAAAAGGGCCCCCAGAAACAACAGGTTGCCCAAAGCAATCCAACTGGCAAAGTAACACAGGATTGCCATTGAGGTCAATACCGCAGCCACGATCATGGGTTTTTGAACCGGTTTCCTTTTGTCCACATCCTGAATCTTCATGTACAAAGCCGTGAGTACCGGATTAATGACAAGTGCAACAAAAAGGGAAGAGGACAAAACAATAATCAGGGTAATGGGCAGGTATTTCATAAACTCCCCGATAATATCATCCCAAAAAGCCAAAGGAAGAAATGCAGCCAGTGTTGTGGCCGTTGAGGTAATGATGGGCCAAGCAACCTCTCCCACACCTTCTTTGGCGGCACGTACGGCAGATTTCCCTTCCTGCATTAGTCTGTAAATGTTTTCTACTACCACAATCCCGTTATCCACCAACATGCCCAATGCCAGAATCAGAGAAAACAAGACCATCAAATTCAAGGTGACACCCAGAGAATTGAGTACCAAAAAGGAAATAAACATGGACAAGGGAATGGCAATACCCACAAACAGGGCATTCCTGAAGCCCAGAAAAAACATCAGCACCAGCACTACCAGGATCACACCTGAGACAATACTGTTTTCCAAATTGTCTACCTGTGAACGGGTTGCTTTAGACTGGTCATTGGTGATGGTGACCTCCAGATCTTCGGGAAACCGATTGATTTTTACATCTTCTATCAGTTCTTTGATTTTGTCCGAAGCGTCCAGGAGATTTTCCCCGCTTCTTTTGACCACATTGATGGTGACCACAGGAAGATTATTGCTTCTGGCATAACTTTCCCGCTCTTTATAAGTATCGCTCACGGAAGCCACATCCTTGAGGTAGACGATTTTATTATTTTCCGTCTTTATGATAACATCTTCCAATTGCATGGGGTCCGTAAATTCACCCGCAATCCGCAAGGTCCTGCGGTAATCACCCGAAAGGATATTGCCTCCGGAAATGGTAACATTTTCATCAGCCACCGCACTGGAAATATCCGAAAAAGTAACCCCATTGGCTTCCATTTTATACAAATCGGCATTGATCTGTATTTCCCGCTCTATAGTTCCGCCCAGGTCTGCACTGGAGATTTCTGACAGTTTTTCAATCTCATCCTCCAGGTACTCCCCGTATTTTTTCAGTTCCTGTTCAGTATAGTTTCCTGAAATATTTACGTTCATGATCGGGAATTCCGAGGTATTGATTTCCAATACATCAGGATCTCTGTCCAGGTCCGTGGGCAGCTCACTTTTGGCTTTATCCACCGCATCTTTAACATCCTGTAAAGCCTTGGATATATCCACATTGGGATTGAACTCCACCACAATAGAGGAAAAATCCTGAATGGAAGTAGAACTCACATCTTTCAGGTTGTTGATGGATTTAAGTTCCTTTTCTATGGGCCTGGTGATCAGGTTTTCCATATCCACCGGAGAATTACCAGGATATGCCGTACCTACATAGACGGTAGGAATGACAATTTCCGGAAAACTTTCCTTGGGCATGGTCCGGTAGGCAAACATGCCCAGGAATGAAATGATTAAGGTAAGGATCACCACACTGGTCCTGTTGTCTACTGAAAGTGTGGAAATACCAAACTCCCTGATCAGGCCTTTTTTTGATTTGCTATCTGTATCCATAAATGCCTTATGATGCGATGTTTACATTAAAATTATCCCCAACTTCTCTGAATCCCTTGTCTACCAATGTTTCTGTACCATCCAGGCCTTCCAGGATTTCTGTCTCACCCTTATAAGTCATGCCCCTTTCCACATATTTTTTTCTGGCCATGCCCTCTTCCACCACAAAGACATAACTGCCTTTATTGTCCTGAAGAATCAAATAGGTAGGCACAATCACTGCCTCGGGGTTTTCATAATCCTGTATATTCAATACCGAAAGCATATTGGGTTTTACGAGCTCCATTTTGGGTAAAAACACCTCTACTTTGAAAGTTCGGTTGTCGGGATTAATGACGCTGCCGATGGCCGTCACTTTGGTCTTGAGGGATTTGTTGATGGATGGAAAGCGAATACTTACTGAGTCGCCCCGCTCAAGGATACCAATATACCTTTCGGAAATATCACCTTCTATAAAAAGGTCGTCCTCACCGATCAGGTTGACGATGGGGGAACCTGGTTGCACCAACTCCCCTACCCTAATCAGCAACTCCTCCACTGTACCGTTAAATGGTGCCCTCACCGTTGTCCTGTCTTTTTGCAATTCGAGTGAAGCCAGGTTTTTTTCCAGCGTTTCCATTCGGTTTTTTGCCTCCAGGTATTGCATTTCAGTACCAATTTGCTGGTTCCAAAGTCGCTCCTGCTTTTCAAAAACTGTCTTTGCCAAATCCAACTGGGTTTGAATTTCAGCTATGCTTCTCTCTACAGATTCGGCATCAATAGTGGCAATTACTTGTCCTTTTTTCACAGACATTCCTTCCCGGGTTACTATTTCCTCAATTCTCCCGGAAAGCTCTGCACTGATATTGACATTCTTTTTAGACAACACTGAACCGGTAACTTCAACATAATGCTCAAAATTTCCCCGCTCTGGCTGTGCTGTGGTAATTAAAACAGATTTACGTTGATTTCTCCTGAATTCGGGATCCAGCCGGGAGATTTCTTCTTCCAGCTCCTGAATAGAGACTTTTAGTGCAGCAGCTTCTGATTTGTATGCTTCCAGTTGGTCCTTTTTTTCGGCCAGCTCATCCTTTGGTTCAGAGCAGGCAATTACCCCAATCAGCAGGGCTAGTGTTAAAAACTTGATGGTATTTTTCATAAAATATTACGGTATCCTTTTTGATTATTTTAAAATTCCCAATGCTTTTTCCAAATCCACTTTTGCGATGAAGGCATCATACAAAGCAGAGAAATAATTGGTTTCTGCCTCCTTAAGGGCTGAATCCGCCTCTACTACTTCGAGGTTAGAACCAACTCCCTCCTGATATTTTATTTTAGCCATATCAAATACCTCCAGGGCCAAATCCCGGTTTTCCCTTTGAACATCCAGTGCCTTAAGGCTATTGATCAGGTTTTGACGAGATTGAAATTTTTCTATTACAATATTTTGAAGCACAGACTCCTTCTGCACCTCAAGTTGCCTGAGCTGTACCCTGTTTTGCTGAATTTTATACCTTTTTGTAAATCCATCAAAAATGGGAATCTGCAGCGTTACACCTACCACTGAGCCTGTAAACCAATCTCCGGACCACAGGTTTGAAAAGTTGCCCCCAAAGGCATTACGCTGGAAGGTATAATTGGCATCCAGACGGGGCATGTATTGAATCTGATTGTTTTTAAGATCCAGCGTTGCTAAGTCATAATTGGTATTTACCTGATCAATTTCCACTCTCTGCTCCCCGTCTTCCAACAGCAACCTTTCTGCATCCAACAGGGTCTCAAGGCCCGTAATCGTGTCCACAAGGGTGATTTCCTGACTTTGTGGCATTCCCATCTGAAATTTCAACAGCCGCATGCTTACCAAAGTCGCCGTTTTCGCCTTGTCTAGTTCAGTTTGAATATTGTTGTGCTGCACCTGAATCCGGCTGACATCAATCTTTTCTGCAAAACCTTCATCATAGAGTATTTTTGTCTCTTTAAGAAGGGTATCAATACGGCTCAAATTGGCCCTTATCAGTTCTTCCCTTTCCCCGCTGACTAAAACCGAATAATACGCTTTCTTAACATTCTCAATAACTTCGAGTTCGGTTAACTTTCGGTCCACTTCAGCCAGTTGACGATACGTTTTAGCTGCCTTCAGTCCGATAAAATAAGAACCGTTGAAAATCATTTGGGAAACGGTGCCTGTCAAACCGGCCGTAAACTCGGGAGAAAATTGAATGCCAATAAACTCACCTTCAGCTGCTTCCGGATCAAAAATCCTAGCCGGAAAGGGAGAAACAGGTACCATCAGGTTATTGGTTGCATTGAGGTTGGCATTAATTTGCGGCAGCCCTTCAGCGGTTCGCTCTCCTACCAATCCCCTGGCAGCTTCAATTTCAAGCCTGGCGTTTCTGGCCTCTGCATTATTCTCAAGGGCATACGACACACTTTCCTCCAGGGTAAAGGGAGTTTCCTGGGCCCTTGCTTCTGTAATCCAATAACCATTAAGGCAAATGATCAGTGATAAAATTTCAAATTTTAAATTACTAAAATTAAGATT
>NZ_JABURL010000107.1 GCF_014762705.1 Cyclobacterium sp. | reverse complement strand
TTTTAATTTATTTTATCTTATTATATTTTTATTATTTTTTAATTTAATTCTTTTTTTATTTAATTTTTATTCTTCGATAATTTTTTAATTTTTTTTTAATATTTACTTTCTATCGGATATTTATTAAACCTAATTCATTCTAATTTAATGTATTTACTATTTTTTGAGTTATTTTTTTTACCTCTTTTTAATTTATTTTAGATAACCACTTAATATTAGGGTTCATTTTTAAACTACAATAGCCATTTTTTTATTTTGTTCTTTATATTAAATCTAATCCATTTCTTATTCCTAATTTTTAACTTTAACTGTAATTTTATTCCTTACCCAAAACTCATTGTGTTTTTTACTATCATTTTTTTCATCTATCAAAGTTTTTATAAAACTATTTAAACTTAACCAGTCGTTCAAAAAGCATTCTCCATTCATTCAAATTCTTTGACAATCACTTAGTCTGTCAAGACTGCCGCTTTTTACTTTTCCGGTTAATGATTTCCAAATTAAATTTGATAATTCTGGATTGGTATTAAGTATTGCTTTAGCCTGAGCCGGAAACCAGGAAGGTTTGGAATAACAAAAAAAACCCTCATTACGAGGCATATAGTGGGTTTTGAGCGGTGAAAGCCCTGGGAATCTCTAGCCAAACGAGACTGCCACATCCTTTCCCAGCGCCTATACCCACGACAAAGGGTTCGCAGTGACGATTCAATTGGTTTTTATTGACGATCTTAATTCGAACTCAGTTTTAATGCATCTTTCGGAAAAAGTTAAGAGGTGTGCCTTTTTCTTAAAATGCTAAATATACCCGGGGGAAAAGGTTAAATTAACTAACTCCGTAATTAAGGTGAAGGAATAATAAAAACGATCAAAAATATTTGAAGACTTCGAAAAAAGTCAAAAATAATCCCTAACCAGTTAAGGGTAAAAAAGCCATAGCAGTTGGTAAAAATAGAATTCAGAATCCTTTCAAGGGTATTAAAAACAACAAATTTGCCTGGAGTTAACGAAAATACTCTTGGCTAATTAAACAAAAAAAGGAGCTTTTGAAAGCTCCTTTTTTATTCTTCGATTACTGTCCTTCTTTCTTAGACCAATTTTTCTTTGGCTTGGGAATGCTGGGCAGGATCAGCTCCGTTCGACGGTTTAGTTGGTGCATATCAGGACTGCAGGGCTGTTCATCACAATCGTTCACAGGTTTTGTTTTTCCAAAAAACTCATACACCAACCGATCAGAGGCGATGCCCCTGCCTTCCAGGTAATTTTTCACCACCAAAGCCCTCTCTTTAGATAATGCTTCGTTGTATTCGGCTGACCCTCTGTTGTCTGTATGTCCCATTATGGCCAATCTCCTGTTGATCATGTTTTTCAACATTAATGCCACCCTTTCCAGGGCCATCATGTCGGCAACATCAAGCTCCGCTTGATCAAAACCAAAATAAATGGTAGGCAACTCTTCCGGCAATTGAATGTTGCTGATATCGCATAGATCCACACCTTGCAATTCAGGGGGCATATTATAGGCCTTTCCTTCTTCCGGAAATGCCAGCAGGAGCAATTCCGTCCTCCTGTTTAATTGGTGAAGATCTTCAGGACAGGGATTCCCATCACCGCAATCATTGGCCAATTCAGTTTCTCCCATCCATTCTGCTTCAATCCTGGATCTGGCTACCCCGAATTCCGCCAAATAGTCCCTTACTGCGTCCGCCCTTTTCTCACTGAGGGCCTCATTGTAAGCTTCACTTGCCCTGGCATCTGTATGAGACCTAACAACAATATTTAAAAAGGAATAATATTTTAACAAGTCTGCCACCTTATCCAAAGAAACCTCAGCATCATCCCTTATTGCCGATTCATCCAGGTTGTAATATACCAGATCTACATATACAGCTGTGTTGTAAGGGATTCTAACCAATTGATAGGTCTTCTCCAGGCTTCCTGAGGCCAGTCCCCTGGTACTCAAATCCTTGTCCTGAACAGCAAAATAACCCTGCTTTTTGATCTGGATTTCATGGTCTTGTTCGGGAGCCATTTCGGCCTGAAGCATGCCATCCCCAATTTGATCAATACCAATGTTGATTTTATCATTGCCCTCCGTTAAGGAAACCTCTAAGGCACCTGATACCTTTTCTCCGTCACAAGCCAAAACCAATGCCTGGAAATCCTTATACAAAGTTTCCAATTCAAAAATATCATCCCATCCGCTGCTTTCTGGTCGGTTTGAGGAAATCAAAACCCTGTTTTCTGCCGTTTCGAAAAATCCAAAGTCATCCTGCGGTGAATTGTAAGGTAAGCCCATGTTTTTTACTCCGGCAAAGGTATCGTTGTTCCTGTCGGAAGCAAAAATATCCAGTCCCCCAAGCCCGGGATGTCCATCAGAGGCAAAGTAAAATTTTCCATCCTGAATAAAGGGATCTATTTCGTTGCCGGCAGAATTAATTACAGGTCCCAGATTAACTGGTTTCTGAAATTCAAAATTTTCTCCATAAGTCATGTAGTACAAGTCAAAGCCTCCATGTCCACCAGACATGTCTGAAGAAAAGTATAACCTTTTATTGCTTTCGTCAACAAAAGGACTTTTTATACTGTATTCCAGAGGAGCATTAATTGGCAGGCCTTTAAAGTCAACGGGCTTGCCTGCTGCATCCAGCCTGCTGAAATACAGCTCCGAGTGGACTTCATAATTTTTGGACCGCCTGATATCCCTGGTGACTGTATAAAAAATAATATCCTGCTCTTGCAAAACATAGGGATCTGAGGCATGAAATACCCCGGGAACCGGAACCTCAAAGGGAGATACCGTTCCATCGGTATCCATGCGGTAAATACTTAAGTAATCCCTTCCTGTCCAATCTGAGGATTTGTTGTAGTATTTATAGCTCTTGTCAATCCGCAAAGCTTTTTTCTTCCGGTCAGATTCACCCCCTCTGTCTGAGGTAAAATATATCCTTCCCTGCTGGTCCTTTACCCAACCAAATTCGGTACTTGAACTGTTGATCCGGTCCAGTCTTTTGAGCCCGGCATTGCCTTCTGAACCATACCAATATTTTAAAGAATCCAATTGAAGGTTTCTGATGGCCCCGTTCTGCTCCTCGTCCAGGGAATCCAATGCCATAAAAACAGCATCCTTTTCACCAGCCCTGTTGGCAGCAGCAATATATTGTAACCAATCCTTGTCATCCGCTTCCGCAAAAGTGACTGCCTTTTCCCACCAGTTGTAAGCTTTGGGATAATCTCTTAAAACATCAAAAGCCAATGCAGCTCCCTTTGCAGCCTGAAAAGAAGGTTTTTTGGCATAGGCATTGGCATATCCCTGGCCAGCTTCAAAATAGTTTTCCTCTGCAAGCTTTCTGTCAGCATAGCGCAACAATCCACTTTGGGCAGTGGCGCTGCCTGAAAGCAGGCCAAACAAAAACACCGGAATTAAATAAATAAAAATCTTCTTCATATTCAGAACCATCTTGGGTTGTTCATATTCACTTTTCTTGGAGAAATATAGTAGCCAAGGGAAATTTCATGTGAATTGTTCCTTAAGCCACTGAAAGCATTGGTCTGCACATCATAGGCATAACCCAACCTGAGTTTTTCCGTTGCGAACAATTCAAGGATCAGTGCCACGGCATTTCTTGAGGACAAACCCTCGGGCAAATCGTTTTGTCCTATTTTAAGGTTGGTCCGATAAGATGCTCCGGCCCAGATTCTGTCCATAAACAAAAACATACCATTTAAATCCAGGTTGCTCGGGCCACTACCACCATTTCTTAGCAGAAAGGAAGGTTTGAACTGCACCTGTTCGGATAAGGGCAGCAATCCCCCTGCTGTGAGGTAATAATGCACATTGTGGTAGACAAGGGCTACGGCCTCATCCTCGAGTGATTTCCGCCCAATCAGGTTATATGCACTAAAACCAGCGTAAAAATCCGGACTGTGGAAAAATACTCCCGTATTTAAATTTGGGGTAAATAAGTTGATTCTGCCTTCTGGAATTTCTCCGTCGTCAAAATCATTGGGATTAAACATGGAACCATCAATGGCATATTCGGTAACACCCCCACTGATCCCAAATCCCAAAAAGGAAGCAGATCCTGTTTGAATCCTGTAGGCATAGGTCAGTAAACCGGAATTGGTTTTGGCCGGCCCCTGCTCATCAGCAAGAATGGAAGCACCAAACCCCATCAAACCTTCATTGGCACTCAGGTCTGCGGTTACCGTAAAGGTAGTAGGGGCTCCCGGTAATCCTGCCCACTGACTCCGATAGGTGGATTGAATGTAATGCTCACCCTTGTAGCCTGCATAAGCAGGGTTGATATGCAATCCATTGAACATGTACTGACTGAATTGAGGCAATTGTTGGGCTTCTGTTAAGCCAAATCCCAGGCCATTCAACACCACCAAAAATCCAAAAACTCTAAAAATATTTTTCATTGATCTCCAATTTAAACGATCCCGATTAACACAAAATAATTACTTTACTACCTGAACCCATCCCTTATAGGTTTGGGCATCTCCCATACTGTCTGTAATGACCAATACATAGTAGTAGGAACCTGCATTTAAACCCTGCGCAGCCCAATCATTTTGGTAATCCTCGGAAGCAAATACATGGTCACCATTCCTGTTCAAAATGGTCAGGGAGCTTTGTGCAAACCTTTCAATTCCCCTTATCTCGAATGTATCATTCTTTCCATCCAGGGTACCTGGCGTGATCACATTGGGAATAAAGAAGGTATTAACCTGATTGGTATCGGTAGATTCCTGAATAAGGGAAACATTCTCCTGGTTTTCCGGCACCTGAAGCGTTACCCTATTGGTGATGGTACCAGGGCTTGTGGCCTGAACCCTGATGCGATAAACTTTTTCTTCACCTGCTCCAATGCTGGAAATTGTCCAGCTGATGGTGTTACCTGTGACTGCAGGATCTGCATCTCCTGTAAAACCGAGGTATGCCAGACCTGAAGGCAATTCATCCTGAACCGTAATCCCTTCACCTGGACCATCTCCGTTGTTGGTTACCCTGATCTCATACTCAAATTCATTCCCCTGGTAAATAGCTATTCCAAAAGAAGTTTTTAGGATACTAATATCCACTGGCCGGGCCAGTATGGATACAGGCACGGCTTGAGCCAGGTCTTCATAATCACCTATGCTGATTTCTGCAATATTCACCACTTCACCCAAGCTAGAACCCATGACTTCCAAATCGATATTGAAAGCCTCTCCCGAAGCTATTCTTTCAATTACCCATAGGTTATCTTCTGTTTGCTCAGGAACTGCAGATAAAAACATCAACCCTTCAGGAAGTATATCTGTTACCTGAACATTTTCCAGATCAAAGTCAGAGTTGTTGGTCAATTGAATGGTATAGGTCACTATCCCTCCAATGGACGCTTCTGTCACATCGGGAGTTTTAGAAACTTCCAGTTGAATAGGCCTTACGGTAATGCTAACCATAGCCTGGTCACAAAATTGGCGATCGGTATTCTCACAAATTTCGTACATGAAACTATCCGAGCCGGAAAAGTTTACATCCGGGGTATAGCTGACCGAACCATCGGCATTCTGAACGATACTGCCATTAACCGGATCTGTTGTAATCACCAGGGTTTCAACCAGCAATTCGCCGGTATTGATAAAATCATTTTCCAGCAAATTGATAGTAACAGGTTGGTTTTGGTTGGTCACTGCCGCATCGTCATTGGCTTCCAATTGTATATCAAGCAGGGAAAAAATAATGGTACCCTGGTCTGAATTGCCTGGATTAATGGTCTCCTTCAATTCATACAGCAATTCATAGTTTCCATTGGGCAGGCCCTCAGGAATAGATAACTCACCTGCAGCAGTCAAACTGAGGCCAGTCAACCCGTCCGCATCCAATAATTCAACAACCACTCTTCCCTCCTCTATGGGTTCACCGTTCAACAGGTCATTGGCGACCAGATCACCAATTACCCCTCCACGATTGAGGTTCACGTTTCCGAAATTGTCGTCTACCGCAATCAAAAGGGTTGGGGCCACCCTAATACTGACTTCGGCCTGGTCACATTTGCCCGGATCTGCCGCATCACAAATCTGATACACCAGGGTATAGGATCCGGAAGGAATGCCTTCTGAAATATCTATTGACCCATCTTCCGTGAGGAGGATAAAACCCGGAGCCTCATTACTTACCGTGCTGAGATTTACATTTTCAATCAATGCAGGAAGGCCATTCAACATATCATTGTCCAGCACATTCAACAAACTGTCCTGCGCAAAACTATTTTCCAGTTCGGCAGCATCGTCAAATGCCTCAGGCTTATATTCTATGACTTCAATCGTCACCTCTGCCTGGTCCGATTCGCTGCCCGTGCTTATTTCATAAGTAAGGGTATAAACGCCGGGTGCTGTATTAGGAGGAACATCCACCGTGCCATCGGGATTTAAAACAGCGGTACCCGAGGGAAAGTCTTCCAAAACCTCCATTTGTACATCAATAGGGTTTAGTGCAGCTCCATTCAATTCATCATTGTCATAAATATTCAGAACGGCATCCCCTCCCAGCTCGCTATTTATGCGTTCTGCCAAATCAGGAGTGGCCGAAATGGCATTGACAAAGAATACCAGTTTGCCATCCGGTTCATTAACCGCAATAATACGAATGCCAAAGATAGGCTCATTCGACTCGAATAGGGAGGGGGAGAACAAAACCATCTCCTGATTTTGATCCGGGACATTGCTCACATGGTGAATGCCTGTTGTCCATTGATAACCTCTTACCTCAATAGTATTGGCACCTTCAATTGGCTCTCCATCCCTGCCAAGAGCGATGAAATCTGTTGGAGAATTCCCATTCCGCTCTGTGTACAGCAGAAAACCGGATGTCACTACCGGGTCGCTGTAGATCAAATCCACAAATTGATCTCCCCTGGGAATAGAGGGTTGAGAATTGATATCCCAATATGAACGGATATCAGGGGTAGAAACTACAGCTTCCAGGTTACTAAAAAATTCCGGGTCCCTGTGTGAAATAATGGCATTGTCGGATCGAACGATTTGAATGGCATCTGGCCTTATTTCATTGCTTCCAATGGCAGGGTTGGGATTTGCCACTGAAGGATTTCTCGTGGTCGCAAAAATGACCTTATCCCCTTCAATTTGAATCCCACTTATTATGACAGGCACATCATCCGGACTGGGATTTTGGTTGCCTTCCGGAGAAGTTTGAATCAATTCCTCACCTTCGATCAGGTAGTTTACCTGCTGGATCTCGATATTGTTTTCCTCCCCGGTGACCCTGACAACCTGAGCATGGCTGAAAAAAACAATAAAAATAGCCATTGTCATCATCGGCAGAAACCTGTTAAAAAAAACAAGCTGCCTGCCCAAAGTTAAATATCCCATGAAAATTCTATTAAAAACCCGCTGTTATTCCTAATCTATAAACAAAATAAATAATCGTAGTGCTAAAATAGTTCTTTTATCACTAAACAACAAAAAACGATTTCAATCTCTTCTGAGAAATGGCACCACAATTGGCCTGTATCTCAGATAAATTAGAAATAAAGATCAGGTAATCCTTTGAGATACCTGATCTTTATTCTAAAATGATTTAGCGCATTACCTCGGAACCCTTCCCCGGGGCCTTGTCGGAACAAGAACAATATTTTCCTCTAATTGTGCATTCAACATGTACTGATCATTCCGGTTTTCCCCTCCATCCTGATACCAATCCGTATGAGACTCTCCTCCGGATACCACCCAATCGAAGAACCGGATGTATCCTTTGGTAATAGGAACTTTATTGATCATGTAAGGAATGCTTACAGGCACATTCATTGCCCAGGGTAAACCATTTTCTTTATTTCGGTAATAACTGTCAGCCCCATTGGTACTGCCGTCCTCTTTGGTGCCAAAAATAGATTCATCTACATGCTTTGTGGGCTTCTTGCCCGGCAAATGCACTTCAATACCTCTATTTTGATTGACTATTAAAAATGGATTGAAATTTTCCATTCCCAAATCTGCCAGGCTGGTAGGGCCCGCTCCTTGCGTCACACCATCCTCTTTAAGTGTGATCACGATGGTTTGCAATTTTAATTCCTGAAAACCAAATTTAGGGTCTGTGTTGATTCCCAATGCCCCTTGCCCGGGATGTGTGAGGACCAGGTCCACATCATCAAAAGGAATGATGGTAGCAAATTCATTGTCTGCTTCCAGGCCATTTTCTGCAAACTTGTGGATGGATTCTGATTTGGTTTTGGTACCAACTACTCTTATGACCTTTTCGGGAGACAAACCGGTAAACTCTATACCAAACCCATTGCTAAACCCGGCTCCGGCGGCCCTGGTCAAAAGCTCCACTACAACTTCTACCACATGTCCTTTTGCATCCGTAATTCTATTGATCCTGTAATCCACTACGAGATCATTAAAATCGTAATCTCCCCTTGCCGGCCACAAGTCTTCAAACATCAGGGTTCCAAAATCAGGCCCGGGAAAATAATTATTGAAAGCCTTGTATTTATCTTCAGGAAATACTTCCTCCTCATCGGCAACTCCGTCTCCATCAGTATCCTTCATTTGGCTTACCGGCAAACAACTTTCAGAAGGGTCAGAGGCATATTTTCCGGGAATAACCAGCTCATCCATTCCTATTCTGGCAGTCCCCCCGGAGCCAACAAAACTAATAAAGACCTTGACCGTTTCACCGATATATTTTGCGGGTACATTTACAGTCACTTCATGAACCTCCGTTTGCTTGTTGATAGGATTGGGAAAGTCAAAAGTGTCAAATTTTTCTACATCTCCTTCTCCGGTGCTTTCATTTTCGGCATCGAATGAGATTACCTGCATCAAGATACTTCTGTTGCCTCCGGCATTACCGTCAAGCCTGGTTTTAAAAGTAATATTTCCTGCTTCAAGTGTCAGCCAGGGTGATTTAATCCAGGTAGCGGTATTGGACTCATTGGTTACCTGATTGGTTCTTAGACTGTAATCCCCGGAAATCAGGGTGCCACTGTTATCACTTGTAGTTACAGCTCCCATGCCCCAGCAGGCTGCGAAATATTCATCCCTATCTCCCCACTCCGCATCTAATTCTACTGTATTTTCCTGTGCCAATGAAGGGAGGGCAATCAAGCCCATTATATAAATTAATATTGCTGTTTTTTTCATGATCTGAATTTTTAAAAATATTTAAAACAATCTCTTAGAAGAATCAAGTTTCTGCTTTAGGGTTCAATGTCATCATTATCCCTGTCAATAATGAAGTCAAAAGAAACCTGCTTATTGGAAATCTCCGCCTTTTTTTCAATGGCACCATATATCATGGTAACTTCCTTAGCATAAGCAGGCAAATCAAAAGTCATCTCAAAATCTGCTCCCATCTGCTGCACCCCGGCATAAAACTCATTGCCGTTTTCGGTTTCAAAGGTGAGGGTCCGGCTAATGTCTATATTCGCGGACAATCCCTTTACCAATACGGTCACCTGTTCTGTCGTCTTCCAATCAAAAAAACTGGAAGCCTGAAGATGTTCAATGTCTTGGGGATTACCTGTCCCAACGGGCCCTTCTATGGGTTGATCAACACAGGACACCAAAATCCCCATTGACAATCCTAAAAAAATAATCAACCTTATCCCGGTAAAATTTTTGCTGTTTTTCATTTTTGTCTTATTAAATAGCTTACTGCTTAAAATTTTCAATTGCTGCTGTTCTTTGATACCCCTAAATTCAGAAATATTATCACGTCAAATAATAATTTTCGATGAACACTACTTTTGAGCAGGTCAATTGAGATTTTGTAAGGTTTAATGTTATGGTATGCGTTGGTTTTCAGACATAAAAGTATAAAAAATAACAACTTCCAAAAACATAAAACTAATTAATATTCAAATTAAATAATACAAAATTTTTTTATTTATATGAAGCACAATATTTTATATTATTAAAGATTCATAATCAAAATTTTGATGTTAAAACTACTTTTTGTGTGTTTTGTCTTTTAGGGAAAACACTAGGGCAGGCCCTCAGTTTGTAAAAGCTGTGTAAATGGCGAATCACATTTACATATCCCCTTCTTTTGCCATTTAACTTTGATGAAAAAACAGAACAAATTACTGATCATTAAGTATATTCGCTTTTTTAAAAACAAATAATAATGAAAAGAAAACAAATAAGTAAGATAACCTTAATTTTAGTTACAGTTGTCATGATGGCTGCCTGCCAATCGGGGGAAGAAAAAAAGGCAGCTCCCGATCCTTTTGCCATCAGTTCCGAGAAACTCACCTTTAAGGTAGATACCCTTTACGAGGAATTGGAAAACCCATGGGGAATGACCTGGCTTTCTGATGGCACTTTGCTGATCACGGAAAGAAAAGGGGAGATCCTTGTATTCAAAGGAGATCAGTATACCGGAGAAAAATTAACAGGAGTACCGGAAGTCCATGAGGTGAACCAGGCCGGTTTGCTCGACATTCAAACTCATCCCGAACATGCAGATAACGGTTGGGTTTACATTTCCTATGCCAAGCCGGTGGAAGGCGGGGGTGCCACAGCCATCATGAGAGCCAGGGTTCAGGGCAATTCACTGGTAGATAAAGAAGATCTCATCATTACAGCTCCTGCTGTAGAAGGGGGTAGACACTTTGGCAGTAGAATTATTTTTGATAAGGACAATTACCTTTACTTCAGTAATGGTGAAAGAGGAAGCAATCCTGAAAATGCCCAGACCTTGAAAAATTCACATGGAAAAATTCATCGGATACATGATGATGGCCGGATTCCCGAAGACAATCCATTTGTAAACGAAACGGATGCTGTGGCTTCTATCTGGACCTATGGCAACAGAAACCCGCAGGGACTTGTTTATGACAGTGCCAATGACCGGATTTTCGGTATAGAACATGGTCCAAAAGGGGGAGATGAGATCAATATCCTTGAAAAAGGCAACAATTACGGCTGGCCTGAAATCACCTATGGGATAGATTATGACGACAGCATCATCACAGAAGACACCGTGAAAGCGGGTATGGAGCAGCCCATACATTTCTGGAGGCCTTCCATTGCGCCTTGCGGTTCCATGATCGTCACCTCCGACAGGTATCCTGAGTGGAAAGGAAACCTATTGGTAGGGGCCTTAAAAAGCCAGCATATTGCCAGGGTAGAACTGAATGGTGATACCTATGCAGGTGAGGAAAAATTGTTGCAGGACATTGGCCGGGTAAGGCATGTGGCACAAAGTCCCGAGGGGTTTATTTATGCCGTTACCGAGGGCACGGGTTTGTTGATCAAACTGGTCCCGCAGGAATAAAGAAATCATAAAAAAACCGCTGAATATATATTTCAGCGGTTTTTTTATGATTTTAAAATGTAAACCGGATGGATAAGGCCACCTCATCTCCCCAGAAACCTCCTCCATTGATAATATTGAATGCGGGTTTCCAATCCAGGGATAAATTGATCGGCGCATCGTCAAACTTATAGTCCAGACCAATGATCCCATCAATCCCTACAATCGTGGAACCTCTGTAACCAGAATCTGCCCATGGTGGAGGGGGATTGCCACTATTCCAGCTTCCAATATGGGCTCCGCCACCATAAAACCAACGCAAACCCCTTACTTCACGGATGTTTTTGTGCACCTCGTATAATCCGGTAATGACCAGACCTCTCCAGCGGGTGTGAAGGATACCTTCCAGGGCAACATCGCTTTGGATAAAATGCTTTACCGTCAACCCATTGCTGACACCTGCCCTTAGGCCAACACCTGTGGCATAGGTTTGGGCATTGCCCTCATTCATCAGAGACAATCCGATAAGGAGGGTAAAAACTACAATCATTGATTTTTTTACCATAAAACTATCATTTAGAGAACTATTGATTAAAAATTTCATAACCATCTGGAAATATGCAAGCATTTAGCGGTATATCGTGCGGATCTTTGGGCAAACTGACTTCGGGCCTGAAATAGGATAATCCGATCTTCAGCACATCCTTCCTTAGATTCAAAAAAAACCGGTCATAAAAACCCAGGCCATATCCAATTCTGTTTCCTTTATCATCCACCCCTAAAAGAGGTACAAATACCAAATCTATCAACTCCTCATTTACATATTCAGGATGCTCAGGGACCGGTATGCCCATTTCATCTTCCCGGAAAAATGTATTGGGGGAAAACCGCACCGTTTCAAGTCTTTTCGCCGACCTGTCCGTTATGGAGCCATACACCTGATACCCTTTATCAAAAAGCCTATGCAATAATAATACCGTATTGATCTCATACAGTCTTTTGATCGGTAAAAACAAATGCACATGCTGCACTTCCGGAAAATTGCTCAAAAAAGACAAGGCCTGAATGGTGATTTTTTGAGAGCGCCATTCCCGCTCCTTTTCTCCCAATGCTTCCCTATTGGCCTTAAAAGCCTTCCTTAGCGCTTTCTTCACTTCCATCCTCCTGCAAAATTATAAAATTAAAATCCAAAGGATCAAATGTTTTGTACAGCTTGTCAATAAAATGATTGTCCCCCAGGTAAAATTCAAGAAAATTCACCTTCCTTTCCTGAAGGGTGCCCAGTGGAAACAAAGCATCTTTGATTTCAAAAATCTGTCTGATGGCATCCCCATGTTTTCGTTCGGAAGCTTTTCTGAATTTAACCCCCAACTGATCGATGATTTTTTCACTTCTGATCAGTGCTGCCCGCACTGCATTTACCAGTGTAGGGTCTAACCTGACTGCTTTTTCCTCCATAGTCAAAAACAGCTTCTCCAGTTGTTCTTTTTCGGGCAACAAGCTCAAATCGGCTTCTGCATGTCTGTAAACGTAGTCAATTCTCAACTTATCCAAGGATAGAAAAAGATCCTCAGGTTTGAGATCCAATTTTTTTATTTTTCGCTGAACTTCCTTCGGAATGATCAAAGCAAAATTTCTGGGAAGAAGAAAGGGGAAATCAACCTTATAGTGATCAAAAACTCCTTTCAATTGAAACCAGTAAGCTACTTCTGCCGGTCCTCCCAGGTAAGCCAGGTTTGGCAAAATGACTTCCTGATATAAGGGCCGCATGACCACGTTGGGGCTGAATTTTTCCGGGCTATCTTCCAACAATTGGCTCATTTCTTTTTCAGTCCATTTGTTTTGGCCATCATGGGTACTGAAAACGCCTTCCTGATAAATCAAGCGCTCCCTTCTGCCTGGCTCCATGTAAAAAAAATTGATCTCCCTGGGAAATATCTGGGTTTTGTAACCTTCTGCTTCCAATGCAGCGTTGTGCTGATTGACCAGCTCATTGGCCTTTTGGGAAAACAGATCATCCTTAATAACAGGCAGGAAAGATCTTTTCAATCCCACATCGTTGGCATCCAAAATCACCAAACCCTGGTCGGCAAATAAGTGGTGCACGTATTTTCTAACCGCCTCTTTCAGGAATTTGCTATTGGTATAGGCTTCCTTAAAAAAATCAGGCAAAAAATCCCATTGTTGGATCAGGTCCCTGATAGACTTGTCCAGAATGAACTCACCCACAGGCCCCTGCTGTTCTGATTCCCAGCGATAATCCTTCCCATCAAAATGAAAATGGTTTATTTCCTCAAAATCATGATCTTCACTGGCCATCCAATATACAGGAACAAAATGGAATTCCGGGTAGCTCTCTTGAAGCCTTCTTGCCAGTAAAAGGGTAGAAACGATTTTATAAATAAAAAAGGCCGGGCCGGTCATCAGGTTCAGCTGGTGTCCGGTGGTCACGGTATAGGTATTGGGTTGCTTCAGCTTTTCGATATTGCTGCTCACCTGAGATGCTTCAAAACCAGTGTACTGCTCTTTCAAAACCCTCACCAGGATTTCCCTTCTTTCGGGATCAAAAGTCCTATCTGCTAAGATCTTTTTAAAATGCTTCAGCTCAGGGAACTCCTGATAAAATTGCTTTAACTCTTTTTTATTTTGAATGTAGTCTAAAAATAAAGTTGAAAACAAACCGGTACAGGCCGGGTCTACCGTAGATTTTAACATGGAAAGTGAGATTTAAGCTTTTATTCTAAAAGTTTTCAGTGATCGAAAACCTGAATAATAAGGCTAAAGTTCAACATTTTTATCGATTTATCAGAAACCGACCTGTACATTTTTTTAAAAATTATATAACAGGTACCTGTCAATTCCATGTAGTTTTGGGCTTAAATCCAGATGATAGCACAAAGATGAAAACCATAGAAGTACCCGTATCGGGAATGAGCTGTGCGGCCTGCGCACTAAGTATTGAGTCCACACTTAAGCAAAGTCCTGGAATTAAGTCCGCCACAGTCAATTACGCTACTCAGGCAGCTACCCTTGTCCTGGATGAAGACAGTGCCGATCTATCCCAGGCCAGGAAAAACGTTCAGGACATTGGCTATGAATTGTTGATAGCGCTTCAGGAAAAGGAGCATGCGGAAGAACTGCAAAAATTGGCTCACAAGCAGCTCCGAAAAAATACCATAGCAGCCGGAATCCTTGCTTTCCCTGTTTTTATCATTGGCATGTTTTGGATGAGCCTGCCCTACGGCAATTGGATCATGTGGGCCCTGACTACGCCGGTATTATTCGTTTTTGGAAAATCGTTTTTCATCAATGCATATAAGCAAAGTAAGGCCAAAAAGGCCAATATGGACACCCTGGTGGCTCTCAGCACAGGAATAGCCTACATTTACAGCACATTCAACACTTTCTTTCCCCAATGGCTGGAAAACCGCGGGCTGGAGCCTCATGTATATTTTGAGACGGCTGCAGTTATCGTTTTTTTCATCTTATTAGGACGTCTGCTCGAATCCGGTGCCAAAGCGGGTACCTCCGAAGCTTTAAAAAAATTGATCGGTTTACAACCCAAAGAATTGATCCTGATCAAAGATGGAAAAGAAATCTTATCCCCGGTAAGCGATGCAGGTATGGGAGAAATCGTGTTGGTAAAACCCGGGCAGAAAATCCCATTGGATGGCCTGGTAACGGGGGGGGAATCCTTTGTGGATGAAAGCATGCTTACCGGAGAACCCATTCCTGTAGCAAAGCATGATGGAGAAACTGTTTTTGCCGGCACCATCAATCAAAAGGGGAGTTTGCAATTTAAAATAACAAAAACTGCGGCCGACACCCTGTTGGCTTCGATCATTTCGAGGGTAAAACAAGCTCAGGGAAGCAAAGCGCCGATACAGAAAATGGTAGATAAAGTTACTGCGGTTTTTGTACCTTCGGTTTTGATAGTGGCGCTCATTACCTTTCTTGTCTGGACTTTTAGTGGTATAGATGATGCCGCACTTCGGGGTATGCTTTCGGCTATTACTGTGCTGGTCATTGCCTGTCCCTGTGCGTTGGGCCTGGCAACACCTACGGCTATCATGGTAGGTATTGGCAAAGCGGCTTCCATGGGCATTCTGATCAAAGATGCCGAAAGCCTGGAAACCGGCAAAAAGACAGATGTACTGATACTTGACAAAACCGGAACCATTACCAGGGGTACACCCAAAGTAAAAGAAGTAATTTGGGGCAATGGAGGGGAGGAAAATAGGCATCAACTGATTTTTCAAGCCCTGGAATCTAAAAGTGAACACCCCCTGGCAGCTGCCATCGCCCAGCACTTCCAGTCCCCAAAAACCCAATTGCCATTAACGAATTTTCAATCCGCCACAGGAAAGGGAGTCCAGGCAGTTCATGAAGGTAAAATTTACCGGATCGGAACCTTAAAATGGCTGACATCGGAGGGTATAGCCAACGACAAGCCCTTGATTCAGGCAGGAGAACAAATGTTGGAGATGGGGGATATTGTGGTTTATATGGCGGTAGACAATAACCTGGTAGGAATTGTTGCAATAGCTGATCAAATCAAGGAAGAATCTAAAAAGGCCATTGCCGCCATTCAGAAGATGGGAATTACGGTACATATGCTAACCGGAGACCAGGAAAAAACTGCTGCAGCTGTCGCAAGTGCTGTGGGCATTAAAAAATTTAAAAGTGGCATGCTCCCTGAAGATAAAGGTAAATACATACAGGAACTTAAAAGTCAGGGCCATGTCGTTGCGATGGCAGGGGATGGTATCAATGACAGTGAGGCACTGGTTTTGGCAGACCTGGGCATTGCCATGGGTACAGGTACAGATATTGCCATGGAAACTGCAAAAGCCACACTCATGCATTCCAGCTTGATGGACATCCCAAAACTCCTTCATTTAAGCAAGGACACCGTAAATACGATCAGGCAAAACCTTTTCTGGGCTTTTGTTTACAATATTATCGGCATTCCCCTGGCAGCTGGCCTGTTGTATCCCTTTTCAGGATTTCTGCTCAATCCGATGATTGCTGGTGCGGCCATGGCTTTGAGTTCGGTATCGGTAGTAAGCAACAGCCTGAGATTAAAATTCAAACACCAAACACAATAAATAGATTATGGAAAATTCAATCAAACTAAAAACCAACGTCAAATGTGCCGCTTGTGTGGCTACCATCAAACCAGCCATGGACAGCCTCCCGGCTGAACACTGGGAAGTGGACTTAAAATCCCCGGATCGAATCCTTACCGTTCAGGGTAATGTGGATCCTGAAACCATAAAAAAGGCACTTGAAAAATCGGGTTATAAGGGAGAATCTATCTAATAGTATAGGAAAAGGGGAGGGGAATTGATTACTTTTGACCCCATATTATGATCGACTATAAGGAATTTGTTTTAGACAATGGCCTGCAGGTACTGGTTCATGAAGACCCCTCCTCTGAAATGGCGGTTGTCAACCTGCTGTACAAGGTAGGTTCCAGAAATGAAAAGGTGGGCAAAACCGGACTTGCCCATTATTTTGAGCACCTCATGTTTGCAGGGTCACAAAATATTCCGGCATTTGACAGTGCGCTGGAAAGGGTAGGTGGTTCAAGCAATGCCTTCACCAATACAGACATTACCAACTATTACATCACATTACCCGCTGTCAACCTGGAAACTGCTTTGTGGCTGGAATCCGACCGCATGCTGCACCTGAGTCTGAAAGACAAGCATATCAATACCCAAAAACAGGTGGTCATTGAAGAGTTTAAGCAAAGGTACCTGAACCAACCCTACGGAAATGCCATGCACCACCTGCGCAGCCTGGCCTATGAACAACATGCCTACCGCTGGCCGACCATTGGAGAAAAAATTGAAGATATTGAGCAATTTGAAAAAAATGACCTGTTTGCATTTTATCAAAATCACTATACCCCAGACAATGCTGTTCTTTGCATTGCCGGAAAGGTGAAATTTGAATCAATGCGTGAGCGGGTGGAACATTGGTTTGGGGAGATCCCCACAGGAAAACAGTCTGTGGTGGCCCCGATATCAGAGCCCCTGCAGCAGGGAAAAAAGAGCAAGGAAGTCTTTGGAAAGGTACCCACTGAGGCCTTGTATAAAGTGTACCGCATTCCGGGAAGGTTACAGGATGGTTACTTGTCATGCGACCTTATTACAGATGCTTTGAGTTTCGGCAGGTCAGCAGTACTGGAGCAAAAACTGGTAAAGGGTGGTTCTGTTTTTGCCAGTTGTCAGGCCTATGTCCTGGGAAACATTGATCCAGGATTGTTGGTTGTTACCGGGAAACTGGAAAAAGGGGTATCGGCGGAGCAGGGTGAAATGGCTCTGGAAAAAGTTTTGGATGATTTCAAACTTAAAGGTATCCCGGATCAGGTATTGCAAAAAATCAAAAACCAGACTGAGGCCATGAAAACCTATGAATCCGTGTCTTTATTGGGCAGGGCCATGCGACTGGCGTATTATGCCTATTTGGGAAATCCATCTCTGATCAATGAGGAGTATGACAAAAAAATGGGGATTTCAGGGGAAAAAATTCAAGAAGCTGCCAAAACCTACCTCAATGATAATTCCGCGGCTGTGGTTTATTACAAATGCCAGGAGTAACTTTGACCTGACACTATGAATAAATTTGAAACTATAAAAACTTGAGCTATGAGTGCTTTCCGTGTAGGGTTCGGATATGATGTCCATCAGCTAAAAGATGGAGCTGCTTTTTGGCTGGGGGGTATACAAGTACCCCATGAAAAAGGGGCAACAGGGCATTCTGATGCAGATGTGGTGATTCATGTGATATGTGATGCCCTTCTCGGTGCAGCCAATCTTAGGGATATAGGATATCACTTTTCTGACCAGGACCCCCAATATAAGGGTATAGACAGCAAATTGTTATTGAAACAGGTCATGGAGTTGCTGAAAAAAAACGGGTATCAACTGGGAAACCTGGATGTTACACTTTGTCTCCAATTACCCAAAATCAATCCTTTTATCCCGGAAATGAAAGCCTGTTTGGCCGAAGTCATGAATGTTTCAGAAGGCCAGATATCCATCAAAGCCACCACGACTGAAAGGCTGGGCTTTGTAGGCAGGGAAGAAGGGGTCTCCGCCTATTGTGTGGCATTGATCCATCCATAATTAAAAAACAATGACTGACAAAGCACCCAAAATCATTACCACAGAAGACGGCTCACATTCTGTTTATCTACCCGAAATTAACGAAAGCTACCACTCCTCTCATGGAGCCTACAGGGAGTCCATACATGTGTTCCTACTTTACGGACTGGAAGCCTGGTATGCAAGAAATCGCGGAAAATTTCCCATCCGTATTTTTGAAGTAGGCTTTGGCACAGGACTAAACGCCTGGCTGACCCTCATTTGGGCAGAACAAAATCAGGTACCCGTTCTCTACCATACCATAGAGCCTTTTCCCTTGCCAGCTGAGATTTACAATGAACTCAATTTTACCCAGATGGATGAAACCCTGACGCATTACAATGGGTATTTCAAGCGGCTACATCAAATGGAATGGGATTCCGGCAAGCCGTTAACGGATTATTTCAATATCAAGAAAGAAAAAATCAGCTTACAGGATGTAAAACTGTATCCTTCCGATATCGTCTATTTTGATGCTTTTTCTCCCAAAAAGCAACCTGAATTATGGGAGGATACCCTGCTGAAAAAAATACATGAAAGCATGAATCCAAAAGGCGTATTTGTTACCTACTGTGCTGCAGGGCATCTCAAAAAAAATCTGTTGACATTGGAAATGGAGCTGGATGAGGTTCCCGGCCCTCCCGGAAAAAAAGAAATGACCCGGGCATGGAAAAAAGAATGATCAGTTTTATTATTAAAATAGCATCTATTTTTTTATTGCCTGCTTTTATTGCCTGCTCCACAGGCCATAAAAATGAAAAGGAGGAGAAGGTATCAACCGGGCCTGAAAAAACCGAAGTAAGGGCTACAAAAAAAGCCCCAACTATTGATAATGGCTGGCAGGAAACCAACAGTGGGGACAGTACCAGGCAAAAACACCTAAAAGACAAAATAACCTTATTTGAAAGCCTATTGGTTAACGGGAAAAGGATTAACAATAAATTTTATCCACAGATACAGGATGCATTCCTTTTTGAGGACAAATTCTACTTAAAAGCCCTGTTCCCATTGGACTATAGTGGAAAAATCGAATTTGATTTTCCCGAATACCCTGATTTTGTCCTTACCAAAATCGGTGAACAAGCCTATCAGGTAGTTATCAATGATGCGTTGGACTTAAACCGCGTGATCTTTCATTTACAATACCTTCCCTCGGAAAAGGACAGCCTGGTTCGCACCGATTATACCTTTACACATGTGGTGTACGGGGAATAAAAAAGGGCGGAAATATTCCCGCCCCTGGACTCTCATACAATTGTTTTTTCCAAATCAGCCCTTTTCAGATACCTTCTTAATGACAATACCAGGCATGCCGTTTCTGACAAAATAATTACCTGTTACCTCCACATTAGCAGCTGCGAGTTCCTTTAATGATTGATACGGGTTGGCATTCTTGTGGTCTTCTACCAGGAGGTAGACTTTGCCATCTGACCCGAGCAAACCTATAGGCATGCCATTGGCCATGCATTTTTCTGCGCAGCCCTTATGTCCTTCACCTTTGGCACCACTTGCCATAAAGCAGGAAAGATCCAAAACCTCTCCGCTAACACTTATTTCTTCTCCATCGCCTTCTTTTTCAAAAGCATCGGCCTGAAAGAAAACGAAACAGCCTATAGCCAACAAAAGCAGGCCATATCTAAATGAACTTTTTGAATTTAGTTGATTTGTCATGATAAAATGGTTTGGGTTTACGAATATGCAGATCAATTTATCTATTAATGACTACAATAGCAACTTTTTTGAGAACATAACAGAAACAAGATTATCAGTGAATACCTGTTGCCTCATGTGTCTTATTAATTCCTATGTCTGTTTCGGACTAAGCCGATCAAGAATTTCGCCGGCCTCGTCCCAGGCAAGGCGGGGACCGAATTGGCTGACAATTTTGGAGGAGGCCATGCTGGCCAATTTACCGCTGGAAGCATAGGAGTGGCCATTGGTGATACCGTAAAGAAAGGCTCCTGCAAACATGTCTCCTGCACCATTGCTGTCCACTGCTACAGTGGGGTAAGGTTCGATGTCTATAAAGGTGTCTCCGTCATAAATCATGGCACCGTTTTTTCCCTGTGTGATGACAAAATGCTTCGCCAGTTTTTTCATGGCCTCCCTTGCTTCAGACAAATTATCCTTGCCAGTATAGATCATGGCCTCTTCTTCATTGGCAAAAAGCAAATCAACTCCTTTGCCAATCACTTCCTTAAAACCTTCACCAAAATATTTTACCATAGCAGGGTCTGAAAAGGTAAGGGCCACTTTGACTCCATTTTCCTGTGCCATTTTTTTGGCTTGCATCATGGCAGCCCTGGCATCGGGAGAGGTAATCAAATATCCCTCGATATACAGGTATTTGGAATTTTTAATGGCTTCCAGATTCAACTGAGCATTGGAAAAAGTTTGGGTGATCCCTAAAAAAGTATTCATGGTCCTTTCTGCATCAGCAGTTACCATTACCAAACACTTTCCGGTAATTCCCTGTTCGAGCTCAAAGGGGTCCAGATTATGACTGACACCCGACTCACGGAGATCATCCATAAAAAACCTGCCTAGTTCATCCTCGGCTACCTTGCAGCAGTAATAAGCCTTGCCTCCAAATTGACTCAATGCAATGATGGTGTTGGCAGCTGATCCACCACATTGTAGTTTTGAGGTCTTGGTGTTGATCGTGGCCATCAGGGCCCCTTGCCGCTCCTCATCCACAAGGGTCATCACTCCTTTTTCAATGCCATTTTGTTCTAAAAAAGTATCACTTACTTCAAATTCAATATCTACAAGCGCATTTCCTATGCCTGTTACATCATATTTTTTCATCTTAATTAATTGACAGGTGTACAAGGTTTTGGTTAAAACCTTTAAAATTATTCAATGGTTGATTTACTGTTAGATTTATGCTGATTTTCTAATAGGCGCTTGTTTCTGCCAATAATGGCCTCCAAAGCAAATACCACTGCTGCCACTACAAGCCCAAAAAATTCCCTGTTGATTTCCATACCCTGGGTTTTCATGGAAAGGTCTTTTTGTTCCCATTCCTGACCTATCCAGGAAAAGATGTTTTCCGGCCAAAAGAAAACTGCAGCGATGAGGTAGGTAAAGGTTAAAATTACCGAAATATTCACATTGAATTTTCCAAAAAAGGCAAAACCTGCTGAAATAGCTGCAATCATATAAACCGGAACCCACCATTCCGGATCAGGATCGTTGATCTGCCAATAGGCAAACAACAAAAACAGCACCGAACTGATACCAAAAAACCTTTTCCAAGCTTTGCTCATCATTCTACTAAATTAAGGATTTTAAGCATAAAAACAGTTGTGAAAACTCATTTTTCCATTACCTGATCATAAATCAATGAGAAAACAGCTGTTGGGTCAACCTCTTCCAAACCCTCCCCTGACTTACCGGAAGTAACCAATACGGGCCAGTCCAGCTCACTTTCGCTGATCCTGCCATGGGAACCCTTTACCAACGATGCATCCAGGGGAATCACATCCATCAAATACCTGAAGCCCAGTTTTTTCTTCAACAGGGTCCATCCCAATTTGGCCTTTAAAAATTTGATCTCAGGATTGGCAAACATTTCAACCGGATCATATCCCGGCTTCCTGTGGATATCCACTGTACGGGCGTAGTCGGGAGCCTTTTGGTCGTCCAACCAATAATAATAGGTAAACCAGGAATCCTTATCCGCAACAGCCACCAAATCCCCGGCCCTGTCATGGTTCAAATGATAGGCTTGCTTGCCTTCATTATCCAATACTTTTTCGACTCCCGGAAGCCCTTCCATCAATTTCTTTACTGCTTCTTTTTCGGCCGGGTCATTGAGGTAAATATGAGCTATCTGGTGATCTGATACGGCAAATGCTTTGCTGGTACCGGCATCAAGGGTTTCCAGTCCCAGCTCATTCTTTACTTGAATGTAGCCCGCTTTTCTCAAGGCCCTGTTGATATGAATGGGTTGTTTTACTGAGGTAATGGCATATTCGGATAGCAAAATGATCTCGGCTCCCTGGCTTTCATAATAATTGATCAACCGCTCGCACAAAGCATCAATTTCTTTCAATTCCTTGCCAATATGGTCAAAGTCTATCCCATATTTCTGCAAGCCATAGTCGAGGTGCGGCAGGTAAATAAAGGTTAGGGTAGGGTCATGCCATTCATCCACTTTCATGGAGGCCTCAGCTATCCATTTGGAGGAGGCAATATTGGCATTAGGTCCCCAAAAGGAAAAAAGAGGAAATTGGCCCAGTTCATTTTGTAACCGGTCCCTCAAATCCATAGGCTGACTGTGTATATCGGGAAGTTTTCTACCATCTGAAGGATACAAAGGCCTTGGGGTAACGGCATAATCCACCGAAGAATACATGTTGTACCACCAGAACATATTTGCACAGGTGAAGTTGGGATCGGCTGCTTTTAAAGCGTCCCATATCTTCGGCGTTTGCACCAAATGATTGGATTGCCTCCAGAACTTAATTTCACATTCATCCTTAAAATACCAACCATTCCCCACGATCCCGTTCTCCTCAGGCCATTTACCCGTCAAATAAACGGACTGAGAGGAACAAGTCACAGCAGGCAGAACCGGTTTGATGGCAGATTGCTTCCGCTTTCCTATCCATTCGTTCAAGAAGGGAGTGTGCTCCCCAAGAACTCTGGCAGAAAGCGCGACGATATTAAGTACAACTGTTTTTTTCATTTGACGTGATTTTTCGCCCAATCCAGCTCTCTGACAATAGACTGGTCCAGGGATAAATGGATGTCCTCGGGCAGTACTTCCCAGGTATAAGTCTCCACCTCCAATTGGCTTGAATAATGATTTTGGCTGTTCAAATCCAGTACTGATAAAATATCCTCCTGGGTGGATTGCAAGGTGCCATAACTGGGCAAAAATACGGGTACATGGAAATGGATGCGCCACTCCCGGTCATGTGTCTCGGCCAAACCCAATAAGGCATCTGGAAGGTCGGGATAGGCCTTTAGCCCATCTCCTTCTGATCTGCCGATTACCTGATGTAGGTAAGTGGATTCAACAAAAGGCAATAAAGCCTTTTCAACCAGCCTTCTTTGACTGATTTTCTCTGGTATGTCCATTTTCAGCGCAGCACTGAGTTGGAATTTGCCTATTTTGATCCCATCCTTTTTAAAATTTTCCAAAACTGTACGATGGTCCTCATAGGCCACCGCGAAATGGCACACATCATAACAAACCCTGACATGGTCTTTAATGATATCCATGGCCTCCTTTGGGGAAACACCATATTTGGCTGTCAGCATAGGAATGCCCTGTGGAATCAGCCATTTATCAAAAAATTCATGGACCCCGGAAGCATTTTCAATCATCCCATCCGGCTCTGGTTCTATGTCCAGATGAAGGATTTGCTTTTTACTCAATTTGATGCTGTAGAGGTACTCCACCACTTCCAGGATTTGGGTGCAGGATTTGCCTAAGATTTCATTCCTGGCAGTTTCAGTACTGTGCCAGTGTTTGTAGCTCAATGGTGAAGTGGAAATTCCGGCATCCATATCCTCTGGCATTAATACGGAAAGAATATCGAAAAGCCGGAGGGTATACTCTTTTCGTGCCTGGGTGGTCCAATCCGGTTGATGCACTTCATCTTTGACCACCTGCCTGTGAAAACCACCATAGGGAAAACCATTTAGGGTAAACACATAACAATTATTTGCCTTTAACCAGGATTTGAACACCTGTAATTCATTGTTTTCCAGCAGTTCCCTGCTGGCTTCATCCGATAACCTCAAGCCTATGGCAAAGCGCTTTTCGATAGAAAGCCCATCCTTGATTTTGGGCACATACGACTTTAAATTTTCGAAGGTAGCTTCCCAGCTTTCTCCAGGGTGAATATTGGTGCAATAAGTAAGGTGGTAATCTGAAATTTGCATGGTCAGGTATTTCCTTGGTTAAAATTAAAAAACCAATCAGGCTTTTTGATAGTCCATTTGTAATTGATTTAGTTTTTCCACTGCCTTGAAAATTAATGCAGGGTCCATCTGATGTACCTCCACGCCAGTTCCAATTTTATCCAGCAGCATGATGGTCAACTCCCCTCCCAGGTGCTCACGAAACTCATTCAACCCTTTTAAAAGGGCCTCTCCTGACAATTCAGGCACATACAAATCAAATCCCAACTTGATGATGAGGTCCAATACCCTGTTCAGCTCATTTTCAGAAAGCATCCCGGCAAGGAAAGAATAGGTGGTGTCCAAGGCGATACCTACAGCCACTGCCTCTCCATGCCTGATTTTATAATCGGTCAGGTGTTCTAATTTATGTGCTGCCCAGTGCCCAAAATCCAAAGGCCTGGAAGAGCCTGTTTCAAAAGGATCCCCGGAAGCAATATGATCCAGGTGCATTTGCGCACAACGATAGATCAGTTCTGCCATGGAGGAATGGCTTTTATCCATCAGGTCCACAGCCTGCTGTTCTATCCAAACAAAAAAGGATGCATCCTTGATCAAGGCAACCTTCAGGGCTTCTGAAATCCCGGAGCGCCAATCTCTTTCCTCTAAAGTCTGCAAGAAGTCTGCGTCATTGATCACAGCAAAAGGAGGGGCAAATGTACCCAGGTAGTTTTTCTTTCCGTAGGCATTGATGCCATTTTTCACACCCACTCCCGAGTCATTCTGAGACAATACGGTGGTAGGAATGCGGATATGCCTGATACCTCTGTGGGCTATGGCTGCAGCAAAGCCCACCATGTCCAATAAAGCTCCGCCCCCTATTCCGACTACATAGGAATGCCTGTCAATGCCATAGGTATGGGTAGCTTTTAAAACATCCTGAAAATAATGCTGGTCGTTTTTCACCTGCTCTCCTCCCGGAACCACCAAAGGTGCCGCGCACAATGTAAAGGTTTCGGTATGCCCCCGGGCATAATCCTCAATCTCTGCAATCAGTTTGGGGTGATGCCGGGCCACACCTTCATCCAAAACAAAGAAGACTTTGGGGACCTTATCTCCTTTTACCAGCTCAGCAAAAAGCTGATTCTCCGTTGAAAACAAACCTTTTGTAAAAAATACCTGATACCGGAAAGGAACGTTAAAAGCCTGCTCAATTGTTTTATTTGCCAATTTTTTCATTTTTATTTTGACAGTTCAAGAGAACTTTACATTTCATTATAGATAAGTAATAAAACCCTGTTTTGGTTCATTAAGTGACCGCAAATGCCTTTGCCATCAGAAGGGAAATGGGCAACAATAACAGGATGGTTAATGCCACCAACCATCCTGCAAAGGCAGCGGCCAAAGTGGCGTTGACAATAATTAGCGACAAAACAGCAGCTTTTACGGATTTCCCAATCAAGGCCGGCTCCTGATGTTGCAATGCTTTAAGCAATGGAGGAAAAATAAAAGCAGCCAATAAGACCAAAAACGGCAAACTTTCCCACCAATGATCGTTGTACAAATAAGCCACAACAAAAATAAATAAAATGATGCTTCCGTATATGAACGCTCCCCCTTTCAGGGCGCTGGTGTTTTTTCCGTGAACCTCTCCACGGCTGACCATAGTAATGGCGGCAACATACAGTAAGGGGATTAAAGCAATAAACCAAAATTCTTTCCATGCGCCTTGAACCAAACTCATGCCCAATAGCAGGTTTCCAGCCCTGCAAAGCCCCATGTTAATGGGACCCAGAAAAGATTGATGTTTGCCCCAGGCATCGTAAACCACTGCCAAAACAGCTACCGAAAGGGCCAGAAAAGCAGCCTGCTGGCTGACCTGCCAGGCCGCCCAAACACCAATTAGAAGCAGCAATAAGGCCATTGCTCCTGCACTTTTGACACTGGCTTTCCCACTGGGAATGGGACGTTCCGGACGCTCCACCTTGTCCAGTTCCGCATCAAATACATCATTGAAAGCCACTCCCCCTCCGTAAAGACCGATGGTAGACAGCACCAGCCAGCCAATGCTGCCCCAGTCGACAGCATTACTATAAAAAATCAATCCACCCGATATGGCCGCACCGGCTAATATATCGGCAATGGCCGTTATAATATTGGCAGGCCTGGTGAGCCTGATGTGGGCAATGATATTGGACATCAACTGGCTAATTCTCTATAATATTAGAGGAATCATTATCCACTCTTGGCTTTTGCCCTCCCCGTAAAACTGTATTCCCGCCATGTTTTTTAGTTTGGTCAATGGGTTCCTTTTCCAACCAGTCTTTTTCCTCCATTTGCCCGCTTTGACCATAAGCCTTCAAGGCATTTCCGTAACAGGTCAGCTGTATATGCTCTTCAGGAATGCCTTTTTCTTTCATCAGTGCTGCCGTTTTGGGCACTGCCAATGGATCACTTATGCCCCAATCAGCGGCACTGTCTACAATAATTCTTTCCGGTCCGTACTGCTTTACTATGTCTACCATTCGTTCGCTTCCCATTTTGGTATGCGGGTAAATGGTAAATGCAGCCCAGTATCCCCTATCCAAAACTTCCCTGACGGTTTCTTCATTATTGTGGTCAACGATGACCATTTTTGGAGCCAATCCATGCTCTTCACTTACATCCATACTGCGGACAGTTCCTTTCTTCTTGTCCCTGTGGGGCGTATGGATCATTACCGGCAAGTTCACTTCCTTGGCCAATTCCAATTGTAACCGGTAAAACCTGTCTTCTGCGGCTGTCTGATCATCATATCCGATCTCACCGATGGCCACTACTCCTTCTTTTCCCACATATAAGGGCAGGAGTTCCATAACTTCTTCCGCAAGAGCCTCGTTGTTCGCTTCTTTTGAATTCAAGCCAATGGTACAGTAATGTACAATACCGAACTGCTTGGCCCTGAATCGTTCCCAACCCACCAGACTGCTGAAATAATCCTGAAAACTACCCACTTTCGTCCTCGGCTGACCCAGCCAGAAAGCCGGTTCTATCACAGCTACTATGCCTGCTTTCTGCATGGCTTCATAGTCATCAGTTGTCCTGGAGGTCACATGTATGTGTGGATCGATATACATCATAATGATTCAATTTTACCTGCTAACCTAAACTTTTTTATATGCAATTCATAACAATAACAAATGAACGGAACAATTTTATGGGAAACGGTACTATACAGATGAAAATCACCTTTCCAAATCGTAGGATTCACCTACTGCTGCCCAGTTCAGGCTACCCTCCTTTATGGCGGCCAGATGATCAGGGTACCGGTCCAATAGCTCTTTGCATCCGGCATGCTCTGAATGAAAACAGGCCAAAGTTACCGCCTCGCGTTCCAATTTACTTCCTTCTTTTAATACCTTTTCAAACATCCCCAATATTTCCTGATCTGCAAAGGGGGAAAGAAAACGCCATAATTCAGGCATGACATTCCTGCCGGCTGACCAACGTTCGTGCACATAATCCACCAAAGTCTTTGCCAGATTTATATTGGCTCTCGCATCTGCCCCCATTATTCTATACAGGGGGCGTTGCATGAAAATGGCTTTCAGTACCAATTGATTCCAGGCAGGCTCGTCCAAAAATTCTGCGGGATAAGGATTATTAAGGGCAATGGCATCAAATACAGAAGTGATATTTGTCCTGAGACCCTCCGAAGCCCTCCTTTTAAGCTTTTCCGGAAATGGATATAAGGGAAGGGCTGCGTAAAGCGCTTCCAATTCGTGCATATCTGCCGATTCAAACAATTTGTCCAAAGTCGGTATCCAATCATCATTTTTTTCTGATACTGCCTCCAGTACCAGAATGGTTCTGGCCGTTTGCAATGTAGTCCAGAAAGATGGCTGAAAACCGGATCTGATTTCCCTGGCAGTAGCTTGATCTGACTCATCCAGCGCTAAAGTTTCTTTGGAGAAATACCTGGACGCCTGACTGAATGCCAGAAATAACTTCATGTTCCCTTTGGCACCGGTAACCTTAACTACCTGCTCATCCAACCAGTTCATTGACTCCCTGGGAGCAGACTGAGATAGCACTTTAATTAAAAATTGTCTGATGGTAGCGAGCAGCATCATAAACCGTTCATTTTAATTCTCTGTAAATATAACACTTATTATATTTCCTTCAGTTGATCATGAGAATAATCATATTTTCAATAGATTCCAGAGTTAAGCCAAGCCTGAACTTACAGGCAATCTGATATTTCTTTCGGGGTATCTTAGCCTAACACTACTGTCTCCCAATCCTTCTCAAAACCCAAATTTCTTCTTACCAACTTTGTTTTGACACCGGGAGAAAGTCAAGGGGCAAAAGGCAAAAAATCCGGGCCATTCATGACCCGGATTAAATTTACGTCAATGCATGTTCCCAGGTGTTACCAATCTACACCGGTATCCTTCCAGCTTCTGGACGCTGCAGAATCCAAAACAGCCTGGCAGACTTTCTGGGTTTCATAGGCATCCTTAAAAGTGGGTGGGCAAGGATCATTGCTTTCCAGGCTTTTAAAGAAATCAGACACTTGATGGATGAAGGAATGCTCATAGCCTATACAAGTCCCCGGAATCCACCACCTGCCCATGTAGGGTTGGTCATGGTCTGTTACATGGATGGAACGCCAGCCCCTGACCACTGACTCATCCCCGTGATCAAAATATTCTAATCGATTCAGATCATGCAGGTCCCATCTGATTGAGGCATGCTCTCCATTGATCTCAAAAGTATAGAGTGCTTTATGGCCTCTTGCATAGCGGGTTGCCTCAAACAAGCCCAGGGAGCCATTATCAAAATGACAATGAAAAGAACAGGCATCATCGATGCTAACTTTTTTCTTTTCACCGCTTCCCTGATGAACCCTTTCCTTGATAAAGGTTTCAGTCATTCCAGACACATCTTTGATCCCCCCATTAAGCCACATTGCCGTATCGATACAGTGGGCCAGCAAATCTCCGGTTACACCGGAGCCTGCCGCATCCGCATCCAGCCTCCACAGGGCATCTCCACCTTGTGGCAAATCCGGACTTATGGTCCAATCCTGAAGGAAATTGGCCCTGTAATGAAATATTTTTCCCAGCTTTCCTGAGTCAATCACCTGCTTGGCCAAAGTAACCGCAGGCACCCTGCGGTAATTGTACCATACAGTATTTCTTACGCCAGCTTTTTCTATGGCCTCCACCATGGCCTTGGCTTCGTCCAGTGTCCTTGCCAAAGGCTTTTCACACAATATCATTTTACCGGCTTTTGCAGCCGCAATGGCAATTTCAGCATGGGTGTCATTGGGTGTACAAATATCCACTGCATCCACATCATCCCGCTCAATTACCTTTTTCCAATCCGTCTCATAGGAAGCATATCCCCACTGTTCGGCAAAAGCTTTGATCTTATCCTCTCTTCTGGAGCAGGCAACCTGCAAAACAGGTCGGTATTCGTACTCAGGGAAAAAATCCCCCAATCTCTTGTATCCGTTGGTGTGGATCCTTCCCATCAGACCCGTGCCTATCATTCCTATTCTAATTTTCTTCTTTTCTGACATGTTTGAATTTTTTTGTTGGAAAATAAAGATTCATTCCGAAATAAAAGACTTAGGCTTTCCAGCCATGTGCTTCACGAACCTGAATCAGGGCAGCCAGAATATTATTCCAGGTATCCTGCTTACTCATCACGGCATTTGGAAACATACAACCGTCCCAGCAGATGTGATTGAAGGCCTTGGTAAGATTTCCTTTCTCATCACGCAGCCAATATCCCGCATCCTCAGCAATATCCAATTTTCCATTCGGGTCATTGGCCAGGCAATGCCGGCCTGTTTTATCGTGCGAACCGGAACCAAATACGGTCGCATCATTTTGAGCCACGTGAAAATCAATGGTCCAGGGACGCAAGGCGTCGGTCATCTCTTTCAAGGCTGCTTTCCAAACAGATTTATCTTTCCAATCATAGCCCTCAGGAAGGATTCTGTGCTCAGGGTAATTATAGCCCAGTGTATACAACAAGGTATGGGCCATATCGGCCTGAAAACCCAGATAAGGGCTATCTACAGATTCCAGGGTTTCCAGCATGGTTTTCCAGCTGTGCATGCCTCCCCAGCAAATTTCCCCTTCTGCTGCCAATTTTTCTCCGTAATTCTCGGCAATCTTGCAGGCCTCTTTAAAAGTCTCCACGATGATTTTCTGACTGCCTTTGGGATCTTTGGCCCATTGCTCAGGACTACTTGCAGTATCCACCCTGACTATACCGTTGGGTCTGATACCTGCCTCCCTCAGCTTGGAAGCCAACTTGCAGGATTTTTCGAGTAAATCCAGATAGGTGGCACGGTCTTCTTTGGAACCCAGAATAGGGCCTCCCCAAATCGGTGCCACCACTGAGCCTATTTCAAGGTTATAGGAAGACACCTTCTCCACAAGCTTTTTCACTCCCTCATCGTCCATTTCCAGATCGATGTGAGGGTCAAAAAGACCTATGTCCACCCCGTCAAACTTCACGCCGTCTACTTCTGCTTTTGCAGTATTTTCCAGCATCTCATCAAAAGAAATGATGGGTTCGGAATCGGGCCCTTTTCCTACAATTCCAGGCCAGGTGGCATTATGTAACTTTGGAAAATTATTTTGGGACATAATATTATATTTTTTACTATGAATAATTAATTAAAATTAAAATTAAGTTTTGAAAAAGAGAAAATGCCCAGCTAAAACAGAAGGCCTTCCTCCAAAAATCCTTTTCAATTTAATAAATAACTGAAAGAATCCCAGTATAATACAGGATTCTGACCCTATTGTTAAGGATAAACTTATAGTTTAAGATCAGGATTACCCGGCCCAAAATGCTTGAGCATCACGATCGGGTCAGTTTTGGAATGGTTGCTGATTTTCACTCCTTCCCTGGCTGCCTTTTCGGTTACAAAATACTCGTCATGGGTCAATTGACCATAGCGGATCAGGGCGGGGGTCTCCACATCCCAGACGCCCATGGTGCCATGGCCCTGCATCATGATCATGCCATATGCTGCATTGTCTTTTATTGTCACAGTCTGCCCCGGCATCACAGTCAGCTCTTTGGCACTAAAAGCATCTGAACGGTAGCAAATCCAATTCTCTACAAAACCTTCTGCCTCCATGGCAGAAGTCTCTTTTACGGGAACAGGGGCCATGAACCGGGTCTCCAGGATGTTTGGGTCTACATTGAGGTCCCAGTCAATAACTTCCATCAGCTGGTCATAATCGCCAATTCTATCTTTCGGAGTCCCTTTCCACAACAACTCTTCCGGAATAATGGCCTCATTTACCAAAGATTGGTACATGGCAAAGACATCAGAAGCCTTTTGTGGCTCATAGGTACACATGCTGCCTGGAGCATGTAACATCCCTGGAGGTACATCCCAACCAGTGCCCGGATCCAGCTTAAATGCCTGAGAAAAACTGGTTATTTTATTATCCCCTTTAGTGAAATTCATCAGACATTCCTTGATTTGCTCTTTGGTGGTACCCGGGGCAATACCGAAAAAGGTATAAGGGAAATCACCACCATGGTTATTCAATTGGGGAGGAAAATAATAAGCCTCCGGCTTTCCTTTCATCCCTATTTTGGCAGCATGTTCATCATTGTGATGGATGTGATGGGGTAAGGGTCCCATATTGTCAAAAAATTTGGAATACATAGGCCAGCTTTTATATTCGTTCCAAAGCCGGTCTCCTATTATTTCCGCTTTCAATTCATCAATGACGTCTTTCAAAAGGAGTTGCTCTTCCTTTCCTGCTGCTCCTACTACTACTTTACTCAAGCCCTCATGCTCTCCGGTAAGCGGGCCGTTTTCAGCAGGAGTGGTGGAAGAAAACCAACGTTCATCAATACCTCCCCTTTCTCCTCCCAGTACATAATAATCATCCGGGTGTAATTTTATCCTTCTTCCGGGAACACAAAAAGACCGGGGCACCCAGGTAGGAGCCAAACGCAATATGCCTTCTCCCTCTTCTAATGCTTTTTTTGCCAAACTCATAGGTTCTATTTTGATTTATGGTTACTGATGCTAATTAATTATTATTTACAAATGATGCAATATCTTCCTGCTCGGTTAAAATATCAAAAATCAGCTCGTATTGCCGCCTTTCTCCGGGTTTGAGCATAATCAATGTACCTTCTTCCCTTGCTTTTGCCTGACCAATGGGCGGGTTGGTTCCAGGTTCCAGGGCAGTCACGTATTCGTTTTCTCCCCAGTGCTGCCAATTGATCAACCAGGGCAGTTGTTTTTTATCAAAACCCATGCGTAGGGCAAAACCCAATGCCGGATTATAGATGCCAGCCCTGCACAGCCCATCCACGTCAGCTTCAGGCTCAATAAAGGCCACATCCTCTCCAAACCCTGCATGATCTTTTAAGGGGGCAGGACAGCCCTTAAAATCATTTTCCGGATTAAATATCCTATTTTTGGGGTCCCTGTCTCTGGACGTCCATTTGCCTTTCCAAACAATACGACTGCCCTCATCGACCAGTGGCCATCCAAAATTGACATGATACAGCAACATGTGTGGGGATGCAACATTAGAGGTATTGGTGACCTCATCTGTTATTTTCAAAAAGGGTTTGCCCAGGGTTCCTGAGATGGTCCTTTTCAAAACCAAATGCGGCCCAAAAACGCTGCTTTCCCGGATGATCCCTGATATGTGCATGTCCAAATCACCTGTCCACAAATCTGGTTGCTTGATGGCTACGATTTCAGCCGGTTGATTGGAAACCTTACCGTGAAGGCCCCTTTTACCATTTTTATCGGCTTCAGGACCACCTACGTGACTTAGTCCACAAGTCGTGAGCAGACCACCTCCAAAGGTACTTAACCAATCCAGTCCCTCAGCAGTGAATGGGGAAGGAGGAGTGATACCCACCTGGCTGATCCAGGACAAGCCATGAGACCCAAAAGAGGCAGCGGAAATATCCATGGCCCGGTCAAGCACAAGTTTGTACCGAAGACCGGCTCCGGTATCAATCCAGGCTATGCGAACACCTTTGCCCGAACCGTTGTCCAAAACAGCCGTCTCAATTCCCCCAATTTGCTGGAAATTGCCTACTTTTCCTTCCCATGGTTGCTTACCTGCACGCATAAACTATTTTTAATCGATACAATTTAACAATTCCAACGCTGCCAACTATCCTGTTCTTTCGGGTTTGCTCCCGAAAAAATGTACAGCATTGCAACAGCCTGTCTTCAAAGCTCCTTCAGGAAGATATTCCGGTATTCAACTTGCATGGGTGGCCCTACATGCACCTGCATGCCCAGGTATCCCTTCATGGTCCGGTTGGCCGGATCTTCATCCGTCACATCACTCATGAGGGTGCCGTTGATAAAATGCTGCAACCTGTTCCCCTTAGCGATAATGTGGATTTCATTCCAGTCATTGGACTTGACCACCTTTCTCATCTCTTCACGATCGCCCAGTTCTTCTGTTACCTCCAAACCCAGCCAGGCATTTCTCTCCACATTGGCTCTCAGGTCACCTTCTTTTTCCTGTGGATTGATTTTCGTTTTTTGTCCGATATAGGCCAGGGTAGTTCTTTTTCTTTCTTCATAATTCTGACCGGTATAATTGTTCTTGCCGTCAATATCCGCCTGATATCCTTTCAAGGCATGATCAAGGCCCTCCACCAGATCGCTGCGGTAATTCACACCGGAGTTGCCGGCTTCTGTTATTTTGAATTCGGCCTTGAACTCAAAATCAGCCGGCTGTCCACCCTGCCAGATGATGAAATGATTCCTGTCCAGAGTCGTCTCTTCGGTAATTTCACCTATCAGTGCGCCATCTTCAACCCGCCAATAGGTAGGATCTCCATCCCAACCGTTCAAGGTACTTCCGTCAAAAATCTGTACAAATCCGTCATTGTCATCCTGAGCCTGCACAGCCTCTGCAACGCTATCAGTTTCAGAATCGTTTTGTTGGCCAGATCCACAGGCAAAGACCAGTGTGGAGATAACAGCCATAAAGGTTATTTGAGAAAATTGCTTCATTTTAGTACTGGTTTGGTTTAAATTTTTCAGGCCAAACATATACTGTCTGGCCTGAAATACTAAGTTATTGTGAAAACTTTATTGGTAAACTTCATGGTTCGGATCTCCTCCCGACACCAAATAAGCCATCAAATCTTTCAATTCTTCTTCGTTTAACCGATTTACCAAACCCGGCATCATTACAGACACTTCGGACTCCTTGATACTGGTCACCTGATCTTTAGGAACTTCTTTGATCACTTCAGGAGCAAAAGGATTTTGCGAAACATAATAGGTATCGTCATCTTCACGGATCAGCCTGCCCACTACAGAGGATTTGTCACCCATAACAAAAACCATGGCTGCGTATTGATCCGAAATGACAGCACTTGGATCAAGGGTGGCTTCCAGAATGTCCTTAGGAGTAAAACGGTTACCCAACTGGGTCAGGTCGGGGCCTACGGCTCCACCTTCTCCTCCAATGGCATGACAAGAACTGCAAAGCGCTGCTCCATACATGGCCTTGCCCTTCTCCAGGTCACGGTTGCTCAGGTCAGCTACCATTGGTGCCGCTTCCTCCACAGTCCATCTCCTTCCGGGGCCTTCCGGCTGTACTTCCGAAGCGGCAATATCGTTACCTGAACCGGTAAGCATTTTGCCACCGGAAAGCTCATCGTAACGGTCAAATTCACTTTGAGGAACGGTGCTCAGTGCCATTTTTCTTGCCCGGTCAATGAAGCCCACGTAACTTCTTCCTCCCTTATATTGGAAAGCATTGTGAGTCCAGTTGAAATATTTCTCGTAGGATGCCTCATCCCAGCCGGCTTTTGCTCCTCCCAATACGGTAGCGTAATAGGTTTGCTGTGCAGGAGGCACGTTAGCCAACATGTTGGCAATATCCAATCCATACTGAGGGTTTCTCATGATCAAATCAGAAGAAGCCGTTAGCGTTTTCTGGAAATTCGGATCGTCCTCTGCACTTTCAAGCAGGCTTAGTAACTGCGGCACAGCTGAAGGAGCCTCCAATTCCACCAATACCTTCCCAAGTACCCTGTTCAGGCGATTGCTTCCGGCAGGGAAATTTTCATCCAGGTAGCTGATCAACTGATCTCTTACGGCACCGGTTGGATTGCCGTGGCGGTATATCACTACTTCGATCGCTCTGGACAAGTTCATTTGATCTTCCTCACTCAGGGAAGCATAATCGATTCCCATCAGGGCCTGAAGCATCGCATTTCTTTGGGAGGCACTGCCATGCCTTGCCATTGCAATCATGGCTTGGGTCAGGGTCCTTGGGTCGCTTTCACTCAAGGCTTTGTTTTGCCATTCGGAAATGGGCTGGTGCTCTACGGCAATTCTGGCAGCATACTGAACAAATCTGTCTTCATGCTTTAAATAAGGCCAGGCAAAATCTATGGCCTCAGGATTGGGACCAACGTGATACGCTTCCAGACTTCTTCGGATTTGATGTTCTTCCGGTAAATCAGCTTCACTTAATCCACCGTTACCATCACCACTTAAATCTCCGGTATAATGTACACGGTACAGATCAGATTCCAATCTTCTTCCCCCCGTCATGAAATACAATGCCCCATCGGGACCAATGACTCCGTCAGTTAACGGAAGCGGAGATCCGGAAATGAACTCTTCCCCGGTAGCTTTATAGGATCCACCATCGGGCTCCAAATTAATTTTATACATGATGCCAAAACTCCAGTCAAATGCATACAATGCATTTCTATAGTCTGCCGGAAATTTTGCATTGGTACCGTAAAACACATTGGTAGGTGAGCCCTGACCAATATTCAGAATAGCAGGAAGGTTATCGGTGTAGTCTGGGGACCATTTTTTGTTTCCTGTTCTCCATCCATATTCACTTCCGCTTGTTACATGATTGATCCGGGTAGGACGGTACCAGGGCATTCCAAAATCCCATTCCATGTCCGAATCGTAGGTGAAAAGATCTCCTACTTCATTGAAAGCAATATCAAATGGATTTCTATAGCCTACACTGATCAATTCCCATTCTTTTCCTTCGGGATCAATTTTGGCTACCCAGCCTCCCGGTGCGCCTCTGTTATTGGCATGGCCACGGGGGTCTTTGATTTCAGGGATCAGGTTGTCATCTGCCCAAACCCTTGGA
Organism: Cyclobacterium sp.; assembly: GCF_014762705.1. Classification (GTDB taxonomy): domain Bacteria; phylum Bacteroidota; class Bacteroidia; order Cytophagales; family Cyclobacteriaceae; genus Cyclobacterium. The sequence goes on along the minus strand of NZ_JABURL010000107.1, from coordinate 127,030 downwards.
ATCCGGTAATGATCCATTTCAGGTACATCAATGTGATTTCCTACAACGATATAAATTGATTGACCATCGGGGGAGACCACCATGCTATGGGGCCCATGTTCTCCCGGACTTCCTGTAAATTCCTTAATGGTGGTGATTTTATCAAATTGATCGTCACCATTGGTATCCTGCAAGCGGTAAAGACCCGTTTCTTTGTCAAATTCTTCATTTGCCCGGTTATTCACCATCACATATAGGCTATTAAAGGCATAAAGTAAACCTTGCGCGTAGCCCATTCCAATTTTGCCATCACCATTCTCTCCGATAATGAGTTTTTCCACCTTCGGAGTCAGTGAATCCGAGCCTATAGCAGGAACCTCAAGCCGGTAGATGGCACCATATTGGTCCACAGTCAACAGCCTGTCCTTGTCATCGAACGTCATACCCACCCAGGAACCTTGTTCATGGTCTCCCGGGCTGTAAAGGTGTTCTGCCTCAAAACCGGAGGGTAATTTTAACTTGGCTACTTTGGGATGCAGATCCTTTTTCTCCTTACTGCCCCCATCACCGCATGCTCCTGCGATTACCAGGACAAGCACGGCCATCAGCCAGTTTTTCATTGAATTTTTATAATACATATGTTTGTCATTAATTGGCTATTCTTTATTTATTAGATGTAAAGAAACCTGCTTAAAATTAACCCAATTACCTCGTTAATTAAAGCCAGTAATAGGAAAATTACACCTTTGGTCACAATTAACCAAAAACAGCGGAAAGCCAGTATGCTCTCCGCTGTATGTTAAAGGCTGGGTTATACCGCTATTTTCATGCTACCTATTGGATCAGAAATGAGGAGTGATCTCCGCTTCTGCAGCCGGCAAGGCATAATATTTGGTAATATTGGTAAAGGCATTGGAACGGAAAGTTGCTCCTTCAGGATAATAATAGTCCTGTGGATTGGCTAAAGCCCTTTGTCCGAAATCTCCGATGATTTCCTGTACCCTGTCTGCACGGGTGATGTCAAACCACCTTTTGTTTTCAAAGGCCAGTTCCACCCTTCTTTCTTTAAAGATGGCTTCTCTCATATCCGCCTGACCGGAGGCATTGGTATCTTCCAGTCCAGCCCGGGCCCTCACATCGTTCAGGTAGCCGGCAGCTTCTTCGGTTTTGCCCTGCTCATTAAGCGCTTCCGCAAGGAAAAGCAATGTCTCTGCGTAGCGGTAAATCGGCCAGTTTATTCCATGGTTGCCATGCAGGTCATGGTGCTTGGCATATTTTTTAATATATGGATACACCTTGTCTTCCCGGTCACTACCTGCAATTTCCACGTAAGCTATGGAAGCATCCTCTCTCAAATCCCCTTCTTCATAGGCAGCGATAATATCCGGAGTAGGAATGTTGTTTCCTTCACCATCCAAAGGTTGTGGGTTAGAAGTCCCCGTGATGGGCTGCAATTCATCAGGAGAAATAGGTCGGGGCATAAAAGCATACAAAAAGTTGCTGTTCAAACCTTCCGGGCCTTCCAAATATTGTACCTCGAAAATTGACTCTGCATTGTTTTTATTGCCTACACTTTCGGAAAAAACATCTTCATAATTTTCGATCAATTCGTATTCTCCACTGCTCACAATAGCCTTCAACAAAGTTTCTGCTTCTGCCCAACGCTTCTGGGTGATAAACACATCGGCAAGCAACATCTGGGCAGCGCCCTTGGAGGCTCTGCCTACCCCTTGCTGAGAACGTACAGGCAACAAATTGATGGCAGACTGAATGTCACCGATCAAATGCGTATAAATCTCGGCTTCGGGAGTTAATGGCAATGCAGCTTCTTCCCGGCTGGTCACAGGAGTAAGGTGCAAGGGCACGCTTCCAAAGTAACGGGCCAATTCGTAATAGGCGTATCCGCGCAGGAATAGTGCCTGTCCCTTCAGGTTGTCCTTAGATGCCTGATTGAACTCCACATCGTCAATCAGATCCAGAATCTGGTTTGCCCTGGCGATGATCAGGTAATCCTGCCGGTACTGGTTCAACACGTGTGTATTGGAAGTGATTCCCTGCGCTTCTGGCAAGGCATGATCCGACAGGTCTTCCTGCTGCTCGGTAGCACCAAAGTTAATATTTCGGGCATAAATCGTATTGTCCGAACGCATTTCACACAATAACCACGACCGGTCATCTGCAATGGTTCTCATTGGCGCATAAGCTGCATTTACCGCTTGTTCAAAGTCGGACTCTGTCCTGTAGAAGGTAGCCGAACTCAATGCAGTTTCCGGGGTAATAGTCAAGAACTCTTCGCAGCTTGACAGCATGATTCCCAAAAACGCTAGTATGATATGTATTTTTTTCATTTTTAAGTCAATTTTAGATGAAAAGCTTCTTTAGAAGGTGATGTTAGCACCTACAGTAAAGGTTCTAGGGACAGGATAACCGGTAAGGTCAACTCCCTGACTAAGGTTTCCTCCGTCGCCATTCCCATTATTTTGCTGACTAACTTCAGGGTTTGGACCTCCCCAGTAAGGAGTAAAAATGTACACATTTTGTACAGCAGCATAGATTCTGGCAGACTTAATCACGTTGGCAATTGCTCCCAGATTGTATCCCAGCGTTATGTTTTTGATGGTGAAAAAGGAAGCATCCCAGACAAAGTTGCTGTTGGCCCAGTCTCTCTCGATACCGGTGACGTTGCCTCCACCCACGGTGGTACCGAAAATTCCCTCACCAGGATCTTCGGGAGAACGGAAACGTTCGGTGGCTTTTTGTACCATATTGAACACACCATCCAAATTTGCAGTACTGTAGAGATGTCTCATGTACAACTCATTTCCATAGGAACCTGACCCTATGATATTCAAATCCCATTTACCATAACGGAAATTATTGGTGATTCCATAAGTGAAATCTGGGAATGGATTGCCTATGATGGTTCGGTCATCGTTATCACCACCTATGGTAATGATGCCGTCACCATTGATGTCTTCTAATTTAATAGAACCAACGGTAGACCGGCCAGGTACCTGCGGAGAACTGTTCAGGTCTTCCTCATTCATGTAGTTACCAAGCTTTCTCAATCCATAAAATTGTCCGAATGGCTGTCCAACCTGTGTAATGTGAACGTTACCATACACCCGATCAATTCCTTCGGCAAGATCCATTACCTTATTTCGGTTAAAGGAAATATTGGCATTGGTGGTCCAAATCAGTTTTCCCTGGGTATTTCTGGAAGTAATGGCAAATTCATGTCCCCAGAATTTAATCTCGCCTATATTATCCGTAAAGCTGCCAAATCCGGCCTCTTGAGGAATCTGCACATTGTACAGCAGGTTGGTAGTGTTCTTGGTATAGAAATCATAAACAAATTGAATGCGGTCGTCAAACAATCCCAGGTCCAATCCAATATCAAACTGCTGGGTGGTTTCCCATCCCAGGAATGGATTTTGCAAGGAGGTAACTGCAGCTCCGGGCACCACTGAATTGTTAAAAACATGATTTACGGTATTGTTTACCAGGGCATATTGGGTATAGTTACCGATGTTGTTGTTTCCGGTCACCCCGAAACTACCCCTGATTTTGGCAAAAGAAACCTTATCACTGGTATTCAAAAATCCTTCATCTGACATGACCCAGCCGGCAGAAACAGAAGGGAATACACCCCAACGGTTTTCAGAACCGAAGCGGGAAGAACCATCCGCCCTGATCGCAGCAGTCAACAGGTATTTACCCTGGTAATTGTACGTTAACCGGCTAAGAAAGGAAGTCAAAGCCCATTCCTGCACATCAGATATGGTGCTTCCTCTATTGATATTGATGGCTCCTTGTACGGTAGGCAGGCGGTCATCCGCATAGGTATTGGCGGCCACCTGTGTACGGTCCAATCGGAATTTCTGATTGGTAAAACCTCCCAGCAACTGGAAATTGTGATCGTTGATGGATTTGGTATACGTTACCGTATTTTCATTCAACCAACTGAATATTTCCCGGTTATCACGAACGGAGGAAGCCACCGTCGGAATGGCTACATTCATACCAGGTGTGGCAGTGGAAGGGTTGAAATAGAAATATTTGCTATTTCTGATTTCCGCATTAATGGTGGATTTGATTTCGAGACCCTCTATTGGCTGGTATGACACATAGGCATTGGACAGCAAATTGGTTTGTTTGGTCTCATTGGTAATTTCCAGGGCAGACCTTACGTAATTGGGATAAGCAAATATATTTCCCGTTTCGCTGGGAAAACGGTTAAAATAGGTCAGTTCACCCTCATCGTCGTAGATCGGCATATTCGGCCAGGTATGCAGGGCATTGAACAAAATACCGGTACCTCTGGATCCATCTGTTCTGGGTGTGTTGTCTCGCACATAAGTCGGAGCCAGGTTAAAACCCATGGTCAGCTTATCTGAAGCCGTGTAATCAGTGTTTAATCGCAATGAAAACCGCTCGTAGTCGGTATTCAATACCACGCCTTCCTGATCAAAATAGCCTGCGACAACCGAGGTTCTCATTTTCTCGGTATTAGAGTTGATTGTCAGGTTATAGTTGGTGATAGGAGCCGTTTGCAACAAGGCATCGTACCAATCCTGTGTTTGTCCCTCGTACTGGGAAGGATTTTGGAACATGTCAGGGACAGGACGTCCGGCATCTTCAAAATACTCCTTCTTAAACTGAGCAAACTCTACTGCGTCCATCATTTCCAGGCGGTTGTAATGGGGTACATTCTGCAATCCTGTATACACATTCAGGGCAACCGAAGATTGGCCGGCTTTCCCTCTTTTAGTAGTAATCAGCACCACTCCGTTTGCTGCACGTGATCCATACAAGGAAGTAGACGCCGCATCTTTCAGAATGGTAATGTCCTGAATTTCATCCGGATTCAAGGTAGAAATATCTCCGGTAATAGGAAATCCATCAACCACATACAGTGGGTCACTACCAGCGGAAACAGATAACTGTCCCCTGATCCGGACATTCATGCCCTGACCGGGTTTACCGGTGGTTTGGTTGATCTGCACTCCGGCAAGCTGTCCCTGCAGCTTCTGCGCCATTTGCGTAGCTGGTATGTCCATCAGGTCATCTCCCTGGATGGTTTGTACCGATCCCGTGATTTCCTTTTTTAACTGGCTACCGTAACCCACAACTACTACTTCCGTCAAATCACTCATGGATGAAGCCAGCACAATCTCATACTCGGTTTGTCCTCCTTGTATCGGTACTTCTTGCGTGGTGTAACCAATGTAGCTCACAGAAAGCACTTCTCCCGATGATGCCTCTACCTGAAACCTTCCATCCAGGTCGGTAACCGTCCCCCGAGTAGTACCTTTAACAAGTACAGAAACTCCCGGCAAAGTTTCATTGTCTCCCTCAGAGCGCACCACACCGGATACGGTGCTTTGCGCATAGGAAACAAAAGTCAATAGCATGGCTGCCATGAATGCAATCATGCGCCTGCTATCCAAAATTGGGTAACAATCTTTTTTCATAATTTTTAGGTTAATTTACATGGATTTATTCAACCACCTTCACAACTTTACCTGTGAAAATATCCCTAAATTAATCATATATTTTAATAACAGCCATCCTGTACTGTGCTGAATTGAAAAAGCCAATGGTCATTTTGGAAAAATGACCAAACTGGTATTATAAGCACAAGATTTAATAAAAAAAGAAATTTAATTCTGACCGAACTGGTCTTTGTACCAATCAAAAAAACTTTGTGTTCGAATCCTCTCCATTGTAAAATATAATACTGAAAATTGACAAAGGCAAAAAGTAATACCACCGGAAAACAAGACAGTCAAATCTGCTTTCCGGTGATAAAAATCATATTTTTATTTCTGATTTAGTACCCCGGATTTTGGGCCAAATCCGAATTGATCCTGATTTGGTCCTGAGGGATAGGAAACAAAATTTCATGGGCCTCAAAGATAAAATCTCCATTGGAAAATGGAATACCCTCCCTTGAAGTAGTGGGGTCGGCACGTTCTCTCAATCCATAATCATTCAGGAAACTTACCAGTTGCTGCGTATCCATGGTCCTTTTCAGATCAAACCAGCGGTGGTTTTCAAAGGCCAGCTCGATTCTTCGCTCCTGCATTACAGCCTGACGGAAGGCATCCTGTCCCAATCCACTTAAAGGATCCAGACCTGCCCTTTCCCTTACATCATTCAGGTAGCCATAGGCCGTACCGGTAGGACCATCCGCCTCATTGATGGCTTCTGCCAGCATTAACAAGACATCTGCATACCGGATCACCGGCCAGTTGTCATTGGTAACTCCACGGATAGAATGGGGATGGTTAAACTTATTAATAAAGGGAACTCCAACATAATCTCCCTCCAGATTGGTATAGCCTTCTTTCAGGGAGACTTCTTTTCTCAGGTCTCCTTCTTCATACGCTGCAATGATGTCATTGCTAGGGGTATTCCAACCACCGCCTTCCTGGCCCGGAAAATCAATCACCGCTCCAAAAGACTCCCTGGGTGCGAAGGTGTAGATGAAATTACTATTTACCCCAAACTGATTTTCTCCCTGGTATTGAATATCCCAAATGGATTCCTGGTGATTTTTGTTTTGCGGGTCGAACACATCTTCATAATCCGGCAGCAAATCATATCCCAGCGAGGTAACCTGATTCAGCGCCTGAATGGCCGGACCATACTCTTTGCGGGTCAAATGTACTTTTCCCAAAAGGCTCAAAGCCGCTCCTTTGGTCACCCGGCCTACTTCATCGGCATAGCTTTCAGGCAAGGAATTGACAGCATCATTCAAATCCGAAAGAATCTGCTGGTAAACGGTCTCAACGGGTTGCCTCTCATATTCAAACGCTTCGGCAGGTGAACTCACAGGTTCAGTGATGACAATCACATCTCCAAAGTGCTGTACCAGGTGGAAATACAGATAGGCCCGTATAAATTTCAATTCTCCTTCAGAACGGGTCTTGATGGCCTCGCTGGCATTGGACTCTGGAAGTTTCTGCAGCGCAGTATTCACATTTACCATCACCCCATAGGTACTGTTGTACAGGTTGGTAATATTGGGCGTGGCCGGATTGTATTGCCAAAATTCCAATGCTTCCAAGGCAGGTCCCTGTCCCCTGTTTCCCGGGTTAAAATGCAAGGTGGTATTGTCAGAAATAAATTCCGTGTATTGCCATTGGTTTAAATGGAGCGGACGTAATTGTCCATATACTCCATTGACCGCCTGAATAACCTGCGTCTCGGTCTGGTAGAAATTGTCAGCTACCAAAACGGTGGGGTCGGTTTTGTTCAGAAACTCTTCATCGCATGCCGAAAAAGCAAGCAAGGATCCCAGACAAAACAATTTTATTTGCGTGTTTATTTTCATCTCTTCGGTAGTTTAATGTTTAGAATCTGATGGTCGCACCCAAAGTAAAGGTTCTGGGCATTGGATAGGCTTCATCATCTACCCCTATATTGATTCCCCCTCTACGATTGATTTCCGGGTTTGTTCCTGGAAAATCGGTGAAAAGGAAGGGGTTTTCCGCACTGAAAAACACCCTGGCATTGGGAATCACCGGATTTTTAGGGACGGTGTAGCCCAGGGTAATGTTTCTCAGCCACACATGCGTCGCATCATATACATAACGGGAATTGGATTCCCGCTGCCATTTCCAGGTATTGGTGGTGGCACCACGTCCGTCGCCCGGATTTTCTGCAGATCTCCAGCGGTTTACTCCGGACTGCAGGATGTTAAACACGCCGTCCATGTTCATGGTAGTAGCCTCAATGTTTCGGAATACATCATAGTCAAAGGCACCGGTAAACATGAAGTTAAAGTCAAAGCTCTTGTAGTCTCCGCCAAGGGTAAAGCCCAGAATGTAGGCAGGGTGTGGGTTGCCGATCTCTATCATGTCCTGCTGGTCATAAGATATCTCTCCATCTCCATTGGCATCAAAATATTTGTAGGTTCCGGGAATGGCACCATCCTGTGTAGGCCAGGCTTCGATTTCATCCTCCGTATTAAAAATGCCCTCCATACGGAATCCATGCAACATGGCCAGGGGTCGACCCACTTTAGAAACATTATAGGTACTATAAAAACCACCAGACCAGATCTCGTCATTTTCGCCCCTGATTTCAAGGACTTCATTCCTGTTAATGGTCAGGTTCAGATTGCTCCGCAGGTTAAGCTGACTGATACGAGTACGGTAATCCAGTGCTAATTCCAATCCCCGGTTTTGCACCTGCCCTACATTATCCAGCGACTGGGTGAAGCCGGAGATGACAGGCATCTCTACCGAAAGCAGCATATTGTCTGTCAATCGGTTGTAATACTCAGCGGTAAAAATCAAGCGGTTGTCAAACATGGCCAAATCCAGACCTATATCCGTTTGTTGGGATTGTTCCCAACCCAGGTTGGCATTCGCAAAATTGGACAGCACCTGTCCATTGGCAATGGTACCGCCCAGCACATAATTGGAAAGCCTCATATTGGATAAACTGGAATAATTTCCGATGGCGTTATTACCTGTAATTCCATAACTGGCCCTTAATTTCAGATCGGTAATCCAGTTGGTCTGGGGCATAAAGGATTCTTCGGATATTCTCCATCCTGCAGAAAAGGCTGGAAAGTCACCCCATTTGTTGTTGGCTCCAAACCTGGAACTGCCCTCTCTCCTATAGGATGCGGAGAAGAGGTATTTGTCCTTAAAGGAATAATTCACCCTGGCAAAATAAGCCAGAAGGCTCCAATCTGCTTCACCTGAACTGGATACCTGCCGGATAGCCGCACTCAGGTACCGCACCTGATCGTTGGCAAATTCGTTCCCATTACCCTGAAGGAATTTGAAGGTTTCTTCCTGAGCTGAGAATCCCAGCAAACCATCCACCCGATGGCTGCCTAAGATTTTACTGTAGGAAAGCAATTGGTCTGCAGAGATATTCAGTACCTCATTCCTTCTCTGGTACAAAGTGGCCTCTCTGGGAGGCGCCTGGTTAAAGCCCGTTCCGGCCAAGGTTGACGGCCTGAATTCCTTCTGATCCGTATTTTCAAGAATGGCGTTGACCGATGTTCTGAATTTAAAATCTTTGAGAAATGAAAATTCCAGGTACCCATTGGTCAATAGGTTGTTTTCATTCAGGGTCCTTTCCATTTCGTGCAGTTCCTGTACCACATTGGCTGTACCGAATACACCATGCGTACCCCCGATAAAATCATTGAAACTTCCATCCTCATTGTAAACAGGATTCCTGGGATCTGCCCACAAAGCCCTACCTATCAGGGCATCCCTTCCTTCCGTAGAAGCATAATCCTCCCTGGAATGGGAGGCTGCAATGTTCCAACCCATGCTGATAAAGTCATTGATCTTCCCATCGATATTGGCCCTGACGTTAAATCTCTCGAAGCCGGTCTCGATTACGGCACCCTCCTGATTGATATAGCCTACGGATACCAGGGAGCGGATATCTCCCTTTCCAGCCGACAAGGTGGCATTGTAATTCTGAAAGCGGGCATTTTGATTCATGATCTCCTCAAACCAGTCTGTGGAAATGGTGGTTTGCTCCGGAAACCTGAATTCCAAAGGAATTTCTTCCAATGCCGGCTCACGCTGTTCGAAATAACGAATTCTATCCACAAAGCTATCGTGCTTGAACTGAGCAAACTCCGGACCGTTCATCATGCGCGTTCTTCTTCCGTCAGGAACATTCTGAATGCCGTGATTGACCACAAAATCCAGGTTAACGGTTCCTTCTTTAGCGGATTTGGTGGTAATCAGGATTACGCCATTGGAGCCCCTGGCTCCGTAAATTGCTGTAGAGGCAGCATCTTTCAGAACGGTCATACTTTCGATGTCGGCAGGATTCAGGTTCTGTCCCAGGGAAGTTCCGATTGGAAAGCCATCCACTACATAAAGCGGCTGGCTACCGGCTCCCAAAGAGCCAATACCCCTGATGGTGACCTCCATTTCCTGACCCGGTCTGCCGGTTGGTTGTCTGACCTGCACACCTGCGGCTTGTCCTTGTAGCAAACGGGTAACATTGGTAGTAGGTACATCCCCGATATTTTCCATATTGATCACCGAAACGGCAGAAGTAATGTCTGCTTTTCTTTGTGAACCATAGCCTACGACCACTACCTCACCCAGATCACCTATAGAGGCTTCCATGCTGATCTCGTAGTTGGTTTGGCCCCCGGTAACAGCTACTTCTTTGGTTTCAAAGCCGATAAAACTTATGGTAAGGGTTTCCCCTGAGGATGCTTGTATGGCAAAATCCCCATCCATGTTGGTAACCGTACCGCGGGTAGTCCCTTTTACAAGGATGGAAACCCCCGGAAGCGGTTCAGCATCTTCTGCTGCTACGACCTTTCCTGTAATCTGCCCAGCCTGTTGGGCATAGCCTTGAAAGGTCATCAACATCAGAAAAGCCATTACTGCAATTCCAGACCCCCTGAGGGCAGAATAGTAACATTTTTTCATTGTTTCTTTGAGTTTAGTTAAAATTGATTTAATGATTATAAATAAACCCAAATTCTCCTGAAATACTATCCTGCACTATCCTGTTTAAATAAAATAATATAATGGTATAAAACTAGATAAAAAGTAATTAATGTCGTTTTTTGAAAAATAAAGAATTAATAGTGAAAATTATTAATAGAAATAATAGACAGAAAAAGCAGCTGTCTACTCCGTGGGAGGGAATAAAAAGGTGGCAACAAAAAAAGGGCCAAATGGCCCTTTTTTATGTAATGTAAATCGTGAGTTGAAGCTTATTTCTTCACCCTGATTTTTTCTTTGATCTTAGCGGATTTGCCTTGTCTGCCTCTCAGGTAGAAAAGTCTTGCTCTCCTTACTTTGCCCTCACGGAGCACTTCGATCTTCTCCAGACTGGGAGAAATGATGGGAATTATTCTTTCCACACCAATCCCGTTGGAAATTTTTCTTACCGTAAATGTCTCCCCATTGGTATTGACATTTTTCCTTTGGATTACGGTTCCCTGAAACTGCTGAATACGCTCTTTAGCACCTTCAGTAATTTTCACGTGAACATTGACGGTATCGCCGGCTTTGAAAGCAGGGAATTTCGATCTTGCGTCTTTATAATCCTGTTCTACGAATTTAAGTAGTTCGCTCATTGCTTTACTATTTTGCTTCTCGCTGATATGGATACCCGGGGGATATCCTTGATTGTCTTAATTATCGTTTCGTTCTTTTATAATATCGCCTTCTTCAGCAGAAAAACTTCCAGCAATCAAATCTGGCCTTCTTTCTCTGGTCCGGCGAACCGATTGTTCAAATCTCCATGACTCAATATTTGCCGCATGCCCTGACAGCAAAACCTCAGGTACCTTCCAGCCATCAAAATCGGCCGGTCTGGTGTAAACAGGAGGGGCCAGGAGGCCATCCTGAAAGGAATCTGTCAGTGCGGAAGTTTCATCGTTCAACACGCCCGGAAGCAAACGGATGATGGCATCTGTCACCACCGCCGCAGCCAACTCTCCTCCGGAAAGCACAAAGTCACCAATACTGATTTCTCTGGTGATCAAATGCTCTCTTACCCGCTCGTCAACTCCTTTATAATGACCACAAAGGATGATCAGGTTTTTTTTCAGAGACAATTTATTGGCCATGGACTGGTTGAAACAGTCCCCATCAGGTGTCATGTAAATGACCTCATCATATTGCCGCTGGCTCTTCAGGTCAGCTATGCAATTGATAATGGGTTCGATCATCATGACCATTCCTGCTCCACCGCCAAAGGCATAATCGTCCACATTTTTCTGCTTACCGATACCGTACTTTCGCAAGTCATGAAGCCTTACTTCAGCCAGGCCCTTATCCTCCGCTCTTTTCAAAATAGAGTGGGAGAATGGACCTTCCAGAAGTCCGGGCAATACGGTAATGATATCAATACGCATATCAATCTTCCAGATAAATGTCAAGCAAGCCTTCCGGCAAACGGCAGAAAACTTTTTTCTCTGCCTTATCTACTTTTTGCAAAATACCTTCCTGAATGGGAATAAGCACCTCTTTTTCCTTGTATTCCATTCCTATCAGATCCTGGGTATCCAGGTCATAAATGACCTTTACCTCTCCCAATTCGCCCATATTTTCATCTATTACGGTAAAACCTACCAATTCATGAAAATAATATTGGTCTTCCTTGAGTTCCGGTAAAGCCGAAAGGGGAAGGAAAAGAGCCGCTCCCACCATGGGCTTGACCTGATCTACATGGTCAAACTCCTCAAATTTTGCCAGGAATTTGTTGTTGGGCTGAGGTACCATGTGTTCCAGAATGAAAGGTACCAAACGGTTGGCCTTCTCCACGAAAACATGATTCAAATCCTCATAGTCTTCCGGAAAATCCACATCCAAAACCAGCAACAACTCTCCGTGCAAACCATGAACCTTGGCTATATGGCCCAATTGAAAACAATTGTCTTTGTTCATGGCTGAAGGTAAATTTAATCTTTTTTATCTTCTGAATCAGCAGACTTATCAGCTGCAGGAGTTTCTTCCTTAGGCGCATCAGCGGCTTTTGCTTCGCTTTTAGCGGCTTCTTCCTTTTTAGGAGCTTCTTCCGTAGGTGCTTCAGCTGGTTTTGCTTCTGCTTCAGGAGCCTCTTCCTTTGGAGCCTCTTCTTTAGGAGCTTCTTCCTTAGGTGCTTCTGCAGGTTTTTCTTCCTCCTTAGGTGCTTCAGCAGCCTTAGCTTCCGCTTCAGCAGCGGCAACTGCGGCGGCGGCATCGTCCTCCCGCTTCTTGATGGCATCAAGTCTGGCCTGGTTCTTGGCAGCTTCCGCTTCCAATGCAGCCTTTTTGACACTGTCTTTTGCAGATTGGATTTTATCCACTTTGCTGGCGATAGTCTTCTCCTTATTCTCTAACCAGGCCTGGAATTTTTCATCCGCCTGTTCCTGGGTGATCGCACCCTTAACCACACCGATTTGCAGGTGCTTTTTCAACATCACACCACGGTAGGAAAGCATGGCTTTTACCGTATCTGTGGGTTGTGCTCCATTCATCAACCATTTTAACGCACGGTCATTGTTGATGTTAATGGATGCGGGGTCAGTATTGGGGTTATAAGACCCGATCTTTTCAATAAAGCGTCCATCCCGTGGAGCCCTTGCATCAGCTACTACTACATCATAGATGGCCATTTTTTTCCGGCCCCTACGTGCTAATCTGATTTTTACTGCCATATTATATTGACTTTTAGTGAATTGATGGAACCCGTCCATCCTTAATTTTTGGACTGCAAAGATAAGGCATTAAAATCAAAAAGAACAATAAGCCGATCTTTTATTTGTGAAATAGTAAAATAATGGTTTAAATTGCGGTGTTTTTCAGGGGAAAAGCCCCTGATTTTGGCTTAAATAAAACCTTAAGGGCTGTTTTTCAATAAATTAGCCATCAATAAAGCATGGCCTCGTAGTTCAACGTCCGCCTGGCTGATGCCAGTCGGACAGGGATAGAATACCTGCCTGCCGGCAGGCAGGGAAGTTTCCTAAACCCGGGCATTCAATTGGGCAGCAAAATAAAAAATTTGATCAATTTATAATATGGCCTCGTAGTTCAACGGATAGAATAGAAGTTTCCTAAACTTTAGATACAGGTTCGATTCCTGTCGAGGCTACAAAAAACCCCATTTACAGTATGTATTTGGGGTTTTTGTGTTTTGGGGGACAGTTTGGGTTTCAAATTTTCCCCACCCACCTCAACAAGGTATTGTATGCCCTGGACCAGCTGCGCTGAAACCGCAGGGGTCCATTGAGTTCCCTTTCAAAAAAATCCCGGTGCCTGGCATTCAAGTAGGCAATCCGCTCCCGCTTTCTCTTGCCGGTGCCTGTCTTTTTCCGCTTGCTATCGGGTGTCATCCGGTAATAAAAACCAACAAAAGGAAGCTGCACAACTTCCCCGCCATCCTTGAGCATCTTGATCCAAAACTCCCAATCTTCCCGCCCCATGTGCATGTCCTCCGAAAATCCGCCTACCGCCAGGGCATCTGCTTTCCGGAACAGGGCAGCCACAAAAATCATGTTGTCCCTGGCCAGGGCAGCCAGGCTGAAGGGTTTCAATTTCCAGGGTTTTTGCCCTGCTTCAGAAAATTTTACCGCCTTACAGTAGACGACTTTTACCTCAGCCCGCTCCCTTAGCAGCTCCACCCCAGCCCCGATGTAGTCTGCAGAAATCTTATCGTCGCCATCCAAAGGCAGGATGATTTCTCCTTTGGCTGCTCTAACTCCCGTATTTCTGGCTTTGGCCACTCCACCATTCGCCTGGTCAATGACAGTAAGTTCTTTATGTTTTCTCTGAAGGCTCATCGCTACTTCCAGGGAATTGTCAATAGAGCCATCGTTGACAAGGAGTACTTCTAAAGGACGGTAGCTGGAGGCCAATACCGATTGCACCGTTTCCTCAAGGTATTTCCCCTGATTGTAGCAAGGGATGACTACGGAAACGAGTACACTTTTCATCCCTCAAAAAATCGGTTGTACAAAGGATTGGACCTTTTCAGCGCCAACGTATTGGGGCCGAATTTTCGGGTTCCGTAGCCATTCTCCTGCAAAAGGGAAAGGCAGGCAGCATAATCTGCCTCCTTTAAACCCACGTTTTCAAATACAACTGCCTCAGGCTGACTTTTGGGTATATCAAAAATGCGGATCACCTCCAGGTCATAGCCCTCAGCATCGATTTGCAGCAGGTCTATGTGATCAAGCCCATAACGCTGTATCAGGGTATCTGGAGCAATTACCTCCACTTCTTCCTGACTGATCCATTTGTTTTTATCTTCCGGGATTTCAATGCCGAATTTTTCACAATTGGTAGCGACAATACCTTCCTCAAAGGCCTGTTCGATTTTTTCCCTGGAAAAGGAAGTCAGTCCGGTGGCCCAGCGCATATTGGAAAATCCGATTTTAAAAATAGGTTGGGTACCATCTTTCTCACCGATTGCGGCACAAACCGTTTTTATGCCTTCATTTTTTGCATAGATCTTTTTCAGGAATTGGTGGTACACATCCGGCTGGGGCTCAAGCAAAACGCCTTTCCATCGGTCCCTTTTAATAAATTTATGAATGGGATCATGTGTGATGCCATCGTTGGCCCCTATCTGTATAACTGTAAAACCAGATCTTTTGGACAAGGAATAGGTGCTGAGAAATTCACTCAGGCTTCCTTTGCCAGGATTGTAAAAATATTTGTAAAAACCCAGAAAAGCCGGGTTATTGGACGCACTTAGCTGGAAACGCAGGGCCTTCCATTGGCTTTGTAATTTTCTCTTGAGCGGCAAAAATAATGATTTCATAGTCCTTATGTCCAAACCTTCTGTTAAATATGGCTGCCCCTTTACCAGATAAGCCTGCCTTAATCCATTGAAACCTTGCTTTTAACTTAGAGAAAGCCCCTAAACTGCTGAAGGAAGCGGATATCGTTTTCTGTAAACAACCTGAGGTCATTGATCTGGTATTTGAGCATAGCGATACGCTCTATCCCCATACCAAATGCAAAACCGGTATATTTTTCTGAATCTATGCCACAATTTTCCAGCACATTGGGGTCCACCATCCCTGATCCGCCGATTTCCACCCAGCCGGTACCCTTACAGATATTGCATCCTTTACCTCCACAAAGCTGACAGGAAATGTCAATTTCCGCACTGGGCTCCGTAAATGGAAAAAAGGAGGGCCTAAACCTGACCTGGGTATTTTTACCAAACATTTCTTTGGCAAAGTGATACAAGGTTTGCTTTAGATTGGCGAAGCTTACGTTTTCATCCACATAAAGGCCTTCCACCTGGTGAAAAATACAATGCGCTCTGGCAGAAATGGCCTCATTCCTGAATACCCGTCCCGGAGAAAGGGTCCGTATGGGGGGCTTTTCATTTTCCATGACCCTGACTTGCACCGAGGAAGTGTGCGTCCTCAGGGCAATATCAGGATTTTTCTCAATAAAGAAAGTATCCTGCATTTCCCGTGCGGGGTGATTTTCAGGAAAATTCAGGGCAGTAAAATTATGCCAGTCATCTTCGATTTCTGGTCCCTCCGAAAGATTGAAACCAATTCTTTCAAATATTTCTACAATCCGCTGCCGGGTGGCAGTAAGGGGATGGATACCCCCAACAGGCCAGGAAGTGGGGGGAAGGGTCAGGTCAATGCCCTGGTTGGCCTTTTTTTGTCCTCCATTGTCGATTTGTTGGATCAGGGCCTGAAATTTTTCTTCTGCCAGTTGCTTGACTTCATTGACCTGCTGTCCGTAGGCTTTCTTATGTTCGTTGGGAATATGCCTCATTTCAGCAAAAAGAGCGCCCACCACACTTTTTTTACTGATAAAGCGCATCCGGTATGCTTCCAGCTCTTCCCGATTTTCGGCATTGGCTGCTGCAATTTCCGTTTTGATCTGATCTATTTTTTCGCTTTGCATGCGCAATTTGGTCTTTTTAAGACCACAAATCTAAAATAAAATATTGAGGTGACCTACCTTTTAAATCAGGTAAAAATTATTCTTGCCCCTGGATTTGAGCTTCCTCCTCTTCTTTTCTGGGAATTTTGGGTTGGATCAAGCCCGAACTACCCATCAAACCAGAAAAGGTGGCCTTCCACATGTAGTTAAAAATGAACTTGTGGGTCATACGCTCCATATAGATGGGCGAGGACACCAACCGGTTAAAAATGGGACGTGGATTGTTTTTTCGCATGGCCAGGGCATTGATGACGAAAGTAAGTATCCCTTTGCGCCCTCCGGCTTCCCTGAGGGTGCGCTCTTCCAGAAGCCGTACTTTCAAATCGTTGTATTTAAGTGTCATTTCACCTATGGCCTTGTCCTGATCCGCAATAAAATGCCAGTCTCCACCTTTGATAACTCCTCTTTCAACGGTAACAAAAGCATTGGATTCTAAGATGGAATTGATCACCGGAAGCTCAAAGGAATTTACGCTGGCCCTGACTTGAAGGGGATAAGGTTCCTTAAAAGTCATGGAAACATCAACTTCCAGTTGAGCCGCCTGGTTGATCTCAAATGATGCATTGATAAAGGCCTTATCTCTTTCTTCCCGAAATGCTCCCAGCCTGAAGGGATACATTTGGGCATTCATCTTTGTAAAGCTTATTTCTCCTGGCACCATACCCTTTTCGGGAAACTCCCTGTACCTGAGACGGCCATCTATAACAATAAGGGTATCCAGGTCCAGGACCATTCCTGCTGCTTCCATCAACTGCTGAGGCATGGGTTTTACCACGGTGGTATCTTCGGTTACCCTTTTGTCCCTAAAAACCTCAGCATAGGGAGCAAAAAGTGTCATGGAACGGGCTACCAACTTTTCTTCAGCCAAAAATTTCCCAGCCTCCAAACCATCGATAACCAGCCTGGGAACATAAACTTCTGCTACATCTGTCTGCTCGCCCACCTTTCTGGCATAGGCGTAGCGGCCTACTTTCGGAAAAAAGCGTACATCATTCAACACGAGCTTATTTTCTGAAATCAACACCTGACCAATATCCAGTTGGTTGAGGCTATCCGGTAATTCAAGGGTGTAATCCTTTAATTCCAACTGGAAATCCTTGTTGAAAAAAAATGCTGTGTTAATGGTTTGATTTTGGGTAAAGTCAAAATTAAGGTCGCTGAGGAGCAAACTCAGGTTATTCAATGCGGTGAGCTTGGTGGTATCGGCTTTATTCATCCAGGAAAGTTTGCCTCCGGTGAGTTTAAAATTTCTCACCAACAGGTTTTCCAGCACATTTTGTCCCGTTTCTCCTTTTTTCTCACCGGGCTTGAGCCGGGTCATGTTTTCCTTACCATCCAGGTAGAGACTGACTTCCGGATCGGTCAGCTCCAATAAAGAAACATCCAACTCGCCGGTTTTTTGAAAGCTTTTCAATGACCGGGTGCTTATTGAAACTTTGGGCACCCGGGCTTTCAGGATGGGAACGCCTTTGGTACCGGTAAAATTTCTGGGAACCACACTCAGGTTTTCCAAAATGATTTCTTCATCCCTGGAATCCAGTTCTATATTGGAAAAATTAATGGAATGTATACTGTCCTTTAAGGCCAGGGAAAAATCGTCCACCCCCAGGCTCATATTGGAAAAGAAACTGGCGATGTCCCCTTCTGCAAGTCTGGCAGAATCAAGAAGAAAATCAGTGATGGCAATGTTTATGCCTGTCTTGATCAAATCCAAATCTTTCCCCTCCTGATAATAGGCTACATTAAAAGAGGCATTTGAGGTAAGTATAGAATCTATTCTGATCACCTCAATTGTATTGGGCAAATTACGGCTTCTGGAATTTTCTTCTTCCGCTTCATCCCCAAACTCCCTGTTAATGGAAAGCTTCACTGCTGCATCAGAAAGCCGGAGTTGGGATAAGGAAAGGGTATTGTCAAAAAGAAAGGCTTCCAGATCCACACCGCTAAAACTGAGCTCAGGAATAACAGCCTCAATACTCACTTTTGAATCCAAATAGCTGTTTGGCATTAAGCGGACATTGAAGGTATTGATTTCTTCTCTGGCTGAATTAAAGGCTATCCTCTCCGCCACTATGTTGTATTTCCCGTTGGCTATATTAAACAAATAATTGTTCAAATTAACATCTACCTCTTCTGCGAAAAGTGTGCGGTTTTCTGTTGGGTCTATGTTTTCATCCAGATAAAAATTCCTGATTTTTACCGCAATATCATTCTCTGCAAAGGTCCTGAACGTTTCATTGGCAAAATTTTCGTAAACAAAAGTCCCCTCGGCTATGCTTAACGAATCAATACCCACCTCCCTGAAATAGTTTGAAATAAGATTTAAAATATCTCCCCGCTCCAACTGGGCCTGTTGCGCTTCATCACTGGGCATGTATTTGGACCAGCGAATGATCGGGCTTGGGATATCGATATGGTTGATAAACAAACGCTCTTCAAAATAAGCCTGATTGATATCCACTCCCCTGGCCAAAAACTCCGGTATCTCAATGTCCAGGACAGTGGTCTTGCCATACCTTTCCAAAACAGGCATTATGTCCTCCGGCGAATGAGGCTTGAGCCGGAAGCCATTGATCAAAAGTAACTCATCATTGGTATCTATCAGTATCTTGTCTGCTGCAAAAAGGTGCAGGTTATCTGATAATTTCAAGGCATAATCACTGATCTCAAGACGAAGGTTGTCTGCGAGGAAAATTCTGGAAGAAGAATCTGTTCGCTGTTGCTCATCCAATTGGAAATTTTCCAGCACGAAGTCTATCCTGCCGAAGGAAAGGCTGTCTTGCCGCACCCTGAGGTGATTGTCCAGGACCAGACTGCCTTCTTCCATTTCCAGTTTTTGGATGTATATGGCTTTCAAAAAACCCCGGGTAAGCTTAGAGAGGGCTGTCATAGACACAGGGGCGTTATCCCGTGAGGCATTGCCCAAAATATCTTTTATGACCACGTCGGGCGCCCTGATCATCAACTCCCCTATATCAATGATCTTATCATTATAAATTTTCCTGAGATTGGCATTGGCAAAAGCCAATTGCGGTACTTTGATTTCAAACAGGGAAATATCTGAAAGGCTGTCCTCATCAACGATTGGCATTAATTCCACGTTATTGATGGTCACCCGGTCTTCAAATGAGGAAAGATAGATATCCTGGCCCGATACCCAATGGATTTCGTCAGCCAGGGCTATCCTTGCTTTTTTGATTTCCAGGCTGGCATCCTCAGCGTAAAAAAAACTGTTTTCGCGCAATGCTTCATCTTGTCCTATATAAACATCCTCCATTGAAAACCGAATGTCTTCTGCTTCTATTCTGTTCTTATTGGGGGAAGCAACTCCTCTCTGAAGAAATTGTCCGTGATTGATGGTGAGGTGCTGTATCGAAATGGATGTCAATACCTCCCGGATAAGTTCATATAGATCAGTGGTCCTTCTTTCGCTTTCCAGGGTGGACCTGTCGGTGTAAAGCACAAAATCAGGCGCTTCAAGATTCAGGTCCCCCACATTTACTTCCGCTGTCTGAAACATCTCCATGATGTCTGCATCGGCCAGCTCCAATTGGTCCAATGAAATTTCGTAATATACATCAGCCGGTTTCTCCAGATCCGGCATCACCTGAAGCATTTCGGCCTCGATTCGTTTTTCCAATGAGGAGATGGCTACTTTTTGGGCCGCTACCTTATGGATGCTATCTGCCAAAACAATTTCAAAATTGTCAAAATCCAATTCAAAACCTTCAATCCCGAATGGCGTCAATTCGCTTTTATCCTTACTTAGGTGGATGTTTTTTACATACAAATTGGTATTGGAGGCCGATATGGATTTTTGGCTGATAAAATTTTCTATCAATAAATTGGCCTGATCCACATAAAAATCACGGATAATAATTTCCTGAACCTTGGTACCCAAAGATTTTTGAATTTCAGCTTCCAATAGTTGAAGCGGACTTTCATCTTCGTTTTCCGGTAGTTCGGCCTGTTGCCGGGCTTGTACCACAGGTGAGCTCAGGCGAAGCACACCTATGCTTAAACTGCCGCTATTCCGGGAATAGCCCACACCCAATATATCCAGGTGTTCGAGTGATATTTGGTAATAAGGTATTCTCTCCCGGTCAAAAATCTCCGGATCGATGGGATAAAGGGTAAATCCCTCAACAAAAACACCTACCTGAAAAAGAGAAACATATACCTTATCAAAGTCTACTCCGTATTTACCAGCTGAGGCTTTTTCTACCTGCTGTTTGATGAATTCCCTAAAAAGCCAGTCGCTCCCAAAATAGAGCCCTGCCTGCAGGGTCAACAACAGGAAAACAAGGATCCCAAATACCTTCAGCCATCGCTTTCGCCTGTTACTTTGCTGTTTTGTATTTAAATTATCTTCACCCATTTGCCAGTTCAAGAATACAAAATAAAGTGGATATTATTCAATAATGACCAACAAAAGAAAAATTGCATCAGGATTTGGCCAAAAAAAACCGGAAATTATTCGGTAAAATAATTTCCGGCGAAAAACTTTTGCTGTAGGAGAAGGATTCGAACCTCCACGGAGCTGTTAGGCAACACATTGAGCTCGATGTGTGCTTTATCCAGTACACCAGATAAATCTGGATCCTCCACCCCCGAGACAGGAGGGCTTGTCTGCCAATTTCAACATCCTACAATTAGTACCAATAAAATAATGGTTGGTTTAAAACAGAAACCAAATATTATATTGATGCTTCAAATGTAATGAATTCCTCCATTTGAAGAAATTTTTTTATAGAAAAATGTGTTTTTTTATAAAAATAAAAATTAATTAAGGTGTTTAATTCATTTTTGGCAAAAAGCAACTTGTTTTTATTATTTTAATTAACAATTTAATAACCCCTTATTTTTCATATTGAACATAGTTTTTCCATTTCTCAATAACGGATTCCATATCTGCAGGGATTTCGCTATCAAAAAACATCTTCTTTCCGGAAACAGGATGGATAAATCCCAGGGATTTGGCATGCAAGGCCTGCCTTGGCAAAAGTTCAAAACAATTTTGTACAAAGGTTTTATACTTGGAAAACTGCGTCCCCTTTCTGATTTTGTCCCCTCCATACACCGAATCATTAAACAATGGATGTCCCAGGTATTTCATATGAACCCTGATTTGATGGGTTCTTCCGGTTTCCAATGTACATTCAATCAAGCTGACATACCTCAGCCTTTGAATCAATTTCCAATGGGTGACGGCTGATTTACCTGTATCCCCATCGGGATAAACCTGCATTACCTTTCTGTCCTTTAGTCCCCTGCCAATGGGCACATCAATGGTTCCCTCTTCTTCTTTCATCTCTCCCCATACCAGGGCCAGATAACTGCGCTGTATGCTGTGGTCAAAAAACTGCCTGGCAAGATGAGTCATTGCCTTTTCGGATTTAGCCACCACCAAAAGCCCGGAAGTATCTTTATCTATGCGGTGTACCAGCCCGGGGCGACCTGAATTTCCGGGCAATTCAGGGAGACTTTTGAAATAATAGGCCAATCCATTTACCAGGGTACCCGTCCAGTTACCATGGGCGGGATGCACTACCATACCTGCGGGTTTACTTACCACCAACAGGTGCTCATCTTCATACCGGATGTCCAGAGGAATGGGCTCGGGAATCACATCCGGATCTTTTCTGCTCCTTTCCATGACAAAACTGATCAGATCCCCTGCCTTGGTCTTGTAATTGGATTTTACAGAAAGGCCATTCACTTTCACCTCCCCATCTGTGATGCGTTGTTGCACTTTGTTTCGGGAAGCATTGGCTACTTTATCTGTAATGAACTTGTCTATGCGTAAGGGACGCTGCCCCGGATCAACAAACAATTCGATTCGTTCAAAATAGGATTCCTCTTCCGGTAATTCCTCGTCTATGGATTCAGTCATGGTACAAAATTAGGATTTGATCAAAAACAATCGGTATTTTATCATTAAAATCCACAAACCTTTCAGTTTCTGTCGATCGTCAGCTGTTGGTTGCACCCGAAATTTGCATGAGAAATTCTATTGCAGTCTTGTCCCAAGCCCTGTAATATAGACCGGGTTTAAGTCAAACGAGTGAACCCTGAGGGTTTTTACTCCAAAAGCTTCAACTGTTGGTCAGCAGGTACTGCGGATTTATGTTATTATCAAATTATTGGATAATTTACTTTGAAAAAGCAATTATTGCCCTTTTACCAAACCCTTCAACTGCCTCTGCTCGGGGAAAAACAAGTACAGGTTGTCGTTAAAAGACTGGATCTTTTGCATCCGGTGATTCAGGGCAACAAACATTATAAGTTACTGCACAACATTCGGGCAGCTAAGGAAAGAGGATATGCCAAAATCCTGACTTTTGGAGGTGCTTTTTCAAACCATATCCATGCAACCGCTATTTCAGCTGCACAAAATGGCCTGCAATCCATCGGTCTGATCAGGGGCGAAATCCCAAGACCTCTCAATCCTACACTGGCTGACGCCGAAAATCAAGGCATGCAACTGTATCCCATGTCCCGGACGGATTACCGGGAGAAACAATCTCCATTCGTATTGGAACAGCTCAGGTTGAAATTCGGTGAAGTTTATATTATTCCGGAAGGAGGTACCAATGCCCTTGCCATCAAAGGTAGCCGGGAAATCCTGGATCCCGAAGATAAGCTAATGGATGTAGTGGCTGTTCCGATAGGCACCGGGGGAACTTTTGCCGGATTGCTGGCAAGTGCTTCCCAAAACCAGCAAGTGCTGGGCTTTTCGGCTTTAAAAGGAGCATTTATCCATCAGGAAATCAGCAAGCTTTTGGTGGATCACCAGATCAGGCCTTCTTGTTCTTGGGACATTCATACCACTTACCATTTTGGCGGGTATGGCAAATTCAAACCTGAATTGATCGCATTCATTAAAGAAATTAAGGAGACTTGCGGGCTTCCACTCGAACCATTATATACAGGTAAAATGCTATTTGGTCTAATGGATCTGATAAGGAAGGATGCTTTTCACAAAGGCACCCGGATTCTGGTCATTCACACAGGTGGCCTTCAGGGCATCAGGGGATTTAACCAACGCTTCAAAACCGATCTGTGATTTAAACCCGAAAGTAGGCATTAGCATTTCTACGGCGAACCTAAAACGCTTAAAAATCATTTGCTACACTTCCCATTACAAGTTCGTAGAGGTCGCTAAGCCTCACGCTCCAAAGTGACTGATTTTCCTGCGTATAAAGCCATTCCCGACCAAAGTCGGGAATGGCTGTCACGAACCCTGATGCATCGTCCGCTTTAAACAGCTCCTGCTACTACTACCTGATGCAGAATTTCTTCATAATCCAAACTATCCCAGTTTTGGGTGATCAGCGGATCACTCATCACCCGGTCCATTACTTTCTCCTGAAGCTTTCCAATGGCATAAGCTTCAGAATATTTCATTTCCGAGAATGTCACCATGCTGTACAGTGGCACCCATTCCTCAGGGAAAAGTTCATGTAACCTGGCTTCAATTTTTTTCCTGATCAGAAATTTGGGATCGGCCACATTATCGCTCATCTCCACAAAATTATCCATGGCCAACTGGCAGATGGCATCGGTATCCGGTTTCCGGCCCTTTTGGAATTTCCCGAAAACCAAGTCCCAGGAAGAGGTGCCATATTTGCCGATCAGCCCATCAAGAATGGAACAGTCTTCAAAACCACAATTCATACCCTGCCCGTAAAATGGCACCATGGCATGTGCTGCGTCTCCTATCAGCAAGGTACTGTTATCTGTCCAGGGGTAACATTCCGTATTGATCAACGCTGCTGTGGGATTTCGCTTGAAGTCATGCAGCAAAGTAGGCATCAAATTATACGCATCATTGAAATGCGTTTTGAAAACCTGTTCTACATCCTGCTCATCATGTATGTTTTCGAAACTGACTTTATACCCTTCAAAGGGTAAAAAAAGCGTACAGGTAAAAGATTTATCCAGGTTAGGAAGTGCTATCAGCATGAATTTTCCCCTTGGCCAGATATGTAAGGCATTCGGATCCATCGCAAAATCACCTTCCTGATTAGCGGGAATGCTCAGTTCCTTGTAGCCATGTGATACATATTGTTGGTTAAAATTAAAACGCAGCTGGCTTTGGAAAGCATTTCTAAGGGCGGAATAGGCACCATCAGATCCGATCAATACCTCTGCGGCTATATTTTTGGAAGAGCCATCAGCCAGGCTAAAGGTAACTTCCCTTTTGGCCACATTTACCTGCTCTACCTTATGTTGAAAATAAATGGATGCACCCTGCTCCTCAGCTTCATCCAGGAGTATTTTATTGAAAGCATTCCTGCTTATGGAGTAAATGGCCTGATTTTCCTTTCCATAGGGCTGGAAAAAGGTGTCTCCATGCTCATCATGAATCCTCCTGCCATACATGGGTTGCGTATAAGGTATAACTTTGTCTTTAATACCGGCTCTTTCCAGGGCTTTCCAACCGCGGTAACTTAAAGCCATGTTGATGGAACGGCCTTCTCCTGTGGTATCTACCTGTCGCCAATCTTGTCTTTTTTCATAAATGGCTACATCCAACCCTCTTTTCCTCAGGTAAATGGCCAAAAGGGAACCAATCAATCCTGCTCCCAGTAAGTTTATTTTTTCTTTCTTCATTGATTCAATAGGTTGTGAGAGTTTCTGATTTTACAGTCCCTCCTTCATGGATGATTGCACCATTTTACCGAAGGCAAAAACATCCTGAAAACTGTTGTACAAAGGTGTGGGGGCGAGTCTGATCACATTGGGATTTCTCCAATCGGCTACCAACCCCTTTGCCGTCCAGGAGTCAAATATTTCTTTGCCCGCTTTATGAAGAGACAAAGAAAGCTGACAGCCCCTTTCACTTGGTTTTGAAGGAGTTATCAATACAAACTCTTCTGGCCCACCAATTGTTTCACGAATAACAAACTCCAAATACCCGGTCAATAGTTCAGACTTGGTCCTTATTTTTTCCATGCCTGCTTCAGCAAAAATATCCAGTGATGCCTGATGCGCTGCCAGACCTAAAACAGGGTCATTGCTCAACAACCAGCCATCCGCTCCGGGCATGGGGTCAAAGGTTTTTTCCATCAAAAAGCGTTTCCCCTCATCATGTCCCCACCAACCTGCAAATCGGGGAATATTTTTGTCCTTGCCATGTTTTTGGTGGACAAAAATTCCCGAAACATTCCCGGGTCCGGAGTTGAGGTACTTGTAGCTGCACCAGGTGGCAAAATCCACTCCCCAGTCATGCATGGCCAGCGGCACATTACCAATGGCATGAGCCAAATCAAAACCCACCTTAATTCCATGAGAGGAGGCTTCCTTGCTGATGGCTTCCAAATCAAAAAACTGTCCGGTATAATATTGCACTCCAGACATCATCACCAAAGCCATTTCATCCCGGTGTTCCCGGATTTTTTCAAGAATATCATTTGTCCTGAGCAAATGCTCACCCGGTCTTGGGCTCATTTCTATGATGGCCTCATCCGGATGGTACCCATGGTAGCCTACCTGTGAGGCCAAAATATATTGATCTGAAGGGAAGGCCCCGGCTTCTGTAAGGATTTTAAATCGCTTCCCCTCTGGCCGGTAAAAGGAAACCAATAAAAGGTGAAGGTTGACACTCAGGCTATTCATGGCTACAACCTCCTCCGGAAGTGCACCCAATAAATTGGCCAGAATAGGCTTGGAAGGCTTTCGGGCATCCACCCAGGGAACAGCTCCCTCAAAATGTCCATCCACTCCTTTCTCTGCCCATTTTTTTAAGTCTTTTTCAATGCTTGCAGCGAGGGTTCTGGGCTGTAGCCCAAGAGAATTCCCGCAAAAATACAGGACTGGCCGGCCATTTTTTTCAGGGATATAAAACTTTTCCCGAAATTGCCTTAGTGGATCTTTTTCATCCATCTCCCTGGCAAATTCCAGACTTAAAACATAGGGTGCAGCATCCATAAATGGTAGGACAAGAAAAGGCTATTCAAAAAGAAAACAGGGTGTTTAGGGAGGGGTTATTTGCTCATTACCGTTCCACATTGCTCACAGGTGGTATGCTCAGGATTGGCCCAAAACCGGTCCATGATAGGGGGAAGCTGATTGACTATGTCCGTGATGGCCTGATATTCTTCATACAATTTATGCCCACAGTTTTCACAAAACCACAGAAAACCATCCTTTTCTCCAGGCTTGCGGTATCTTTCAATAACCAAACCCACCGTGTTGGCAGGTCTTCTGGGACTATGAGGGGTTCTGGGAGGCAATAAAAACACATCCCCCTCTTTGATGGTAATGTCTTTCATTTGCCCTTCATCCACCACTTTCAGGGTGATGTCGCCTTCTACCTGATAAAAAAATTCTTCTCCTTCATTGTAATGGTAATCCTTTCTGGCATTGGGACCTCCAACCACCATGACGATAAAGTCTTCGTTTTTCAGGTACATCTGTTGGTTCCCAACTGGTGGTTTTAACAGGTGTCGGTTATCTTCAATCCATTTCGTAAAATTAATCGGAGGGAGTATGGACATTACTTTATAGATTCGTTTTGATTGATTTATTAAGTTAACAAAAATAAACTTTTTGCATCCAAAACTAGGAATAAATAAAAGTTTACCAAAATCCCATTCCCATTTGAGTCAATAAAAAAGCCAGCCCAAAAAATATTCCCGGGCTGGACAATTAAAAGTGGTTTAAATTTAATTTGTTATTCCTCTTCCATCAAATCAATAGGCTCAAGTTGGGTAACCTCTCCCAATTGTGTGGATACATTAAACAAGGTATCTCCCAGGTACGGTTCGATGGGGTGAATCTCTACGCGATATTCTCCTTGATTAAGACCTTTCAGTATGAAATCTCCCTGATCATCCGTAAAAGTAGCCAAAGTGTCTCCATTTTGGATACCAAATACAGTAGATGAAGCAGCTAAAGGCGATACTTTTCCCTTGATACTGGCAGTGCCTTCTGCTACCACCCTGAGTACAGGCTTAAGGATATATTGTCCCGAATTTCCCGCCTTAACGATGGATTGGGCTGCATCAAAATCTAAAACTAGATCATATTGAATCCCTGCCAGTAATTCCTGATTCAGCTGAAGTTTCAGACCGGACTGTTGGGCACTTGGAGTGGATAAATCTATCCTGTCGCCGTCCTGCATGATATAGTTGTCGTTCCCCAATATCAGCCTGATCTGAGAAATATAGCCTGCAGGAATCTCCTCGGTACCTAAATTCAAGGCGTTCCCTCCGGTCAAGGTCAACAGGTCAATTTTTTTCTCCACTGACTCATTTTCAATACTGATCCAGGCAGATGCATCGTCTTCATCACTTCCCTGGGGTTGCACCTCCAAAGCCAGCACCTCTACCCATACTTCATCATAATCTGCCGGAGCATCGATTAAGGAAACGCTTAATCTGGCATTTCCATCCATCATACCATCCTGCTCATTACAGCCAACCAATATAAAAAAGGAAAGGATGGCTGCCACCTGTAATTTAATGTTTAATCTTTTCATGATTTTAAAAGTTTAAGTTTTACACTACAAGTATATCAGGGTAAAATGAAGTTTAAATGAAGTCCTGACCCTTTACCAGGTCAACACACATGACCCTCTGGATTTCAAGCTTTTAATTTATTGGAAAACAAAAAATAAATCTGGTACCAGAGGTATTGTTGGATTCCACCCGAACTTTTACCCCCAAAAAACCAGCAATTTTAAAAATTATCTGTAAACCAAATCCTGAACTTTCCTTTTTGGCATCTTTCAAAAAAACCAGACCGGCTGCCACCTGCTCCATCAATTCCTCGGAAATCTCAGGGCCCTCATTGATGACATGAATTTGGTATTCGGCCGGCTCCCTTTTTCCGATCATTTGTATGCTGGTGTTTTCATACGCATATTTAAGGGCATTTGACAAGGCATTTTGTACCATGATATGACAAAGGGATGCATTACTCTGCCTGAAGGCAAATTTATCCCGGATTTCCAAATGCAAATCGAGGGATCTCCCCTTTGCCAAAGCTTGCCATTCTTCAAATAACGCTTCCAATAAACCATCCAGGGAAACGGTCTCTGTTTTTAAAAATTGTGCGTTGTTGACCTTGGATAAAAGCAGCAGGGCATTGATAATCTTTTTCAACTTCTGAATGGTCTCTTGCATATCCATCAACCGCTCCATTTCGCGCGGATCCAAATTTTCATCGCCAAAAAAGGCCTCTATTTTGGTTTGTAATATCGAAACCGGAGTCCTGAGTTCATGTGAGGCATGGGAAATAAACACGCGCTCCTGATTGAAGGCCTTTTGTATTCTCCACATCATATCGCTGATGGCCTCATCCAGCATTTTAAAATCCCTGGTGGATGTTTTAACCGGCTCATGCATAAACTGCTGAGGTTCGTTAATATGGCTTATTTTATCCCTGATTATTTTTTTGAAAGGTTGTATCAGTCGTTTGCTGAAAAAATTGTCCAGAAAAAAGGAAGTGGCCAAAAAAGCCAGAAGCAAGGACAAAATAATCCCTGATATTAGATCGATAATCCGATTGATGGTTTCAAGACTTTTACCGATTTCCATCAGGTAAATTTCTTCTTCAAATGAAAAAACATAAGCGCAGACCCTGTAGGAAACGGTGACATTATCCAGAATTCTTTCTTCATTAAAAATACTATCCAGAAGAAAGGGTTCTTCCATTTTTTCCAAAAGCACATATTCCTCTCTCAGAATATTGTAACTGCCAAAACCACCCGGAGAATCATCCCCTGCAAAAAACTCATCCATCCCATCCTGACTGATAATATCAAGTATTTGATCCCTTTTATCTTCCAATTCTGCATCGATATCCTCTAGGGCAAAATATCGCAACAAAAATGGGCCGGTCATTAAAAAGAAAAGTAAAATGATCCCCTTCGCCAGGAGATTATACAATAACATTTTGGTGGATAAGTACATTTATGATCAGGTTTTGATCTTATAACCCACTCCCCGCACTGTTTCCAGCCATTTGACCGAAGCGTAGCTGCCCAATTTCTTCCGGATGTTTTTAATATGCACATCAATATAGTTGGATTGGTAATCGTCCTCCATATGGTCTCCCCAGATGTGTTCGGCCAGTTGAAAACGGTTAATCACCCTGTTGGGGTGAATCAATAAAAAGTGCAGCAGGCTAAACTCCTTTTTAGTTAAAAGAATTTTTTCGCCCTGGAATGCTACCATCCAACTGTCCAGGTCAAGTACAAAACCTCCAATTTTGATCTCCTCCTTATTCCAGCCACTTTTTCTCCTTAGGATAGCCTGCATTCTGGCTTTTAATTCCAAAAAGGAAAATGGTTTTGAAAGATAATCGTCGGCTCCCATTTCCAATCCCCTCACCCGGTCATCAACATCCGCCCTTGCGGTCAATATGATGACAAGTGCGTGTTTTTGGTAGGTTTTGCTCTCTGCCAACAGGTCCAGGCCATCTCCATCCGGCAGGCCAAGATCCAGAAAAATAAAATCATACTGGTTGACGGCCAGTGATTCTGAGGCTTCAGCATATGTGGAAGCCCAATCACATACCATTTGCTCTTTTCCTAAATACAATACCAGCTCCTCAGCCAGTAATTTTTCATCTTCAACTAAAAGCACCCTCATCCTAAGCTCCTTTTCTCTTTAACGGAATAAAATAATAGAATTGGCATCCAAACACCATTCTGGTGGTGGAGGCATCAAAATCTGGAGTATTCCCTGGAACCACCAGCCTGCCCTGCAATTCCACAGTCCAGTTTTTAAATTCAAAATTAATGGGGATTTCCATATTCCAGGCCAGGAAAACGACAGATTCAGGGGTCTCCGGGTTTACCCCCTGATATTCCTCAAATTCTCCCAAATAATAAAAGTTGTTCGTTCCAAAAGTAAAAGAAATGGAGGGTTCGAAAGAAACCGTAAGGACATTGAACAGTTTTTGGTCAAACTCAAAATACCTGGAATGTTTGGATACAATAAACAAATCCGGTTTTTCATTCCATAAGGCCTGGGCCTGAAGGGTGGAATAAAGGTAATTCCAATCCAGACCAAAAGTCCCTTGTAAAAGGCCCATATTCTGGATACCGGTAATATTACTGTCTTCAAATATAAAAAACTGGGAATAACTCAAATTCATATCCGTTTTGAAAGACAGATCGGTCTGGTATCCTGCTGTAATGCCGTATTGAAGGGGCACAGTTTGCTCCAAAAATTTAAATACGGAAGCGTTGAGGAACCAGCCTGTGTTGGCATAATACATCACATCAATATTGGCCGATGGAATTCTCCTTCCGAAATCCCTGCCTAAAAAAGTAAAGCGGTCATTTACTTTTGAATTAAGAATAATAAAATCAAAAGTCTCTTCAGCCTGCTTGGACGGCAAAGTGTCGTTTTCCTGCCCAATTACTTTCAATGTCAGAAAAATTGCCACTATTACCAAAGCAAAAAAACGATAAAAACTTTCTCCTCTCATTCTTTCCTTTACCTCAAAACAAACCCAAATGAAAAATATTTACATCCCTCTCGGCTTCCCCGGAATTCGTGGTGTCCCCTTTGGTCCCGGGGTATTGGGCCGGGGTGTCACGGGCCTGACTACAGGTGGGGTAGGCCTGGCAGCCGGTACAGTAATGGAGGGTTTTACCGCTCCGGCAGGGTTATCCACTCCTGCAGGCCCCTTTCTCCTGGCTTCACTGGAGATTGTTGTTCCGGGATTTGCTTTCGATTTTTCGGAAGCACCTTCATTCGCCTTACCCATTTTTTGATTCACCACACCTCTTCTCCTGGCGGCACTGCTGATACTGATACCTTTTTTTTGCCCCTCAGGATTTGCTTTCTCCACCACCGGAATTTCCTGGCTTTTATTTTCACTGGATTGGCCAAAAACGTCCTGAAGGGAAAATAAAAGTAACAATAAAAACATTACCTTTTTCATATAAATCAACTTTTTATAATATCATTATCGAATTTTACAGAATAATAAACCATACAATTCGTTTTTATTCCCCAAATCTTTCCAATTAAAGGTGAAGTAAATACATGAAAATGAAGTTTAAATGAAGAAATAAATTATAAGCATAATTTTAAATTAGTTACCAGAGAACTTGCCCCTCCCTCATCATCAAAACTTCATTTATACCATTTAGTTTAGCCTCATTATTTAATGATTTTTAAAACGTTAAACAGTTTAAATTATGAAAAAGGTTGTTTTATTTGCGTGTTAATTAGGTTTAGGCGCTTTGATGAGTTCTGAGAACGATATCGATCCCCCCAATCAGACTACTTTTAATGGATCAGCTGTAAAAGGTAATGTGGCTGGTGCTAAAGTTGATGTGTATGCCTACAGTTCCACTGGTACCAGGGGGGAGCTATTATACTCCACCATAACTGATGCAAAAGATAGCTTTGATGCATCCATGAATTACCGGGGAACTATAGAAATTATTGTGAGTGAAGGGAAGTATTTTGACGAAGCTACCGGGGTTCTTGTCCCTCTGGGTGACAGCAAATTGCGTTTGGTTACCAAAGCAGATGAAAACACCCAAATGGCAGGCGTAATTGCACTTACTACAGTTACCGCAGCTTATGTAGATGCGCATGCCTCATCAGGTCTGGAAATAGCCATCAAAGCGACCAATGAGAGAGTCGCCGATGCTTCTGGATTAAAAGGAATTGATAATTCAAAAGAAATTCCAGCAGATTTATCAGTGGAATCTGAAGCAATAACCAAAGCCCAAGCCAAATATGGAGCTGTGCAGGCCG
The DNA here is from genome assembly GCF_014762705.1 of Cyclobacterium sp. Lineage (GTDB taxonomy): Bacteria > Bacteroidota > Bacteroidia > Cytophagales > Cyclobacteriaceae > Cyclobacterium. The sequence continues at coordinate 94,905 of NZ_JABURL010000107.1, read as the reverse complement.
GATTATCGCAAATTGTGAAAGATAGTGATCTTTCACCTGATCAATTGTTAATTCTGGTACAGAAAATTGCAGAAGATTTCTCTGATGGAAAAACTGCTACAGGTATTTTGGAAATTAAATTAAATCTGGCTCCTGTTCAGGCTATGATTGGACTTAATGCTGGCATATCAAATTTTTTGAGCAGTCCGGAAAATGTGAGTTCGCATAGTTCTATGTCGATTGGAATAAACGTTCCGAATGCTGCAAGTCAGGGCGGCTGATTTCAGGATGTAAAGTTCTGGACCATTCTGAATGAAAATCAACAAAAATGGGGAAAACCAGACGGGCTTCCCCATTTTTGGTTTTTATAAGTTGCTACAACTTTTTTTTACAATTGTTGCTGCTGGCGGAGGTCAATTATTTTAAATTAGATTTTATATTGGTAGGAGGAGAAATTTAAAACCTTTTATCACTTTCAAGAAAATTCAACCTTCAATATGTCCTCTCATCATTTTGTAAAAGAACAACAGGAACCCGCTCTATTGATACTGACACTGGAGGGATGGGATTTAGCTACGCTTCATTCTCTGTTGGAATGGGTGCCAACAATAATCGTTAGCCAGGAAACGGTGTTCAAAATGTTGTCTCTGGGAATAAAAGTGGATATTATTTTGGCAGACACGGATTTTCAAAAGGAGAATGATGTGCTTTTGGAAGAACAATTCCCGGTGAAGTTTGTGACGGCCGGGGGGAGCAGGTATATGGAGGCTGGTTTAGAATACCTTGTCCAATCCGGACACCACGCCGTCAATATCCTGGCTTATGATCCTTTTGATGCAGATAAATTAACCCCTTATCTACCTTTACTGGACATCGTATTTTTCAAGAATGGGCTCAGGTATTGCCCTGCAAATAAAGGATTGATCCAAAAATGGCTTCCCAAATCAGAAATTAAGTTACATGGGAAGGAAGGGCAAAAGATCAGGCACGAAACCCGGAACAGCACCACCTGGATACTCCTGAAATCCGTTGACCATTTACATGTAGCAGAAGGTTTGCATGGATTTAAAAGTGAGCAATTATTCTGGCTGGGAACCAGCATTTAAGCAAGTTGGTTTTCTTCCCCATACCACCCGGTCCTTACCCATCAAATCTTGATAAACCCGCACTTCTTCCAAACCGGTCCCGGACATCAAATCTGACACTTCCTTTCCGAAGGTTTCATTGATTTCAACATACAGGTATCCGCCGGGATTTAGGTAATGGCGGGCATGCCGGGCAATGGCACTGTAAAACCTCAGGGGGTCATGGTCGGGAACAAAAAGGGCCGAATGAGGTTCGTGGGCCAGTACATTTTGATGCATCCCCCCTTTTTCCTGCTCAAGTACATAGGGTGGATTGCTTACCATGATATCCACCATTTCCAAGGGCAAATTGGTGTCCAACATATCCGCATGGAAAAATCTGACCGAAGCATCCATTGCTGCTGCATTATTCCGGGCCATAGCGAGGGCTTCAGGACTGATATCCAAAGCCTGCACCTGCGATTCCGGCCACTCCAGGTCCAGGGTAATGGCGATACAACCAGAACCTGTGCCCAAATCTAATATTTTCAGCTTGCCTGAATGGTTGGCCAGAATAAGGTGTACCAATTCCTCTGTTTCGTTTCTTGGCACCAAAACAGCCGGGCTTATCTGAAAGGTCCTTCCATAAAAAGGGGCTTTTCCAAGCACATATTGTATGGGCATGCCTGCTTTTAATTTATCCAATGCCAGTTCCATTTCGCCGGGAATAAAGGGCAATTCCCTATCCAGCAAAAGGTCTTTTCTTTCACATCCCAGAAAAGCTTCAAAAAGCCAAAAAACCAGGTTTCTTGCTTCCTCAACCGGATAACTGCCGCTTAGTTCGGTGCAGTACTGCTTATAAATTTCTCTCAGTGGTATGCCCATGTGCCAGCAAAATTAATCAGTTTACTATTCATGTGTCTATAATTTGTTCTTTAATGGCCACATGCCCGCCCGGCTGACTCCAGTCGGACGGGGAATCTCGCATGCGTTATAATCATCCCACTGTTTGACGTTCTCATCATGCTCGATTTCTGTTGATCAAAAAATAGAAATAAACAGTACCTACAAGGTAACATCCCACATCCCAAAAATCCCTGGTATAGGTGGAAGACCAGATTGGCAGTAATCCTTCAAACAAGATGCTGAAGTAAACCAAACCAACCATTACCTGTACCGGGGTAAAAACAAACCCATTTTTTAAAGGGTGGATCCAGCGGTAGATTTGAAGTGTTGTCCCCAAGACCACCGGCATGGCCATTAAGTCATCGAAATAACTGTGCAATATAGGAATGAAAATTTCCTGAACCCTTTCCAGGTATTGATTTGCCCAGAAAAGCAAGGCTGGTAATAAGAAGTAGGGGTTTTTAAGGATGGACATTATCCGGGCAAAGCGGCAATCAGCCAGGCGATAAAAGTAATAATTGATATATAAATGGTATAAAAGAAATTACCTGCCTTTTTCACTCCTTTTACAAATTCACTGTCGGTTTCCTTGATGTAAAAGACCCACTGTTCTTCATTCGCTTTTACCTGGGATGCCCTTTTTTCCTGAAATTCCAAGTCTGCCCCTCCCAGGGTATTGCCGCAATGCTGGCAGGTGTCTGTTAAATTTTGGTTCCAATCGGACCATTTCCCGCAATGGGGGCATTTTTTTTCTCCCATAATGGCAAAAGTACCAAAATCCTGCAAAATATCTGCCTTTTCCTTCCCAGGCAAAAACCAGCTTCACCTTTCCTGCATATATATTTACCTATATTTGTATTTTAAAAGAAAGATATTTATGAAGCTTTTCCCGAATACGGTGAATGGGGTAGTCAAAGCCCTGGAGGACATTTTTGACAACAACCAATATGCCGATAAGGTAATTGAGCGGGTGCTGAAATCCAATCCGAAATGGGGTGCCAGAGACAGGGCCTTCATTGCAGAGAGTGTTTATGAGATAGTTCGCTGGAAACGTCTTATTCAATACCTGAGCCCGGGTGAGGATTATTACAAGTGGTTTGGCACCTTCTGGACACTTCAGGAGAGAACACTACCTGATTGGAAGGAGTTTAAAGGAATAGACAAGCAGAAAATCAGTAAGAAAAAAGAAAAAATCACCCAAAGGGCCCTATTGCAATCCATCCCCGATTGGCTGGATCAGCTGGGCGCAGAGCAATTGGCAGACAAATGGGAGGAGGAGCTGACCAGCCTCAACCAGGAAGCTGAGGTAGTTTTACGGGTAAATACCATTAAAACCAATAAGTCACAACTCAAGGCAAAATTGGAAGAACTGGATATTTCCACGCATGCTATCAAGGGCTATCCTGATGCCTTGGTATTGCAAAGGAGGAAAAATGTATTTAGAACCCCTTTGTTCAAAGAGGGCCTGTTTGAGGTTCAGGATGCCTCCTCGCAAATGGTGGCTGCTGCCCTGGAGGTCCAACCCGGTATGCGGGTCATTGATGCCTGCGCAGGTGCCGGTGGAAAATCCCTGCATTTGGCTGCTTTAATGGAAAACAAAGGCAGAATCCTTGCCATGGACCTGGAAGCCTGGAAGCTTAAAAACACCAAATTAAGGGCAAGAAGAGCCGGTATATCCATTATTGAAACCAAACCCATAGAAAGCAGCAAAACCATCAAAAGATTACATGCCAGTGCTGACCGCCTGTTACTGGATGTCCCTTGTTCCGGGTTAGGGGTGCTCAAAAGAAACCCCGACACCAAATGGAAATTGAGTCCGGAGTCGATCGCCAAAGTGCAGGACATACAACGGGATATCCTTTCTCAATACCCCTCCATGTTGAAACCCGGCGGTATTTTGGTTTATGCCACTTGCAGCATTTTACCCTCAGAGAACCATTTACAAGTAGCCGCATTTCTAAGCAGTCCGGCAGGTAAATCCTTTGAACTCCTGGAGGAAACTCAAGTCCTTTCCCATGAAAGTGGCTTTGATGGGTTTTACATCGCCAAAATGATAAAAAAAGCATGAAATCGACACGATTAAAATCATCATTGCCCTGTGTGGTTAATGATGATTTTAATCGTCAAAGATTCCACCGAAAAAAATACGGTGCTGGCAATGTGGGTTTTAAAAACAATTTATAAACACATGAAACTACGTTTATGGCTTGGGTTAATCGGGCTTATTTTCGCCTGTCAGCCCAAGGAAAACAAGCCTGGACAAATCCAAAAAATCCTGGTCATAGGAAACAGCATAACCTATCATCCCCCGGATGCGAGTATAGGGTGGAACGCCGATTGGGGAATGGCTGCCAGTGCTGCTGATAAAGACTACTTTTCCTTACTTCAGGATAGCCTGCAACTTCACCTTCCTGGTTTGCAAATGATACGGGAAAATGTTTTCCCTTTCGAAAGACAGTTTTCCACCATAGATTTCACCCAATACGAACACCTGAAAGCCTTTCAAGCTGATCTTTTGTTAATCAGATTGGGAGAAAATATACCTCTCGAAAAGATTGAAGGTTGGAATTTCTCACAAAGCTTGCGGGATTTTGCCGGGTACCTTAGCACCGACCAGACCAGGGTCCTTTTGACCAGCACCTTTTGGCCTAACCCCCCTGTCAATGCGCAATTGTATCATGCTGCTACCCAAATGGATTGGCAGGTCGTAGAACTATCACCATTGGGTACGGAACAAAAGTACATGGCATTGGGAGAATACGCCAATGAGAGTGTATCCCGACATCCGAACAACCTGGGTATGCAGGCCATCTCGCGGCTGATCGCCAGAAAGATTTTTGAGGAATGACGCTCAGCTTATCATCCAAAGAATATTCCTTTGATTAGAAGAATTCAGGAAGTAGGCTGTAATTTTTTTTCGTTAAATCATTGATTTGCATGTGAAAAACATCGTACCTTTGACGGGCAAATAGGGTTACTAACCATTTGCCATGATTCCAGACACAAATAAATTTCTCTTCGAAGCACTCACCTATGATGATGTGCTTTTGGTACCCGGTTATTCTGAGGTACTTCCCCGAAATACAAGCACTGCTACTCAACTTACGCGCAAAATCCGGCTGCAGATTCCACTGGTTTCTTCTGCCATGGATACAGTCACAGAAGCAGAGTTGGCCATTTCCATTGCCCTGGAGGGTGGATTGGGTTTCATCCACAAAAACATGTCCATAGAAAAGCAGGCCGCTCAGGTCCGCAAGGTAAAAAGATCTCAAAGCGGAATGATCTTGGACCCGATCACATTGGATATTAATGCCAAGGTAAAAGATGCCGAGGCCATCATGAGGGAATTCAATATAGGCGGTATTCCGGTAGTGGATAAAGCACGTTTCCTGAAAGGCATCATCACCAACAGGGATTTAAGATTTATCAAGGACATGGAAAGACCGGTAAGGGAAATCATGACCAAGGACAACCTTTTTACTGCCAAAGCAGGCATCAGCCTGGAGCAGGCAGAAGAGATCCTTCAGGAATACAAAATAGAAAAATTGCCCATCGTTGATGAAGAATACAAATTAACCGGCCTGATAACTTATAAAGATATTCTGAAAAGGAAGGACAAACCCAATGCCTGCAAAGATGAGTTTGGACGACTGAGAGTAGGTGCTGCTGTTGGTGTTACCTCGGATATTGTAGATAGGGTGGAAGCCCTTAAAGTCGCAGGTGTTGATGTGGTTTCCATCGATACTGCTCATGGCCACTCCAAAGGGGTAATCGATACTTGTAAAAAAATCAAGGCGAATTTCCCTGATCTGGAAGTAATAGTGGGAAATATTGCCACTGCTGAAGCAGCGACAGCCTTAGCCGATGCAGGTGCTGATGCTGTTAAAGTGGGGGTAGGACCTGGAAGCATTTGTACCACACGCGTGATTGCCGGAGTGGGTATGCCCCAATTGTCTGCCGTTATGGAAACTGCCAGGGTTTTGAAAGACAGAGGTATTCCTGTGATCGCAGATGGAGGCATCCGGTATTCAGGTGATATCGTCAAGGCCCTTGCAGCGGGTGCCAGTTCGGTAATGATCGGGTCTATTTTGGCAGGGACTGAAGAAGCTCCCGGAGAAATCATTATTTTTGAAGGCAGAAAATTCAAGTCCTACAGGGGAATGGGGTCTATAGAAGCAATGGAATCCGGATCTAAAGACCGTTATTTTCAGGATGCAGAGGACAATATTAAAAAACTTGTACCCGAAGGAATTGTAGGCCGGGTAGCATTCAAAGGCCTGGTTTCTGAGGTATTGTACCAATTGATCGGAGGACTTCAGGCTGGTATGGGCTATTGCGGTACAGCTACGATTGAAGACCTCAAAGAAAACGGGAAATTCGTAAAAGTAACCGCTGCCGGCGTAAGGGAGTCTCACCCGCATGACATCAGCATTACCCGGGAGGCACCAAATTACAGTGTCAAAAATTAAATTAAAAAAACCTCCTGAATTGAATTCAGGAGGTTTTTTTATCTCTGCTTATTTTTTTAATCCAGTCCCAAAAACTCCACGTCAAATACCAACACGGAATTTGCAGGTACCCTGATCACATTTTCATTGTCCTGATAGCCATAGGGAGAGGGTATGATAATACTGGCTTTGGCACCACTTCTCAGGCGCTTAAATCCCGTACTGAACCCTTGTATAGCTCCACCCTGGGAAGCCGGTAAATCAATGAAGAAAGAAAAAATATCATAATTTCTATCCTCATCATAGATATTGTTTTCCCGGGCAACATCCTCAAGATTCGAATCAAAGACAGTCCCATCCAAAAGGTATCCCGTGTAGTTGGTATAGACCACATTGCCTGAAGTTGGCCGGGAGCCTTCTCCCTCTTCTTCCACAATGACGACTACACCTGATGGATCATGAATACGGTAAATACTGTCAAAGGGGGCAGTTTCCAAATATTCCGCAATGATTTCCCGATCTATGGCAAGGTTACCTTCACGGTCATATACCGGGCCGCCAAATCCCCCCATTTGGTTGTCGCAGGAAAAGGCCAATGCAGCCAGTAAAAAAATACAAATGCTTCGATAAAATCTCATCTCTGTTGGTTTAAGGTTGGTAAGGTCTAACCTCTACCAGATCCAGTTCAAACACCAATACTGAATTTGCCGGAATAGGCCCGTTAGCCTGACTCCCATAAGCATAAGCGGAAGGGATCAAGGCAATGACCTTTTCACCCTCCTTCATACGGGATAAGGACCAGTGCCAACCATTGATTACATTGGAAACACCTAAAATAATGTTATACGGCTCGTAGGTTCTATTGGGATTGAAAACATCATTGTCCTGGGCCACCTGCTCCAGGGAGGTGTCGAATACGGTTCCATCCAGGAGCATACCCGTGTAATCTACAGACAGGGTATCCCTACCATCAGGCAATTCACCCTCCTCAACTACCTCAGTGAATAAAAGCTCAATACCTGTATCGCCTACTGTTTCCCTCCGCATGTATTCCGTCTCCACAGTCTGGATATATTCCTCGATTTTCTGCAGATCCTGCTCGAAAACCACATCGACATTTTCTTCCTCGGAAATACAGGAAGCCATCAATACCACTGCAGGCAGCATGCCCCAGGTTAAAGCACTTTTTTTCATGGTAGTTACTTGTTTATATGCGCTTCAATAACCCGACAATCGGGTTATTGCTTTTCTACATCAGTTACTTCTACATCAAATATCAATATAGAATTAGGTACAATAATAGCACCTCGCTGGCTAGGTCCATAGGCCAAAGGTGAAGGGATCAAAAACTTGGCTTTTGCTCCTTCTTTCAACAATTGAAGTCCTTCATCCCATCCCGGAATGACCATTCCCTGTCCTACATCAAAGGTGAAAGGCTCATAGGGTCTGTTTTCATCATAGGTATTGGCCTCTTTGGCTTTGCTTTCTATGCTGGTATCGAATACAGTCCCATCCAGCACATAACCCGTGTAGTTGACAGAAATTTTATCTCCCTGCTCTACCTGAGGTCCTGAACCTTCTTCTTCTATGACGTAGTAAAGACCCGATGCTGTCTTGCTTGCATCCAAATTATTTTCCTGAATATAAGATTCAATGGTCTGCACATCTTCATCCAACTGAACACCAGCCTGTTCGGATTGCTTTTTTTGCTGTTCGGCCACCAGGTCATTGAAATAATCTTCAAATACTTCTTCTTCAAGCACGTTAAGCACACCAATACTAATGGTCACCGTCTCATCATTTTCCAAGAATGGGGGCACGTTTTCAAGAAATATTTTTTCTGCAGTGGAAGTGATGACAATGCTGTCTCCGTTGTTCAGGTTTAGAAATATTTCATCTATACCTGTCTTTGCTTCCGCAGAATCCAAATGCTGTAAATAAGGAGGTACCGGCTGATCATAGCTGGAAATAAACAGAGAGTCACTGCCGGTTTTGGCTGTAAAGTGATAAACCACGAATTCTCCGTCCTTGGTCTCCTGATCCCCCTGATTGATGTATTTGTATTCAATACCATCTGATGTTGTCTGGGTTTTTTCACAGGAAAAAAGCAAACCAGAGCTTACCAGGAGAACTCCTAAAACTAAATTATTGATTTTTTTCATCGACTAATGCTAATTGATTAAATAGGATATGTTTGTTTTCTTTTACTAATTTTTCAAATCGCCGAATAGTATCTTCCAGGGAAAGCTGAGAGATTCCACCCGAGGCATTTTTATGGCCTCCCCCTTCAAAAAAGGTAGCCGCAAATTTATTGACTGCCACATCTTCTGAAGAGCGAAAAGATATTTTTACCCCGTCTTTTCTTTCGGTAAACAGGGCAGCAATCTTTATTCCATCGAGGGAAAGTGCATAATTAACCAGACCCTCCGTATCGCCGGTTTGCGATTGGTATTTCCTGAGGTCCTTTTTACTTATGCCAAAATAGGCTGTGCTTAATTCCGGCAATATGGTTAACCTTCTGGTCAATGCAAAACCTAAGAACTTAAGTCGATTGACTGAATTGGTATCATAAATAAGCCTTGAAATTTTGGAATTGTCCGCCCCCAGTTCTATCAGTTCTGCCGTAACCAAATGCACATTCTTGGTCGTGTTGGGGTGTCTGAATCCTCCGGTATCCGTCATAATACCCGAGTAAAGGCACTCTGCAATATCCTTATCGATCAATTCCCTATCCCCCACTTTTACAATCAAGTCGTACAATAACTCGCAGGTGGCCGCTGCCTTGGAACTGCAAAAGCTAAAATCAGCAAATTCCTCCGGATCCTGATGGTGGTCTATATTGACCTTAAAGGCTTTGGACTCCCTTACTGCCTGTTCCATTCCCTGCAATCTTCCCAGGTTGGAGAAATCCAGACAAAAGATGATCTCCGCCTCAGCGATCAATTTCATGGCTTCCTTTTCCTTTTCAGGATCCTCAAAATTCACCACTTCATCATTGCCTTTCATCCAATGTAAGAACGAAGGATAGTCGGATGGAGTCACCACGGTTACCTGATGGTTTTTCTTTTTCAGATAGCCGGCCAGCGCCAAAGAGGACCCCAGGGCATCTGCGTCAGGTTTATGATGGGTGGTGATGATGATCTTTTTGGATGAAGCTGATGAAATCTGTTCTTTAAATAGATCTAATTCCTGCATGTGTATTATTTGAGTACCGTATTTTAAAAACACGGACGACAAAGTTCTGTATAATTTTCTGAAATTCCCAATGGCAATTTTTCCGGATGCTGACAGTTTATCCAGAAATGCCCCATTACCTTCGGTCTTTCATTGAAAAGGATTAATTTTGTGGGCTTAACAAACAAAACAAACAATTTATGGCTACCAATAGAACATTTACCATGATCAAGCCTGATGCTTTCGGAGCAGGAAACGCAGGCGCAATATTGAAAATGATTGAAGAGGCAGGGTTCAAAATTATTGCCCTTAAGGCAACCAGGCTTAATAAAGAACTTGCCGGAGAATTTTACAAAGTGCACCAGGAAAGGCCTTTTTATTCCGATTTATGCCAATACATGTCCTCAGGACCTATCATTGCTGCCATCCTGGAGAAAGAAAATGCAGTGGCAGATTTCAGGGAGCTGATCGGGGCTACCAACCCGGAGAATGCAGCAGAAGGTACCATCCGAAAACTTTATGCCACATCCATTGAGGCCAATGCTGTTCATGGTTCAGACTCAGATGAAAATGCATCCATAGAAGGCAATTTCTTTTTCAGTGCATTTGAACAGGTAAGCTAATTCCAATTTCCCCCACCTCTTAAGCACAAAAGAGGCGGGGGAAATTTTATGAATTTTTAACATTTTCCCAAAAGCACAGCCGGTTTTTCCGGCTGCTTTTGATTTTTCTTATATTGCATGCTCAGCCATTCCCCATGAACTTGAGCCCTAAAACCGTTTTATTCCTGTTTTTGTTCGTTTTCTCCCTTGCTTTCACCTACGGTCAGGAAGACCTTCCCCGACTCAGGGTTGCTGAAAATCAACGGTTTCTGGTAACAGCAGACGAAAGCCCCTTTTTTTGGATGGCAGATACGGCATGGGAACTTTTCCATCGCTGTGATCGGGAGGAAGCCGCCTATTACCTGAGAAAACGTGCCGAACAAGGCTTTAATGTGGTGAAGGCCGTGGCGCTCGCTGAGATTGATGGTCTCCAAAGCCCTAACGCATACGGAGAAACGCCCCTCATTGATCTGGATCCCAGGCAACCCAACCCGGCCTATTTTTCGCATGTGGATGAAGTGGTGGAAATGGCGGCTGCCGAGGGTATCTACATTGCCCTGCTCCCCACCTGGGGAGACAAGGTTTTTAAAAATTCCTGGGGTAAGGGGCCGGAAGTGTTTACGGAAGAAAATGCCAAATCTTTTGGCAAATGGATAGGCAACCGCTACAAAGACCAGTCAAACATCATTTGGGTCATTGGTGGGGACCGAAATCCCAGGGAAGATACCAGGGATGTAGCCATTTGGAGAGCCCTGGCGGCGGGTATTGTCGAGGGAACCGGGGGACAGGACAATGCATTGATGACTTTCCACCCCCAGCCTGCCGGACCCGGTGGATCCAGTAATTGGTTTCATAATGACGAATGGCTGGATTTCAACATGCACCAGACTGGTCATTGTGCCAATCAACCTACTTATCAAAAAATAAGCCACGATTACAACTTACAGCCTGTCAAGCCCACCCTGGATGGTGAGCCATTGTATGAAGACCATCCCAATTGCTTCAATGCCAAAGAACTGGGATACAGCTTGCCGGAAGATATCCGAAGGATCATGTACTGGAATGTGTTTGCAGGTGCATTTGGACAGACCTATGGATGCCATGACGTATGGCAAATGTACACAACAGACAGGGAAGGGATCAATGGGCCCCTCAGGCCATGGCAAGTGGCACTGGACCTACCCATGGCCAATCAAATGAAACATCTCAAAAACCTAATGCTAAGCAGGCCTTTTCTGAGAAGGATTCCGGCACCGGAAATGATTCCCGGCATTCAGGAAAACAATACAGATTTTGTCATTGCAACCAGAGACAGTGAAGGAAGTTATGCCATGGTTTACTTCCCCACCGGTCAAAGCAAGGCGGTAAACTGCAAGCCCCTTAATTCCAGAATGCTTAAGGTCACCTGGTACGATCCCAGGACCGGAAACCAGATAGATGCCGGGATTATTAGCAAGGCTCCCAGTAATACTTTTGTGCCGCCAAGCTCAGGAGGAAAAGGTCATGACTGGGTACTGATTTTGGATGCGGTATAAATCCGGATCATTCGTTAATCAACGGACTTGTTATCAGTTTTATCTTTTTTCTTGAAAAAGACCTGCCTGATCCAACGTGGCAGAAAAATGGCTCCCAAAAGCAGGTAAGGATAATACGAGAACATGCGCCAGAGTATGCTGGTAACAAAGGTATAACCCGTGAGGAATTCATTAAAAAACTGCGCAAAGAAAAATTCTGCGGTACCACTGCTTCCCGGTGTAGGACTGATCATCATTACAATCCACATGATGATCTGACGGGCGAAGATGACTACATGTTCGAAAATACTGATGCTGGAGTAGGCCGAAATCAGGGCATTCAGCATAAAATACCTGGCAGACCAGATGAAAATGGTGGTGAAAATAATTACCAGCCAGTATTTCAGGTTTTTACCCCTGAATTCCTTGCTCGCCTGTATGATTTGATCCCCATAAATATTTGCCTGGTATTTCCATTTCTTAAGCCACCTGAGGGAAAAAAGTTTTAACAGCAGCCATTTGAAAACCCTGGGCCGGTAAAACAAGGCCAATGCCATTAGCAAAGAATACAAAGTGTACAAAGAGTAACTCACCCAAAAGAGGTATTCAAGGCTGTTTCCCAGGCGCATTTCCAAAACCCTGCTATTAGGAAAAATATAACCCTGGGCAAAAAAAAGAATAATTGGTGCTCCCAACACAAAAAACAGGTTGTCCAAAATGGCTGTCAACATGGTAAAGGCCAAAGCCTTTCCGAGAGGTATCCCTTCTTTATTCAAAATAAATACGGCCACTGCTGTACCGCCTACAATAGAGGGGGTGACTGCAGAGGCAAATTCCCAAAGGACAATCACAAAGATGGCCCTGTTCCAGGTTAGGTGCTTGTCCGTCACTTCCCGGATCCTAAAAACATAGCCTGCATCCCTCAGAAATATAAATACCACAGCCAAAAGCAGAGACCAGGCCGAAGCATCAAAAACCCCCCTGAGGGTTTGCACATTTACAGTGGGGTCCATGTAGAACATTACAAGTACAATCGCAATCCCGATCAATACAGGAACCCAAACCTTATTGGGGTTTAAGGTTTTAAAAACTTCCCTATTGTCTATTTTCATGTGTTTTCTACTGGTATGGATGCAAGCTTTTCAACCCAAAAATTATTGAAACCTTCACCTATCTTTATGGTCACAAGGGCAAGCTGAAGCAATTCTAATATGGCTAAAAAGGTATAAATGACAAAAATCTTATCCGGATTATAAACGATAAAATCCGAAAAAGGGATCCTCGGCTTTTCATTGAGTCGATCAAGGATCAGGGATTTTTGCTGTTCAATGGTATACGGATATTGAATAACCGTATGTTTGGTATCATCGCTTCTGTGAGCGAATTTGGTCATGACTTTTTGGTACACTTTCAGGAGGCTGTACAGGTCCAGGTCCTGCAATTCGGCATCCACATTATCGACTTTTGATATCTGCTTTAACTCATCCATCACATTTCCCCTGGCGAATTTACCCATCCTGTCTTTCTCCATTTCTGAAAGCTCGGCAATCACGGATTTATATTTTTTGTATTCCAATAAATGCCTGATCAGTTCCTCACGTGGATCTATTTCTTCTCCCTCTTCATTTAACTCTGGTCTGGGCAAAAGCATTTTGGATTTGATTTTCATCAAAGTGGCCGCAAAAAGAATGAACTCACTGGCTATTTCAATCTCCATTTTCTCCAATTGATGGATATAATCCAGAAAATCATTCGTGATTTTGGAGATGGGAATATCATAAATATCCAGCTCATCCCTTTCTATAAAGAAAAGCATCAGGTCAAATGGTCCTTCAAATAAGGGTAATTTGATTTCAAAACTCACTGGATACGATTATTTTTTGTTATTTTTGCATTTCCTGTTGCGATCAAAGATATTACTTATCTTTTTAAATCAATAGGCATCCGAATAATTTCCTTAAAACCATGGGGTCTTGAATAATTATTGGTATTATTAAACATTATACAGAGACGGGAGGTTAATAATTTTTATAAAGAAACGCTGCATATGCAAATAGAACCTGGAAAATTACTCAGGGAAATCCAATATCCGGACGACCTAAAAAACTTCCATAAAGACCAATTGGTTCAGATCTGTGATGAATTGAGGCAATTCATTATCGATCACGTGTCCATCTATGGTGGACACTTTGGTGCTGGTCTGGGAGTAGTAGAATTGACCGTTGCTTTGCATTATGTACTCAATACCCCTGATGATCAGCTCGTGTGGGATGTAGGCCACCAGGCCTATGGACATAAAATACTTACCGGTCGCAGGGAGCAATTTTATACCAACAGATTGTACAAAGGCCTATCGGGTTTTCCCAAAAGAAAAGAAAGCGCTTACGATGCATTCGGAGTAGGACACTCAAGCACCTCCATTTCTGCTGCGTTAGGCATGGCCATGGCCTCCAAATACAAAGGGGAAGACAAAAGGCAGCATGTAGCCGTAATTGGAGACGGTGCCATGACCGGAGGAATGGCCTTCGAAGCCATGAATCATGCGGGGGTTTCAGATACCAATCTGTTGATAATCCTCAATGACAATTGCATGTCTATTGATCCCAATGTAGGTGCTTTAAAAGATTACCTGACCGACATTACCACCTCCCATACCTACAATAAAGTAAAGGACGAGGTATGGAGCCTGCTGGGCAAAATCAGTAAATTTGGTTTTAGTGCACAGGATGTGGTTTCCAAAGTAGAAGGTGCCATCAAATCGACCCTACTCAAACAAAGTAATCTGTTTGAATCCCTGAACCTTCGGTATTTCGGACCGGTGGATGGACACGATGTCAACCACCTGGTAGAAATTCTAAACGACCTCAAAGACATTCCCGGACCAAAAATATTGCATTGCATCACGGTTAAGGGGAAGGGCTTTGCTCCCGCAGAAAAAGACCAAACCAAATGGCATGCACCAGGAAAATTTGATAAGATTACCGGAGAGATCGCTAAAAAAATACCCACCAGCCCTCAGGCCCCCAAATATCAGGATGTTTTTGGGCATACCCTGGTAGAGCTGGCAGAGAAGAACGAAAAAATAGTAGGTGTTACACCGGCCATGCCTTCCGGTTCATCCATGAACCTGATGATGAAAGCGTATCCGGAAAGATCATTTGATGTGGGCATTGCAGAGCAACATGCCGTGACTTTTTCTGCGGGTCTGGCCACCCAGGGGCTTACTCCTTTTTGCAATATCTACAGTACGTTTATGCAGCGGGCTTACGATCAGGTGATCCATGACGTCTGCCTGCAGGATCTTCCGGTGGTTTTTTGTCTGGATCGGGCAGGTTTTGCCGGGGCCGATGGCCCCACCCACCACGGAGCCTACGATTTAGCCTTTTTCAGGTGTTTGCCCAATTTGGTGGTCAGTGCGCCCATGAACGAAGAGGAGCTACGAAACCTCATGTTTTCAGCCTGCGAGCACAACGGGCCCTATTCCATCCGGTATCCGAGGGGGCAGGGCGTAATGCCCGACTGGAAGCAACCGCTCCGGAAAATTCCTACTGGTCAAGGTAGAATCGTGAGTGAAGGAAAAGACCTGGCCATTTTAAGCATTGGTCATGTGGGGAACTATGCAGTGGAAGCGGTAGAAAAACTCCAGAATAAAGGCATCGACCTGGCGCATTACGACATGCGGTTTGTCAAACCCTTGGACGAATCCATGCTCCATGAGGTTTTTACAAAATTTGATAAGGTCATCACCATTGAGGATGGCTGTCTGATGGGAGGTTTTGGCAGTGCCATTCTGGAATGGATGGTAGATCACAATTACCAATCCAGGGTTAAAAGACTGGGAATACCGGATGATGTTATCGAGCACGGCGAACAGATAGAACTGCACCGGGAATGTGGATTCGATCCGGATGGAATTTTGGCCGCTGTAAAAGAAATGCTCGGAACCACCGTTTCGGAAAATTTAAAGTACTGAAGGTCGGGCAGGGTTTACCGGAAATGTGATTTGAAGTAATTGGTTAATCCTATTTGTTGTGTTTCAACCTCATAATTGCTTCAACTCACCTACTTCCAGTCAGGCCACTTGAAGTTTCACTACCTCCAGTTCGGTACCTTTGCTGTAAGCTTCCTTTCCTTTATTCAAAACTAATTGCGTCGTTTTATCAGGAAGGAAGGAATGCCCACAATTGGTGCAAACTTCTGCAGGGACGCTTTTAATCAACACGATGGTTTCACCTTTTTCCAGCGTCACTGTTACATAACCCTTTTCGGTGGTGCCATTTTTACATAAGGAGCATTCCATGGTTATTAGTTTTTCTTTTTAAAATTTTTATCCCACAATTTGGGATCAGGCTCATAGGCTGTAATGATAAGACAATTCTCTTTATTTACGCCAATCAATATTCAAAGACGCATCGCTGAAAGCCTGAGTTTACAACTCCCCGAACACCTCATCCAGATCCAGGACAAAACCTGAAAGAACCTGAGACTTTACTTCGTCTCCCAAGGTAAATAACCGGGAGGGTCGGTATTTTCCGCCTTCCAGGGTATAGATCAGCAAGGTACGCTCGTCGGGATGAATGATCCAATATTCCTTTACACCAGAGGCTTCGTACACATCATATTTCAATTGCAACTCTTTCTTATTGTTTCCCGGAGAGAGAATCTCCACAATCAGGTCCGGAGCACCTACGCAGCCCAGCTCGTCCAACTTCTCCGGGTCGCAAACTACACATAGATCCGGTTGTACCACGGTATCGATGTCGGTATGCTTTCTGGAAGCAACCGGAAGGCGCACATCAAAAGGGGCGGTATACACCTTACAGCTTCCTCCTTTTATTAAAAATCCGTGAATTCTCGTAACCAGGGCTACCGTAAGCCCTTGGTGAATTCTACGAGGAGCAGCTGCCTGCCGGAATACTTTTCCCCGGATCAGCTCCACCATCTCCTCCAGCTGCCAGGAAAGGTAATCCGCATAGGAATAGCGTCCATAGACGGAAAACGGTTCTTTGACTTTATCTTCGGGTTTTTCCATATTTTGTGTTAACCAATAATGATTACTAAAGATAATAAGATTTGGGCAAAGGTGCCAGGGTTAAACAGCCAGATAAGGTACTCGAACGCACCCAATTCCTCCTATCTTCATTGTATTTTTTAACCACATAGTTACATAGTTCACATAGGGAGCTTCACTCAGAATGATAACCCCTTAACAAATTCCAGGTTTTTGTCGCAACAAAACTAGGTGCCCTATGTGCGCTATGTGGTTAATTCTTTTGCGTCCTGGAAATTCAGGAAGATTAGACATCCATTAAAAAGAATAACTGGTTTTTTGGTATTTATTTTTTATTTTGGCTTATGGTAATTCAATGCCAGTTACAAACCAAATAACCTGTTAAGCCCATGTCGTTCCAATCCAATTCCAGAAGAAATTTTCTCAAAAAGTCCACGCTCCTCACCGCAGGTATAGGGCTCTCCCTACAGCAAAGGAGCTTCGCAGACGCCAAAGTTCAAAACCAATTACCCCGCTGGCGGGGCTTTAATTTACTGGATTTTTTTAACCCCGATCCGGATAAGGGACGCAAAAGTAAAGACGACTATTTCAAATGGATGGCCGACTGGGGTTTTGACTTTGTTCGCATTCCCATATCCTATCCCAGTTACCTGGATTTTGACCGCAGCAAACCCATCACTCCCGAAGAGGTGATGCAATTTGACGAAAGAAGGCTGGAAGAAATTGATGCGCTGATCGAAAAGTGCCACGAGCAGAAGTTACACGTCAGCCTGAACCTACACCGGGCACCGGGATTCTGCATCAATGCCGGCTTTCAGGAGCCCTACAACCTCTGGGAGGACCCCGAAGCGTTGGATGCCTTCTGCGCCCACTGGGAAATGTGGTCCAGGCGTTATAAAAATATTTCCTCCAAAAAACTGAGCTTCGATCTGGTCAATGAGCCATTCAAAAGAGAAAATCCCAACGATCAACACTCTCCGGGAGGGCCGGTTCCTGTAGAAGAATACAAAAAAGTAGCTACAGCAGCCCTGGAAACCATCAAAACCGTCAAAAAAAGCCGACTCGTCATTGCCGATGGAAACGGTGGCGGCGGCATGGCCGTGCCCGAATTGGCGGACCTGGACCTGCACCAGAGTTGTCGGGGTTATTTCCCCATGCACATTTCCCATCACAAAGCCTCCTGGGTATTTAAAGATCCCGATAGCCTGAAAGATCCGGTTTGGCCAGGCATGCACAATGAAAAATATTACAGCAGGGAAGACCTGGAGAAACACTATGCCCCCTGGATGGCTTTACTTGAACAAGGTGTTGGGGTACACTGTGGGGAATTGGGCTGTTACAACAAAACACCTCACCCTGTTTTTTTATCCTGGTTTGAAGACATCCTGGACATACAGCATGCCCATGGGATAGGTTTTGGTCTTTGGGAGTTTTCGGGTACTTTTGGGATATTGAACTCCGGCAGGGAGGATGTGGACTATGAAGATTGGTACGGGGAGAAACTGGACCGCAAACTGCTGAACTTATTGATGAAATATGCCTGACATCGCCTATTGGAAATCCGGTAAAGGACAGCCGCTGGTTTTGCTGCCAGGCTTTGGTGAAACCAAAGAAATGTGGCAGGAATTTGTTCCTGAACTAAGCCATGACTGGGAAATCTGGTGCCCCGATTTACCTGGTTTTGGGGAAAGCCGCGCACTCAAACAGGGGTATACCTTGAAGGATGTGGCACTGGTTTTGGCAGATTGGCTCGACAAACAAAAAATCAAAAATGCCAGCCTGATTGGCCATTCGCTTGGGGGTTATATAGCCCTGGAGATAGCTGCAAATACAGCTTCAGAGCCAAAAGCCCTTGGTTTGTTCCATTCAACAGCGTTTGCCGATAGTCCGAAAAAAAAAGCCAACCGGGACAAAACGGCCGATTTTATCCAAAAACATGGGTCTGCCACTTTCATTCAATCCTTTGTGGCTCCGCTTTTTTCAGCTAAAAACCAGGAATCTTGTCGTGATACCATAGCAGAATTGATCCGCAGGGGCAGCCAAAATAGTGAAGAAAGCCTGATCGGTTATACCCTGGCCATGAAAAACCGGGCGGAACACATAAATTCCCTGAAGAATTTCAAGAGACCTAAACTAATGATTTGCGGTATGGAGGACCCTGCAGTACCCCTGGAGAGCAGCCTGCAGCACCAGCCGGTAGTTACCGAATTCCATCAGCTACCTGATTGTGGACATATGGGTATGTTTGAAAAGCAGGCAGTCAGCCAGACCATCATCAGGAAGTTTATGGAATCATTGGCCTCACAGCATCAGTAAGTAGCCCTGCCTCCGGAGAGGTCAAAGATGAAACCTGTGGTAAAACTTGCTTCATCCGAACATATCCAGCAAGCAATGGCGGCAGCTTCTTCCACCGTACCCAGGCGGTGCATGGGGATTTTGGAGGCCATGTATTCCAATTGCTCCGGAGCAGTGTCGGCATTCATGGGCGTCCTGATCACTGCCGGCGCCAAACCATTTACCGTGATTCCCGTGGTAGCATACTCCTTTCCCAGGGCTTTGACCAGACCAATCACCCCTGCCTTGGTAGCCGAATACCCAACCATATTCGGGTTTCCTTCTTTCCCGGCAATGGAGGCAATCAATAATATCCGGCCTTTACCGCTTTTTTCCATCCAGCTCAGGGCATACTTGCTGGTTAAAAAGGATCCCTTTAGATTGACACGATAGATTTCATCAAAAGCTGCTGTAGGATAATCGGTAATTTTGGTCTGGGTAGGACCGACAATGCCTGCAGAATTGACCAAAATATCCAATCGTCCAAAGTGTTCTACTGTTTCCCTAAAGGCTTTTTCTACTGCATCTTCTTCTGATATATCTACGGTTGTGGCTTTTACCGGAATACCTTTTGCCCGCCATTCGCTTTCCAGGGCTTTCAACCGGGATTCCTTAATGTCCCAAAGCGCAAGGCTTGCTCCTTCTTCTGCCATGCGCTGCGCAATTGCCTTACCTATTCCATCAGCTGCGCCGGTGATCACAGCCACCTGATCGGTATATCTTTTTTTGGTATCCATATATATAATTCGTTTTTAGATTGTTTATTGCTAAAATAAGAAAGTACTGTGAAAGGCTCGCTAAAAGCTGTTTTTTAAATCAATTTTATTCTATCATCAATTACATCAATACCTATTCCCAAAATGCCCAATTTACTAAGGAAAAAGGTATTCTATAAGTCTGCTTTATGTGGTTGATAAAAGAATTAAAAGGTCAAAAAAGTTGATTAGAGGGGATTTTTATATTTACTTGTAAATTGGTAGTTAAAATCTTTAGGAGTCCCTCATTTATGGAAAAAAAGTCCCAACAAGCATCCAAACATGTGGTAGTCAGTGAATGGGTTAATTCCCATGGTGACTATCTATTCAGTTGGGCCTATCATAAAACAGGCAACCGGGAGGTAGCGGAAGACCTGGTTCAGGAAGTTTTTCTGGCTGCTGTAAAAAACTTTGAAGGATTCAAAGAAAAAAGCAGTCCCAAAACCTGGCTGCTGAAGATTTTAAACAATAAAATCATCGACCACTACCGGAAGTCTGCCAAAAAAACCGTGCATCTGGATGATCAGGCATTTCAATTTACAGAAACACTTTTTAATGCAAATGGTAACTGGAAAGCAAATGGTCTGGAGGATGCCTGGTCTAATGATACCCATTTATTGGATGATCCCGCCTTTAACGAAGTGATGAACGTCTGCATGGAAGACCTCCCTCCCAGGTGGCGCCTGGCGGTTATCTCCAAATATATTTTTGATAAAGAAACACTTGAAATTTGTCAGGAACTGGAAATCAGCAAGACTAATTATTGGCAGGTGCTACACAGGGCCAAATTGCTGCTGAAAAAATGCCTGGAAATTAATTGGTTTGGTGCTAACTGATCCCACTAGAATGAATTTGGAAAAAATCATGAACTTGATGCTTCTTTCCTGTAAAGAAGCTACTTGTCTGATTGAGAAACAATCGGTCTTCCCGCTTACCTTTAAAGAAAAATGCCGGCTTTACGTGCATGTAAAGATGTGTGTGGTCTGTAACCTGTACCGGCACCAAAGCAAAACCATTGAAAAAGCCCTTTCCAAATGGATCAACTCGGAAGGAGTTTCCGGAGAACGTTTGTCTGCAGCCAAAAAAGATCAAATTCTGGAAGAAATAAAGAAAGATAAATTTTTTTGTCAGGAAGCCCCTCCCTGTCCGACTATTCTACCATTAAATAAGATTACAGCTTATAATCCTCGCTGGTGGTAGGTCCTTGTACAAATTACTGTTGTTTAAGCAGTTTCATTTGTAAAGTTTTCCATCAGTTTCAGGATGATAAAATGAACCAATCTATCATGAAACTGAATACATTCCAGCAAAAACTGAACAAGGAAAACCCCTATGATTTTAAGGGTTTAAAAGCCATTTTTCTCAATTGTACGTTAAAAAAGTCCCCGGAAATTTCCCATACGGAGGGCTTGATTCAAATGAGTCAGGCCATTATGGAAGCCAATGGAGTTACCACCGAAATCATTCGGCCGGTTAATCATCAAATTGCCTTCGGAGTATATCCGGATATGACCACAAAAGGATGGAGAAAGGATGATTGGCCTCCTATTCAGCAAAGGATAATGGATGCAGATATTTTGGTCCTTTGTACCCCTATATGGTTGGGTGAAAAATCCTCTGTTGCCTCCATGGCCATAGAAAGGTTGTACGGATTTTCCGGAGAAATGAATGACAAGGGGCAGTACGCCTATTATGGAAAAGTGGGTGGCTGCCTGGTAACCGGAAACGAAGATGGGGTCAAGCATTGTGCCATGAATGTGCTGTATTCCCTGCAACACCTGGGATATTCCATTCCCCCGCAAGCCGATGCAGGATGGATAGGAGAAGCAGGACCCGGTCCTTCCTACCTCGACAAAGATTCAGGAGGTCCCGAAAACGAATTCACCAACCGGAATACCACTTTTATGACCTGGAACCTGATGCACCTTGCCTTGATGCTGAAAAAACAGGGTATTCCTGCCTACGGAAACCAGCGTACTGCCTGGGATTCCAGAAAGGTGAAAGATCCTCCAAATCCAGAATACAGATAATAAAAAACAAACCAAAATATCAACACCATGAAAAAAATAGTTGCTATCGTATTGATTGTTCTCGGCATCGCAATGATTGTCATGGGCATCGGGAATTTTATGATTCCTCCGGCTTTGACCGGAGTAGGCTTTATCGCCATTGCTTATGTTTTTATTAAGGAAATTCAGCACAAAAACTTTGAAAAATAAATCATGAAAAATCTATTGAAATTTTACCTGTTCATTGCCACCTTTTTCCTGGCCATTACCTGTTTGCAAGCTCAAAATGCTCAAATACCGAAAAAAGAGCAAAATTTTGACCTTGCCCTGGGCATGGGAGAAAACAGCAGTTTTTCCTATGCCTTGTCCTGGAATCAAAGCCACGGCATGTTCTCCTCCAACAAATTTCGACTGGGATACGGTATCCGTTTCTCCGGCTTTACCGGAAGCGAGCTGAACTACATCACAGCTCCTGCCGACCTTACAGGGAATGATGCCACCATCGATACACTCTTGATCAGCAGTCCCCATTCTCTGGGCTTAAGTGCGTTGATAAACCTTCAATATCAATTCAGCCCGAAATTCAAAATCGGTTTTAATATTGATGCCATAGGATTGGGCTTTGGCAGTACCAATGACGCTCGCTTTATTTCGTCGGAAAATACCGGGCAATACCCCGAAACGGTTGCAGCCAGCCCTAGTTCTTTTAACCTGCTATTGGGGGGAGACAATGACTTGGGGCAGATCAAATCGGAATTTTATATCGCTTATGCCTTATCTGAAAAAACCTGGATCAGGGGAGGAATGGACATGACCTTTTCCGAATACACTACTTCTCAGGAACTTGCTAATGCCAATGACCGGTTTCGAAGCAAACCAATGCTGATTTTCCTCGCTGTTTCTTTCAATCCCTTTAACAAGTAAATCTCACACCTATCATGCAATTCTCATTTATAGTACTACTTTGGTTCTGGATTGGCAGTCCTGACCCCCTGGACCGTCATGCCAATTGGGAAGGAACCCAGGAAGCGTCTTATATTAAATTCAATATCAGAAATTTGGGATTGAATGTAGAAGGAATGTTCGAATCCTTTAGTACCAACCTGGATTATGATAAAAACCAACCCTCTAACAGCCAATTTTCCGCAGAAATACAGGTTAATTCTATCAATACCGGCATTAATAAGCGCGACAACCACCTGAAACAGGAGGAATATTTCCATGTAGAAAAGTATCCGACTATACGCTTTAAATCAACAAATGTGAGTACTTCTGGTACAAATAAATTAAAGGTCAAAGGAGACTTAACCGTCAAAGGAAAGACACTTCCCGTTGAATTGGACGTGGCCATTTCGGAATCCGGCGGAAAAACTGGTTTTACCATTTCAGGCCAGTTGGACCGAAGGGATTTTGGGGTAGGCGGCAGCAGTTGGGTCATGTCTGATGATGTGTTTTTAGATCTTTATGTTGAAAACTGATCGCAATAGATGGCAAAAATACTCTCCATAGTCACTCTTCCCGGGACTTATCCTGTGCCCATTGAAAGGATGACCACAATTTATGAAGAAATGCATGCGGATAAAGAGATGGTAAAAAAAATGAATGCCTTGATCCGTGCCGGGCCTGTCTGGCAAAAACACTGTTTTTTACCTGATTTTTCGCTGCATGTGAAAGACAGGCTTGTTTACCACTCCTTCAAGACATTGCCCTCTACAGCAGAAAGAATGAAGGTCTATAAGCAATTGGCTTTGGGCATAGCGGGGAAAGCATCCCGGCAGGCCATTGAAAAAGCCAAATCCAAAAGCGCACAGATTACACATCTCATCTCTTTCAGTTGTACAGGTTTGTATGCACCTGGCCTTGAATTTGAATTGAGCGAAACACTTGAATTAAGTCCTTATCTTAAAAAGTTTACGGTCAATTTTATGGGCTGCCATGCAGCTTTTCATGCGTTGAGGCTGGCACATATGATAATTGAAAGTTCTAACCGGGCAAAAGTACTGATCGTAGGATTAGAAATTTGTTCGCTACACCTGAACAACAATAAAAGTGATGACAACCTGCTGGCAAATTACCTTTTCTCCGATGGTTGTGCGGCTTGTGTGCTGGGAGCTTCTCATCCCGGGCCTGTTATGGAGACTGTGGATTTTCAATCTGCCACTTTTCCGCAAAGTAAAGACATGATGGCATGGGAAATCGGTAATCTGGGATTTGAAATGAAACTACACCGTAAATTACCTGCCATCCTGAAAGAAAACCTGAATGAATTGTTGAATAGTACCTTGCAACAATTCGACATGGATCTTTCGGAGATAAATGAATTTGCCATCCATCCCGGAGGAAAAAATGTTTTAGAAGCCTTTGAAAAGGCATTGGATATCCCCTCCGAAAAACTCCAAAACAGTCATGAAACACTTGCCAGGTTTGGTAACATGTCATCCGTTACCATACTGTTTGTATTGGAAAGGATATTGAATGGCCCGGTCAAAAAAGAAACCGAATCCCAAGCCATCTATGCAGCTGCCTTTGGACCCGGTGTCAGCCTGGAAAGTGCCCTGATCATGTATCAATGAGATAATATATGCTTTGCTGACTAGAAAAAAAATACCGGAACAAGTAAAAATGGGAGGCCTGGCCCTTTGGTTCCTGCTTATCTTCTCCCTGTGCTTTGGCCAGGAAGAACCAAATGACAGCACGGTTTTCAAGGCCTTGCCGTTGGCCTATTATACCCCGGAAACCCGTATTGCATTCGAAGGGTTTGCCTTTTACAGCTATTATTCAGAAGGAAGCAAGAGAAAATCAAATGTCAGGCTATTTGCCACCTATACCCAAAACCGGCAATACATCTTTATCCTTCCCTGGCAGATATATACCGCCGATGACCGGTATTTTTTAAATGGAAGCCTGGATTATCGCAAATTTCCGGAATATTACTATGGTATTGGTAATGATACACAGGAAAAAAACAGGGCCTTGTATGAGTTTTCCGCATTTACCATTAATAGTAAAAGTTACCTGAAACTGGAAAATGATACTTACATGGGATTTGCCCTGCAGGGGCAGTGGCTGATGCCGGAGTTTACCGAAAATGAACCCATTTTTGATGATATCGACAGTACAAATGGAAGAAACGGGTACAATTACCTGAGCCTGGGCCCATCATTTATGTGGGATAGGAGAGACCATATCCTTTCACCCTCAGAAGGCAGTTTTCTGGAATTCACGCCCACTTTCGGATTTGGCCATTCAGACCAGGAAGCCATTTATTTTGGATTGGCCAGCCTGGACGTCCGGGACTATTGGAAATTGGGAGAAAAGTCCACCTGGGCCAACCAATTTGTGGCGCAATTTTCCATGGGAGAGGTACCCTACCGGGTGTTGCCTACCCTGGGTGGCCCCTTTTTGCACAGGGGCTATTACCAGGGCAGATTCCGGGACAAACACCTGATGATCCTTCAGTCGGAATTCCGGCAGCATGTTATCGGAAGATTTGGGGTGGTGGCCTTCGCTTCAGCAGGAAGGGTTTATTCCACCGTTAGAACGGAGTTGACCAGAGACATCCACCTGGCTGCCGGTGGGGGCATTAGGTTCAGGATTAGCAAAAATGACCGCACCAATGTCCGCTTTGATTATAGTTTGACCCCGGATTCCAGTGGGTTTTATATTTATTTTGCCGAATCTTTTTAACTTCTTCCCATGCTGCAAAAAAGCCAAACGAATTTTATCACCAAACTCCTACACTGGGAATACTGGCCTACCTGGATCATCTATTTTCCCTTATTTTTCTATTATCTATGGCTGTCCTTAAAGGCCAGGAGCTTCTTTTTCTTTACCGCAGCCAATCCTGAAATGGAAATGGGAGGGCTCTACAACTGTAGCAAATACAAGCAACTCCAGCACATTCCCAGTGAACTAAAGCCTTTGACCTTATATGTGAAAGCCGGCTCCGAATTCCCCCTGATTCATGCCAAAATACTGGCTCTGGAACTCGATTACCCAATCATCGCCAAACCGGACAGGGGGGAAAGGGGCAAGGGGGTTGCCCTTTTGAAAAATGCATCTCAACTAAAAAAATATCTACAGGAAAGCCCCACTGATTTTTTGTTACAGGAATACATTTCAAGTCCTTTTGAAGCAGGTCTTTTTTATTACCGGTTTCCTGATAAACATTCCGGGCTTATTCCCTCCATTGTTTTGAAAACCTTCCTATCTGTCACAGGTGATGGGAAATCCACGCTGGAGGAACTGATACTACGCATCCCCAGGGCCCGGCTTGTGGCAAAAAGCCTGCTGCAAAGGGGGGATATGGATCCCAGGGAAATTTTGCCTGAGGGAAGCATAAAATTGCTGGAACCCATAGGCAACCACAACAGAGGTACTGAATTTTCCAACGGCAACCAGCTGGTCAATCAGGACTTGTTGTATTTTTTTGATGCCTTGAGCTACCATCTGCCCCATTTTCATTATGGTCGTTTTGATTTAAAAGCACCCTCACTGGATGATTTCCTGAAAGGCAATGGTATCAAAATATTAGAAGTCAATGGCGTAAATGCAGAGCCAGCCCATATTTATGATCCAAAAGGGAAATACCAGGATGCGGTCAAAACCCTGTTCAGGCATTGGAACATTATTTATCAGATCAGTAAAAAAAACCGATATCAGGGTTTTTCTCCTGCAACCTTCAGGATGGCACTAAAAAACTTCAGGGAATGGCAAAGACATTAAAATCAACACTCAGATGTCCAAACTGCGGACACCAAAAAGAAGAAACAATGCCAACAGCCTCTTGTCAGTATTTTTACGCCTGTGAAGCCTGCAGTAAGGTGTTAAAACCAAAGAAAGGTGACTGTTGTGTGTATTGTAGCTATGGTACTGTAAATTGCCCTCCCATGCAGGAAAATGGGGACCAGTGCTGTTGAAACAACTCTTCATATCAATTTGTAGACCTATTCATCAAAAAAGGAAAATTTATTCTTCATAATTCTCCTTACTACTTTTATTGTATGTAAGCGATATTTTAACCATCATTTATTTTATGATATTCTATTTATAAAGTTTTTAATATTAATTTTCTTTATTTTTACAAATATAAATCTATCCTAAAAACAACCTTAAAATATCAATTCCATGAAGCCTTAAAATTTGTTCATGATTTTGTCAGGATGACCCGACCTATCCGACTAATAAAATGGAAAGAAAAAAACGACTATGTTGACACGGTTTTCCTGCCTATTTTCTTTGCTCTTCATCCACTGGTATTCATCCATGGGTCAACAGGTTCTTTTTACCATAGAACGAAGTCTGAATGAGGACCAAATTGTTTATTTTTTGCATCTGGATGAAAATGGCCTTCTGAGAAAAGATGAACCCATCAGCCTGAAGTGGTTGGACAATGAAAATTCGGGGGAGTTGGTACCCGTCAACTGGATCAAAAAAAAATTCGGATATGGGATTGAAATCATACAGCAGGAAGAGGAAAAGGTAACCTTCAAATTTGTATCCTATGACAAAAAGGTTTTTACAGTGAAAAAAGATGCCTCAGGAAATTACGGGGTTTTTGGAAAAATAAATGACAAGCGAATGAAAATCAGACATATTTACCTGAAAATGGAAGGTGGCACCTTTTGGAAACCCAATATTACAGAGGTAGCCGTAATGGGATACCATGAATTAGCCAATACCCACACCAAAGAAACCTTTAACCCTTGATACCATGCAAGCCGAATGTCGGGAAAATCTCAAAAGCATCTCCACCTTACTGAAAAACTTAAAAGAAGATCAGTATCAATATCCGTCCACTTATTTGTCGGGGGCATCTATTGGGCAGCACATCAGACATATCCTTGAGTTTTATACCTGTCTCACCAGTGCCTGTCTGGAAAATACACCGGTAAATTATGATGCGCGGAAAAGGGACCATGACCTGGAAAAAAAGCCGATGGAAGCCATAAAGGTTATTGACCGGATCATTGACTACCTGGAAAATGGGGAAATCAAAGGAGAAACAGCATTGCTGGCCAACTATGCAGTAGGTAAAACACAAAGTAGAAGCATACCTTCTTCTTTTCAAAGAGAATTGGCCTACTGTCTTGAGCACAGCATCCACCACCAGGCCCTGATAAAAATCGGCCTTCTGGAACAAGGCCTGTCAGCACTTATCTGTCCTGATTTTGGAGTGGCCCCATCTACCATCAAGTTTCGCATGAGCAATGACAGCTGAAAAATCAAAATCCTACGACCTGTTAAAAAAACAAAAGTACCTGATCCTTTTATTCACTATATTTCTGCTAAATCAGCACTACTCCCACGGACAGCAAAACAAGGAGTATAAAAACCGCATTGGAACAAACGTATTGGGATTGGCAGCAAACAACCTTGTTTTATCCTATGAATACAGTTACAAAAAGAACGGTCTTTGGTTGGGAATCGCACACCGGTTGAACCAATGGTCTGAGGCAGAAGACCAATCAGCCAGTTCTATTGCTTTGGAATACAGAAACTATTTCCTCCCCGGCGAAACACCCGGCAGCGGCTTTTTTGGGGCCTTGTATGCCAAATACGGATGGGGGGAGGAAAACAGCCTATCCAGCCCTGCTATAAGCCGTCAATACCAGGCCCTCTACTCAGGATTAAATACAGGATACAGGTATAATTTCAGGAGATGGGCATTATCGGCATTTATCGGATACGGATGGGCCTTATGGTCAACTGACACCACTACCCCATCCGGTGCAGTGCACGAATTGCATCAAAATTTTAAGCAAGATTTAAGGTTGGGACTCAATGTGGAATGGGCCTTTTAAAAGCTGAAAAATGCATAAATTCTTCGACTTAGAAACCATGGAAGGAAGCTTTCATCTGGCAGATGGAAACGATTTCAAAACAACCCTGAAAACGACGGAACACCACCTCAAATTCTTTTGGAATTTTGGTGCAGTTCCCTTAATACTAGATATAGATGGACAACCGATAAGTTTGGAACCCAATGAGTTGTTGAGCTGTACCTACTTACAGAAAATAACGGTAATCGAACAACAAAATCAGCCCGAAATCCTTTTTCTGGCTTTTAACAGGGGCTTTTATTGCATCCACACTTACGATTCTGAAGTTTCCTGCAACGGTTTACTGTTTTTTGGCTCCAATTACAACCCCGTTATCCAATTGGATGAGGAGGAAATTATCCGGCTAAGAACACTGATAAGCGTACTCCAGGAGGAGTTTGACACCAAAGACCAGAATCAGGAAGAAATGCTCCGGTTGCTTTTGAAGAGGTTTATTATCCGTATCACCAGGCTGGCAAGGAAACAATTGTTCAATAAAAAACTTCCGGAAAAAGAATTGGAATTGGTCCGCCAATTCAATGTTCTGGTGGAAGAAAACTTCAAAACTCTCCGGCAGGTGACCGATTATGCCGCATTGATGAACCGTTCGCCGAAAACCATTGCCAATATTTTTTCCCAGCAAGGGGGAAAACGTCCTTTGGAGATCATCCATGACAGGCTGATACTGGAAGCCAAAAGACTACTCTTATATACCGATCAGTCATCCAAAGAGATTGGCTGGGAATTGGGTTTTGAGGATCCTTCTCAATTCAACCGCTTTTTCAAGACCCACATGGAAATCCCCCCCCGAGAGTTTAGGGAAAAATTTGTTCAATTTTCCTTCTAATCCTAAAACCGTTGAGTCTTTGGGACCTCGATGGTTTTTTTCGTCCCCGTTTCGGTTAAGACCTTCGGGGTTGGGAAAACCCCAAAGGTCAAGATGACTTCAACCGTTGAGGTCTTTGAGACCTCGATGGTTTTAATGTTCTTGTTTCTGAAAAGACCTTCGGGGTTAGGGAAACCCCAAAAGTCGGATAGCTCTATTCATTCAAACTCCAGTCATACTCCTTAAAACTGATTTTGGCATTGGGGTCCAGGGGATTATCCGCATAGCCGTTGATAAATGCTACCAAACTGCCATCTCTGGTAAAATCCTCCTTAAACCAGGAAAAAATACTGGATAGTTTATTCCTGTCCAGGTCATTCCGGCTGGGGTCATTGATAAAGGCTTTGGTCACCATCTCCAATTGCATTTCAATTTTATCTGCCGTAAAAGCACGATTGTAAAGTTTGGGACAGGATACGGAGGCACAATTGATGGCAAAGTGAATCCTCGGTTCTTCAAACTCCTTCCGCAGGATTTTATGCTCAATTTCATCCAGACTGGCTGCCCTTCCGCCAATTTCAAAAAACTCCAGGTGCCAGACGGTGTTTACCAGCGGAATTTCCAATTTGGGTCCAATATCCCGAATACTTTTTACCGGGTAATGGTCCATAATCAACTTGATGGTATAGGCGTTGTAGGCATTAATCCAGTAGGCCAGCTGCTCCTCTCTGGACCAGGTATTTCTATCGGGCGGATTTTGACTAAGCAACTGCAGGTAATCTTCGAACGCCTCTTTATCGGCGATAAAACCCTTGTAATCCACTAAGCCCTCCTCGTCTACATGAATCGAGAGCAAGGAATCAAAAATGTCATGTGCGGGCGGCTCGGTATCTACCCCACCCAATGGCGAATCCCCACAAGATACGTTAAACAAGAAAAGTGCAAATAGAATAAGGATTTTCATGGAAGTTTCTATGTTTTGTTGAGGTTCTATAGCTCGCTACAGCCTTTCAATATCTTTCACCAAAATTCTGTTCCTACTATAGCTGATGATACCATTCTTATCCAGCTCATTAAAAACCGTGGTAACCGTTTGCCTGCTGGCGGCCGTTAGTTTACCCACTTCTTGGTGCGTAAGTCGGATTTTTATTTCCCTTTGGTTTTTTTCTCCGGAAATATCTCTACCAAAATCGTAGGCCATTTCCTTTATAAAACTACGGATTCGTTGCTCCGAAGTTTTGAACATGATATTTCCCAACCGGTTTTGGATTTTTTTCAGACGAAGCCCTATAAACTTGGTAACCTGAAAGTTCAAAATTCTATTTTGCTCCATGAGTTTTTCAAAATGGGGAGTACTTATTTTGCATACAAGCGCATTTTCAGTGACGATAGCCATCTCGTCTCTTTTACTTTGATCGATCAGGGATAATTCTCCAAAGACCTCCCCGGGGCCCAGTATTCCCAAAATGACCTCCCTACCATCCTGGGAGAGTCTGGATATTTTTACTCTTCCCCTTTTTAAAATGTACACGTGCTTTGCCTCGTCGTCTGAAAGGTAGATCACTTGTTTTTCAGGAACCTCACGCATCACCGTATAGGCATCCATCTCCTGCATTTCTTCCGGTGACAGCATTTTAAACATACTGAAATTTTCCAAAAACCAAATCTTGCTTTTTTCCATTTCTCAACTACTTTCCTATGGGTATAAAAATACGAAATGATACCAATTGAAAGGCGTAATTCGAGAAGTTAATGCAGGCTAATTTGAATTTAGCGATCAAACTATTGATCCATTTGTACGGCAATTTCCACCAACGAATTCCCGGTGTATTCCGGAAGGGGTGCCTCCGGATATAACACCTTACCAGGACGGGAGACAAATGCCGTTTGCATTCCCACTCGCTGGGCTCCGAGAATATCCCAGGCATGGGCCGCCAGCAACATTCCTTTGTTGGCTTGGATCTGCATTTGATCCAATACATGCATATAAGTAGCCGGGTCGGGCTTAAATTTACCGGTGACATCGACACTGAAAATCCGTTCAAAAAATGGGGAAAGCCCTGCATGATCCAGTTGCTTTTGAACCAGATCCAGGCTACCGTTGCTCAGTGCCACCAGCGTATATCCCGCGTGTCGAAACAATTCCAAGGCTTCGGGCACCTCCTTGTGGGCAGGAAGTGTACCCATCAAACCTAACACCTCCTCTATCTCCTTTTTCTGAATGTCTTTCCGGTACTCCTGAAAAACCATTTTCAGTGTGGCCTTGCCTATGGAGCCGAATTCAAGGTAATTACCGCTTAGTGATTCCACACAGGAGTAATGCAACAGCAGGGAAAACCACTCCTTGAAGGCATGTGCATCACCCCTAAGTTCATTCACCCTCCCTTTTACAGGACTCAAATCCAATAAGGTTTCATTGACATCAAAAATCAATAACTGAGGTTTTTCGAGAAATGCGGCTTTTGGTATCATTAATTAAAAATAGTGAAAAGAACTGACTTGTATTCGATACCGAACCACAATTAGCGGATATCTGGTTAACTGTCGGCTATCCGACAAATAACACGGATTGAATACTTTATACTTCCTTTAAATGCTCTTCCCGGTCCGACTATTTCGGGATAAAGTAAATAGCTAAAGCACTACCAAAAATTTCATGAAATCGACACGATTAAAATCATCATTAAACACACGGGGCAATGATTATTTTATTCGTCAAAGATTCCATCTGACCGCTTAAAGACAAATTATAAACACATGAAAAAGAACGCATACATTTTAGCCGCCATCCTTATTCCTTTGTGCCTGTCCTGCAACTCAACTGGCGAAAAGGACTATCCCAAAGAAAGCTGGATCGAAGAACGGGTCTGAAAGGCTCAACAGCAGCCCCGCAGGTCAAAAAATCTGGAAGGCGATGGAGGCACATGGTGGCTTGCAACGGTGGTATGCAAATGGTCCGCTCCAATTTCACTCTAATTACCAGCCCCTTGATGGGAATACACCCCGAAACACGATTCAAATCAGTGATAATTGGTCTGCCAAAGCACGACATCAAATGGCCGTCGATACAAGTCGGCAGTTTGGCTGGGACGGCTCGGTGGCCTGGGCAGTGCCTGATGCTTCAGAAATACCCTTTGATGCCCGGTTTTGGGCACTCACACCCTATTACTTTGTTGGTATCCCTTTTGTACTCGGGGATGAAGGCGTGCACCTTGAAGACCTGGGAGAAGCATCTCAGGAGGGGACTTCTTATGACCTGATTAAGGCAACTTTTGGAGAAGGCGTAGGGGATGCTCCAGATGATTACTATATCATTTACCTGGACAAGGACTCAGGAAGGATTGCCGCCTATCGCTACGTTGTTTCCTACCCGGCTTACTTCCCGGATGGTGGCCATACACCGGAAAAAATCATGGTACTGAAGGGTGAGCAGGAGGTTAATGGCATATTTTTTCCGGACGGGTATGAAACTTTCATGTGGGAGGATCAACAAAAGGGAGCATATGTAACGAATATTACCCTCTCAGACCTTTCCTTTTTACCTGATCTGCCCCAAACTTACTTTGAAGTGCCCCGGGGAGCCGAAGTCATAGAGCAAAAATAGGAGGAAACCCCTGGCTTGTCCGCAAAATGACACTACCGGTTAGCAATCCATTGTACATTCATCATTGGTAAAATCGAACCAAAAAAACCAAACTAAAACGTACTACTATTATGAGCAAAACCGATTTTCAAACCAAGTTAAAACCAGTAAGCCTTGAGGAAGCAAACGAAGCCCAAAAGCCCTTACTTGAAAAGCCAAAGAAGCAAATGGGCATGGTCCCTAATATGTATGCCAACATGGTCAATTCTCCAGGATTGATGGAAACCTATGCCGTAGGTTACGATCATTTCCGTAAAAACAGCGGTTTGAGCCCCGTGGAACAAGAAGTTGTCTTTTTGACCATTAGCATTTACAATGGCTGTGATTACTGCGCTTCGGTACATAGTTACATCGCTGACAACATGTCTAAATTACCCAAAGAACTGACCAATGCGCTAAGAAATCAAGAGGAGATTGAAGATCCAAAAATGAGCGCCCTGTCTACCTTCACTAAAATAATGCTGGAGAAAAGAGGCTATCCGACGAAGGCCGATGTGGCTGAATTTACGGCTGCAGGGTACGAAGAAAAACATATTTTGGAAATCATATTGGCCATTGCGGTAAAAACCATCAGCAATTACTCCAACCATATTTTCCATACGGAGCTGGATGAGGTATTTTCAGAAAGAAAATGGCCTGATTAATCCCCTGGACCACTTCTAAAAAGTATCCTACCAATACCTGTACCAGGTATGGTAGGATTTTTTTTTAAAACAACACCAACTGATAATAAATGATATAAATTCCGGACAGGATTAAAACAAAACCTGCTGCCCGCTCCATGTAGGGAAGTATTTTCCGCAAGTATTTTCTCAACAAATCTTGCGCAAAGGTGGCCAATACGATAGCTAATACCATCATTAAGGCAAAACCCACAAAATAGGCCAGCAGGTAACTTCCTCCCAACAAAACGTTTTCTGCAGCAAGGGCTTGGGTAGCCACCACCAAAAACAAAGGGAATAAACATCCAAGTGCCCCTATGGCATAGGCAATTCCAAAAAAGAACGCTTCTGAGGTCTCTCTTTTAGTAGAGGGTTCCGAAAAATTTATGTTTATTGAAATGCTTTTCCCAAATAGCATGAGCAGGCCAAGAAATACCAATAATCCTCCCATCCCCACTGTGATGAATTTCATGTTTTCTTTGAGCAACTGGCTTGCTAAAATAATTAGCGTTCCAGCCAAAGCATAAACGATCAGAATTCCTGAAATACTGAAGAAAGCTAATTTGAGTCCTCTGAGCAATTTGGGGACCATGGAACGCTCGATCCCTGCATTCCGGGATATATAAGCCATAATATACCCCGGAAGCAGGGCCACAGCACAAGGAGCTAAAAATGCCATGATTCCTTGCAAAAATGAAAAAGAGACAAAATCCATTCTATGCGTCTATCAGGGATTGAAAAACTTTTCGGAACTCGGATGCACTCATTACAGCACGCTCCATAAATTGGATATTACCGTTTTTATCTATTCCAACGGTGGTAGCCTGGGCTTTGGCTCCAAGTTTGACCATTAGCTCGGGATTCCCGGCAGCTACCGGAAAAGTTAAATTTTTCTCTTTAACCAGCTTCCTCATTACCGCTTCATCGTCTGTGGGGTCAATGCTAACGGCAACGAAGTTCAGTTTATCTTTAAACTCCGGATAAACCTCTGAAAGACTGGGCCAGTTTTTGGCACACATTGGGCACCAGGAAGCGGTAAGGTAAATCACTGTAGGCTTTTCTTCTTTTAGGGATTTCTTTAGACTTATCTCCTCACCATCTATGGTGGTTATTTCAAAATCAGGTGCCTTTTCAATATAATTAAATGACCCAGGTTCTGAATGGGAAAGGGTTGAATAAGCGGAAAGAAAGACGAGTGGTAACGCCACAAGTAATAATTTGGCAATTTTCATAATGAACAAAGGTTTTAATTATTGATAAGAATTGTTTGCGGGTAGGTGTGTTTGGACCTACCTTCCTTACTAGTCGAATCATTCACCCGAACCTGACAAGGAATGGTAATCTAATTTGATACTTTTTTGCAAAAGTTCTACTTCAAACTAGCTGTCATCACTTTTGGAAAAGACATTTCGAAATTACGTTGCTGTGCCAGTTAGGAAAAACATCCGAATTTACAGCAGCATAGTGTCAGGAATTGGTTTTTTTACGACTACTCAAGCACATCCTATTAAGATGGTAACGAAACTGATTCCTCATGCAATTCATGGCTATTTCCCTGCTTTTTGTAGGAATCGGTTTGTTTATGTTTTACACCTTGGTGCCCGGCGTATGAAAGAGATTAGTTTAAAAACCCTCCATAAATCTTTTAAAAGGGTACAATTGAAAAAAATGGGTAAAAGCAGCTTGTTTTTCTTATTCCTATTTGCCCTGGCCACGATTGCTTTTCCTCAGGAGAAAAAGGGATTTGACCTTTCCCGGGTTTCGATACCATTGGATGAAATAAAAGATGTATTTCAGGGACAAATGCTGTCTATTAGTTTTGATGCAGAAAGCCAAAGTGCCGAAATCAGGGATGCCGGTAAAAATATTATCCCGACCGTGATGAACTTCTGGTTTGCCTATCATCCTAAAACATCGGTCTATGTCCATAAAGATTGACAAAAAAACCAATGAAGAACCTATTTCGCTTTATCATTCTACATTTTTCTTAGCACTTTGTTTCTAAAAAAATAATTGAAAAAACTAAAACGTAAGACCATGAAATTTGACGCAATCATTATCGGATCCGGACAAGCGGGCACCCCTCTGGCTTTTAAAATGGCAGCAAAAGGTAAAAAAGTGGCTTTCATTGAAAAGGAGCATTTGGGAGGTACCTGCCTGAATGTAGGCTGTACACCTACCAAAACATACGTGGCAAGTGCACGCAGAATGTTTGATGCTCACAATGGGGAAATGCTGGGCGTACACATTCCGGAAGGTACCCGGATAAATCTAAGCCAGGTAAAAAAACGTAAAGACGAACTGATCAAAAAATCAGTCGATGGAATGGCAGCCGGAATAGAAAAGAATGAAAATATAACCCTTTTCAAAGGTGCTGCCAGGTTTACTGACTCACATACCGTAGAGGTGAATGGTAAAGTTTTGTCTGCAGAAAAAATTTATATCAATGTCGGTGCCAGACCCCTTGTCCCTGAGGGATTGAAAAAAGTCAATTTTCTAACAAATCAAAGTATCCTTGAGTTAGAACAGCTACCGGAGCATTTAATCATCATCGGCGGAAGCTATATAGGCCTGGAATTTGGTCAGATGTTCAGGCGCTTTGGAAGCAAAGTGACCATTATAGAAAAATCGGACAGAATCATTTCCAGAGAGGATAAAGATGTCTCCAGGGAAATACAGCGGGTAATGGAGCGAGAGGGCGTCGTATTTCGGCTAAATGCAACCTGCATTGATGCGCAGGAAGAAAAAGATGGCCAATTGCTTGTTTCGGTATCCTGTGAAAAGGGGGCACCACAAATTCGCGGTTCGCATGTATTGGTAGCGGTAGGTAGAATCCCCAATACAGCTGAACTTGATCTGGGAAAAGCAGGCATCAAGACCGATGGTAGAGGATATATTCAGGTTAATGATACTTTGGAAACCAATATCTCCGGCATTTTTGCACTGGGCGATTGTAACGGGAAGGGTGCATTTACACATACCGCCTACAACGATTTTGAAATCATTAATTCCAACCTGTTTGAACAGGGAAACCGAAAAGTAAGTGACCGTATACTTACCTATGGTTTATTTGTAGATCCTCCATTGGGCCGTGCCGGCATCACGCTAAAAGAGGCAAAAGATCAAAACCTGGAGGTTTTGGTCGGATACCGCGATATGAAACGTATCGCCCGGGCAAAAGAGAAGGGAGAAACGGATGGGTTCATCCGGGTAATTGTAGATAAAAAAACGGAGAAAATTCTTGGAGCTGCCGTTCTGGGAGTAGGAGGAGATGAAATTATCAGTAGTATTCTCAATGTGATGTATGGCGGACTCTCCTACACCGTAATTCGTGATGGGGTATTCCCTCACCCCACCGTAGGCGAATTGATCCCCACCTTGCTGGAAAGCTTAGAACCAATATAATGGATAGCCTAAATGATAAATAATCAGTGTACCTTTTCTCCTTTATTTACCCACATGCCCCACATTTTATTGTAGGTGTGTACCCGTTCTGTGCGTTCAGCATCGAGAGAATAGACAGGATTACCCTCGTTGACCCAATGAAAAATGCCCCCATAAAGGTTGTATACATTTTGGTAACCGGCCGCTTTTAATTTTTTGCCGATTTCCTGACTGCGGGCACCGATGGAGCAATAAACGACAATGGTTTCATCTTTGGGAATTTCCGAAACCGAATGCAGGGAAAAAGTCTCATAACCTACCCAGCGGGCATCCTCAAGATGACTGACGGAAAACTCTTCTTTCTCACGGGTGTCCAAAATCACGGCCTCCCCCAAAAGGTCTTTTTGTTCGGGATAAGCCAGGGGAAAATCCTTTTCGTAGGTAGTGTTTAATAAGGTTCTGAAAGGCAGGCTTTGGGAGAAAGCAGGAACAAGGATAAAAGTCCATGCGGACAATAAGAGCATTTTTCGAAAGAAAGATTTCATAAATAACCAACACTTCTATTTAGGCAATAATTTCCCAAATACGGCAAAATATCACCTAACGAGTATTTTTTTTACAGGATTTCTACCAGCCAACATATCCGGGAGCCGATATTCCTTCCATGCGAAGGTATACCAGGCATTGGGCACGATGATGGGCCTGGTGATCGCGCAGCAGGTAAAAAATGTTCTCCTTGGTCATGGCAACGCCGCCAAATTCAATCTCCTCATTTAACAGGATATCGGAGCCATTTTGAATCAAATCCAGCACGTAGGCATTGGCCCGATTCAGGATGTCCAGAACATCTGCTTTATTTAAGCCGGTCGCATCCTCTTTGCGGTAAAATGTTTTCCGTTCACCAGTGATGTGCGAGGTCAACATGCTGATATTATCCACTACGTGAAGCCATTGTCCCTGAAAAGACATGGCTCCTTCCGAAGGGCTGAAATCGTAGCTCGCCTCCGGCATGGCTTCCGCCACGGCTTTGGAATATTCCAGGTTACGCTGCCAAACACCGGCATATTGCTTGTTAAAATAATCTTGTGCCATTAGGTTTGTGCCAGTCATAAGCAGTAGCAGTATTGTCCATCGCATACCCATAAAACATACCATTTGTATACTTGCAATAAACTGAACTTTTCAATAAAAACCAATTGGGAATGTCAGGAAATAGCAGCATAAACGACTAATAATTTTGAATCAAGTGCAATAATAAAAAGCCGAGTCCTACGTGTGTACTGTATCCTATATTCCCCTGCCGCATGGTTATGTCCTTACTTCGAGCAGAGATGAAACCTTCAGAAGAGAGACTTTTCCCCCACTGTCCTATCGGCATGCCGGAAAGAAGATTATGTATCCCAGAGATCTCCGCTCAGGAGGCACCTGGATCGCCGCCTGCATGGATGAAACGGTTGCCTGCTTGCTAAATGGTGCTTTTGAAAAACACGAAAAAAAATCTACACAGGTAGTCAGCAGGGGAAAAATGTTGCTGGAATCATTGGAGTACAAGGATTTCGAAAAATTTATTGAAAGTTTTGATTTTCACCAAGTAGAACCGTTTACGCTGCTGATGATCAAAGCCCGTTCTTTTTTTGAGTTGAAGTGGGATGGAAATTCTACCTTTCTAAACACACTTAGCAAGGACAAACCGAAGATTTGGTCCTCTCCAACCTTGTATACCGAGGAACAACGCATTAAAAGAGAAAAATGGTTTTATCAATGGATCATGGAAAAGTCCGCCCATCCGGATTTTGACATGATGGGTTTCCACAGCAGTTGTCACGGCAAAGATTCAACTTATGATATATTAATGCGCAGGGATGAAGGCATGCAAACCGTTAGCATAACCCAAATCCGGAATTCCCTGTTTACCCCTTCCATGATCCATGTTGACCTGAAAGCAAAAAAGACATACGGTCCATTTTTTTACACTATATAGCACCGTATTGGATTAAATAAAATCCTAAAAAGGATGAAAAGGATAATTTGTCCGTTCTCAGGCCTATCCTACATCTGTAGAGTTTAATTCCCTATTGACTTTTTTGCTATCAAGGCGTTCTTTCAACCGAAAAGGATAAATCTGGGCATAGGTTTTAACGCGTGTCGTACTAATTCTGCGGTGGATGTGCCGGCGCTCAATGTCCAAAGGTGATGACAAACCCGCTGCATTGGAAAGTTCCATTAAACTAGCAATGGTTTTTTCATGGTAATTGGCCACCCTCTTTGACTTATCGGCAACGTCCAATCCTCTCACCAACCTTTCCTGCTGTGTGGCCACTCCCACAGGACAGGTATTTGAATTGCAACGAAGTGCTTGTATACAACCCGTCGCCATCATCATGGCCCTGGCTGAGTAACAAGCATCTGCGCCCAGGGCCAGTATTCTTGCCATGTGGAAACCGGTAATTATTTTACCAGAGGCCATGAGTTTAAGCTCTTTTCTGATACCATAAGCCAGGAGCATATCGCGGACAAGGGCTAAACCATCGCGCAAAGGCATGCCTAAAGAATTGCTGAACTCAACAGGAGCGGCCCCCGTTCCCCCTTCTCCACCATCTACGGTAATAAAATCAGGATAAATTCCAGTTCTGATCATTTCCTCACATAGCAGGCGAAAGTCATCCTCTCCTGAGACACAAAACTTAAATCCAACAGGTTTACCTGCACTCAAACTACGCAATTTCAGGATGAAACGCAGGAGAGCGGCTGCATCAGAAAATTCGGAATGGAAAGGTGGGGAATGGACATCCTTAAATGGCTCCAGATGCCTGTATCTGGCCACTTCCGGAGTATTTTTAAGTGCTGGCAACATCCCTCCGTGGCCTGGTTTTGCCCCCTGAGAAAGCTTAATTTCAACCATTTTGACAGAGGGTAAGCTGGCTGCCGATCTAAAGGTCGTCTCACAAAAGGAACCATCCTTCTTTCGGCAGCCAAAATATCCCGTTCCAATTTGCCAAATTAAATCTCCTCCTTTTGCCAAATGGTAATCGCTAATGCCCCCCTCACCGGTATTTTGTGCAAAGCCTCCTATTTTGGCTCCTTTATTCATGGCCAAAACAGCATTTTTACTTAAAGCACCAAAACTCATCGCAGATATATTCAAAAGGCTGGAGGAATAGGGCTGCCGGCAATCTCTGCCCCCAATGATCACCCGTGGTGGGATCTCAGAAGTGGCAACAGCCGAGTTGAATATTGCATGGTTCATCCATTCGTAACCAACTTTGTACACATCCATTTTTGTTCCGAATGGGGTGGTATCCAATTGATTTTTAGACCTTTGATATACCAGAGACCGAAACATGCGATTGATCGGAGCGCCGTCAACATCCGATTCAATAAAATATTGCATGATTTCAGGTCTGATAGTTTCAAAAAAATACCGAAAATTTCCAATTACCGGAAAATTCCTTCTAACAGTATGCTTTTTTTGACTCAAGTCTAATACAGCTATTGTTAGTACAAGCAGTAGGGGTACCACCCAAAACCAACTGATTAATCCATACCAGCCCGCCATAGCGAAAAGCATTTGAAGACCAATTAACATACCAGGAATCCAGATATATTTATTTTCAGGCTTATTCATATACCGCTATATTTTCAAAAAATGGCGGCCAGGAAAACCAAAAACCCATCATTTGCGGAAACTTCCCCAGTACCTCCCCTTCCCGGGGTCCTGAAATTGCCTCTCCAAATAAATTCCACTGGTTTCCTTCCTGATCTACCAGTATCCAGGAATTGGACGATGCACCCAAGGTAAAATCAAGTACTGTACCGTCAGAAAGCCTGCGATTGAGGGCAACCAGGATATTGGCTGCGCTATTCCCAATTACGGCAACTGGTTCCTCCTCAAAGGTGTCATAGACCAACCGGGTCTGCTCAGCAAAATTTTCAATGGGGTAAACTTTCAAATTTTCTCCATTCATTATTCCCAGAACTCTTTTTTTGGCCTGGAGCCGGTCATCGGTTTTATTGACAGGAAACAGTAGACTGCTGTGATTGGATTTGTAATCTCCGTAGGGGTAATTGGCGTAATTTCGGTTGTGTCCCGTTTCCCGGGAAACCACCTTTGTCTCGGGATACATTGCCTTCCAGGTAGCCCAGCTGGTTTCTATCAGGGAAATCACTTCGGGCTCTTCCCCTATCAACTCTCCATTTACGGCTTCAAAGCGCATTTGAGACCAATTGGTGTCTGTCAGGCGATCGTATGGTATCACATTGGTATTGTACAAAAGCCCGGAAACACCAAAAGTCGTTTTACCTGCGGAGATGTTCCTGTCCCAGCCAATTCCGGTACCGGTTAGTGGACAATAAATCACAGCAAGAGCGGTTGCCCCCACTTCATGGTTGATGATTTCGTGCCAATCCAATATTTTATGGGGATAAGCCACTGCCTCCCCTTCTGCGGCAAAACCCAATACCAAATCTGTTTCCTCCAGATAGTCTATTTCAGATCCGGCCACAAGGTTGGGCTCGTTTAACGCAGGTATACCGTCTTTTCCAGGGCCACCATCAAAAACTTCATTTTCAGGAATAAGCCAGTTTTGACTGCCACCTGAAGTATTGCTGCCTCCGCCTCCGGGACGAAAGTCGGGTCCTTCCGGCTCCCCACAGCTGATTGATAATGCCAGAAGAAGGGGAATCATCCTAATATTATGTGTTTTTTTCATCACTCATCCAATTTTAAATTAAAAACAGGTGCCTTGCTTTTCTTTGATATATTGAAAAACAAAGACAAGGAATACTTATAGGAGGTGGTTAATTGCGAGCCATTCAATGAACGGTATAAAGGAAAATCCGCCCATGCCCGTAAAGACAGGTCCGGATTAAAATGTACACCAAGACCAGGAATCAGATAGACCCACTTCCCTCCGGAACCCGGAAAGGTATTTCCGTCTACCAAATCCACTGTCTGGCTCCTGTACCTGCCAAATACAAATACATCCATTGGCCAGTGCACAAACAGGTTGTAATTAACTCCCAGATTGGC
The DNA here is from genome assembly GCF_014762705.1 of Cyclobacterium sp. Classification (GTDB taxonomy): domain Bacteria; phylum Bacteroidota; class Bacteroidia; order Cytophagales; family Cyclobacteriaceae; genus Cyclobacterium. The sequence continues at coordinate 52,744 of NZ_JABURL010000107.1, read as the reverse complement.
CTGAAATTCATTTCCAAACTGGTATACCTGGGTTTGGTTATAATTACGGTTCTTACCCGAAGCCCTGTAGGTAAGGATACCCAATAAACTCATGGAAGGAGTTAAAAATTTGGACTGTTGGTAAAAGGACCAAAACATACCATCAAGTGAACCGGAGCCCGGTTGCATGTCTGCGACCATGGTTAGGCCCTGGTTGTTTTTAAAATCTGTTCTTCCGGTGGGAATTTTTGGACCGGCCCCTATCAGCCATTCCCTGTTTGGGTGTTTCAGTGGATTCAACATTCGGTATTTGAGCAAAAAGACCATGTCGCCCAAGCCCTGAGCCCGTGTAAAGCCAATTTGATTGTTGTACTCCCGGATGCTTCTTTCCTGCCTCACAAAAGGCAGCACCAAGGTTAGGGCAAAGCGCCCATGGATGCCATAATTCACCTCCATCAGAAAAGACCGGGTCAACCGGCTACGTGTGTCATCTGACAAAAGCGCATTACCATCCATTAGATCCCGGAGCACATTGTGGTCATAGGTGAATAAAAATTGCACTGCTTTTGGATCTGCAGTTCCCAAACCCAAGGTCCCACCTACCGGAACGCCACCGGAACAGCATGCCTGGCACCAGGCCTCCTGCATAAGAGAGGAAGTGATTAGTAAAAGCAAACAGGCAATTTTAGTCTTCATGTCTTTTTAGAACTCAGATTTGCCGGGAAGAAAGTGCAGGGCACCACATGGCACCCATGCACTTTACTAACCCCAGCATCAACTAACCCTTATCTTAATATTCTCCTTTAAAGGTGATTTCAATGGTTTTGGCAATGTTGGAAGCAGGTTTCCCCTTTTCGAAATTTATGCCGTAATCGGCAAGGGTAAGCTCGAATGTGCTTTCCGCAGCCACCTTGCCACCTTGCACCATGATGGTACCTTTTTCTTCTATAGGATTGGTGACATCTTTAATCGTCATTTCTCCAATGACTAAGGCCACGTAGGTACCGTCCCTGGTAAAATCTACCTGATCCAAATTGCTGATCTTGCCAACAAATTTGGATTTAGGAAAAGATTTGGTATCCAGAAAATCCTTCCCATTGTAATGCTTTTGCATCAAAGCCTTTTCAAATTCAAAACTTTGCATGGGAACCGAAAACACCAGTTCTCCTGTGGAGGTATCCAGGGTGCTAGTGGCTTTGTAATTATCAGCAGTAATATCTTCCACCGGAGTGGAGGAAAAAAAGCTGATATGGGTTTTTTGGCTAACCAACTTTTCAAATGGAGAAACAAATGCTGCCGAGATGAGCATTATGAGGGAAGCGACTAAAACAATTGATTTGGTTTTCATGATTGTTAACATTTTAATTTTATTCATTATAAATTATACATTGGTGACCAGGTCACACTTTTCAAAAATTACATGTTCATACATTTCAAGGTCGGCATCATAATTAGCTCCTGACCGAATGACTCCCTTGACCTTTATCTTTGCACCAACCTTTAATAGTTGCTCAAATTCTCTATCAGAAGGAAGGAAGGTACAGCTTACACCTGCGGACTCATTGGGATCTTTAAGAAGTACCACGGTTTGCTCATTATAATCCTTACTGACCTCATAAATCTCCCCCTCTACTTCTAGTACTTTTGATTCACCTTCTTCATCAAGGTATTTTTCATAGGCCAATTCTGCATCAGCGAGAAATTCGTCCACCAATAATTTTGCAGAAATGGCATAATCTGTTTTTGTGGATTGTACATCTCTATGGGGCATGTTTAGCAGGTAGGCTACGACTGCCAGACCAATGAGGCCTGCGGCAGAAATAGTAATGAGCACTGGCTTAAGCCATTTGTTTTTTTTCATGTTTGCTGTATGTTTATTTCGCCAGAATAGTCGTGGATACCCTTATTTCCTGACGAAGAAGTTGAGCATAATCAAAAAAAGCTAACGAAACGGATAAAAAACCAGGACGGTTAAAACCACGTTAATGATAACAAAAACCAATAATGAAGCATAAAAATATCCTTCTGATCAGCTATATTATTTTTTTTGCAGCCATCTGCTCAGGTTGCCTGTCTTTTAGGGAAAGTGACAGAACCCTATATCAAAGGATGAATAAAGAAGGACTGGAGTACGAAATTTACCATGCGCCTTTGGATACACTCAGGTGGCTCTGGTATAAAAATGAAAATCCAACTGTCCCGCTGTTATTATTTATCCATGGGGCACCCGGTTCCTCTTCTTCTTTTCTGTCTTACCTGAAAGATGAGCGATTAAGGGAGGCCTTTTCCATCATGGTAGTGGACCGGCCAGGTTACGGGTACTCCGACTATGGCGATTACCAGCCCATACCCCAACAATATGAAGCCATTCAACAAATACTCGCCTACTCCCAGGTAGACAAAAATGTCGTACCAATCGGACATTCTTTTGGCGGCACCATTTCGGGATACATCGCCATTCAGAACCCCGATTGGTTGAAGGGAACCATTATGATTTCCCCGGCCATTGATCCGGAACAGGAAAAATACCTGTGGTTTGGCAAACTGGCTCTTTATAAAGGTACCCGTTGGATGGCACCCCGTTCGCTAAGGGTAGCGGCAGATGAGAAATACAGTCATGAAGCTGAGCTAAATACTTTCATAGGTGATTGGCAACAGGTCAAAAAACCCATACTCCATATACATGGGGATGAGGATGGTTTGGTTCCTTATGGAAATGTAGCCTTCTCCAAAAACAACATCCCCGAAAATTGGCTGGAAATAAAAACCTTCGAAAATAAAGGACACCTGATCCCTTTTACAGAACGCGAAGCCATGGTAGATGAAATCATCCGTTTCGTTTCCAGCCTGGAAACACCTGCTAGCCAATGACTTTTTCATATCTTAATTCACCAAAAGCCTTCTTCTTTCTCATAATTCCATCATTCGGGAATAATTGACAAGGAATAAGGGGGTATTGCCATTTTCTTTGGATGTCTTGCATTGCAACTTTGTAACATCATTAAAACAAAAACAAAAAAGCTATGCGTAACATTAAATTTGACGTACCAACTAAATCATCGGTAAGCGAAGAAAATAAGGCCATTTTGGAAAAGATCGAAGGCGGCGTGGGGTTTGTCCCTAACATTTATGCCACCTATGCCCTTTCAAACAACGCACTGGCCAGATATACCGCCTTCGCCAATGGCAAAACCAGCCTGAACAATAAGGAAAAAGAAGTGGTCAATCTGGTGATCAGTCAAATCAATGGTTGCACCTATTGTCTGGCAGCCCACACAGCCATCGGTAAGATGAACGGGTTTTCAGATGAAGAAATCCTGGAACTCCGAAGGGGAAAAGCAAGCTTCAATCCAAAATTTGATGCCTTGGCAAAACTCGCCAAATCGGTCATGGAAAATGCCGGAAAAATAGATGACGCTGTTCTGGAAAATTTCTTTGAAGCCGGATATGATAAAGAAAATCTGGTAGATACCATCGTGGCCATTGGCGAAAAGGCGATTACCAATATGCTGCACAATGTCACAAAAGTTCCAATTGACTTTCCCGAAGCAGCCCCATTGAATTAAGACCAAATCCTAAATCTTAAAATCTATTCGTCATGCAACAGATTAATTGGAAAAATGCGATTATTGCAGGAATTATCGGTACCCTATTATTCGATGTATTCGGACTGCTGATGTCCGGAGAGTGGTGGGATATTCCTGCCCTCCTGGGTGAAAAAACCGGTTTGGGATTAGCTTATGGTGTCTTTGGCCATTTCAGTAATGGTATCCTGTTGGCCATACTTTATGCGGCTATCGCCCCATCACTTTGGGGCCCCCATTGGTTGAGGCCCTTTATCTTTATCACGGCACAAACCATTGCCCTGGTATGGTTCTTTATGTTTCCCTTGTTGGGAGCAGGGGTGGCCGGAAGTAATCAGGGTCCGATGATGGCCATAGGCTCTCTGCTACGACATTGGGTTTTTGTGGTTCCTTTCATCTTTATTATCAATAAAGGACTATTTGGAAAAGAAGAGAGGGCAGTCCTCCAATAGGGTTAAAATAAAAGTTGCCATCACCCAAAAAGGATAGGGAAACCGGTATAAATATCCCGGTTTCCCCTTTTTTCTTCATATTGCCTTTTCTTAAAAACATAGCTAGCAGACATCCTTTATACCATGAAAACCGAAAAAGTATTTTTCAAGAACAGGAAAGAATTCAATTTGGCTGCTTTTATCTATCATCCGCTGGATCAGCCTCCCCGATTTTATGCGCTCTTTGCCCATTGCTTCACCTGTAGCAAAAACCTGAAAGCTGTTCAGAACATCTGCAACACCCTATCGCAAATGGGTGTAGCGGTGATGAGTTTTGATTTTACGGGTTTGGGAAACAGCGATGGAGAATTTGAAAATACCGATTTGTCATCCAATATCAGCGACCTGATCGATGCTGCCAATTTCTTGGCTACAGCATACGAAGCCCCCTCCTTATTAATAGGTCACTCCTTTGGAGGTGCAGCTGCCATTTATGCCGCCCAATCCCTGCCGGATATAAAAGCATTGGCTACTATAGGCAGCCCCTCTGATGTGGAACATATTTCTCACCTGTTCGAAGACCACCTGGATACCATAGAAAAGAAAGGGACATCCAGGGTAAATATTGGCGGAAGAGGGTTTGCTATCAATCAATCTTTTATTCAGGATCTCCGTCAAAAGGACCTGAGGGCCTGCCTTTCCCAATTAAGGAAGCCCATTCTCATCCTGCATTCTCCCCAGGATAGCATTGTTGCTATCAATCATGCTGCCAAACTTTACGAAAAAGCCTTTCATCCCAAAAGCTTTATTTCCCTTGATGGAGCAGACCATCTGCTTTCCGATACCACGGACAGTGAATATGTTGGGGAAATGGTCAGTGCCTGGGTCAAGAAATATATTCCGGCAAAGGTTCAGCCAAATGACACCAAAGGACACGAAGTGAAAGTACGTCTGGCAGGAAATGGGTATACCTCTGAAGTAAAAACCCGCTATCATCACTTGCTGGCAGATGAACCGGAAGAAGTGGGGGGTGATAATCTGGGCCCTACGCCATATGACCTATTGATGGCGGCCCTGGGTACCTGTACGGCCATGACACTACAGATGTATGCACAACGTAAAAAGTGGCGTCTGGAAGAAATCAATGTTTACCTGGACCACGACAAAGTACACAGAAAGGATAGCGATAATGTGGATGATAAAAAAGCCAAGGTCAGTCGTTTTACACGAAGCCTGGAAATAACCGGAGATGTGGATGAGACCCAGCGAAAAAGGCTATTGGAAATAGCCAATAAATGTCCGGTACACCGGACTTTAGAAGAAGACATTATCATCGATACCAGATTTAAAGATCATCCCAATTAAAATAAGTGGATTTTATTTCCAAAGGTGACCCTTATCACCTTTTATCATGCTGTGAATCGCTAAATTTAGCTAATAAAAAAATTGTTAAGGTTGATTCTGGTCTGCCTCCTTTGTCTTTCCATTATCTATGGCCTGGTAAAGTTATTTATTCACTTAAACACATCGTCATGAAAAAGAACATGGGTACTGCCGATCGCGTTGTCAGAACCATCATTGCGCTGGTGGCCATTTACTTGTATTATACAGGAGCCGTAACAGCCACCCTGGGTACGGTTTTAATGGTGGTTGCCGCCATATTCCTGCTGACCAGCCTGGTTAGTTTTTGTCCCTTGTATACCTTATTTGGGATGAAAACCTGTACAAACAGGGAAGGGTAACCCCGGCTCATAAAAAACAAGCCAGGGTTATTGGTTGAAACTTACTTTAACAAGGATTTTCAGTCAGGATCCAAAATGCTTTTGATCCTTTCCAGGCTATCCTCAAGGTGAATTTTGCTCATCCTATCGGAAGTCCTCGGAATGGCCCGTTCAATCTGGCCCTGTAGGGTTTTGAGGCATGCCCTTGCCGCCGGGCGGATATCCGACTGGGAAGCATTCAGGGATGCTGCGGATCTCCCACTGGCCTCATCGGTAAGCAATACCTGCAGTCTTTCAATATGCGCCCGCTGCAAACTCCTGCGGTTTACATCAATGGATTTTCCATCAGGTAATTCCGACCATATTCCTTTTCTGAGATCCTCCATTAGCTCCAGCAGGTCATAGGCCTCTTGACCGTTGATGGCATTATTCTCCATCACACGGCCCAATCTACCCCATTCAAGAACAGCATTCAGGGTGTTTACCTGCAACTTTCTGATGCGGTCCAGCAGCCCGAAATCTTCAATTCTACTGGTAATGGCAGTATCTGTGAGCCAATCCTGGCTGGCAAACAATTCCCGGTTCAAAAAAGCCATGGCCTCCTTTTGAGTAGTCTTATCTACATGGGTATATACTGGCTCATCCTGTTCGGCAGCTTTATAGATTTCATATACGCCTCCGATATTGGTCTTTACATGCCCCATATACCGGTTGAATTGCCCCAATACCTGACCATATATTTCCTCCAGATCACTGTAATCCTTAAATGGCTTGTCTTCATCGGCAGTCCATTCGATCAGGTTTGGTAGTATCCTTTTCAGGTTTTTGATCCCATATTCCGAAGCTTTCATGGCATTATTGCCCAGGTCCTCACTTTGGGTACTAGGATCATATACATTGCCCTGCCTGCCATATCTAAAAACAGGATCTCCATTTTTCTCTACAATCCATTGGTCCAGAATAGCTTGCTCCTCTTCCGGTGAATTGGCTTCGGGTATAGGCCTGTAACCCCAGCCAATTGCAAATTTATCATATGGACCTACTTCAGGGTACACATGCACCCCCTCATCCTCTGGCTGAGCAATATAATTGAAACGGGCATAATCCATGATGGATGGGGCGGTTCCATATTCGGCCGTAAACGTTGCCGAGCGCAGGGAGTCTACCGGATAAGCAAAGGAAGAAGCAAAATTATGGGGCAATCCCAAGGTGTGTCCGACCTCATGTGCAGATACAAAACGGATCAGGCGGCCCATCACCTCATCCTTAAACTCTGTTCCTCTGGCCTCCGGATTGATGGCAGCCGTCTGAACAAAAAACCAGTTGCGCAGCAGGTTCATCACATTGTGGTACCAGCCGATATCCGATTCGATGATTTCACCAGAACGGGGATCTGATACATGGGGACCATAGGCATTTTGGATGTCTGAGGCAAAGTACCGGATTACTGAGTACCTGGCATCTTCAGGATGCCAATCCGGATCTTCTTCCTTACCAGGGGCATCTTTGGCTACAATGGCATTTTTAAATCCTGCTTCTTCAAAGGCCACATTCCAATCCTCAACACCTGCCTTGAGATAGGGTACCCACTTTCGGGGAGTGGCTGGATCAATGTAATAGACAATTTGCTTTTTTGGTTCAACCAATTCACCGGCTTTGAATTTCTCCATGTCTTCCTCCTTTACTTCAAGCCGCCAACGATCCAGGTAGGTCCTTTTTCTCGCCTTTTGGGCATCTAATCCATAATCTGTAACCCCTGTGCTGAACCAGCCTACCCTTCGATCTGCCAGGCGCTGCATCATGGGCTCCTCCGGCAACAATACCATACTGCTGTTCATTTCTACGGTTATCAATCCCGTGCTGGCATTGGAAGGAGGCTCGGAAGCAGCATAAGTAAGCACATATCTTGCCTCAATATTGGTAGGATAGGTACTTATTCGATCCACGTAGGTGCGGTCCGTATCCAGTCGGGATACTTTATACTGTTTCCGACGGCTATTTTGCAAGCCCAGTGCCTGAACATCCTTCGAAAAAAGATCGGTTACTTCAATTACCCAGCCTTTATCATCCTTACCCCTTGCCTCCACATCAAAGCGATAAAGAATGGGTTCCAGGTTGGAATTCCTAACTGCATTATAAATCGGCAGGGAGTCAGCGGCGGTGTTGGAATAGGAAACCACCTTTAGTAAAATGTTCTTGTCGTTCTTGTCCCAGCGCAACATTTGGGTATTGGTCCTTTCACCTCCATAGCCGATTCCCGTGGCTGTTTTGGCAATAGTAGTAACCATCAGCATCTCCCTTCCCAGCATATCTTCCGGAATTTCATAATAGTATTTTCCTTCTACATCATGAACGGTAAACAGACCACTTTTTGAAATGGCCTTATCGGTAATGACCTCACTGTATGGCTTTAAACCATCTTTTGTTTTAGGTTTTTCCTCCTCTTTTTCGGCTTCCTTTTTGTCCTTTTTCTTAAAAATCCATTGTGCCTGGGCCTGATCTGCCAAAATAAGGTTTAAGCCCAGGCCTGCACAAATCAACAAAAAAAAGGAGATCCTGAAATTCGGAATATGTTTCTTCATTATAATTTGATTTAATTGAATGCCGAAATTAAAGTTTTAAATTGAAACCTATACTAAATTTTTACCAGAAATAAATCCCAATACCTTAAACCATAAGAATAGATAATGGTTAGATCTTCGAACATGTTTGAAAACCACATTATAATCGTAGGAGGAGGTTTATCAGGTCTTACTGCTGCCTATCTTTTGGCCAGGCAGGGTAGGAGTGTGTTGGTAATTGAAAAAAAGGCTTATCCCTTCCACCGGGTCTGTGGGGAGTACGTTTCCAATGAAGTAAAGGATTTTTTGGTCAAAGAGGGATTATTTCCATTCGAGCATTATCCAGCCAGCATCAATCATTTCAGATTAAGTGCAGTAAATGGTGATCAAGCAGACTTCCCTTTGGAACTGGGTGGTTTTGGCATCAGCAGGTATGTTCTGGACAATCATTTTTACCAAAAATGTCTGGGGGAAGGGGTAAAATTTCTCCAAAAAACCCAAGTAACAGCTATTGATTTCTTACCTGAAAAACAACACTTCATGGTGGAAACCAGTGAAGGGTCATCACTTCCCGCCGCCTTTGTATTGGGAGCATATGGCAAAAGGTCAAAAATTGATAAGCAGCTCAACAGAGAATTTGTTCAACAAAGAAGTCCCTACATCGGGGTCAAATACCATATAGAAATAGCCGGTCAGGAAGACCAAATAGTAGCCTTGCACAATTACAATGGGGGTTATTTGGGAATCAATAAGATTGAAAATGGCCGTTTTAACCTTTGCTACCTGGGCAGCAGGGAACAACTCAAGACTGCAGGCAGTATCGGGGCCATGGAAGAAAAACATTTATTTGCCAATCCTCATATCCGGGAAATATTTAAAAAAGCTCATTTTTTATGGGACAGGCCGGAAGTCATCAATGAAATCAGCTTTGCCACCAAAGCTCCTGTAGAAAACAACATCCTGATGCTTGGGGATGCTGCAGGCATGATTACCCCACTTTGCGGTAATGGTATGGCCATAGCCATACACACGGGCAAACTGGCTGCAGATGCCTTGTTGAAACACAATAAATTAGCAGACATTCAGCAATGCTATCAAAAAAATTGGAAAGCATTTTTTCAGTCTCGTCTAAGATTAGGCAGGAATGTTCAAAAACTATTCGGTGCCCCTATGGTTTCTTCCCTGGCTGTTGGTCTGCTGAAAAATTCTTCTTTTCTTTCCAAAAAACTAATTCGTCAAACTCACGGAAACCCGATCCGGTAAAAGAAAACCCCAAAAGGTAATCTTTTTCCTTTTGGGGTTTGAAAAATCAATCATACCTGGGGTTATCAAAACCGAATGGAGACACCAGCCAGAAAATTGGTCCCCGCCATGGGATAATAGTAGTTTTCAGTTACCAGTTCCCTGCCATTGGCACCTTCATTTGGCACAAAATAGCTAAAAGTATACCCATTTGGTTCGTACAATTCATTGAAAATATTGTTCACCTTTAATGAGAAATTCAATTCCCTGACCCAACCGGGGGACCAGCTATAGGACAGCCTAAGGTCTGTGGTCCAGAATGGGTCGAGACTCCTGTCTTCTTTTTGTGTGTTGTCCAGGTACTGCCGGCCCACATATTTGTTGAGCAGACTGATCTCCATATTTTCCAGAGGCCTGAAATCGATGATAGCACTACCCACCAGGCCAGGGGAAAAAGCAATATCCGTGTCCGAATAGGTGGTGCTTTCCTGACCTGCGAAACCCCAATTTTCATCATATACGTCATTGTACTCTGTAAAGGAATCGATCTTGTTTCTGCTCAGGGCAATGTTTCCTCCAAGGGTCCATCGGGGGGCCACCACCACTGCAGCATCCAGCTCAATACCGGCCCTGTAGCTGCTAGCCACATTTTCACGGATATATGCCCCAACATCATTTAGCTGACCTGTAAGTACCAACTGGTCCTTGTAACCCATATAATAAAGGTTGGCACTGTACTGGTAACTGGTCTTATTTATCCTGAGCCCGGCCTCTACGTTATTCAATTTTTCCGGTCTGGGGATTTCAGTCAACGGGGAATCCGTAAAATCCGCACGCACAGGCTCACGATTGGCCACTGCGTAGGAAACATAAAGGGTTTTCCCATTTCCTGTTTCATAGGATATCCCCAATTTGGGATTGAAGAAGTTATAATCCTGGCTACCGGAGATATCCCTGAGATCACTGTTTATCCCGTTAAAGCGGTAATAAATATTCCGCCATTGAAGGTCTGCAAACAAGTACAACCTGTCTTGTACTTCGTAGGTAGTTTTCAGGTACAGGTTACGGTCATCTTTTACCGCTACATTGTCATAATACCTGTCTCTGATGTTGGTACCACCGGTGACTCCCATCCAGATGATTTCGCCAAAATGGTCCCCATCATACCGGTTGGCTCCCCCACCCACAATGGCATCCAACTTCCCATCAGTGGAAACGTAGTTGAGCGAAAAAACGGCTCCATAAAAATCATTGTCCAGCCATCTTCTACGAATGATATCGGTACTGTTGATCAGCTCATTGCCAATGGATATGGGCTCAATCCCATAATTATCGGGCAGGTTGTCGTCAGGTCTGAACTGTTCGTAGTATCCCTGCCCCTGGGTGTAGTGCAGCGCAAAGTTGGCTTTCATATTGCTTCCCCAATTCCCTGCGTAAATAAATTGGTAATGGTCTTGCTGGTAATTATCGGTTTCATTTTCATAGGTATAACCATTGTAGGTGCGGTTGTTCTCCAGCAGGTTTTCGGGCACGCCATTCCATGCCTGATAGGTTTGTTCCGATCCAGAGAAAACATTGACTTTGAATACATGGTCCTCACCAAAATATCCTCCCGAAACGAAATAAGACTTCAGGTCAGAAAATGCCCGGTCTATATACCCATCGGAAGAAATTCTGGAAAGCCTTGCATCCACAGCCCATCTGTCATTGATCAGGCCTGAACCTGCCTTGACAGTATGCTTTCTGGTATTGAAAGAGCCAAAGGAGTGGTCTGTTTCTGCATAGGCTTCCTCCTTTTTGGTATCGGTTTGGATATTGAGGCTGGCGCCAAAGGTAGCCGCTCCATTGGTAGAGGTACCTACACCCCTTTGAATCTGTATGTTTTCTACGGAAGAGGCAAAATCGGGCATATTGACCCAGAACACACCATGGGATTCTGCATCGTTGAGGGGAATACCATTCACGGTAACATTGATTCTGGTCTGGTCAGTGCCCCGGATCCGCAAACCTGTATATCCCACACCGGCTCCGGCATCTGAATGGGTGACAATGGATGGGGTATAATTGAGCAGCAAAGGCAAATCCTGACCGAGGTTGTTTTTTGATAGCGCTGCTTTGTCTATCATCTGAAAGGTAGTAGGGGTGGTGGCCGATGCCCGGGTCCCTGTTACGATAAACTCCTCTGTGGTCAGGGTCAGGGGATTCAGGCGGATGAGCAGCGATTTCCCGGAAGAAACCGGGACAGTAAGTCTGTGGGTCTGGTATCCTACAAAAGTTACCCTTAGAGTGTAATTCTTTTCATTCAAACCCTCCAGACTAAATTTTCCTTCCCTGTCAGCGACAGTACCTTTTTCTATTTCTTCGATATAAATATTGGCTCCTGAAAGGGCCATGCCATTATCGGCATCAACTATTACCCCTTCAATATGGTATTGGGCCTGGGCCCAATGGCATAGCAACAGAAAAACGGTTGCCAGATACATGCGAAACATAACTTAAATTTATTTCTTCGGTTAAACATGAAAGGAATAAAGGGGTATTCCTTCTTTTAGTTGTTTACCCAATAGCATTACGTACGATTAGCTATTTCTCATTTCCCTTCGCCGGCACTACCCGGATCAGGTAATATGGGTATGATCTCAGCCCGTGATATTGGGGCACCCCTAATGATCTTTTGACAAATGTAAGCGGTATTAATGGAATTGGCAAGCTTGCCAGGAGAAGTTAGGCTTTACCCAGAACCCTCAAGTGTCTGAAATGAGACAAAAAGGCCCATCGGAGTTTTTCATGCTCCAGATAATTGATGTTATAATCCTTACAAGCCTGTTTGATGATTTTGCTGATTGCCGGGTAATGGATATGTGAAATTTTGGGAAAAAGGTGGTGCTCCACCTGATAATTGAGGCCTCCCAAAAACCAGGTCAATAATTTATATCCCGTAGCAAAATTAGCTGTGGTACGGATTTGATGGATCATCCATTCGTCTTCCAGACTATTGGTAGCCGGAGATGGTACAGGAAAGGCTGTTTCTTCCAGGCTATGCGCCAATTGAAAAACCATGGTCAGTAAAAGACCGGCAAATAAACTGTAGACCAAAAACCCAACTATCCACTGACTCCATCCCATCATGTACACAGGAATAGCGACAAATAATATCAAATGAATGGCTTTAAAGCTCCAAAAGCTAATGTGGTCAGAAAGTTTCATCTTCTGAATAGGAACCATGCCCACTTTTCTGGTCACATATTTTTTATAATCGGTAAAAAATACCCAATACAAATACAATAATGCATAAGTTAAAGGGAAATAATAATGCTGGAAACGGTGAATTTTGAATTTCTTCTGACTCGGGGAAAGCCTTAAAAAAGAACCGGCATTGAGATCATCATCCACCCCTTCCACATTGGTATAAGAATGGTGTACCACATTGTGTTTGGTTTTCCACATGAACACATTTGCACCAAGAAAATTGATGGAGATTCCCGCCATTTTATTAATCCAGGCTTTATCACTAAAGCTGCCATGGGCGCCATCATGCATGACATTGAAACCAATAAAGGCCGTCAAAGCACCTAAAGCCAAACATTCCACCAAGGCAATGGCCCAGTGGGGTGTAAAGAAAACCAGGTGGACGTATAAAAAGATAAACGACAAAACCATGACCCCTGCTTTAAAGTAAAGCGGACTGTTTCCAGAGCGGGGTAATTTCTTGTTTATGAAATATTCTCCAACTCTCTTCTTCAGGTCCTGATGAAAAGAAATGGTAGACTTGGAAAATTTTGGCGTTGCCATATATTATTATTTAAATTGTAATAGGGTGATTATCAATGGGTGGAATGCAGAGAGGTGGGGCTGTGTGAAAATAAACCTAAATAGGCCTATAAGCACATAATCTTGTAAGATAGACAATTAAACTGGCATTATCAATCAAATTCAACAGTATTAATCAGATGCATCATGTCCGTTTTGATGTATTCGATGATTGGAGCAAGGGAATCATTTTTTACGGCTGTCCTGAAATACAAGGCGCCGCGGAGAAAATGTTGGGTAGAGTCAGTTACAAAAAACTGAAACTGGGTAGGTACTTCACCGCTTAATTCGGCAACCAATCCGGTATATCCTGTAGGAGTCCTGACTATCCCTTCATCAATACCGTAAGCTTTGATCTGATGTTTGAAAGTCAGGTTAAGGGCATCGTCGAGGTAGGATTTGAGATTTTCCTTTTTCCCTTCTATCGCCTTATATGTAAGGTGTACTCTCGCATTAAGGGAAGTATAATGCAGGTTGATCCAATTTTTCTCTTCCAGATTAAAGGAGTCAGGTTCGATTTGCAGGTGGCTGGAATGCTCAAAAGAATAGGGAAGATCCATATCCAATGACTCAAACTCGTGGTCGGGAAGATCTATCCGGTTATATCCTTTGGGTTTGGGAATAAAATCTTCACCACAGGCACTGAACAGCAAGATGACCATGAAAAACCAACAAATGCTCCTTGCAGGTTTAGGGCCATATTTTTGCAAGGACCTCATTTTTCCTTAATCCAGGTTACTTTTTCAGAAATAGGATTTCGTCTGCCCTCGGGCCAGCGGTCGGATGCGGGCTTAGCCACATAGAAAAAGCCCATCAGCATGTCTTCCTCTTCCAGACCAAAAAAAGGTTTGGCTTCGGGCCAGAAAGTAGGACCACCAGTACCCCAATAAGCCGCCAAACCATGGGCACTTGCAGTCAGGTACATGTTTTGAACTGCCATGGACACGGCCGCTACTTCTTCCATTTCGGGAAGGTTGGCCCTCAAGTCCTTCTTCATGCAAATGGCAATGATGTGGGATGCCTTCAGGGGGTTTTCTCTGAACTTGTTGTAGGTGGCGGCTATAAATTTGCCGGATTTCTCACTTCGCTCTTTGTAAAGGTTCGATTGAAATTCAGCAAGTTTGTGCAAGCCTTCACCGGAAAAAACCACAAATCTCCAAGGCTCTGTCAGCTTGTGCGTAGGGGCCCAATTGGCATTTTCCAACATTTCCAAAATGATGTGATCATCAACAGGGTCATTTTCCTTAAACTGGGCCACAAACTGCGACCTTCTGTTCCTGATGATTTTATTGACTTCTTCTATATTAAATATGGGTCTGTTATTCATAATCAATCTAAATGCTAATATTTTAAACCAACCTTTATTCCTCCATAAAAGTTTCTTGTTGCGGCAGGCTGAAAATACCTGCCTCCAAAGGGGTTCAAGTCATTGCCCAGACTGTAACTGGCATTCGATAGGTTTTCCACCCCGGCAAAAACTTCTACATCCAACCTGGTACTTGCACTTCCCCTCCAGCCGGCTCTTGCATTCATCAGGTGATAGGCATCCTGGTAGACAGTATTCGCATCATTGAGCGGGATATCATCTACAAATTGATGGGTAAAATTAAGGTAAAACCCAGGCCTGGTCCGAATATCCACCTGATTTACCACAGTATGGGGAGCCACTCCTGTCAGGTCATTTCCTGAATAGTCGTTTTCTCCCTGTACGAAATCTGCAAATGTAAAATAATGTCCTGCAAATGTATGGGTAAGTTTCAGTTCTTGTACAAAAGCCAATTGATTCCGAATCAGGGCATAATCCACCAATACTTCAATTCCCTTTTGATCGGTAGCACCTGCATTCCGAAACAAGACTACTCCCTGCTCATTGGTAAAAGTGGTGATGGTTTCATCCAGTTTGAAATAAAAAGCAGAAGCATCTACATTGACCCTACCCTGATTGAAGCTGGAGCGATAACCTATCTCATAGTTGATCCCCTTTTCTGCTTCCAAATTCAGGTTAATGGTGCCTTCGTTGGTCCTAACCTCATCAATGGTTGGGGGTGAAAATCCCGAACTGATACTGGCATGCAGTGCGGCTGTGGGGTTTAGTTTTGCGGATAAGGCAATCCTGGGGATGATTACCGGATCAAAAGTTCGCCTGGCCGTAGAAGGCATCCCATTGATCGCATCGATATTTCTTGCAATGTCAAAGCTGGAAAAATTTTCGCTGAGGCCCAGTGTCATCAAAAACCTGTCTGAAAGTTCTGCTTCTATCTGCTGAAAAAGGAATGCGGTGGTGGTCAGCAATTCATCACTAAACCGAACCGTATCAGCTTGTCCGCCCCGGTTGCCAAAATTCTGGGCTGCAGTTTTGGAAAACTGGTATTCTCCCCCGCCAATCAGTCTTACTGGAATGGGTCCCCAGGTACCATCATAGTTAAAGCTGGACCTGCCGCCATAGCTAAACTGTGTCTCTTTTTTATAATCCAGGTTAAATGGATTTTCAAAATCCACTGTATTGATATAAATTGAAGTTTTATTGCTGAAATTAGGGTTGAATTGGTAATCGTGCGACAAAATACCATACATGGACTGCTGATCAATGGATGCATTTTGGGCAGCCGATCCGGGTCTTGCCTGACGGGGATTTTCTTCCACCTGGGCCGCTGTCAGCGCACCCGGCAATTCGTAATAAAGGTCGGAATATAACAACTGTGTGGTCAGTCTTTGCTTTTCAGATGGCTTGAAATGGGCTGTCAGCTGAAGTACCTCTCTGTCCATGGCGGTATGATCGCGGTAGCCGTCTGCTTTTTGTTTGACGTAGGCCACTTTGATCCCACCCTCTTCCATTTGCTGGTCTACTCCTATTCGATAACGGACCATGCCAAAATCGCCGAAAGAAAGATCTGTACTGATTTTATTTTCTGTTACCTCCTGATCACTACTGAAACTGATCACTCCCCCGTTACCTGCGCCATAAATGCTTCCGGCAGGCCCCTTGATGATTTCCGTATTCTGAATGTTGGAGAGATCCAGCATGTTGAGGGGGGTGGTCCCATCTGCTGCTGTGAAAGGCATGCCATTCCAGTAGACCTTAACATTTCTAACACCAAAAGGAGCACGCAGGGAACTTCCACGAATTGAGATCCTGTAGCTGGCAGGAGCCCTTTCCTCTACCCTGATACCAGGTTTGGTATTAAATGCATGGACCAAAGAATTTTCATTGAACCGGTACAAATCTGACTCGCTAACCCTGGCAATCCCTGCGGCCTGTTCTAAAAGAGGTCTTTCAGAATCAAAAGAACTCACCACCACCTCCGTAAGGGAATTCTCTGCCCGCTGCAAAGATACGGTCAACAGGCCGGAAATAGGAACCAACACCCGCCGGCTCTCAAAGGCCACATGACTCAATTGCATTTCGGTAGGTTCATCCAGTGTCAGTCTGATATTTCCCTCCCCATCAGCTACATAAGTTTGCTGGTTATTTCCTTTCAGGGAAGCATAGGGAACAGGCTGCTGGGATTGCCCATCCAGAACTTTGATCGTGGTCTGGGCCTGAATGATCCATGGCAATAAAAATAAAAGAATAAAGGTTACAATTCTAAGCATCAAGTTTAGTTTTTAGCATTGAATATACGGAATGTCAAAATTACCCCATTTTCGCGTTAATCCACCACCGATAAAAAAAACCTGTGGCACTTAATCAAAAAATCAATAACTTGTCGCTACTAATTTCAATTAATCTACCAATAAAGATGGATAGAAGATCAGCCATGAAGCAATTGGCGGTCCTCACAGGAGGTGTAATCATGATACCATCCTGCGATTTCAGTGAGGAAGCCATTTTGCAAGCCTATCAAAACCTAAACATTACCGCCTCCCAGAAAGCGCTGTTGACACGGATCACCAATACCATTTTTCCCGGGACTACCTTGAAAAGGGCGGAAGAGATTCAATTGCAGGATTTCGTTCTTGTCATGTGCAATGATTGTCTCAAAGAAAACCAACAGCAAAGCTTTGTAGCGGGTCTGAAACAATGGGATGATTTCACTAAACAAAATTTTGGCCAGGCCTTCTCAAAAATGGATCAAAAGGAAGCAGCGGATGCGATCCGGCAGACCATGGGCATGGAAGCAGCTCCAGAGTCTGATGCAGCCCTCATGGCGAAATTTCTGGCCATCACCAAACAATTTGCACTGCAGGGCTACCTGAATTCCGAGTACTTCATGACGGAGATCAAACCTTATGAATTGATTCCGGCCCGTTTTTTCGGAAACAAAAAGATTGAAAACGCATAAAAAGAAACATACGCCATGGCGAATTTGAATATAAAAAGCAGACAAGAAAACACCTATGATGCCATCGTGATCGGATCGGGCATGAGTGGAGGCTGGGCAGCCAAGGAGCTTTGTGAAAAAGGACTGAAAACACTGGTACTGGAAA
This sequence comes from Cyclobacterium sp., assembly GCF_014762705.1. Taxonomy (GTDB): domain Bacteria; phylum Bacteroidota; class Bacteroidia; order Cytophagales; family Cyclobacteriaceae; genus Cyclobacterium. Next base: position 34,988 of record NZ_JABURL010000107.1, on the reverse strand, counting down.
GGGGGAGGGAAGTAAAACATGTACAAGATTACCCCACCACCAACATGATGCCCTGGGAATTTGAGCACCGGGGCAATATCCCTGAATCTGTCAAAAAAGAAAACCCGGTAGTCAGTCGCTGTTATGCTTTCCGGGAAGATGCCCAGCATTTTTTTGTCAAAGATACCGAACATCCCTATGTCCAGGAAAAGCCTTTTGACTGGATCAGGGGCTACCAAACCGGTGGGAAATCCCTGCTTTGGGCCCGGCAGGTACAGCGTTGGAGCGATTTTGATTTTGAAGGCCCCGCCAGGGATGGCTTTGCCGTGGACTGGCCCATCCGGTACAAGGATATCGCTCCCTGGTACAGCCATGTAGAAAAATTTATTGGCGTTTCAGGTAACAGGGATGGTAAACCAAATTTGCCGGACGGTGAGTTTTTACCTCCTTTTGAACTCACGGCAGGGGAGCAGTACTTTAAGGATTTTCTCAGGGAAAATTATCCGGAAAGGGAAATCATTGTGGCCAGGTGTGCCCACATTACAGGTAACCAGGAGTTTTATGCCAAACAGGGAAGGGCACTTTGCCAGAATCGCACCCTTTGCCAAAGGGGCTGTCCCTTTGGAGGCTATTTTAGCAGCAACTCTTCCACCTTGCCCTGGGCCGCCAAAACGGGTAACCTGAGCATGCAGCACCACGCTGTGGTACATTCCATCATTTATGATGAGGATAAAGGAAAAGCTACGGGAGTACGGGTAATAGATGCGCAAACCAAAGAGACCACCGAATATTATGCTGAGGTCATCTTTGTCAATGCCAGTGCCCTGAATACCAACCTGATATTACTCAACTCCACATCAAACCGCTTCCCCAATGGTCTGGGCAACGACAGCGGTGTACTCGGCAAATACGTGGCATTCCACAATTACCGGGCAGGTATTTCCGGAGAATACGATGGCCTTAAGAACTATACCACCGAGGGAAGAAGGCCCACATCCGGTTATTTCCCACGCTTCAGGAATGTCTACAAACAGGAAACTGATTTCCTGAGAGGCTATGCGGCAGGTTTCAGTGCCAACCGCAGCATGATCAATGACTACTCCGGAATTGGAGATGAACTGGAAAAAGCCATGACCCGGGAGGAATATGGTCCATGGAGGGTCGGATCACACATGATGGGTGAAACCATTCCCAAAGCCGAAAGCCAGGTAAATTTGGATCCCAACCTTAAAGATGCCTGGGGAATTCCCCAGCTGAAAATATCCATGGATTACGATGCCAATGATGAGGCGATGATCAAGGATTATCTGGAACAAATGACCGAAATGTTTGAGGCGGCGGGCTTTACCAATATCCGCACCCGCGACGACAAGCGGGCACCCGGCTTGGACATACACGAAATGGGAGGAGCGAGAATGGGAAAGGATCCCAAAACCTCGGTCCTGAATGAGTGGAACCAGATCCACAGCTGCCCCAATGTATATGTAACGGATGGAGCCTGTATGACTTCCACCAGTACGCAAAACCCCTCTCTGACCTACATGGCTTTTGCTGCCCGTGCAGTGGATCATGCGGTAAAGAACCTGGGATAGGGGGCTACAATAAAATCCGTTTGCAAGCCAGTTCGGTGTATATTCGGATGGGAGAAGGTTTTAAAATCCAATCGCTTTTAAGTACCTTCGTTTTTTCAATCATCAACCAGCAAACATGGAAATATCAGGAAAAATCATTCAGGCACTAGAAGAGCAATCAGGCAATGGCAGGAATGGGACCTGGCGAAAAAGGGATTATATCATGGAAACCCCGGGTCAGTATCCAAAAAAAGTCTGCCTTACCGTTTGGGGCGATAAAATTGACCAGTTTAATATACAGGAAGGCAGCGAAATCACCGCCAGCATAGAAGTGGAAAGCAGGGAATACAATGGAAGATGGTATACAGATGTGAAGGTTTGGCGGGTAAACAGTCAGGAAAATAACAATGGAGGCGGAGGAGGAGCTGCAGCTGGTACCCAGAAAAATGACCAGCCCGATGTCAGCACTTTCAGCGATGACAGCGAAGGAGATATTTTGCCTTTTTAAAAATTCGAAAAAATGCTTTCCTCATGGATTGACCAAAACAAATCTGTAGATTTTTTGGTCAATCCATTGCAGGATTTGTACCCATTATCAATAGATAAGTTGCTAAATATTTAATGTCCCGTATGGGCATTAATGGCCCAATACTTGATTGGGCAGGGGTTCGATATTCTATTTTTTAGCCGGAGGGTGGCACCAGCTTTCAGCCTCTTTTTTTAGGCTTTAGTTCAGCAATAAAGTAAAAACAGGTTATCCCCGAACCATATGTTGTCAGCCAGGGGGATTATAGGACAGTTGGCAGATTTATGTATTTTTTGATTATATTTAATGTATACTGCTCAATAAGAATACATTATGTCCTTAAGTCTTTCCTTAAAACGATCCTATTTTACCTTCGAAGTAATATTATGCAGGCATAACGGTTTCTCTATTTTCCGAATGCCGCCATTCCTTTTGTCATTAAAAACTAATTCTTTAACAAATCCCCAATTCCATTATGAAAAAGCTATTCAAACCCGCCAGTCTGCTATTTAGCTTGCTTTCCCTTGTCGTCTTCTTTTTGATTGGAATGTTGTATGCAGGTTGGATTGATGCGGGAAAGGGACAGGGTTTGGCCGGTGGCGCCATAGTATTGGGCTGGGGGCTGATTTTTGCTTTGATCGCTTTTATAGCCTCTTTTTTTTTAACCTACCGCCTCATACACAAAAAAATCATTGTTTTAAACTGGGTTTTGTTTGCTCTTTTGCTGGCAACTTATGGTATCACCCATTACCGGTATGTGCAAAGGGAAAAATTACAGGAAGAAAAAGACATCCCAATAATGGAAGAGAGGTGATAAATTGCTAGTCCAATATAATTTGTTGAGCTAAAATTATTGTCTTCTTTTTTCTAGTGAAAACTAAAAAATGTGGAAAAGGCAAGGTTTTTAGGCCTATTGGGCAAAAATCTTTTCGGGAAACGAATCATTTATGGCATTTTTCTCTAATTTGACAAGATCATCTTCCTTTCGAATCGATTGTATTAAAATTTTGAATAACCATGAGCTACCTATTCCGACTTTCTATTTTATTTTTCTGCTTCCAGGGCCATGCACAGGGCACCTATTCCCACCAACCCCCAGTCGAAGCCCGGGCTGTTAATCTTTTACATGAAGGACAATTGCGTTTCAAAGACCTTAACAAAAACAAGCATCTGGATGGCTATGAGGATTGGCGCCTTCCGGTGGAAAAGCGGATCGAAAACCTGCTTGGCCTGATGAACTTGGAAGAAAAGGTGGGCATGCTACTGATCAATACGCTGAATGCAGGAGAATACGGGAAAATGACAGCACAGGCAGTCCAATTCATAGAAGATGAAAAAATGACCCGCTTTGTATTCAGGAATGCGCTAAAGGATAAGCCAAACCGATCAGCTGCAGGCAACTCTTTTGGTGGTGTGGAGATCAACCCCTATGAGGCTGCCCAATTTACCAATTCTATCCAGGAACTGGCAGAGAATACCCGGCTTGGTATACCCGTTGTTTTTAAGTCCAATGCCAGAAACCATGTGGACTTTGATGCCAGGGCGGGAATAAATGTTTCTTCCGGGTCTTTTTCCGGCTGGCCCAAAGAAAGTGGTTTGGCAGCGACAAGGGATATGGCATTGATTGCTGACTTTGCCAAAATCATGGCCAAAGAATGGACTGCCGTTGGCCTGCGTGGCATGTATGGCTATATGGCTGACCTGTCTACCGAACCACGCTGGTACAGGGTGCATGAAACCTTCACCGAAGACAGTGAGTTGGCCTCCAATATCATATCGGTATTGGTCAAAAACCTGCAGGGCGAATCCCTGAATACCAATAGCGTTGCCCTGACCATCAAGCATTTTCCCGGTGGAGGCCCACAGGAAGGAGGAGGAGATCCCCATTACGACTTTGGGAAAAACCAGGCCTATCCATCGAATAATTTTGACTATCACCTGGCACCCTTTCAGGCGGCTATCGAGGCAGGCGCATCATCCATCATGGCCTATTATGGCATTCCTGTAGGCCAACCCTACATGCCCAATGATGTAGGAATGGCCTTCTCAAAGGGAATCCTTACGGATTTATTGAGGGATAAACTTGGATTCAAAGGTTATATCAACTCTGATACTGGCATCATTGGGGATCGGGCCTGGGGACTGGAAGACAAAAGCATAGAGGAGCAAATCCTCATTGCCATTGAAGCAGGGACAGATGTGCTTTCCGGATTCAATGACAATAAACAACTTTTGGACTTGGTTCAATCCGGGAAACTTTCAGAAAGCAGGGTCGATCTTTCTGTAGAAAGGTTGTTAAGGGAACAATTCGAATTGGGATTGTTTGAAAATCCTTACGTGGACCCCAACCGGGCGGCTTACCTGCTGGGGAATCCGGCACACCAAAGGAAAGCCGATATCGCCCAAAGAAAATCGATCGTACTGCTGCAAAACAAAATAAACCTGCCCATGGCACTGCCTGAAAAAGGTGACTCACTCGTGGTATATACCATGGGTGTGAATCATGAAGTCTTTGCTGACCCAAAATGGGCAGCCATCAAGGCAGTTGCCGGTGATCAGCAGGATGAAAATGATGGCGTTATGCAAATCAGCGATGATATTGACTATGCCATCATCAGGGTAAATGTTACCAACAGTGGAAGAGAAAGTGGACGTCGCTTTGGGGGTGCAGCTCCCAAAGAACTTGATATGCTCGCATTTTCAGCAATGGATGGATCCACATCCTGGGAAATTAGCCCTTCTTTGACTGAAATAAAAAGTATTATGGATAATGTTGGCCCTGAAAATACCATTTTGGCCATTGATTTCAGGCAGCCCTATGTGCTGGATGAAGATTGTGGTTTTCTCAATTCAGGCGCAATTCTGGCCACTTTTGGCGTCAATGATGCTGCCCTGCTGGACATCCTTACCGGAAAATTCAAGCCAAGCGGAAAGCTTCCCTTTGCCCTGGCGAATAAACCAGAAGCTGTAGTAGAACAGGCACCCGATGCACCGGGATATCCTGAAGACGATACCCTCTATCCTTTTGGATTTGGCTTGACTTATTGAATAGATTTTATTGGGAAAAATTAAATAAACACAGGTATGCTTACAAATACCACCAAACCTTCTCTTTCCCTAAAATCAGGCCCAACATTTTTGCATAAAAAAATGACATGATAAGCCGTTCCATATATCTCTTTTTAATTTTTTTGTTGTTTTCTGTCACAGAAATCCATGCCCAAAGCGATTCTTTGTTGGTAAAAAACAACCAATACCTGATTGGGGAAATCAAATCCATGGAAAAAGGGTTTTTGCAGGTCTGGCGTTCAATAATGAGAATTTTTCAGGAGAGTCTATGGACCAGAGGAGTGTTGAAGCATGGATTGCCTCCGAATTGAATATTTTCGATATGGGTGATGTAAGCCTGCTCAGCAATATTTTTGATTACCCAAGCCTAACGGAAAAGGACAGGGTAAGAATTGATTACCGGTTGGACCTCAAATACGACATGCCTTTGGATTTTTACATCAAAAAAGGCATGACTTTGAATTACGATAATCAGCCATTTCAATCTTCCCGCTCAGCGGATTATATCTGGCAAACAACCCTTGGATGGAGTTGGTAATGGAGAGAGATTAAGCATGATAAATAATTTACCTTGTATAATTTGACGGTTACCCCATTTGGAATAAACGGAATATTACATAATAAGGGCATGATTAATGCTAGATGAAAATATTGCCTGCTATTCAGGTAATATTTATTTTTTTGAAATGATAAGAAGAAAAAGTGCCCATTTAAAAAAGCCCGGAATATTTAAGATCGTCCATTTACCCGGACTTTTTTGGAGCGCTGGTAAAATCTGGAATGCTAACAATCCCTGGAGGCTTGGGGCGGTAGTAGCCTATTATGCCGTTTTGTCGCTACCTGGTTTGCTGATCATCATTATCAACACGGTTGGCAATATTTGGGGCAAGGAAATTGTTGAAGGGCAAATTACGGGCGAAATTTCAGAAGCACTAGGTGCAGATGCAGCCTATGCGGTAATTGCCATCATAGAGAATACCCAAAAAGATGGCAGGACCTTATTTGCTACCATTTTTGGTATTGCGGTGTTGGTATTTGGTGCTACAGGTGTATTTTACCAGCTCCAGATATCCATGAATGAAATTTGGGGTGTGAAAATTGATCCTAAAGCTGGATACTGGAAAATTATCAAAGACCGGGCCTTGAGTTTGGCATTTGTCATGGCCATTGCTTTTTTATTGATCATTAGTTTTGTAATTTCTACAGCATTGACTTTGGTCAGTACCTACCTGGCTCGTTTATGGGAACCCGGATATGTGGAAATTGCTTATGTATTGGAGTTTTTGTTTTCCACAGGTGTCCTGGGAGGCTTGTTTGTTTTGATTTTTAAATTTATGCCCGACATGAAAGTCCGCTGGCACTCAGTTTGGCTGGGAGGGTTTATCACGGCCTTTTTATTTAACCTGGGAAAAATCCTGCTGAGCCTCTATTTTGGAATTGCCGAACCTGCTTCCACCTATGGAGCAGCTGGTTCGGTGGTGCTGGTATTGCTATGGGTATCTTACTCCTGCCTGATCTTGTTTTTTGGGGCAGCATTTACGCGCGTTTATGCTGAAAAGTATGGTCCAGAACTCCATCCTGAGGACCATGCTATGATTGTGAAAAAAAAGGAAATAATCATTGAAAAGGGAAGCAGAAATTTGTGATTTAAAAACCAGCATTTTAAATGCTCACCAAGAGGAAGTCATTATGGGAATGGATTATTTTTCAGGAAGATTTATATAACGTTATGTTTTATTCCAGTACAGGTCTCCATAAATTCATTCAATTTCAGGTCACTGAAATAATCACAGCTTGGTAAATGTTTTTTTCGGGTTGCAGCGGGCAGAAGAAACTGGATTACAGGAAAGATACATGTCCAATCGGGTTCCATTCTCATCTAATGCCAGGTCGGCCCAGGTCTCAGGGTAAGGGTTCACAGCGCTAAGTTGATCCAATTCCCCATAAAAAGTGCCTCCAACATGGAGCAGGCGCTTGCTTTCCCGCATCATTAACCGTCTCCCTTCCAGCGTGTAATTACCTTCTGCCAAATACCTGTAGCCCAGCATCACATTGGTATCGGGATCCCAGTAACCCATCCAGCGCTCAAAGGTATCATTATCGTAAAAATTAATGGTTTCCACCTGCACCAATTTCAGGTCTTGGTTTTCGATTTCAAATCGTTCTTTCCAGGTACCCGTCAGTGCCCCTGGGAGAATGGGCGCTTCCGAATCTATACAAGCAGTATGAAAAAAGAAAAAAGCTATCATCGGATACGCAATTGCAGATTTCATGGGAGGTAATGTTATAGTTATACAGAAAAGAAGGATAAATTTCCCCTTTTGTCCCATTTCTATGGTAAAAATTGAATTGCCCTAAAAAAATCACTAAAATATATGGAAATATAACGGTAATAAAATACGACCTATTCCCCCAATATTTTCCTCCAACCCTTTTGTTCTACTTCCTGTGCACTGGCTTCCACCTTTGCCTTCATGGATTTTTTGAAAGCTGTCATGCGGTTGCCTACCGCTTCATCAAAAGCCCCTACGATGGAAGCAGCGAGGATACCGGCATTCTTTGCCCCATTCAATGCTACTGTGGCTACCGGAATACCTGAGGGCATCTGGAGAATTGAAAGAATACTGTCCCAGCCATCGATAGAATTGGAGGACTTTACAGGCACCCCAATTACCGGTAGGCTGGTCAGGGATGCCACCATTCCCGGGAGATGCGCTGCTCCCCCTGCCCCGGCTATAATTACCTTAATGCCTCTTTCCCTTGCCTTTCCGGCATAATCGATCATCCTATCCGGTGTCCTGTGGGCCGAAACGATCGTTAGCTCGTAACCAACTTCGATCTCCTCTAAAAATTTCGCTGCTTCCGCCATGACCGGAAGATCCGACTGGCTTCCCATGATAATGCCTACCTTGATATCGCTCATGCTTTAATTTTAATTAATTCTTTTATTCGCTGAGCTTTCTCTCTCAGCTTTTTCATATCTTCTTCCAACACCGTCACATGTCCCATTTTGCGAAAAGGTTTGGTCAGTTTTTTTCCATAAAGATGCAGATACACCCCTTTTTCCTGAATCGCTTCATCCAATCCCTCCACAAGTGCTTCGCCTGTAAACCCGGCTTCACCCAGTAAATTGACCATTGCCGCTGCACTCCGAATACCGGTATACCCCAAAGGCATGCCCATCACTGCCCGAAGATGCTGCTCAAACTGAGAGGTGAAATTTGCTTCTATGGTGTGGTGACCGCTATTGTGCGGGCGGGGGGCAATCTCGTTGACAAGAATTTCCCCGTTTTTCGTAACAAACATTTCCACCGCCAACAAGCCTACCATACCCAATTTCTCGATCACCTCGATGGCCAGGTCCTGCGCCTTATTGTCTGTTTCAGATGAAATGGTTGCCGGTGAAAATAAAAATTCTACCAGATTGTGTTCGGGATGGAAAGCACATTCCACTGATGGGAAGGTTTTTACTTCTCCCTGTTCATTTCTGGCGACTATCACAGCCAACTCCTTGTCAAAATCCACAAACTTTTCGAGTAAACCCGGAGCATCAAAGGCCTTGTCCAGTTCAGCGGCCTCCCGGATGAGCTGTACGCCACGCCCGTCGTAGCCCTCTTTCCCCAATTTATGCACCGCAGGCAAGAACTCCACATGTTGCCTCACATCTTCTTTGTCATCGGTCAGCAAAAATCGGGCAGTAGGGATATCATGATCCAGGTAAAATTGTTTTTGCTTCCTTTTGTCCTGAATCATTTCAATGATATGGGGCTGGGGAAAAACTTTTTTACCTTCCTTCTCCAATTGATACAGGGCCTGCGTATTGACGTGCTCAATTTCTATGGAAACCACATCACATGCCTTTCCAAAGTCATAAACAGTCTGGTAGTCCTTCAAATCTCCCTGAACAAAATGGTTACATAGGTTTTTACAGGGAGCATTTGCATCAGGATCCAGGATATGAATGTTCAGGTTGTAATTGATCCCTGATTGAATGAGCATCCTGCCCAATTGCCCTCCACCCAAAATACCTAAGGTTTGTTGCTGGTAATTTATGTGCACGATATTGCTGGTTTACTATATATTGAAAGCAAAAATAGGTATAATATACGAATGGAAACAAAAAAAGCCGCCCATTTGGGCAGCTTTTACTTAAATATTATGAAAACGGCTATACAGATCTTCCACCTATCAGGCGAAACAATACCGCAATCACGGCTAAGACCAATAGAATATGAATCAGTCCACCTACGCTATAAACAAATGCTCCAAAAATCCATCCTATCACAAGGATGATGGCAATTAAATACAATAAAGAACCCATAGTGTTGTTGGTTAAATTAATTTATATATTTTATACATAAATTACCAAAATGTATGCCAAAAAAATTAACCGGTTATTTTTCACCTGTTTCAGTTGATCTTTATTCCCATTAGTTCCATAAGTTTTTGAGCGTTGAAATTTGGACAGGGTCCTCGTTTGATCGTATAATCAAAAACAATTTTGTCCTGCTGAATATCATGGTGAAAACTATAGTTGACCAAGGAAGGCAAGCGGTTTTCCAATTCGCTCAATTCTATGTCATGTGTGGAAATGATGCCTTTGGAGGCACTTTGAGCCAGCTGTCGTATCAATGCCTCACTACCCGTGATCCTATCCGAGGTGTTGGTACCTTTTAATATTTCATCCAAAAGGTAAAATATGGGCGTACCATTGGCAGCATGATCCAGTAATCCTTTGATCCTGGCCAGCTCGGCATAAAAAGAACTCACACTTTCGCCCAGGCTATCCGTATTTCTCATGCTCGTATACAATTGAAAAGGGCCGCAGATAAAGGTTTCCGCAAAAGGGGGTACACCCATTCCAGCCAATACCAAATTGATGCCCACTGTGCGCATGAATGTAGTCTTTCCGGACATGTTGGACCCTGTGAGTAAGACTACTTGTTCCTTTTCATTTAGGGAAAAATCATTGGCAATACAGTGCTCAGGTTTGATCAAAGGATGTTTTACCGCTTTCATGGTCAACACTTTCTCCGTTGACCAGCTGGCTGGGTTGGCCAGCTTTTCCTCTTGTATAAAAGAAGCCAAAGAGACCAGGGCTTCCCAATTCTCGAAATTTTCTTCCCAGTCTTTCATGCTTTTTCCTACCTCTTCTTTCCAACTGGACAGACGGTAAAGCAGATAAAAGTCTGTCCAGAAAAACACATTGAAAATCAGGTACATTAAATTGGTTCTGTTCTGAATCAAGAATGTTAGGCTTTCCAGTTGTTTCAAAGCATCGGAAGCCAAAAATCCATGATTTTTAACCGGTTCCTGATAGGTTTGCAGCAAAGGATGGTCAAAGTTTTCTTCCTCCAACAAACCAGCCCATGCCTGGAAAGTCTTCAGGTCACTGTCATTGGGCATGGCCTTCATGGCCTTCATCAGGGGCTTGAAAACCAGGCTCAATACGCCAAGTCCGATCAAAATAAACAAACTCAGGTAGGCAGCAGGGATATAACCAAACAAGACCCCAATCAAAACCAGTAATCCTGAAATCGGTCCCAGAATCATTGGCAGGAGATAAACAGGCCTCCAGGTAACCGGGCTTTTCAGCCATTGATAGAAAAGTACCTTGGATTTTTCCTGCTTCAGAAAAGCCTTTCCCAGTGCCTCAAAGACAACAAGAAATTTTTCTTTTTTACTCAATTCCATCAAAGCTTCCTGTTTCCTCCCTGCCTCCTCCCGGGGCAGGGAAAACCTCATCCATTGAGCGAGTTTCTTACTTCCTCCTTTACTTACGGTATGATTGATCAATTGATAAAGCGAATGCTCCCCAAAGAGGTCAAGGTCACTGGAAAAAGGATGTCTTGGATCCAAAAATTTGGACCCGGAATCAAAGTCTGACAAGTCTCTCTCCTTCCGTTTTTGTTTCATGTCGGCAATTTCCTTTACTGCCAGATAAAAACCTTCGACATCTTTTTGGTGATTGAATTGAAGGATAAGCCAAACAAAAAGAATACTCAGGGGTATAAAAAACAAAACGGTCCAATGTGCATCAGCAATTCCGACCACCAGGACTATTCCCATCAGAAAAAATAAAATCAACCTGCCTATGGAAAGAAGTAGTATCCTATTTCGGGCCAGTTCCAGAGATTTGTCCGGATCGGTAAGCTCAAATGAAGTATTCATGTATGCTGTTGGTTCATGGATCAGGGGCCAAAGATAAAATTAATTTTTGGGCTTACAGATAATCCTTCATAATCAAGACTTATCCGCTTTTTTTGCCTTCGCCAAATTCCCTAATAATGCTTAATGATATCACTTAAAACTTAAAGGTCAAAAACGCAGTTCCTGATCCTGCAAAGCAATAACTATAATTTTTAAATAAAAAATAAAACATTATTGACAAAAAAAGCTGCAACTAATCAGAATAACAAATAATATTAATTCAAGCTGCATTTTTTATTTAGGAAAACACACTTTTAAGTGGATTTTTGAAAGTATATCTATTTTTTTGTTTTTTGAAATCAAATATATGTTTTGTCAATATTTATAATAAATTAATTTGTTTTTTACTAGTTTAACAATTTATTCAGTATTACTTTTCGATTACAAACAAACGATCATTGACTTAAGCAGAAGGATACAGATGGGAAATCCAAAACTATATTTGGTAAAATGGTTGGTTGCAATCTTTCCTTTCATTCTTATTTCCTGTATTTCAACGGAACAGGAGGACCTGAGTTCAACATCTGCAATCATTCCCACTTTGGAGGTTTCTGAAATGATGGGATTAATAGAGGAAGTGGATCTTTTGGTACTTTCCGCGATGCAACAGGATTTAACCCAGCAAAAGATCATGCCTTTGCTGGACGAATCAAGCTGCCCCGGTACAAGAATTAGCAGGGATGAAAAAAACAAAAGGATAACAGTAGATTATGGCGAAGGTTGTGTCAGCAATAGAGGTTTGGAAAAAAAAGGTACACTTACCATTTCCTACACCGCTAATTTCCTGCATAAAGGTAGCCAATTGACCATTGGATTTGAAAATTTTTCCTTAAACGGAAAACAAATGGAAGGTCAGCGAAAATTGGAAAATAAAGGATATCAGGCAGAAAGCAGAAGCTTAAGATTTGCTTCTGAAGCGAAAAATTTCCAGCTGACCAATTCGAACAGACAAAAGTTCACCTTGGATCAGTCGTATATCAGAGATCTACAGTTGTCTACGGAAAATGCCGGTTTTAGAATTTATTTATCTGGATCAGGAACATTGTCAACGGACAATTATTCCAAAACATCTTTTGAAATTGTAAAATCAATCGTTTTTCTGCAGGAATGTATGGAATCGGGTGTACCTGCACCTTCCGAGGGAAGCATGCAACTGATCAGCGATAAAAATGAAAAAATATTGGTCAATTATGACAGCGATGGATGTTTACTAAATCATCCGGAGTAAAGATTTTATTTTTTAGAAAATAAATTACGTGTGCCGTTGGATGAGAAGTTGATTGAATTTTGGTAGTTGGTTATTTTTTAATGTAGGGTTTGCCCGGAGCCTCTTTAACTTGGTAGTGTTGGAGGCTCCGGCTTTTTCACCCTTTTGATAGGATTATCCTTTAATTTCAGGCTTTCCTTCCGGAAAAAAATGATGCACATCCCGCTGAGGAAAAGGTACTTCTATGTCGTGCGCTTCCAGAGACTCCTTAATGGTTTCCATATTATCCCAGAATACCGGCCACAAATTATCTGCATCTGCCCAACACCTTACTGACAAATCTAGTGAATTATCGCCAAAATTGGTGAAATAAACAGCAGGAGCAGGATCTTCATGAATCCGATCATCCTTTTTCAAGGTGTCCAAAATGACCTGCCGGGTCTTTTTCAAATCCGTTCCGTAAGCTACACCCACAGCCATTTCCACACGACGGGTAGGCTTGACAGAAAAATTGGTAATACTATTGTTTGCCAGGGCTCCGTTAGGAATGGTTACCACCTTATTGTCAAAATTTCGAACAGTGGTATAAAGAATAGCAATGTTTTCTACGGAGCCTAAGGTTCCCTGTGCTTCAATGGTATCTCCCACTTTAAAAGGCTTGAAAATCAGTATCAGGATTCCTCCTGCAAAATTGGCCAATGAACCCTGAAGGGCCAGACCAACGGCCAAACCAGCAGCACCTAAAATGGCAATAAAAGCGGTTACTTCAACCCCCAAGGTGGACAATACCGCCAGTATCAACAAAACATATAATAATCCCTTTAAAAAGCTTCTCAAAAAACTGGATAAGGAAGGTTCTACTTCATATTTGACAAAAACTTTATCTATCGCCTTAAGTGTAAAATTAATTACCCATTTACCGATAAAATAAATAATTACGGCAATCAGAATACTCTTCAGGGCTAGCAAAATAAATGGCACAGCATTTTCCATCATGCCTGCGAAATCAATAGTATCTATATCCATAGTTTAGAATGATTTTGGTTTTAATAATTTTAAAATACGAAAATTTACTCAGAACCAGCAAATAACCTGCCACCTGAATGCCCAATGCCAGGAAATTTTGAATTTTCCCACTCCTGAAGCCTTCAGTATTTGCTCCCAGTCCGATTTGGAAAAAGCCCTCAATACAGAAAGAGGGGCGTCATTTTTTACCATTCCAGACCGTGAAAACAATGCCGTCAGGCCCATTATGCTATAATAAGCCAGGAAATGACGGTGCAAGTCATTGATCACCAATCCCAGCCTGCCCACAGATTTGAGGTTTGCTAAAAGTTCGATGAGTTCTTCATTTGTAAAATGATGGGTAAATAAGGTACATGTCAAAATATCCGCTTCTTGCTTCAGAAATCCGGGATCAAACACATTGCCCACCCTGAAGTCAACATCCACCTCTGCCGCCCTTGCATGCTGCTTTGCAAGGTTTATAATGTGCGGGTTAGCATCTACCCCGATCACCTGGCTGGAGTAGCCCCTATCGCTGGACCATTTTTTTATCAGCATGGCCATATCGCCTCCTCCACAACCCAGGTCTGCAATGGAATAAACCTCCTGTGGTCTTTCCCTGATCAGTTGTTCCAAACCAGAGGTGGTGACGCTGTTGCCACCCAGCAGCCTGTTGATGGTTTTCAGTTCCCGAAGCGTCTGTTCCAATTCCCTTCCATTGCATTGCAAATCGTCCATCAATTCTTTGGCCTGACTCCTTCGTGAAAATTTACCCATCATTTTTCTATCAGTAATGTTTCCAATGTTAACCCCGGGCCAAAACCCATGGCCAATATTTCCCCCTGAATGGTAGGGTCTTCCAGAATAGCCGCCAAAACGAATAAAATGGTGACGGAGGACATGTTTCCAAATTTCTCCAAAATCCGGTGGGAATGAAAGTTCTGTTTTTCTCCAATACCAAAGGCAGCTTCTATTTTTCTTAAAATTTGTTTCCCCCCGGGATGAATGGCAAACTGACTGATCCGGGAAATGCCAAACTTTTTCTCCAAATTGATCTTAAACTCCTGTATCCCATTGCTCAACAATTCTGGTATGTACTTACTGAGTTTCATTTCAAATCCAAAATCCCCAATGGACCAGGCCATTTCTGACTCCCCCTCTATCAAAATATTGCTTTGGTATTGCTTGATGCCAAGGCCCCCCGCAGAAGTTTTTATGAGCACCGCTGCAGCCCCATCACCAAACAAAGCATTGGCAATGACATTGTCCTCATTGTAGTCTTTTTGAAAATGAATGGTGCAAAGTTCCACACCTACCAGCAATACCTTTGCTTCTGGTTCGCTTCGGCATATCCTGTCTGCCAACTTAATCGCATTGAATGCAGCGTAGCAGCCCATAAAATGAATCGCATACCTCTCTATGGTATTGCTGAAACCCATTGCCTGAATAATGTCCATTTCTACACCCGGAGCATACATTCCGGTGCAGGAAACCAATACCAGATGGGTAACATTACCGGGCAATTCATCTGCCTTCAGCAAGCAGCGCTGAATGGCAAGGTTTGCCAAAAGGGGCGCCTCTTTCCGGAAAACATGCATCCTGCTGGCTGTACCCGGAAAAGGCTCCAGGGTATTGTTGTTGGGAAAAAAATTAAACTTATCCGGATCTTCATGATTAAAATCCTTCAAAGCACTATACCGTTGCTGAATTCCGGATTTGCGGTAGACAAAACTTAATTTCCTGCTTTCACTGCTATCCAGTCCATGAGCCATTTGCATAAAACGACTGATGTTTTCCTGTGGGATGGGATTTCCCGGGTTGGCCAGCCCAATACTGACGATATGGCTTTGCATGGATTTCAATTTAGCTGAATTTTATTGTAATTTTCAAGATAAGTAAAAAACAGTTGCCTTGGCGAAAAGTTATCAAGCTTTCTAGTTATGTTTAAAAAATCCAGTTGGGAACACTTAAGAATCCCCTTTTCTTTTTACCTGATGCCCGTATTTTTGTTTGCATTGGCTACCGTTCCCCAAGTGGATACATTCAGAGCCATTTGGGTATGGGTCATCCTTCATTTTTTGCTTTATCCCTCCAGCAATGGCTACAACAGTTATTTTGACAAGGACGAAAAGAGCATTGGCGGGTTGAAAAACCCCAAAAAGGTAACCAAAGGGCTTTACTATCTCTCCCAAACATTTTTTTTCCTCGCCCTTTTGTTGTCCACACTTTTGGGTCCTGTTTTTTTATTCATGGTATTGGTTTACGGTTTGGTGTCCATGGCCTACAGTCATCCGGCTATCCGGCTAAAAAAATACCCTTTCATCAGCTGGCTTACTGCGGGCCTTTTTCAGGGGGCATTTACTTTCGGGATGTGTTATGAGGGGTTTTCAGGGTCTGGTTTAGCTGAGTTGGCACAAAAAGAGGTCTGGATACCGGCCATGCTTACGAGTGTGCTTCTATTGGGATCCTATCCGCTGACGCAGGTATACCAACATGAGGAAGATCTTAAAAGAGGGGATATCACCCTAAGCATCAAACTTGGGATAACAGGAACATTTGGTTTTGCAGCCATCTGGTTCCTGCTGGGAGGCCTGGCCTTTGTGCAGTATTTTATAAGTATGAATTTATCTTCAGCCATTTGGGCTTTTTTATTCGCCATGTTGCCAGTGGTGAGCTATTTTTCGCTTTGGTTTTTACTGGTCCAAAAAAATCCGCAAAAATATGTCAGCCACCAGATGGCCATGTGGATGAACAAAATATCCGCTACAGCCCTGAATCTGTTTTTCATTTATTTGGCAATGCATGGTTAATTGTTTCTTTTTTGACTTTGTTGTACCTGAAACAGGCAAAACTTTCCACACTGGTTCGAGGAGGTTTTGCTGAAATTGGAGTAGATGTTTAAATGGTCCGGCTTATCAGAGTATTACCCCTTTTCCTGGTAAGGAATTAGCACCCGCAATTCGCAGGATTTTATAATCAAAATAGGGTTTAGGGGCATTTAAACTAAAATATTGATAAACGGAAGCTACATAAAAAAGATATTCTTTATATTGCTGCAAAAATCAAACAAAGTATGTATATCAAACGCGTGATGAAGGGCTTTATGGCCCTTTTGTTTGCCGGGCTTTTTATAGGGGCCTGTTCAACCAGATCCGGAGACCCAAAAGTATTGGTTTTCTCCAAAACATTGGGTTATTACCATGAATCCATCCCGGATGGTATTCAGGCAATTTTAAAATTAGGAGAGGAAAATGGTTTTCAGGTAGACACCACCACCAATGCAGCATTGTTTACCGAAGAAATTCTGGAACAATACAGTGCGGTTATATTTCTTAGTACCACTGGAGATGTACTTAACCATTACCAGGAAGCGGATTTTGAAAGGTACATACAAGCTGGGGGTGCTTATGTAGGCATCCATGCTGCAGCGGATACTGAGTATGATTGGGCCTGGTATGGAAAAATGGCTGGAGGGTATTTTTCTGATCATCCGGGCATCAATGACCCACATCCCAATGTACAGGAAGGGCTTATTGATGTAGTAGATAAGTCCCACAGCAGTACTTCTTTCTTACCGGACCAATGGACCAGAACCGATGAATGGTACAGTTACAAGGATTTCAATGAAAGTGTACAGGTATTGATGACCCTGGATGAGGACAGTTATCAGGGAGGAGAAGACATGGGCGAGCATCCCATTGCCTGGTACCATGAGTATGATGGTGGAAGGGCTTTTTACACCGGAGGAGGACATACATCGGCTTCCTTTGAGGAGGAACTGTACCTGCAACACCTGCTTGAAGGTATCAAGTACGCCATTGGAGCAAATAAGAAGCTTGACTATTCAAAAGCCATTAGCAAGAGGGTTCCCGAAGCCAATCGGTTTGAAAAAGTGTCCATGGTAAAGGGCGAATTTACCGAACCCACTGAGATGGCCATTCTCCCCAATCTGGATATTTTGATTGCACAAAGAAGAGGGGAAATCCTGCATTATAAAGCAGGTGATTCCACCACCACTCAATTGACAAGCCTGGATGTTTATTGGAAAACAGATGTGCCAAGGGTAAATGCAGAGGAAGGCCTGATGGGCATCCAGATAGATCCTGATTTCGAGAATAACCATTGGGTATATGTTTTCTACAGTCCCACGGGCAAATCCGTCAACCGGCTAGCCAGGTTTAAATTTGAAGATGACGAATGGAAAATGGATTCCGAACAGGTCATTCTGGAGTTTTATTCCCAACGGGATATTTGCTGCCATACAGGCGGGTCCATTGCCTTCGACAGTGAAGGTTTGCTCTACGTATCGGCAGGCGACAATTCAACGCCATTTAATCAACCAAACCAGGAGCATACCTTAAGGGGATATGCTCCTCTGGACGATAGGCCCGGATTTGAGCAGTACGATGCCGCCAGGTCTTCGGGAAATACCAATGACCTGAGAGGAAAAATAATCCGGATCAAAGTCAATGAAGATGGAAGCTACAGTATCCCTGAAGGGAATCTTTATCCCGAGGGGATGGAAGGAACCAAACCGGAAATTTATGTTCAAGGTAACCGAAACCCATACCGAATCTCCGTAGACAAGAAAACAGGTTACCTGTATTGGGGTGAAGTAGGGCCTGATGCAAGGGCAGACAGCTTGGGAGTGAGGGGTCCCAGGGGATATGATGAGGTCAATCAGGCCAAGAAAGCCGGCTTTTTTGGTTGGCCATTCTTCGTAGGGGACAACTACCCCTACAATGCCTATGATTTTGATACTGGTGAACCAGGTAGACAGTTTGATCCCCTTTCTCCGGTAAACATATCCCAAAACAATACCGGTTTAAGGGAGCTTCCTCCAGCCCAACCGGCCTTTATCTATTATCCTTATGACCAATCAGAAGCATTTCCGCAAGTAGGGACAGGCGGAAGAAATGCCATGGCAGGTCCTGTATATTATTC
This sequence comes from Cyclobacterium sp., assembly GCF_014762705.1. Taxonomy (GTDB): domain Bacteria; phylum Bacteroidota; class Bacteroidia; order Cytophagales; family Cyclobacteriaceae; genus Cyclobacterium. The sequence continues at coordinate 16,477 of NZ_JABURL010000107.1, read as the reverse complement.
CGATCTTTATCCAAACGGTGGGGGTCTTCCGGATTACTACGATGGAAAGCTATTCATTTACGAATGGATCAGGGGCTGGATAAAAGTGGTTACCATGGATGAAAATGGGGATTATTTGAAAATGGAACCTTTCATGGAGGGTGTCAGACACAATGCCCTGATCGACCTTGAACTTGGTCCTGATGGCAAGTTGTACCTGTTGGAATATGGAAATGGCTGGTTCAGTGCCAATCCGGATGCGGCCCTTTCAGTAATCAACTATAATCCTGGCAACAGGGCTCCGGTAATTGCAGGATTATCCTCCGACAAGACCTCCGGAAGCCTGCCCCTGGAGGTAAGTCTCCAAGCTGATGTTATGGATCCTGAAAATGACCCACTGACCTATAACTGGGATTTGGGAAATGGAGAATCCATTACTACGGATGTTCCGGAGTTGACGTACACCTACAATGCCATTGGGGACTATGACATTTCCCTTCAGGTGAACGACCCGGACAATGAAACGGCCAATAGCAATACGATTAATGTATATGCAGGGAATGTGGCTCCGGAAATCAATATTGAATTTACCAGCAACGGCAGTTTCTATTTCCCAGATAAGAAAGTAGCCTATGAAGTCAGTGTCAATGATCCCGACGATCCCACAGCAGGGGAAGATTTATCCTCCCTATACGTTTCGGCAGATTACATCGACGGATTTGATATGGCAGAAGCCTCCGTGGGTCACCAGGTCATGTCAGAAGCCATGGCCGGCAAAAGTATCATGGAATCACTTACTTGTAAAACCTGCCACAAGGTAGATGCCGCTTCCATAGGGCCAGCCTATACAGCGGTATCCCAAAAATATGAGGGAGATGCCGCTGCTGCGGATTATTTGGTCAATAAAATCCTCAAAGGTGGCTCCGGAGTTTGGGGAGAGACCATGATGCCTGCCAATCCGGATCTCAAGGAAGGGGATGCCAGAAAAATCGTTGCCTGGGTATTATCACTGGGAGACCTGGAGAGCCTGGCGGCTTCACTTCCGGCTAGCGGTGTAATAGAACCAGCAATGGGCAAAGAAATGGCCCCAAATGGCGTAATGATACTGAATGCCAGTTATACAGATCGGGGAGCTGAAAATATTAAACCCCTGAGTTCTTCTACCTCCGTATTCCTGAGAAACAGTAAAATCAATTTAGGGAATGTGGACGAAATTGAAGGATTCAATGCCTATGATGTAAATGGACAACAAATTTTATTGGCACCTACCTCAAAAGGCCATTTTGCATTAAAACAAATCGATTTGGATGGCATTTCGGGCATTACCTTCCTGGCAGGTTCCCAAAATCCTTTTGATTTTGGTTACAAGATTGAAGCCAGAATTGGAAGCCCGGAGGGGAAAATGCTAAGTCAGGCGGTAATCAGGAAGAAACCTGAAGCAGGTAGGGCACAGTATCCTTTTGAGCTGTCTTTTAAAGATGCTGGCAACCTGGGATATGAGGATCTTTACATTGTGACGGCTGCTTTAAACGAGGAAGAATCAGTCAATATGGCAATCATGTCAATGGAAATGAAGAGCGAATAAGCCCTTTAACCTATATCTACCGTACAGAAAAGGGGTTGTTTCACTAGTAAAACAACCCCTTTTTTATTTCTCCATGGTGGAACTAAAAACTTTTTATGCCGGGTTACAACACAACAATAAAACTGGTTATCTATCGGGATCTGAGGGATGGTTTTTTACGCTTTCTTCTACTTCTTTTATCTTTTCCTGCCTTTCCCGCATCTTTTCTTCAATGGCTTCAAATTTTGCCTCTTGCTGCTTGCTCCAGGCTTCCATTTTAGCTTCAAACTCCTCAATCCTCGGTTCGTTTTCCTTTCTCCAGGCCTCCATCTTCGCTTCAAATTCCTTTATCCTGGGTTCATTCTCTTTTGTCCATGCCTCCATTTTTGCTTCAAACTCCTCCATCTTTGGCTTAAATTCTGCTTCCCAAGCCTGCATCTTTTCCTGAAAAACCTTTTGAGATTCAGCCATTTTCTGTTGAAATGCCTGCATTTTTTGTTCAAATCTTTCCTTTTGAGCCAGGCCGTCAGGAGTTGTATCCCTGTGGAACTGAACGATTTTTAAGGCATATGTACGGATACTGTCTCCAAACCCCTCCGCAAAGGTCCTGGAAATAAAGGGCTCGGCATCTGGAAATGCAGGAACTGCGGGAAAGGATGGGAACACCGGAGGTGGGGGAAGCGACAGGAACGGCATATCCGGGAGGCTATCTGTATACACAAATGTTTCTACAAAATTACCAATTGAGTCAATGTCTACCTCCACATCTAGAAGGATGTCTCCGGCCGCTGAGCCTGGCAGGCTGTCTGCGGAAGCAATACCCAGGCGCAATCCAATGGGCATGTCCCGGTCTACATTATAAATTGTGGTGTAATTGACCCGGGTCTCCAGCCAATTTTCACCGGGAAGTTCTTCCTGCTGAGCTGTTCCCAGCAATAGCACGAAGCTTAGCAAACTAGTAATCATCATGGTTTTAGTAATTAATGGTGTGTGGATTATTGAGGAGGGTTTCATTCCCATCATTCTCTGTATCCTGCGAAGCGTGGGGAAACCCGATTTTTTTGCGGCCATAGCCAGATGGGGAGCCTGTATGCCGGTCCTGTTAACGAGGTGGGCCAGGGCATGTGCCAGATCTGGGCCTTTTGCTCCGCAGGCTATCGCTAAATCATCAGTAGCCTGCTCTCTGGACTCCCTCACTATCTCATTGATCCACCAAAAGCCCGGATGGTAGAAAAAGATCATTTCAAGAAACGACTGAAATAAGTTGAACGCAAAATCATGGCGGCGTACATGGGCCAGCTCATGCGCCAATATGGCCTCCAGTTGACTGGCTGGCATACTGACAAGCAAGCTGGCCGGGATCAGTATCATGGGTTTAAGTATACCGAATGCCAGGGGAACTTCTATTTCATCGCTCTTCCTGACGGAGACCGGAAGCCTGATTCCCATTTTTTCCAGACAGGCTCTGGTACTATCTGAAATCCAACTTGGTAAATCTGACGAAGACCTTCTTTTGATTTGTTGCAAATTGGCAAAATTGCCCAACAGGCGCAGCATATAAAAAACCACGCCAATAAACCAGACATTGACCAGATAAGGAATCGCCTGATGGAAAAAATCAACGACCAAAATGGTCAACTCGGGGTGTTTCTCGCCCGGTCCGGAAGGCAGGGTCAGGTAAATCGGTACAGCCGATGGCATGACAGACACGGCCGTCAGTTGCAAGTATTCATACCAGACGGTGGACAGAAAGCACAGGAACATCAGGATCAGGCCGGAAAAACCTGCCAGGTAGCGGTATTTGGGTCTCCGGAATATCGGAATACGCAGTATCAGAGCACATAAGCCGGCCAGCAAAAGAAATTGCCACAAGGAATGAAGCAAGGCCCAGCCCAGTACTTCCGGTAAGTTCGAAAACGACCAGTGCAGTTTCATGAGCCTTTGTTCTCTATTTCGTCTAAAAACGCTCTGATTTCTTCAATTTCCTCCCTGGAGGGATCACTTTGTCCGAGGGCTTGCATGACCAGTTTCTTTGCTGATCCACCAAAAGTCTTGCTGATAAAACTTTTCACAAGTGATTGCTGGGTATCCTTCTGACTCACTACAGCACGGTAAACATGTTTTCTTTTTTGATCATCCCGGCTAAGTAAACCTTTTCCATGCATGTTTTGCATGATTTTCAAGGTGGTCGTATAACCGGTCTCCTTATCCCGGGCCAATTCCTCGTGTACCTCCCGCACGCTGGCTTCGCCCATGTCCCAGATAATCGCCAATACTTCCAATTCTGCCGCTGTTGGTTTTTCCTTCATCTTTAAATACGATTGATTTCGTACCAAATATATACGATAAAAATCGTAAGTCAAAGTTTTATACGATTTTTATCGTATTAAAATTTGTTAAAAATTTTCATTATTGTTTTTTTCTGTAACATGCTTCTCGTTTAATTTGTACATGTGTTTGATTACTTTTAGTTGGCAGCAGCATCCGGATTACAAACTGATATTGGTAGCCAACAGGGATGAGTACTTTCAAAGGCCTACCCAATCTCTTCACCAGTGGGAAAATGGGATCTATGCGGGCAAGGATTTGAAAGAAGGGGGTACCTGGCTGGGTTTCCATCCGAATGGCCGTTTTGCCGCATTGACCAATTTCCGGGACATGTCCAGGGAAAAGCCGCGGGAGAGATCCAGGGGGGAGCTGGTATCTGGTTTTTTAGATGGCAAGCTTTCGCCATTGTCCTATTTGAAGCAGGTAGAAAAAGCCAGAGAAAACTATAATGGATTTAACCTGCTGGTGGGGGAAGGAGATGCATTGTATGTTTATTCAAACTACGGCGGAGGCATTCAACGGGTAGCACCGGGAATACATGCCATATCCAATGCCTTTCTGGATACTCCCTGGCCAAAAGTAATTCGGGCAAAGGAGCAGTTGAAAACCATGCTTGACCACAAAAAACCCGGCCTTGATGAATTGTTGGGTTTGCTTCAATCCAAAATGCCTGCTCCTGAAAAAGACCTTCCTGAAACTGGTTTATCTGATGAACTGGAAAAAGCCGTATCAGCCCAATTTATTCAGGTTGGTGATTATTATGGCACAGTAAATACCACTGCTGTGCTCTGGCACCAGGATGGAACCGCGGAGATTAAAGAAATCCGTACCGTACCTCAAAAGGAAATCAACGAATTTGCGATTCAGGTAAAATAGCTACAATCAGGAACTATGATTCAAAAATCATGTTAATAATCATATGAAAAAGTTGGAATTGTTGATTATTGGGGCCGGGCCTATAGGATTGGCCTGCGGTATAGAAGCCCAAAAGAAAAATCTGGACTACCTGATAGTGGAAAAGGGGGTACTGACCAATTCAATTTTTAACTATCCTGTCAATATGACTTTTTTTTCCACCTCCGAGAAGTTGGAGATGGGAGATATCCCCTTCATGTCCATCTCCAATAAACCAACCCGGCCTGAAGCACTGGAATATTATAGAAGGATAGTCAAACATTATCAGCTAAAAATCAGCTTGTACGAAGAGGTACTCCAACTGGAGAAAAAGGGTGATGGGTTTGCCATCAAAACATCTAAAGGCGAGTATCAGGCAGAAAAACTGGTATTGGCTACAGGGTTTTACGACTTACCCAATACCATGAATGTTCCTGGGGAGGAACTACCAAAAGTAACCCATTATTATAAAGAACCCTGGCCTTATATCGGGCAGAAAATAGTAGTGGTCGGTGGTGGCAATTCTGCAGTAGATGTAGCCCTGGAAACCTGGCGAAAAGGTGCAGAGGTGACCATGGTGGTGATGAAACCCCAAATTGACCAAACCGTGAAATACTGGGTTTTACCGGACATAGAAAACCGGATCAAGGAAGGATCGATCAAGGGCTATTACAACACCACCATCAAGGAAATCAGGGAAAAGGAAGTGGTACTGAACACACCGGAAGGTGAAATAACCATCGAAAATGATTATGTGCTTGCCATGACCGGCTACAAGCCAAATTTTGCCTTGCTGGACCAGTTGGGTGTAGAACTAAGCCTGGATGAAAAAAGGCAACCCTGCTATGACGACAGCAGTCAGGAATCCAATGTGCCCGGTTTGTATCTGGCAGGGGTTGTTTGTGGCGGATTGAATACCCGGGAATTTTTTATTGAAAATACCATTGTACATGCCCGGGCCATCATTGATGATATTGTAAAAAAGAAAGCCATACCTTCAAAAGTGGAAAAATAAGGGTTTTGGGTATCAAATATCAAGACAAAAAACCCTGTCCCCAGCATTGCATCTGAGAGAATTCAGGAAAGGCTATTGACCACCGTCAATCCAGGTTCATTAGTAAACACCACCCACTTATCATTTAAATTTTCGTTAATTATCAAATTTGACAATAAAGCTACCTGTAAATCAGAGGCCCCTTGGTTCGAACACAAGAAAATGAATATAGGTGTCTGATATTTTATAGGTAACGCAAAATGTTGTACATGTGGTAAGCTATCTTTTTTTGTACTTCCCAGGTGCTATAGAATTGGAAAAGGGGAAGAAGGAGCCCTAAGTGGCACTACAGAAGCAGGGTTGAAAAGGACCAAAGAGGAAGAAGCTTTGCTCTCCGAAATCATCAATGTGCTCAATGACCGCTTCGGGACCAATTTTGAAGAAGCTGACAAGCTATTTTTTGACCAGATAGAATCGGAATTGATGGAAGATGAAACCTTACAGACCCAGGCAAGAGTAAACAAAATGGACACGTTCAAATTTGCTTTTAACGATAAGTTCATTGACAAGCTCATTGGACGCATGGATCAAAATCAGGAAATCTTTGAAATAATCCTGGAAGATAAAATCTTTGGCGACCTGGTAAAGGAATTGATGATGAAGAAAATTTATAAAAAGCTGAATGAATGATGGCAAGGCTGACCGGGCCTTTTTCCATAATCCGGTCGGGTTCAATATGGGGTTAAAAGCTGGCTTTCAGCTTGCCTTCCTGAAGCATTTAACAATTACCGGTGGAATAAAGTAAACACAAATAGAAGGAAAGGACATAGCAACAAAAAGCAAGTCCAAATTTTGAACCTGCCTTTTCGATCAAACTGCTAAATTCGTATTTTTAATAAATACGATAATAATTTAGACCTTACCTTTATCAAGCAGCCATTTAAAAACATAATAGCTCAGGTAATACCAAAGAACTGCAGCTCCTATTGAAGTATAAAAACCGACTTCAAGAGGGCTAAATGATCCATATGAACCAAAGGCCATAAATATTATTGCCATTCCAATGCTGCCAATAATAAATCGTTTTTTAGTCTTTTTAGGTTGGTTAATATTCATAATTAGATTTTTCATTTAATTTTTTTTTACCCATGTTTATTTTTATCTAAAACAAGATAAAAGTAAACCGGAAATAATGCTGTAGGAAGCACCAGAAATAAAACCACCTGCCCCACTTACCATCCCAGCGCTGACGCATCCAGTAACAGTACCTACAACTGGAAATGCGACAGTCCCGGCGGTTGCACCTGCATAACAACCAGCGGTCGCTCCTGCGGCAAAACCAACAACTGCATCACCCCAAACATTTCTCATATTAACTGAACAACCTGCAACCTGGTTTTCATTATCAATACTGTCCTTTATTTTATCCCTGATCTTTTCAATTCCGTCATTAAGAATAAAATCCGAAACAACTATAGCTCCAAATGAAAGTGAAAGCAATGAGACCTTTTCGCCATAGTTTAATGAAGATTCTATGATTTCCCTTTCAAATAAATTAGCGACACTTTTTGCGTCAGTGGGGTTTTCTGTTGTAAGTAATTTCTGAATAAAAGGTTCAGTCATTTTTATCTGGCTTTCATTAAAAATGTTTGCATCACTTAACAATATATTTTTAAGCCTATTATTTGGCCTATTTGTTAGGTTCAACAATTCATTCATTCTGAAGGAATAAGTGTTAAAACCATCGCTAGGTAAAGAAAAAATTTCATTGTTTAATCCATCCAGGATTCCCATGAGTAATCTTTCCTCCAAATCATGATTACTTTGAAGCTTTACAGGAACGCTTATTTCCAACTGTTCAATTGCCAAATCTAATCCTGTATTATAAAAGGCTTTCATTTGTTCAATTTCCTGAGTATATGTTCCCTGGAATTGATTTTCCAGGGAAGGATCAGATTCTATATCATTACATGATATAAGAGACAAAATAATTATAGATATATAATAAATCCGTGAATTTTTCATTGTAAACAACTATTAAATAAAACATCAAAACTTCAAAAAACCTGTTAATCCGATTAAATCGGAACCGATACAAAAAACGATGATTTAAACCTTTAATAGTATACGAAATTGTTAACAAAAGTATTAAATTATATAAAAAGAATGATTTAAACAAAAAAAATAAATAAAAAATTTATAAAAAATTTTTTCGATCCAAAGCATAAGTGGGAGAACTAAATGGCAGGAACCAGTAGAAACGGTTTTCTCTTCTTTCACAAACCCCCTAACCTACTAACTGAATTTTTTTATCCAACTCGAGATTTGGTTGTTAATTTCAAGGATGCTTTTCCAGTCCCAAATATTCGCCGAAATTATTTTCCCTTGCTAGGGTTTGTTTCCGGATGGACCTTATCCTGATGGAGCAGGATGGTAGAGGTAGGGTAGGCAATGCGGATATTGTCTTCGGGATCCAGTCGTTCCAGAACGCTTTCCGTAATGGCATGCTCAAACATCCTTCTTTTTTTTGGGTCGCACAAATAGCGCATGGAGAGCTGAATGCCCCGTTCGGTAATCTTCGTAAAAATCATTGGCGTAAACTGCTTGTAAACGATCAAATGATCCTGCTTGGCTTTTTTAAACACCCGCTCTGCCAGCTTCAAATCTTCTTTCAGGTGTTCGTTTAAGATTTCCAACAAAATAGCCTTTGCCTTTTTGAAATCACTCCTGAGGGTAATGTATATATTTTGTTCGTTCCAGATATAATTGAAGCCGATGGAGTAATTGGCCTGGGCATCCATAAAAACCTTGCCGTTGGGCACATGGATAACCCTCCCCGTACTTTGATCTGCATCCACCCAATTCCCTATTTCAAGTAAAGAAAATTGGAAAAGCCTGAGATCTATGACATCTCCTTGTACTTCTCCGATTTGAATCCGGTCGCCCACATCAAATGGTTTTCTCAGGTAAATAAAGGCCCATCCGGCAATATTGACAAAAATATCCTTCAGGGCAATGGCTATACCTGCTGATAGCAGTCCGAAAAAGGTAGTGACGGATTGAAAATTATTGATCCAAAGGTTGCCTATGATCAGTATCCCAACGATAAAAGAAGTGTATTCTATGACCTTTCTCCAATGGTACTGCCGTTTCAGTTCCACTGCATCCCCTCTGTAGATCAGCCTTACGGAAATTTTGTTGATCAACCACATGATAAAAATTATCAGGAGGGTCTGTAGGATCCTGTTCCTCAAGGCTACATCAATGTCAAAATCTAAGAGGTTGTCAAACATGTTAATGGTGTAATCAAAATCAAGCTTTAAACTAGGCAAATAAATAGCAATAATTCAACGTAGAAGAAGAATTATTTTGAATGCCCTGATCTACGGTTGCCAATCCAGACTCCAATGATTACGGCAAAGATCCCAAAATAATGCAATGGAAATAATTTTTCTCCATCCCAGACACCCCAGAAAATGGCCACCAATGGCACCAGGTAAGTCACAGAGCTGGCGAAAACAGGAGTCACCATTTTGACCATGGTATTGAAAAGCACCAATGCGGCGGCAGTACCGATAATCCCCAAGACCGTAACATAGCCTGCTGCCGTCCAGGCACCATCCACATGAAGAAGCTTAAATGAAAATCGGGTATAAGCCAATAAATATATAGCCGCCAGAGGTAAAACCATCATCAAAGATATGGCTGTAATCGTTTTTGGTTTGATTTCCGGTACGCGGTACTTGATGATATTTACATTCAGCCCATAACATACCGTAGCGCAAACTACGAAAAGACCATAAAAATTAAAGTCTGAAAAAAACGAAAATCCACTGTCAGAACCGGCCAATACCAATATCCCCACTCCCAGGAAAGCAATGATTAAGCCCAGGGAAATCCTCCAGGTAATGGTGGCATGAAAAAACAAGGCTCCCACCAGCACCACCATCAAAGGGGTGAGCGCATTGATTACCCCTGCCAGAGAAGAAGAAAGGTTGGTCTGGGCAGTAGCAAATAAAAAAGAAGGGATAAAACTTCCCACAAAACCGATCACCAGAAGGTACCCCATCTGCCGCCCGGTCAAATGCTTTAAAACTGGCATGGCCAAAGGAAGCAAAACCGTACCTGCTGTAACGATCCTTAAAGCTCCCACCTCACCGGCTGAAAAAACCAGTAGGGCTTTTTTGATCAAAATGAACGAACTCCCCCAAATCAAGGCCAGGACAATCAACATCCCCCAGTTTTTGAGCTGTTGAAACTTGTCGGCTTCAGACATTTGCAGGCGAAATTTTCATTTAATAAACAAAATGTAAAATCAGAAATGAACAGATTTAGAATTCGGCTCCTGCAAATACCTTTGACACTTCATCAAGGATCTGAACTACACCAGGGTAATCTTCAGTAGTAACCAGTGCCGTACGGTAAGGTTTAAAGTGAGGAAGCCCCCTGAAATAATTGGTATAATGCCTTCTCATTTCAAGCAATCCCAGTTTTTCCCCTTTCCATTCCACAGAAAAATCAAGGTGTCTTTTGGCCACAGCTACCCTTTCTTCAAGGTCCGGACCAGCCAATAAATTTCCTGTTGAAAAATAATGTTTGATCTCGTTAAATATCCAGGGATAGCCAATGGCCGCCCTGCCGATCATGATGCCATCCACACCGTATTTATCCCTGTAGATTCTGGCTTTTTCGGGGCTATCAATATCCCCGTTGCCAAAAACAGGAATTTTTATCCTGGGATTATTCTTGACATCCGCCAGGTATTTCCAATTCGCCTCCCCTTTATACATTTGCTTGCGCGTGCGGGCATGTATGCTGATGGCCTGAATCCCAATATCCTGTAGCCTTTCTGTCACCTCTTCTATCCTTATAGAGTTTTCGTCCCAACCCAGTCTTGTCTTCACGGTGACTGGAATATTGACCTCCTTAACGATTTCCGCTGTCATGGAAACCATCTTATCAATATCCAGCAAAATTCCCGCTCCAGCTCCTTTACAGGCTACTTTATTGACGGGACAACCATAATTGATGTCAAGAATGTCAGGGCCAGCTGCTTCGACAATACTTGCCGCTTCCCTCATGGAGCTTATTTCATTGCCAAAAATCTGAATACCTATGGGTCTTTCGTAATCGTAAACATCGAGTTTTTGTACCGATTTTGCTGCATCACGTATCAACCCCTCCGAACTAATGAACTCCGTAAACATCAGGTCCGCACCGTTGCTTTTGCAAACAGCCCTGAATGGTGGATCACTGACATCTTCCATAGGGGCCAGTAAAAGGGGAAATTCCCCCAGATTTAAATCTCCGATTTTTATCACGCCTGGGATTTTTTTGCAAAAATGATTGTTTTTCCTTGAATATCAATAAGATTGCCAATATTCTGGACGATATGGCTTGAATTTATTTAAATGCTAATAGAGCAAGTACCTTGTGGTGCCCGCTAATTCATGTAAATTTACTGAGAATATGGAAATATATGAACATCGACCGGGCCAGCAGACAAACCAACATTGGTTACTTTCCATCACCGTACTGGTATTGATCGTTTTTGGCACGCTGGCAATTTTACAAACCATTGCCATTGGTTTGATCCCAGTATTCTTCGGCATTTCGTTTGATGAACTTCCCGATCTGCTCGCTACAACACTTGATCATCCCAACAGCAGAATGGCATTTTTGTTTATTCAGGGCCTGGGCGGGGGATTGGCTTTTCTGCTGGGTGGCTGGTTATTTATCCGGTTGGTGGATAAAAAGACGCTAAAAATCAAAAAACAATTTGCCAGGGCAGAGCCCGGTAAACTATGGATAATACTCCCCTTACTTTTTGGCTTTGTGCTCTTCAATTCACTTTTGGTCTATCTGAACATGAACGTGGAATTTCCCGAGGCTTTGAGCGAACTGGAAGCCATGTTCAGGGAGAAGGAAGACCAGCTCATGGAATTGACAAAGTTCCTGACGGATTTTGATTCCACCGCTGAATTATTAATGGGAATATTGGTTATAGGCATACTGGCAGGTGTGGGCGAGGAATACCTTTTCCGGGGAATTATACAGCCCAAATTGCATAATTACACTGGAAATGCTCATTTAGGTGTATGGATCACGGCATTCATTTTTTCAGCCATTCATTTTCAGTTTTATGGTTTTTTACCCAGACTCATGTTAGGAGCATTATTTGGTTACCTTTACCTTTATTCAGGTACTTTGATTTATCCGATGCTGGCACATATTCTAAACAATACATTTACATTAATCCTGGTCTATTTGAATAAACTAAGCCTTATCGAGTTCGACATGGAAGATGCATCGAACCTTTATTGGGAATATGTAGTCTTGGGATTGATTGTTTTTCTAATCAGCTGGAAAAAGTTTTTAACCTTCCAGAAAACTGAAACCTATGGGGAAGTGGCATAAAGTTTTCGAAACGGATTCTCCTATCAGGGCAGAGATCGTGAAAGGGGTTTTGGAAGAAAAAGGCATTGCAGCAGTTATTTTAAATAAAAAAGACCCGGTTTACAGGATTCATGGTAACATCGAAGTGATGGTATTCACGGAAGATGCCGTTAAGGCAATAAATATTATTGATCATGAGATCTCGTTTTAGTATCAGCAATTACAGCAATCTCGCCCAACGTGTGATCACCGCATTGATTGGGGCCATTGCCATCATCAGCAGTGCCCTTTACAGCGAATGGTCTTACTTTGTCATATTTGCCATCATTCTTGGTTTTACCCAAATGGAATTTTATAAGCTTTCGGGATTGGACGGAATGCTACCACTCAAAAGCTTTGGTACCTTTGTGGGGCTTTTGATTTTTACCTTTACTTTTCTGGAAGAGATGAAAATCATACCCATTGCCTATTATTTTCTTGTATTTCCGCTGGTTTCGATGATTTTTTTCATCAAACTTTACAGGAAATCTGACAAAAAACCTTTCACTGGCATTGCCTATACCATTTTGGGTATATTCTATGTGGCCATTCCCTTTTCCCTATTAACCGTTGCTGCATTTTCCGTAGACAAGACATTTCATTACGAAATCATAATTGGCTCACTTTTTATCCTCTGGGCAAGTGATTCCGGGGCTTTTTTTGCTGGCACCAAATTTGGAAAAACCAAACTATTTGAGAGGGTTTCTCCTAAAAAATCATGGGAGGGTAGTCTTGGTGGGGCTTTTACGGCAATAGTGGTCACTTATTTTATTTCCAAAAATTTCACTGTTCTTCCGGAATGGCAATGGTTTTGCATCATGACCATCATTATCATTGCGGGCACCTATGGAGACCTGATAGAGTCCCTCTTTAAAAGAAGCATTGCGATTAAGGATTCCGGAAAAGGCCTTCCCGGACATGGAGGGTTTATGGATCGTTTTGATGGATTATTGTTATCTACCCCATTTATCGTAGCATTCTTGAAAATATTTTAATATTTCCTTAAAAAAATTTTAATATTGTAAGGAGATGTGCCCACCTTATCGGTTTCTCGCTTTAAAGGGAAGACAGGGAACCTGTTTTTGAATTAACGTTTTATTACCATGACCATTCATAAAGAAGGAAAATCACTTTTGTTCTGGACGCTAATTGTCCTTGCCGGCATCAATATAGGACTGCATCAATTGATACCTGAAATGGATTTGTTTCTGAATCTGTTTTTATTGGGCAGCATCATACTGTACCTGGCTGTGTTGCAATTCTTCCGAAACCCTGCCATACCCCTTCCTGATGATCCACAGCTGATCTATGCTCCCGCTGATGGAAAAGTTGTTACCATAGAAAAAACCCTTGAGGATGAATTCCTTAATGAGGAAAGGGTGCAGGTATCCATTTTCATGTCACCAATCAATGTACATGTCAACAGGTCTCCCATTACGGGAATCCTTAAGTATTTTAAGTACCACCCTGGCAAATTTCTGGTGGCCTGGCACCCAAAATCAAGTTCAGACAACGAGAGAACTTCTCTGGTAATTGAGCACCCCAGTGGCATTCAACTAATGGTGCGCCAAATTGCGGGTGCTGTGGCCAGGAGGATCAAATGGTATGTAGCAGAAGGAGACCCTGTGGTACAGGGGCATGAATTTGGGTTCATCAAATTCGGATCCAGGGTGGATGTTTTTATCCCCACAGATGCTGAAATTTTGGTGGATGTCAATCAAAGTACCAGAGCAGGGATTACTCCTCTGGCCAGGTTCAAGGCCTAACCTACCCCAGCCCCATCTCCAATGCCTTTTTGACCAATTCTGCCATGGAAGATACTTCCAGCTTTTGATGCAGGTGTTTCCGGTGTGTCTCCACCGTAAACACGCTCAGGTGAAGCGCATCGGCTATCTCTTTACTGGTTTTACCTTTTGCAATCCACTTTAATATCTCAATTTCCCTTTTGGAGAGCTTGAAGGCCATTTTGAAGTGATCGTATTGCTCAAAATCATCGTCTTCAGCTTGTTTCAATACATGGTCAAAATTGGCCAGGTACCTGTCTTCCATCACTTCTCTGATAGTAAAGATCAGCTCGTCGGTATCTGCATTTTTCAGGATATAGGCATTCACACCCTGTTTGATACATTTCCGGAAAATTTCTTCTTCATCGTACATGGAGAGTACTATTGTTTTGATTTTCCACCTTTTCTTCTTGATATGCTGAAGAATCGCCAGGCCATTTGTACCAGGCATGTTCATGTCTGTGATCACAAGGTCTACCTTTAAATTTTCCAGGGCCTCTTTTGCCTCTTTACCGTTGTGGAATACCCCTACTATCTCGAAATCAGCTTCTCTGGAAAGCAGGTTTTGAATACCTGCCGCAAAAAGCTTGTGATCATCGGCCAATAATATTCTGGTTTTGTTAACCATGTTTACTCAAAATATTTTTTTCTAATGAAATGCATATTTGTGTTCCCTTTTGTGGGGCAGAGTTCACTTCTACCTGGCCTTCAATGGCCTGAATTCTGGATTTGAGGTTCTTTATACCTAAGCCATTGGAAGGCTCTGAGGCATCAAAACCTACCCCATCGTCTTCTATGGTCAATAAAAACATTTCTTCATCCATAGAAAGTTTGATGCTAATCAAGGTTGGAGAGGCATGTTTGATGGCATTGTTCAGACACTCCTGAACCATCCGTATCAATACCAACTTTTTGTCTCCATCTATAAAATTGACCGGACTCCCCGACTTTTTGAAAGCAGTAGCGCAATATCCACTTTTTTCGATCCTGCTTAACTCTTCTATCAGAAAACGCTCAAATTCCACTTCCCTGATATAATCCTTGTTGATTGATTTGGATAGACTCCTTACTTCCCTTATGATTTGGTTGATCAATTTCTTCCCTTCACTAAGGCCTGAACCATCCGGGTTATTCAAAACCAATTTCGTGAGAGACAACAACTGCCCGATGTTGTCGTGCAATTCCTGACTCACATGATACAAGGTTTGCTCACGGATCTCTTTTTCCGCGTTTAATATGGTGTTTTCATAGTCTGCCTTCAGAATTTGTATTTTGTGACGGTTTTTAATTTGTCGCTGTCGGTGAATAACCACGATCGTAATGATAAATACTGCCATGATAACCATTAATACTACTCCGGTAAGAATGGCAAGGAAAGTATTTAACGCATTATCTTCCATTCCTGCTCATCCTATAGATCAAAGTAGAGTAAAAGGACAATCCAAAAATTAAATAAAGCAGGGCAGCAAAAATCCTGTTCATGGAGGCAAGTATCGTAAGGTACCATTTATCAATATCCCATAAAATATTAATGGAACCGAAATAAATGAAATTAGGGCAATAAAAAAGGAGGATGGCCGCAATATTCCAAAAATGGGGAACACTCAACAGCGGTTGATCCCAATAGCCTTCCACCAAAAAGACCCGGTACAACAGGTAACAACATACTACAATAATACCAATGCTTCCCAAGAGATGTGTGTAATGCTGAAACATCATGGTGGGATTTTGGAAAAAAAAAGAATTGATAGTAGCGCAGGTCAAAAAAAAGAAGATAAAAATCAACAACAGCCGTTTAACCTTTACCTGATCTATCAGGGAATTCAGGTAAGCCAAAATCAATAAGGTCTCCCCGATCACGAAAAAAAGGTTGTATACCAATACGTTTCTTTGACCTTGTTGTACCAGGTAATAGGCATACAACTCAAAAGCCATTACGTATACAATAATAATAAAAATGAATAGATGTGTTTTTTTCTCTCCCAAACCATATTTATGGTTAAAATAGAAAAAAACCAATGAAAACGACAGTCCTAAACCAATAAAGGAATAGTATAAGAGCGGTGTCATGGGAATGGTTGGAATAAATCAGGAAGCAATATCAACAATCCGGAGGACAAACCTTGCCCCCATTTACGATCATGGTTTCCTGATCGGGATCCTGATTATCGTCTGATGCCGCAAGCACCAGGGTTAATTTACCAATATAGGCTTCGGCACGGTCCTGGTCTTCTCTTTCTGACAAGGTATCCTTATCATACATGCCCATAAAAACCTTAATCCCGCCTGATTTTGGATCAGTTTGTGCCAATAATTTTTCAATGGTTTCCCTGTCAAACCAAACGGACCTGGTCTGATCCTTTGCTGTTTCTTTATTGATGGCCTCTTCAGCTTCGGTGATAAACTTTTTGTAATTCAGCTTAAGCTTTTCAAATTTTTTAAAATCCATTATAATTTATTATTTTAGGTGATACTGTATTAGTCAAAATTAACCATTAT
>NZ_JABURL010000009.1 GCF_014762705.1 Cyclobacterium sp. | reverse complement strand
TGTTAAGTATTTTGTAGAAATAAATTAATTAAAACAACATATATATTTTTGTTTATTTATAATTAAATTCAATGCATTTTGTTCGTAAAACTTATTGATTCCATTTTAATATTTTATTTTTATATATTTTTACATTAGCATATATTGTTAAAATCAAAACTTTTTGCTATTTACCATTGAAAATTTACTATTAACCAATGAATCGCATCTCTTTACCGTCCATCTGCAGTTTCGTCCTTTCAGCCGTTTTATTTATTTTTTTTAATTCCTGTGAAAGCAGAGATTCTTTACCTCATCCCGATCCGGAAAATGGAGGCCTTTCTTTACCCGAGGGTTTCGGAGCCCTGATAGTAATAGATAGTATTGGTAAGGGCAGGCATATGGCGGTCAACGAAAATGGTGACATCTATGTAAAATTGAGATATGCGGAAGGTATGGGCAGCAATGTGGCCCTAAGGGATACCACTGGTGATGGTAAAGCAGATTTAATCAGGTATTTTGGGGATTATGAAGACGAAGGCAGTCTGGCAAACGGAATGCGAATCCATGATGGCTACCTGTATTACAGTTCTGCGAGGGTGGTCTACAGAAACAAACTGAACCAAGGCCAACTTATACCTGACACGCCCATGGAAGTAGTGCTTACCGATGATCATGAACACGGTATTCACTGGCACATCACCAAACCCGTATCTTTTGATCGGGAGGGGAATTTATATGTCCCATTTGGAAGTCCCTCAAACGCCTGCCAGGATTTGGAAAACAAACCCGGTGGCATTCCCGGATCCCAGGGACTGGATCCCTGTCCCGAACTGATCGAACATGGAGGAGTCTGGAAATTTCCTAAGGATAAAATGGGAATGACCCAGAAAGATGGTGAATTGTTTGCCACTGGGATCCGAAGTGTTGTGGCCATGGACTACAACCCGGTAGACAATCACATTTATGTGGTGATGCATGGCAGAGATAACCTGCATTTGCTTTACCCTGAAACCTTCTCTCCCTGGGAAAGTGCTGTTTTGCCTTCAGAAGAGTTTATCAAAGTAAGCCAGGGAGCAGACTATGGCTGGCCCTATTGTTACTATGACCAGATCAAAAAGAAAAAGGTCCTTGCCCCTGAGTACGGAGGGGATGGTGAAATGGTAGGCCGGTGTGCTGGTATGGACGATCCGGTCATGGGCTTCCCGGGCCACTGGGCTCCCAATGACTTGTTATTTTATACGGGAGATCAATTTCCCGACCGGTATAAAAACGGCGCTTTTATCGCCTTTCATGGTTCTACCAATCGGTCTCCATACCCACAATCAGGTTATTTTGTCGCCTTTGTACCCTTTCAAAACGGGCAAGCAGCAGGTGATTGGGAAGTTTTTGCGAATGGTTTTGCGGGAAAAGAACTAATTGTCAATACCAATGATGCTGCATTCAGGCCTATGGGTCTGGCGCAAGGACCTGATGGTTCATTGTATGTCTCTGATTCAAGAGTAGGCAAAATCTGGCGAATTTTATTTACAGGAGTAAAGGCTTCATTTGGAAAGGCTGAACTAGAAAAAATGGATGCACAAAAATTAGTAGCCAATATCCGCAACCCTCATCCCGAAGAGGACAACCTGGATAAAGGTCAACTTCCTGAAGGTAAAAAGGTATACAATACCTATTGCTCCCCCTGTCACCAAAGAGATGGCAACGGAGCAACAGGAAGGATACCCGGTCTTAGGCAAACGGACTGGGTTACAGGAAGCAAAAAACGGCTGATCCAATTGGTACTGGAAGGCCTGGAGGGAGAAATAGAAGTCAACGGAGAATGGTATGACAATGTAATGCCGGCCCATCAATTTTTAAGCGATGATCAAGTTTCAGAAGTATTGACCTTCATAAGGCAGAATTTCGACAATAACGCTTCGGCTGTTTCTAAAGAAGATGTAGCAAATATCAGGGCTGAAATTTCAAACTAACTCTATTAAGGCCAGAGCCCCTGTGTAGGAGATGATACAGGCAAATATAAAGGCGGTAATTAACCCAATATTCAACCAGAACCCCGCCTTGTGGTCACCCATCAACGCTTTTTGATTTACCAGGTATAGTATACAGGCGATAACCAAAGGTAAAACGAAAACAGCAGCCACCTGGGTCAATATTTGAGCAAATATGGGATTGGCACCTAAAGCAGGAACTGTCAAACCGACCAGACAAGCCACGCCCGTCAAAACCTTAAAACGGGTGGACCGGATGTCTAGCTCCCCTTCTTTATAATCCGCCACCAGTAGCGGGGCCACCATTAGTATTGGGAAAACAGAGGATAATCCGGCACTCAGTGCTCCCGTCATGAATAGCGCAACTGCAAATTTGCCGGCCACCGGCTCCAGGATATAAACCATGTCCATTACTTTTTCTATGGTTTTGCCATCTGCATAAAGTGCCCCTGTTGCCGCCGCCATGATCGAAAGATTAATTACCAGCATTAAAATTGCGCCGGTCAGCGCATCATTTGATTGTTCCCGTGTATGGGCAGGCCCCCATCCCTTGCCCTTCATCAGCAGGGGCCGCACCACAAAGGTTGGGGCTGCCATTGTCGTTCCTACAAAAGCTGCCACCAATAACCTCCCCCCTGGCACATCTGGCACGGAGGGGACAAGCCCTTTAACCATCCGCGCCGGATCAGGCAGTACCACAAACATCGAAATGATAAAGGCAATACCCATAATGGTCACAAAAACGATCAACACTTTTTCAAAAAATGAGTATTGACCAACCCATAAGAAGGAATACATCACCAAAATCAATACAACCGCAATTCCCAGAACCGGCCAGTAGGAGTTTCCCGACAAATCCGGAAAAAACAATACTGCCATTTCGTAAATGGCATTGGCACTTAACCCCAATATACCCGACAAGGAATTCCATTGCGCCAATATGATTCCGCCCACTATCAGGTAAGAAATAATTTTACCTGCTTTCAATTTAGTCTTAAAGCTGTAGATGGAAGTTTGACCAGTAACAACGGCATACCTACCATAAGCTTCCATTAGCACCCAAGAAAAAACGCAACTCAGCACCAGCACCCAAAGCAACTGCATACCGAATTCGCTCCCGGCCTTGGCCATAGAAGTTACACTTCCGGTTCCTATCGTATAGCCAATACAAAAAATCCCCGGACCGATGCCCAACATCCAAAGCCATATTTTTTGCAATAAGTTAGTATTCGGAGTTTTATTCGCTTTGTTCATAGTTTAACGGAAGAATATGATTTAGCAAGTCGTTAATTTGAATATTTTTCTCCTCAATAAAAAGGAAATCTGTAGTTTACCGGACTTTTAATAAAAGAGGGCTTTGTAAAAACAATTTTTTTTGCAATATTTCCGTAAATACCCGGTGAAAACCCTGCTTAATTTGACCTGTGCCTGGTCGGTACTTGAATGACCTTATATTTTGAGATAAGTCATGGCACAAAAATCAAATTGGCTATATGAGGCCTTTTGAAAAGCTGATATAGCTCAAAAGATGCAGCGGATTATCCGCAGGTTTTGGCTTTACTTTACGCTAATTTAACCTAAACACATTAATCTCTGCCCATGTCTGTTTTACATCTGACCAAATTGTTGTGCCTGCAATTGCTTTTGATTTGTACTGCTTTGTTATCAACCCTAACAGCCCAGGCACAGGAAATTGACCTGCTTTTAAAAGGAGGCAGGGTGCTGGACCCAAAAAACGAAATCAATGGCATCATGGACATTGCCATTTCCGGCAAAACAATACTGAAGGTAGAAAAGGACATTCCGTCAAGTAGCGCAAAAAAAACCATTGACCTCAGCGGTTTTATCGTAACCCCGGGTCTATTGGACATGCACGTGCATGTGTTTCATGGTGCCGATACGGAGGCATACATTGCCAATGGCCTCACCAGCCTGCCACCGGATGGTTTTACCTTCCGTTCAGGAGTCACTACCGTGGTAGATGCAGGATCTTCTGGCTGGAAAAATTTCCGGGAATTCAAAAAACAAACCATAGACCGTTCCCAAACGAGAATTTTGGCACTACTTAACATTGTGGGTACCGGCATGTACGGGAGATTTGAAGAACAGAATGTCATGGACATGAACCCCAGCATGACCGCTCATATGATTACCCGCCTGTTTCCTGAAATCCTTGTAGGAATAAAATCCGCCCATTACTGGGGCGATTTTACGCAGGTAGACCTGGCTGTAGAGGCGGGCACCCTCGCCAATGTCCCCGTAATGGTGGATTTTGGGGAACACCAGCCTCCCAACTCCATTGAGTCGCTTTTTATGGAACATCTCAGGCCTGGCGATATTTTTACCCATACCTTCTCTTATGGACCCAATAACAGGGAAACGATTGTGGATGAAGACCTGAAGCTTAAACCCTTTATTTTGCCGGCGCAGCAGAAAGGAATTCGTTTTGATGTGGGACATGGAGGTGGCGCCTTTTCCTTTCGACAAGCAATTCCGGCTATTCAGCAGGGCTTTCTTCCGGATGTGATCAGTTCGGACTTACATAAAGACAGCATGAACGGAGGGTTTAAGGATATGGCCAATCTACTTTCCAAATTCATGAACATGGGACTCAGCCTGGAGGATGTCATCCTGAGAGCAACCTGGAACCCTGCACAGGTAATTCACAGGGAAGACCTGGGTAACCTGGACCCGGGTTCGGAAGCAGACATTGCAGTATTCAGCCTCAGAGAAGGAAGTTTTGGCTTTCAGGATATCCGAAGGACCAAAATTGACGGAGATAAAAAACTCGAAGCGGAACTTACCATCAGGGCCGGGAGAATTGTGTGGGACCTGAACGGGCTCAGTGTACCTTATTGGGAAACAGAACTGGGCAAACGCTAGATACATCAACATGAAAAGATGGCCGCTTCTTTTTCTTCTAATCAGCCTTTGCCTGCAGCTGCGGGCTCAGGACCTGGACATATTGATCAAAGGAGCCTATCTGATCGATGCAAAAAATGGCATACGTGACAGCATGGATGTAGGTGTTTTGGCTGGAAAAATTGCCAGGGTTGCTCCGCAAATTGCTTCGGAAGATGCAAAAAAAGTGATTGATGCCTCTGGCTTGATCCTCAGCCCCGGATTGATTGACCTCCACACGCATCTATTCGTAGGCAGCCAGGCAAGAACCTTTGCAGATGGGTTTTCCAGCGTATCACCGGATGATTTCTCCTTTCGATCCGGTATTACTACCATGGTAGATGCCGGAACCTCCGGCTGGAGAAATTTTGAAACTTTCAAAAAAAATGTCATTGATGCTTCCCAAACCAGGGTACTGGCATTTTTAAATATCGCCGGTACCGGAATGAGCGGAAATCCAGAACAGGAAAACCTATTGGACATGGATCCTGAAAAAGCCTTTGAAACCCTGCTACAGTATCCTGACATTCTGGTGGGAATCAAAATCGGTCATTATACTGGTCCGGAATGGACACCCTTTGAAAATGCACTCCAGGCGACTGAGATGGCTAACAAGCCTTTGCTGGTGGAATGCCACCTGCCCCAATACACCCTGGCCCAACAATTGGAAAAAATGAGACCCGGGGATATCCTCACGCACAGCTTTGAAGAAATTGAAGAACGCATGCCCATTGTGGATGAGCAGGGCATGCTACGCAGTTTTGTCAGAGCAGCTTATGATAGGGGCATATTATTCGATGTGGGACATGGAGGGGCCGGATTTTGGTTCAGTCAGGCCATACCTGCCGTACGACAGGGTTTAACCCCACACAGCTTCGGTACAGACCTTCACCGATTCAGCATGAACTCCGGAATGAAAAACATGCTGAATGTCATGTCTAAATTTATTAATATTGGAATGGAAGTAAATGATGTGATCGAAAGGGCATCCTGGCAGGCTGCGCAAGCCATAAAACGAACTGACCTGGGCCACCTTAGTGAAGGAGCTGTGGCAGACCTTACCTTATTGAAATTACATGAAGGGGAATTTGGTTTTATTGATGCAGGAGGTAATAAAATTGAAGGAAAATATAAATTGGAAACGGAGCTTACCATGAAAGGCGGGAAAATCGTCTATGACTTGAATGGATTGGCTGCAAAAAAATATACTTATTGATATGGACAGAAGAGAAATGATCAAAAACCTGGCAATCCTACCCATGGGGGGCAGCCTGATGAGCATGTCACCAATTATGGGAAGTCAAAGAAATAAAAAGCCCAGTGGTCCTTTGGCACTTGATGAAAATATTTACCGTTCATTGGGAGTAGAACCTATCATCAATTGCAGAGGCACCTTTACCATTATTGGCGGGTCCATTGAAAGGCCTGAAGTACATCAGGCAATGGCTGCAGCAGCAAAAAACTTTGTCCAATATGATGAACTGGCCTTTGCCATTGGAGAAAGGCTTGCTGAAATCACCAAAGCCGATTTTGGTATCATAACGGCAGGTTGTGCCGCAGCTATGAAACATGCCACTGCTGCTTGTGTGACCGGCGGCAACCCGGAAAAATTACTAAAAATCCCGGACCTCAGCGGATTTGACAAAACCGAGGTTATCATTCCCAGGCATTCCAGAAATGTATACGACCATGCTGTAAGGAATATTGGCGTTACCATAGTGGAGGTTAATAGTCCCGAAGAACTGGAAAAAGCCATCAACTCTAAAACGGCAATGATTTACCTGATTTCCGGCAGGGGTGCAGATACAGGTCAGCCCTTATCCTTGGAAAACATTGCCCGTATCGCAAAAAGTAGTAATGTCCCCATCCTCATGGATGCCGCAGCGGAAAACCTGACCATTCCTTGTGTGCATTTTGAAAGGGGAGCCACCATGGTGGCTTATTCAGGCGGTAAGGCCATTTGCGGTCCGCAATGTGCCGGATTGCTACTGGGCAGAAAAGACCTGATGCTATCCGCCTGGCAAGCCAGTTCTCCGCACCATGGTCCCGGAAGGGATAATAAAGTGGGTAAAGAGGAAATGCTTGGCATGTTGGCAGCAGTGGAAGCCTGGACTACCCGGGACCATGACAAGGAATGGGATACCTGGATGGAATGGCTCAACAGCATTGCTGACAGGGCCACAAAAATCAAGGGAGTGACCCACCAGATCAACCAGCCCAGTGGATTGAATAACCGTGCCCCCATGCTTCAGATCCTTTGGGACCCGGAGCAATTGCATATTAGTGGTGAGGAAGTGGCTGAGCTTTTCGGAAGAACTGCGCCCAGGATTGCCGTTGGCAGCCGCAATCAGGACGGGCTGACATCCATTACCATAAGTCCCAACCAGATGCAGCCTGGAGAAGCCGGGGTAGTTGCAGACAGAATCCACAAAACCCTATCCGCCAAAAGAAAACCCACCGATAACGCTATGGCTGCTCCTGCAGATAATCTTAGTGGGAAGTGGGAGGTGGAAATGTCTTTTTTCAGTAGTAAAAGCACCCACAAGTGGATTCTGGAGCAGGATGGGAACTGGCTGAACGGTACACACATGAGTGATTTTGCGGACCAGGACCTGTATGGAACAATCGAAGGAAATACAGTTAAAATGCGCAGCAATTTCCGTAAACCGGGAGATTCAGTCACTTTTATGTTTACCGGCAAAATGGAAGGCAGCCAATTGAAAGGAGAAGTATTTATGGGAGAATACCTCACTGCAGAATTTACTGCCAAAAGACCGGAAGGCAGCCCAAGAAAAGAAAAAATAATGGTGCCCTCTGGTCCTCCGCTGGCCACCTGAAAAACCTTTTAAGCAGATAAAAACCCATACCGGTTACCAAAACCTTTATTAAATAAAAAAACATGAAATCGACACGATTAAAATCATCATTAAACACACAGGGCAATGATTATTTTAATCGTCAAAGATTCCATAGCCTGCCCCGACTAATCGGGGTGGCCTATTAAAAATAAATTATAAACACATGAAAAAGCTATCCTTAATTTTCCTATTGTCCGCTTTTTGTCTCATTTCCTGTGGTGAAAAAGCAACAAATGCTTCCCTAGAAAATCAGGAAACCACCGAAGAAGTGCCTAATGATGGCATAGATGCTGAACAAAGGATCAAGGACCTGGGTATAACCTTAATCCAGCCTAATGCCCCAACTGCCAATTACCTGAAAGCCAAAACCCTTGGCAATGTGGTCTACCTTGCAGGACATGGACCGGATAGACCGGATGGTACACAGGTCATAGGCAAGCTCGGCACCGAGCTGGAACTGGAACAAGGGATTGAAGCCGCACGTTTTACGGGCATTTCCCTGCTTTCTTCACTCAAAGCTGAAATCGGTGATCTGAACAGGGTAAAAAACATCATCAGGGCACAGGGCATGGTCAATGCTGCCCCTGACTTTAAACAGCACTCACAAGTCATCAACGGCTTTTCGGATTTAATGGTAGAAGTATTTGGGGAAAAAGGAAAACATGCCAGGGCTGCCATAGGCATGAGCTCTCTACCCAATAATATTGCCGTAGAAATCGACATGATTGTCGAACTCTATGAATAAAAAATGATGGAAATTGCCAAAACAAACTATTTCAGCCTGAATCTTGCTTTTGTTTAGGGGTAGCGCAAAACTTTAGCCCTATTCATTAGTTTCATTCATCCAATCAAATCCATTCACCGCATGTCAGTGAAATTGAGCCAATCTGAAACCAAATCAACATTACTATTAAATCAATTTAAAAACTGCAGGGAGCAAACCGAAAAGATTTGTGCTCCCCTCGAACTGGAGGATTATGTTCCCCAGCCTATGGCGGATGTTTCTCCTCCTAAATGGCATTTGGCACATAGCAACTGGTTTTTTGAACAATTTCTGCTCAGTACCTTTAAGCAGGGATATACCGTTTATGACTCCGACTTTGCCTATTTGTTTAACAGTTATTACAACAACGCAGGAGATAGGGTGTTGCGTCCTAACAGAGGTTTGATGAGCCGGCCACCGGTACGTGATGTAATGGCCTACAGGGACTATGTAACAAAGGAAGTCCTGGATTTTATTGGCTCAGGCGAGGCTGAAAAGGAAGCATTGGATATCCTTGAATTGGGAATCAATCATGAACAACAGCACCAGGAGTTGCTGGTGTATGATATCAAATACATCCTGGGCCACCAGCCGACATTTCCGGTATATGGGGATACTTTCAATCTGCTGCAGGAAAGCCAGGAGCAGCGATGGATTTCCATGGAGGAAGGGCTTTATGCTATCGGGTTTTCCGGAAATGGTTTTTCTTATGATAATGAAAATGCCAGACATAGGGTTTTCCTTGAGTCCTACCAGATTTCTAACAAACTGGTAAGCAATGCAGCATACATGGAATTTATCAGTGCCGGTGCCTACCAGGACTTTAACTTGTGGCATGCTGATGGATGGGATTTCATCCAAAATCAACAAATCAAAGCTCCCCTTTACTGGCACCAAAAAGGAGGGGAATGGCGACAATATACCTTTAGGGGCTTAGAACCCATAGACCCAAACTTACCGGTTCAACACCTGAGTTTTTACGAAGCCTATGCCTTTGCGGAATGGAAAGGCATGCGCCTACCTACTGAATTTGAATGGGAGGCAGCATCCCAACATTTTACCTGGGGGCAACTTTGGGAATGGACCGGCAGTGCCTACCTTCCCTACCCGGGATTTCAAAAAGCAGCAGGAGCACTGGGAGAATACAATGGCAAATTTATGGTCAATCAGCATGTTTTGCGAGGGGCATCTGTAGCTACTCCGCAAGGACATAGCCGGGCTACCTACCGCAACTTTTTTGCACCACCGTCCAGATGGATTTTTTCAGGAATCAGACTTGCTAAAACAAAATGACACAAACCAACTTTGAAAAAGACATCCTCAATGGTTTACAATCGAACCCTAAAAGGTTATTTTCAAAATACTTTTATGATGAAAAGGGTTCTGCCATCTTTCAGGAGATCATGCACATGCCGGAATATTATCTGCCCGGCTGTGAAACAGAGATTTTAAGGCTACGTGCAAAAGATATTATCAGAGAACTTCCCAGCAAAGGCTACGATGTGGTGGAACTGGGAGCAGGTGACGGAACAAAAACGGCACTTTTTCTGGATGCCTTACTCCGCGAGAAAAAAAACATTACTTATATCCCACTGGATATTTCCCCAGATATCCTTTCGGTAAATGAACAATTCATGCGCCAAGAGCTTCCGGAATTAGCTGTAAAACCCATTGCCGGAGATTACTTTGACACCCTCAAAAGCATCAAGGAGAGGGATAAACCAAAAGTCATTCTTTTTCTTGGTAGCAATATTGGAAATTTTGAAGGGGAAAAAGCCCTGGACTTTATTCAATTTGTAAAGTCCTTTATGGCAAAGGGAGACTACTTCATGCTGGGAGTGGATCTAAAAAAACATCCCAAAACCATACTCTCCGCCTATGATGATCCCGCAGGTATAACCAAGAAGTTTAATATCAACCTTTTGGAAAGAATCAACCGGGAATTAGGTGCTGATTTTGACACAGCCGGGTTTGACCATTATGCCAGTTATGATCCCCTGAGTGGGACCACGAAAAGTTTCCTGATCAGTAACATTACGCAAAAAGTGCAGGTGGCTGGTCAGACCATTGGCTTTCATGCATTTGAACCCATTCACATGGAGGTATCACAAAAATACAGTTTGGAAGACCTGGACCAGATCAGGTTTAAAGCAGGTTTCAGCGCGGACCATCATTTTACCGATAGCAAATCCTATTTCAGCATCAGCCTATTTGAAGTATAATTTCATTCATCAAATCCGGGCCTGATAAAATGATCCATGTTTGGAAATGCCATTTCCAACACCTGTTGGGCTTGCTGCAAACTGGCTAAAATCCGAAAAATCGCACTTTCTTCTTCCTCAAAAAAACCCAGTAAACTTGCCCATGCCCGCATCGACCTTTCGATCGCAATCCTGGCTATTTTGGCGCTTCCGTTATAATCCCGTTCCTCTTCAGCAAAGTGTTTATTATATTCATCCTCTTTTCCCAGCAGTGCCCTGTGGCATTTGGCAGCGATAAATGGTTGGTACCAGCGGATTACTTCCAGGCTGTCTCTGAGGAGCAAAATTTCTCTTTCGCCTTCCTGCATGCTCTTTATTCCAAGGTTTACCTCTTGAAAAATTTTATCGGTATTGTCTTTCACCTGACCTTTTTCCAGCCATTCCCGGGAGAGTTCTATGTAGTCCATGGATTTTTTCATTAAAGGATGATTCTCTACCCTTGATTTTTTGTCTGCCCGCTCCTCTTCAGATTCCTGATCCGTTTCAGACAAGTTAATGCCTTCCTCATTTGCCATTCTCTCCAGCATCATCCTGGCTTCTTCCAGGGTTTTGGTAATGGGTTCAAGGGAGGTCTCCCATTTGGGATCATGGGCGGAGATCTTTCGGTCTTTTTCCTCCATGTAAAAAACCCTGCACCTGTCGGTAAATACACACCGCTCACACCACCGGTCACAATAATTGTGTACACCTTCAATAAAACGTTCCATGATATTTTTAAAGGTTATAGAATAAATATAAGGAATTCCAGGCAGACCCCTGAAATTGTTTGGGGGAAACCCTATATTTAATCCCAATATTCATCCTGTTATTACCATTCCCATGATACCAGAAAACCCCTACCTGCTGCTAACCCCTGGACCATTAAGTACCAGCAAAACTGTCCGTGCCGCCATGGACAGGGACTGGTGCACCTGGGATACGGACTATAAGTCCATCGTTCAAAAAATCCGGGAATACATACTGGATTTAAGCCATGGCGGTGAAGCCTATACCAACGTTTTGATGCAAGGAAGCGGTACCTTCTCCGTGGAGGCAGTCTTGTGGACAAGCCTCAGGCCAAAAAGCAAAATCCTGGTGCTTTCCAACGGAGCATATGGCCAAAGGATGGCCAGGATAGCTACATCAATGCAGGCAGCAACGGTAGTTGTCGAATTTCCGGAGAATAAGCAAGCAGATCCCGAAACTGTAGAAAAAACCTTACAAACCCATCCCGACATCACACATATTGGCATGGTCCATTGTGAAACCACTACCGGCATGCTCAATAATTACGCCCCCATTGCAGCATTGGCGGCCCGATGGGGAAAGGTATTCATACTGGATGCCATGAGTAGCTTTGGAGGGATTCCATTGGATGTCAAGTGGCCGGAAATTGATTTTT
Source organism: Cyclobacterium sp. (assembly GCF_014762705.1). Classification (GTDB taxonomy): domain Bacteria; phylum Bacteroidota; class Bacteroidia; order Cytophagales; family Cyclobacteriaceae; genus Cyclobacterium. The sequence goes on along the minus strand of NZ_JABURL010000009.1, from coordinate 32,459 downwards.
TGATCAGCAGTGCCAATAAATGCATACAGGGAGTTCCGGGCTTCGGATTTGTTATTGCCAAAAAAAGTACCCTTCAGGAATGCAAAGGAAATTCGAGAAGCCACTCTCTTGATTTATACGATCAATGGGAAACCATGGAAAAAGATCCTGGCAAATGGCGGTTTACCTCCCCTACGCATACTGTGAGGGCATTTTTACAAGCACTTACTGAATTGGAAAATGAGGGTGGCATATCCGCCAGGCATGCACGGTACGCAGCAAATCACCAAACCCTGGTGAGCGGAATGGAAAAAATCGGCATAAAGCCTTTTTTAGAAACCAAAGACCAGTCTCCCATCATTACCGCCTTTCATGAGCCTCAAAGCACTGCCTTTTCTTTCGAAAAACTTTATCAGTTGCTAAAATCAGAGGGGTTTGTGATCTATCCTGGCAAGGTATCTCAGGCAGCAACCTTCAGAATTGGCCATATAGGCCATGTATTTCCGGAAGACATTCACCGCCTGGTAGCTGCAGTGGAAAAGATAAAATTTTGGTAAAAAAATAGTGTCCGGAGATCAAATGCTTCGCACCTGGTAATGCCCGGACACTATTTGGATTAAAACCATTCGACTTTATTTTTTTCCGTAGGTAATTCCCTGCCATTCATCTGTACGAAATGGATTGGCAGGTAAACCCTCTTTGTTGTAAAGATTTACATCATCAGGGTTATCTGCCCAGGCATACCTGACAGCAACAGGATCATCGATATCTCCGGTTTCCAAAACGATCTGGTTTCCATCCTGAAAGCCTTTGACCCAGTGGAATTTTTTGTCCGCTCCAGCCACTGCAAATCCTTTTACATAACCATACTTGTCCTTAACCATCAAACCGGAGCCAATATGGTCAAAGCTAATTCTGATTTGATCACCCTGAATTTCCATGGATTTAAAAGTAGGTCCACTATACACTACATCCATGCCATAAGCTATTTTTTTGGCGGCCTTTGCCAGTCTTTCACCAACGGTCCATTTGTCTCTTGGGTGTATGTCATCAGCTTCTCCCTTGTCTATGATTACTGCCTGCCCTGTATTGGGTAGGGATAAAGTCATGCTCTGGGCTTCCCGAAGTTCTGCCCAGTCACTGTCAGCAGGTTCATCTTTTGGCTGTCTGAAATTGGCCAGCTGAACCCATAAAAAAGGGAAATCTCCTTGTCCCCATTTATCCCTCCAGTCAGTAATCAGCAAAGGAAATATTTCCCTGTACTGATAAGCCCTGCCTGCATTGGATTCTCCCTGGTACCAGAGGGCACCTTTGATCGCAAATGGAATAACAGGCTCCAGCATGCCATAATACAGGCTGGTCGGCCAAAGATTGGGTTTCCTTACCTCTGGATCCGAAAAATCCTTAGGCCCTTCTGTTTGGTTGGTAACCACCCGCTCTCTGAAGTCCTCATGGCTCATCAGGGCTTCCGGACTGGTCCATGCCTCAGATAGGGTCCCTCCCCAGTTGATGTCCAACAGACCTATGGGTACATCTAAATCAGTTTGTATCCTTCTGGCAAAATAATAGCCGATAGCTGAAAAATTTTCCACCGTTTCTGGAGAACAAACAGACCACTTCGCCTCAGGGACATCATCTATGGGTTCCAGGCTAAGGTTTCTTCCTACTTCAAACAATCGAATGTCAGGGTGCTTGGCGGTCTTGATGCTATCTTCACCATTATTGGTGTTTTTCAAAGCCCATTCCATATTGGATTGGCCTCCCAGCAACCAAACGTCTCCTATCATGACATTCTCATAGGTAACGGATTCATCTCTTGTGGTTACGGTAAGGGTATAGGGCCCTCCCTTTGACAGCGCATCCATTTTGAGCTCCCAGTTTCCTTCCCGGTCTGCCCTCACGCGATACTCTTTGCCTTGAAAGGATACCGTCACGCGCTCCCTCGAGTCAGCGGATCCCCATACAGGAATTTCTTGTCCTCGTTGCAAAACCATATGATCCGCAAATACCCGCGGTAATCTAAGTTCCGCCTGTACCTGAAACATCCATAGGCATAAGGCGATAACCATTCCAATTTTTCTCATCATTATCTGGATTTAGTTTAATTGAAAAAAGAATTGATAATATACGATTTTTGACCTAAAATTCAGAAATCCACCATTTTTAACTTTTAGGTTTTTTTATAATTATTTTTCCCAAATGAACTGAAATACCATGTTTCGGGTCGTATGGTACTAGTTTTCCCCATTCAAAGCGTCGTTTTTTTTTTCATTAACTGACTTATTAATTTATCCGTCAAGTTTTTCCAGAATCCGATATATGGTTCCAAATAATCCCTAAAATCAATTTCTTTAGGTGGATGGTAGCTTGTTCTCAAATGTTCAGATTCAATTAATGGGCCTATAACAATGCATACAGCAGGTTCAAAGACTACTCTTGGAATGACGCTTGTTGTTGATATGCCTACCGTATATTTCTAATTCTTCAGTCATCTTCCAGCCACACTTGAGCTTTGGATCATCCATGAACTCTTCTTTATCGTATTGTCTCAACCTGGTGAGTCCAAATTCAGTTAACACAAACATCGCGTTCATGAGAATCAAAAACGACTCCACTCAAAAATCTTAGGCCAATATGGAGGGCACTCATAACAGTTAGATTTTATTAGGTCGCATTAACCGATCAAATTATAAATATTATAAACAAAAAGCCCTATAATCGTTATCAGAGCCAGAACCGTAGGAGCGGGAATATTATTGACGTTTAAAGGGATTTTAAAAATACCTTCTTGATTTCCTTCTTTGGAATTTGAAGCCCTGAACTTCAGCAGTGCCACATTTACCATCCCAAAAACAGTAAAGACAAAAATATTACTGATGGACGCTACTACCTTTAAATTACCTATAAGACCAAAGGCGATCGTAACAATCGTGATGGCTATAATGGCATAATTAGGAGTATTGACCCCTATTCCCTCTAAGGTGGTAAATTTCTTCAACCATTTTATACCGCTGTCGCGTGATACGTCATAAAGCAGGCGGGAAGTACCCAGTATATTGCTTAAAATGGTTTTACTGGTTGCAAAAAGAGCAACGATGGCAAGCACGGTTCCACCTATCGGTCCCCATTGAGAATTGATCACTGCGGCAAGCGGCCCATCAGATTCGGCAAGGCGCTCTGACCCAAGAACACTGATAGCACTAATTGCAATCAAAACATAGAGTATCAAAACTATGATACCGCTTAGTAGAACGCCTCTGGGTAGATTTTTCTTGGCGTCTTTGGTCTCTTCTGCCATTTTAACCAGATCCTCAAAACCTACATAACTGAAAAATATAAGAGCTGATCCTGATAAAATTCCAGTCATGCTCGTACCCTCCATGTTCATCAGATCTATCGAGCCCCATTCGGGGATACAAAATGCGATGACAATTCCCAGCCCGGCAATTGTTATTGCGGTTGCTATTGTATTATAATGAGAACTGATTTTTGTGCCGAAAATATTAAATAGACCCATAGCAATTATGATTGCCACTATTGCTATCCATTTAGGGACCTCAACCAGCCTTCCCAGGTATTCTGCAAAGCTTATCGCAATCGCTGCCGGTGCAACAATTCCCGTAAAGGTCATCGCTATCGATAGCACCATTGCGGTACGTTTTCCCAACCCTTGTTTGATATATTCAAAGCTTCCACCAGCATCTGGGAATCGGCTTACAAACTCTGCATATGATAATCCTGTTAATAGCGCTACCGCTGCTGCTATGGCAAAGCTGATCCATAAAGCGTTTCCCGCCAGTCCTGCTGCCTGTCCTATGATGGCATATATCCCAGCACCTACAATGCCCCCTACACCAAACATGAGAATGTTCCAGAAACCTAGAGATCTTTTCAGATTTTTGTCAGCCATAGAAAATTAATTTCGCAAAAGATTAAGCGTATATGCAAATGATTAAGTTAAGTAATTTAAGTTTATGCTAAGAGTCGATAAAGGTTAACAGTACCTTAGCATGTTCAAAATTTTTATGTGGTAAACGCAAATTGTTTGGTTCTTGACCATTACAATACTGCGTTGAAATCAGCAGAAAACAAAATTCAAATGGCCTTATTGAGCTGGCTCACCTTTTTTTCTGCTTTTATTTCTTCGAAGCAGCACAATCGCCGTCTCAGGAAATCTTTTGCGATTTAGCTGTAATATTGTCTTTTATTTAGTTCGGGAGAAAAGACCATCACCCGGCGGTATAGCCGAATGGAATTTATATTTAGTCTGCTTTTTTACTTCTGAATCGGGTGGGGAGGCGGAATTGAATCGTTGTACTTGGCTTTACCTAAAAGCCAGCTAAAATCTCCAGAGAGTTGCGGTCCGTTATTACTGACTTCACCATCTATAATTTTATAGATCCCAGCACTTGAATGACAACCCATACAGCTTTCGGTTCCAAAAATGGTTATTGCGTTTTTGGGATTGCCTTCCATTAAATCAGATGCACTTTGGTTTCCTCCCTGAAAAAATGTCTCCATAGTTAAATTGGTTAGCAAAGTAATATTTGGATCTCCACCCGGCTTGTTTACTACAGACTCAGGAACCGTATTGTCGTCATTACCATAAGGTCCAGGTAGCGCGTTTTGATTTAACGGGTACTGTGTGTCCACTAGCATATAATACTGCCATATACTACCTTCTTGTGCAAAATAGGCTTGCATTTGTTTGTTAATGTTTTTTACACGAACTGGAATGTCAACCATTCTAAAAGCCTGCGTTTTCATTACCTTTTCCGATGCCCAATACTGCGCTGGGTAAATACTATCTTGTTTTTGCTGATCCTTACCTGTTAATTGCCAATAATTCCCTTGTGAGTCTTCCTCAAATTTAAAGGTGGTACCGTTAGACACATCGTAATTTACCGGGCAAATTTCGCAATTCGGATCACGTAGGGTTGGGTGAATTAATTTTCGTTTACCATTAACTTCAATAACATTCTGATCCAGGTTATCGACGTGCTCAAAAGTGGACCAAACCCACTGCTTTGCGGTTGGCGTTTTTTGGCTTATATGCATTCCAATTAACCCAATGTCTTTTTTGACTAAATCTCCGGCATCATTATATACGTACCCTTCGTCCTGGTAGTAGCGGGATTTAATGTCTGTGTCTTCCAAAATCTTCCATGCAAATTTAATTTCTACTGCTCCTAAATTTCCAGCGTTGTAATCTCCGGCAGGAAAGTCCGCAATCGCACCTGTACTTGTAAAATCTAATTGACCATTTATGTTGTACAATTGTTTCTCTACTACATAATCAAATTCAATTTGATTCATAAGTACCTCGTATACTACCACATTCCCGTTTTGATCGTACAACTTCCCAGCAAAAGCTTGATCGGTTTCATCGGCTATATTGCTAAAATTGTCGGGATGGGTTGGTGTGTTCGATGATAGTACAATTCTAGCGTCAGCATCAGCTAAAACCTCTTTGGGAATTTTCAGGCCAAAGTCTGTTCTGGGAGCTCCCCATGGAGCTGGTTTTTGACCATCTTCCCGATACACCTGAAAGGCCTCTTTCCAACCTAACCAGGCTGGTTCACCAGCATCTGTAAATTTAGATTTAGGGGTTCCATCTTCAGCTACGGGCCATTGAATAGCCATAAATGCTTGCCAGCTGTAGCGATTAAAGCTTTCATTTAAGGCGTAAATATCCCCTTCTTTTTTTAGTTTTTCTTGTAATGCAGGGTCAACATCGACGGGAATATTAGGTGAAAATGTAACTGGCGGAGGAATTTCATCATGGCTCCCTCCCTCTTCACAGGAGAAGAGCATCATTCCCACAAATACGAAAAAAAAGAGGCTCAGTTTAGTCGTAAATAGATGTGACACTCGTTTAAAACAAATTGATCGTTCCATAATGGTGAGTTATTTGAATAATATTAATTTTATGATGCTGCCTTTTCTACGGTTCCAAAATCGAAATTTTCGAAATCGTTTTTCTTCGGAATAATTGGCATGCAGCTTTTTTGGTAATTCAGATACTGCTTACTCATAATCCGATCTTATTTCAGAAGCCCTATAGGCTCTCCATTCAAACAACCTAAAGTAGCATCGGCTCCATAAATACTAACAGATACCATAGTTTTCACTACCATGAGGAATTTAAGCTTTTTCTCCTGGCCTATCTACTCATTTCTTTATAATAGTAGATGGTATCCGATTAGTGTATGAGGCGAATATTGATAGTAGGATTGCCTATTTCCCTAAAAGGAATCACTGGGCGGTTACCTTCTTCGTCCGTACGTGAAAGTTGTATCTCGACCTTTACTTTTCCGTCTGCTTTTTGCAGCCTTTCGTTTTCAAATTCAAAATCAAAGCTGACAAGTGCTTGTTTCACACAATTAGCACAATTTCCTGGTTCTGTCGCCTGGAAGAAGAATCTCTTTTGTAGAAATTCCCCTCCTAAATACAAGGAAACTGTAAACGAACCAGGTATTTTTAAGCGATTTACATCTTTCACTCTGAGAGATACATAAGACATATTGCTTAGTGTAAACTCATTTTTGTTGGATTGGCCTTTATTAGCACTACGATGTGAAGGCATTTCATCGGCTGAAAAATTTTCAGGCTTTGTTAGCGGAAGTGGAGGCTCCACATAGTTGACTCCCATTTTATTTAGATCGATGGTCTGATCCACTGTAAGTCCTAACGTTTCCGTAAAGGGATCCATAATATTTAGTCCAACTCCGTCAATCCAATCTGTAGTATCACCACAAGCTTTGACATTTTTCTTAAAATCCTCCACGTTGGTCGTATGGTGTAATTTTTGCCATTGCCACATCAAACGATCCCAGTTTGCATGGAATAACCAAAATACGGGTTCAAAACCAGTTACGTCCTGATTTGCAGTAGTAGCCCCGTTGCTGTTATGGATCATATCATGTGCATGCATCAATGATTCTGATGCAACATATACTCCTTTATTAGTTAATCCGTTAAAGGCATTCCACGTTGGAAATTGAATAATTTTATCAAGATATACCTTATTCGTATTTGTAGGATCGTGGGTGGCATCTCTGAGATATTTCCATTTTTCCTCATTGTAGGTGGCAGCATCATTCCGAATAATACTTCCATCTGCCTTTAGTGATCCATTTTTAACCTCCTGCGGGTACTGATTTATAAACTCCTGAGGCACTTTATACGTAGCGAATGGTCCTTCCGAGAAGATTTCAGGATATCGATCATCCGAAATGTCCCAGTAAGGAAGGGTCACATCCTCACATCCGGGAATAGCGCGTAATGCATTTTCAAATTGAAGAATATATGCCCGATGCCAAGCTAAAAAGGGATGAATATGGTGTTCACAATAGGTGGGGGCCGGATACCAATGGATTCCTCCTAATTGGTAAAAACTATTTGGATCATTGTTATCCAAATCCATGATGCCCTGAAATGCTTTGAGGAGGTTTTCCTTTTCAACCCCTTGAATGTCATTTACATTTTTCCTGTGACGCAGGCTTGTATCTTCGGCAATAGCAACTTGCTTCTTTTTGAATGCATCCAAAGCTGCTTGATCTTTGGGACAGCCATGGGTAAGCCAGTTACGAAATGAGTAGGCCTTATTTTCGTTCCAGGGAGTTGGTTTTGGCCCCCAGGGCGCCGGCATCATTTTATAATAGACGTAGTAATATATTTTCGCGCTCAAGCTACTGACCTCCTGGTAGCTAGCGAGATCAATAATACCTTTCATATGAGGTACGTCATAGTCCTCTCTGAAAAACCATTGAACTTCATTATCCCAGATGGGTTCGGCGATAATAGACGGAAAATCAGGGTTGTTTAGTTCTGCTTTGGTCATAATAGTTTCTCTTTAGTGTAAAAAATTTGTTTGTACAGCAGATAGTATTTCTTTTTTCTATTTGCTGCCATAGCGTAGGCGTACCGAGCCTTACTCAAGGCACCGATGACTCCAATCCTTCAGGGATATGATCTGAAACCCCGTAGTCTGAGCCTTTAATAATTTCTTTTTATTACCGTCCAATATAAGAAATTATGTTCTATTTCTTTTATTTTTACCAAATAAAAGAAATCACCAAACCCCTACCATTTTGGTTTTGGGACTACTACACAGGTAAGCAATTGGGGAGAGAAAACCAGAACTACTCCGCGCTTTTAATTCAGCTGGTATAACCAGGTCTAAACTATTTATTTCATCCATTATTTCTAGAACAAGACGATTGATTTGATGTTGGTGCCTAAAATACGAATAAAGTGCACCCTGCACTTTATTTGCCTATCACCTAATACAAACGAATATTTTATAATATAAAATAAATAAGGGCCGTAAAGGCATAAAGTACCGTGTTTCGGGTAGCCTGTTGCTAACTAGAGCTGATTTACCAAACCGTTTGTAAATGTCTAAAAACGGATAAAAACTCCATCAACCGAAGGTTTGGTCTTTCACCGCATACTCTGCCGGAGCATTTTTTTCTTTTTGGACAAATTGGTGATTCAGAACAGATAAAGTGAGAGTGGATTGGTAATGTACAATCCCTGGTAGGTAAATTTTAGTTTTTTATACAAAAAATACTCCGGTCCCATCAGCGACCTTGACCTCATAGGTTTCCATTTGCAGGCCAAATTTCTCCAGGTAAGCTGCCGTAATGGAAGCGATAAAACCTTTTGTAGAAGACTTCTCTAAGAGATTTAGGGTACAGCCTCCAAATCCGCCACCCATCATCCTGGCACCTAACACATAGGGCAAGTCTCTGGTATAGTCCACCAAAAAATCAAGTTCAGGGCAACTGACTTCATATGCTTCAGAGAGCCCCTCATGTGAGCCGTACAGCAATTGCCCAACCGCTTCCAGGTCACCATCAGCAAGGGCATCGCAGGTAGTTATCAGGCGTTCGTTCTCCAGGATCACATAAGCGCAACGCTTGTAAACCACAGGAGACATTTCCCCTTTTGCCTTTTCCAGCATTTGGGGAGTAACATCTCTGAGACTTTTTACCTCAGGAAACTGCTCCTTCACCTTATTTACCCCTGCCTGGCATTCTTCCCTTCTTTTGTTGTAGGCTGATTCGGCCAAGGTATGGGCTACTTTGGTATTGCAAAGGAGCAATTGAAAATCCCCGAGCTCCAGAGGAAAGTAAGAGTGTTCCAGCGAACGACAATCCAGCCTGATCACCTGATCCTTCCTGCCCATCATGGAAGCAAACATGTCCATAATGCCACAATTTACACCGGCAAAGGTATGTTCTGCTTGTTGAGAATACCGGACCAGATCCAACTTTTCGATGTGCAGCTCAAATAACTCCGACAACCCCAAGCCAACGCCATTTTCCAACGCTGCGGAAGAAGATAAGCCCGCGCCTATGGGGATGTCGCCTCCAAAAACACAGTCAAACCCTTCCAGATTATGCCCCGCCTGTTTCAATTGCGCTGCCACTCCCATGACAAAATTGATCCAGCCCTTCCTGGGTTTCATATCCTCCAGCAAAAAGCTTTCCTCCTCCCCGAAGTCGAGTGAATACACCCGGCATTTTCGGCTGTTATTTTTAGCAAATCCCAGGTAGATGTACTTGTCAATGGCTGCCGGAAGCACATAGCCCTCATTGTAATCGGTATGTTCTCCGATCAGGTTGATCCTACCGGGAGAGCGGATCAGTAAGGCTTCCCTATGGTATTTATTCTGAAAAAGAGTTTTAATCTCACCTGCAATTGACATGAAAAAGGGTTTTATGAATGAATTATTCTTCCTGAAAAATGGTAAAGAGAACGGTTTCCCCTACGACCTCCAGGCTTTTCCGGTCGATCAGGTCCATATTGTCCTGATGCGTGTGGTGGTAATGGCCAAATCCGTACTCGGGACTGAATTCGATGATATTGATCATGGGAATATTGGCGTCCTGGTTGACAAACAGGTGATCGTCCGTGATGGCCTCGGTACGGCGCATGGGAAAAAACTCCCCATACCCCAACCTATGGGCATAATTCCAGACCCTGTCTACCAGGTTTTTTGCATATTGCATGGAATAACCCTCCTTGTAAAACCGGGCATTTTTACCTCCCACCATATCCAGCAAAATACCATAATAGGCGGAATACCCGGGAGAATGGGGGTTTTTGGACCAGTGCTGAGAACCCAGACACCACCATACCTGGCTATTGTCCCTGAAGTTCCGGTGTTCCGGCTCTCCATCGTCTTCCCCATCAAAGAAAATAATATCAATCCCCACATCAGGTTGCAGGGAATCTGCATGCAGCACCCTGGCAATTTCCAATAAAACGCCCACTCCACTTCCGCCATCATTGGCCCCATCTATGGGTTCATCCAGGCGTTCTGTATCCTTGTCCGCAATTCTCCTGGTGTCCCAGTGCGCAGCCAGCAGAATCCTTTTTCCAGCCTCCGGCTGAAAGCTCCCAATAATATTCCTCAATTGCAGTTCCTTGCCATCATAGGCCCTGGCCGTAAACTCCTGTTCGCTCACTGAAAACCCATAGGATTTTAATTTTTCGGTTAACCAATCGCCGGTTTCCCTGTGTGCGGCTGTGTTGGGAACTCTGGGGCCAAAATCCACCTGTTTTTTCACAAAAGCATAGGCAGAATCGGCATTGAAGGCAGGGACAGGTTTGAGGGATAATTCTTCTTCCGCTTTTTCTTCCCGGACGCTTTGCTCTCCACAGGACCAATAAATGAGCCCAAAAATTAAAATGACCAATCTACTCTTCATAAGCCCAATCTACTTTGTCTTTCATGTCCTTGATGATCAAACCCGCAGATTTTAGCGCCTTGCGGATCTCGTCTACCTTATGGTATTCCCGGGCAGTTTTTGCCTTCCCATACAGTTCCAGTATCACCTTGAGCAACTCTTCCTGATGATCCCCTTTCTCTTCCACCAGACCCAGTATATCTGTGACAAAGGAATCGAAAGTACGGATCAACTCATCAAATACCTTCTCACCCAACTGGGCAGGATGCAGCTGACCGGTATACATACTATTGATTTTTTTAAGCAAGTTAAACAAATGTCCAATGGCCTGTGCGGTATTGAAATCATCATCCATGGATGCAAAAGCATCCGCAATGCTTTTTTCTACCTGCTTAATCTGATTGTCATCCAGGGAAATAGCGGAATCATCCTGATAGGTCAATAATTTCCCAATGCGATGACCATTAATCAGCTTCTTATACCCTTTTTGTGCGGCCTGCAAGGCTTGATTGGAAAAATCCAGGGTGGACCGATAATGGGCCGTCAGGATAAAATACCGCACCGTCATGGGGCTGTAGGCTTGTTCCAGTTTATCATGTTCGCCTGTAAACAGTTGCTGCAGGGTGATAAAATTACCCAGCGACTTGCCCATTTTTTGCCCATTGATGGTTATCATGTTATTGTGCATCCAGTATTTGGCGGGATCCGCATGGTGGCAGGCGTTGCCCTGGGCAATTTCACACTCATGATGCGGAAACATCAAGTCCATCCCTCCCCCATGTATATCAAATTGGTTGCCCAGGTATTTGGCACTCATTGCAGTACATTCCAGGTGCCAGCCCGGAAATCCAACACTCCAGGGAGAATCCCATTTCATCAGGTGTTCCGGAGCGGCTTTTTTCCAAAGGGCGAAATCCAGGGGATTTCTTTTTTCCGATTGCCCATCCAGCTCCCGGCTTCCGCTCATCAATTCCTCCACCACCCTGCCTGATAAGCGACCATATTTTTTGGTTTCATTGTATTTCAACACATCAAAATAAACGCTTCCATTTACCACATATGCCAGGCCTTCCTCCAGAATTTTTTCCACTAATTTAATCTGTTCCGGAATATGACCGGTGGCTCGGGGCTCGATGCTGGGCCTGATGGTATTCAGCAGGTTCATGTCCTGGTGATAGGAGGTAGCATATTGCTGGGCCACCTCCATGGGTTCCAGCTGCTCCAGTTTGGCTTTTTTGGCAATTTTGTCTTCCCCATCGTCCGCATCAGCCTCCAAATGACCTACATCGGTAATATTGCGGACATACCTGACCTTGTATCCCAGAAAAGAAAGGTAGCGGTACACGCCGTCAAAGGTAACTGCAGCCCTGGCATGTCCCAGATGTGCATCGCCATATACCGTAGGCCCGCAAACATACATGCCCACATGAGGGGGACTGAGAGGCTCAAAAAATTCCTTTTTTCTGGATAGGGTATTGTATATTTTCAACTTTTTTGAATGCATGGGGCAAATTTATCAAACTTTCAATACTTTTTTTAGGAAAATAATTTTATTACATTTGTGCATGAATTAAGTAATGAAACAAGAGGGGACAGGCAGTCCCCTCTTTCATTATGAATCATTTTGGGAACAAAGCTTGGAGCAAGTAAGCAAAAAGATATGAATTTGAGGCAAACGATAGCGGAAATAGTGGAGAAACACCTCCCTGATAGCAGCCATTTTGTGGTGGATATCCAAATCGTAGAGAAAGGCCCTAAAAAATCCCTTAAAATTTTGATTGATGCAGACCATGGCATTAATATTGACACTTGTGCCCTGGTAAGCAGGGCCGTAGGGGAAGAAATTGAAGCTAAGGAGCTAATGGATACGGCTTATGTCATTGAGGTATCCTCTCCCGGGGTGGATTTCCCTTTGAGCTCCAGGAGGCAATACCAAAAGAATATTGGTAGAAACCTGCAAGTGGTCCTGGCCAACGATCAAATCCTTGAAGGAAAATTAACCGAGGTAGATCAAAGGGGCATTCAGTTATTGTCAATGAAAAAAGAAAAAGGAAAAAAAGGGGTTGAGGAAAGCCTTAATTTTACTTTTGACCAAATTAAGAAATCTATAGTATTAGTCTCTTTCAAATAAAAACAATGGATGCTAAAGTTCTGATTGAATCATTTGCAGAGTTTGCAAGATCAAAAAATGTGGACAGACCAACAATGATCCGCATACTTGAAGATGTATTTAGGGCAATGATTCGGAAAAAGTACGAAACAGATGAAAACTTTGATGTCATCATCAATGCGGACAAGGGTGATTTGGAAATTGTAAGAATCAGGGAGATTGTGGATGACAATTCCGAGGACATCTGGGATTATGATAAAATCAGTTTGTCAGAGGCAAAGAAAATTGAGCCTGATTTTGAAATTGGGGAAGAAACCTACGAAAAAATCGAATTGGAAGATTTTGGAAGGAGAGCAGTGATGATGGCCAGACAAACCCTGATCCAAAGGATCAAGGATTTGGAGAAAGACTTGCTTTTCCAGCAATATGAAGAATTAGTCGGAGAAATCATCAATGCTGAGGTGTATCAGATATTGGGCAGGGAAGTGCTGCTAATGGATGGAGAAGGAAATGAGTTGATCATGCCAAAGTCTGAGCAGATACCCAAGGACCGTTTCCGGAAAGGTGATGCTGTGCGGGCCATAGTACACAAGGTGGAAATGATCAATGGCAACCCAAGGATCGTTTTGTCCAGAACCTCACCTATATTTTTGGAGAGGTTGTTTGAAAACGAGGTTCCTGAGGTATATGATGGTTTGATCACCATAAAAAAGATAGTAAGAGAGCCCGGTGAAAGAGCCAAGGTAGCTGTAGAGTCTTACGATGACCGCATCGACCCTGTGGGTGCCTGTGTAGGCATGAAGGGAAGCAGGATCCATGCTGTGGTGAGGGAACTGCAGAATGAGAATATTGACGTTATCAATTATACGGAAAACCTGGATTTATATGTTTCCAGGGCATTGAGCCCGGCAAAGGTTTCTTCCCTACAAGTCAATGAGGAAGAGAAAAGGATTTCGGTTTACCTTAAACCTGATCAGGTTTCTCTGGCCATAGGCAAAGGGGGCTTCAATATCAGGTTGGCCAGCCGCCTGGTGGGGTATGAAATTGACGTTTTCAGGGAACTGTCAGGTTATGAAGACGAGGAAGATGTGGATTTGTCGGAATTTTCTGATGAAATTGAGGCTTGGGTCATCGAGGAATTCAAGAAAACAGGGCTGGATACAGCAAAAAGCGTGCTGGCACTGACCAAAGAAGACCTGTTGAGAAGAACTGAATTGGAAGAAGAAACGATTGATGATGTATTTAAAATATTAAAACAAGAATTTGAATAGCAAATAGCGATAGATAATTCGTTATCCCCTTTATATTTGCATTATATTAAAATACAGGAATAGGTATTAGTATGTCAGAAGAAAAAATGATGCGATTAGGCCAGGTAGCCAGAAAGCTCAATGTAGGGGTAGCAACCATCGTTGAGTCCATGGCGAAGAAGGGCTTTGAGGTAGAAAGCAACCCGAACTCAAAAATAAGTTTGGAGCATTTCAATATGCTTGCCAAAGAGTTCCGGTCTTCTGCCCAGGAGAAGGAAGAGGCCTCTCATCTGTCCATTGGTAAAAGACACAACGAGAATTTTACCATTCGCGCTGAATCTGAGTCTGAACCGGAAAAGGAAATCAAAAAACCTGAACCTGAAAAACCAGCTCCAGCGGCCAAAGAGGAGAAAAAGCCAGCCGAAAAAGATACTGACAAAATACCTACTGATGCACCTAAACTACAAGGGATAAAAGTTGTAGGAAAAATTGATTTGGAGGGTAAAAGCCCCAAACCAGGCGAAGGGGAGAAAAAAAGTGCTGAAGAACCAAAACCTCAGCAACCTGAGACAAAAGCCCCGGAAAGGAAAGTTTCCGAGCCTGAGAAACCTGAAAAAGAGGTAATAGAAGAAAAACCCAAGGCCGAGGAAAAAGCAGCCAAAGCACCTGAAAAGGCAAAGGAGGAAGAGTCCGTTAAGGAATCTACCAAACCCGAGCCATCCGCAAGTAAGGTGGAAGAAAAACCTGAAGCAGAAAAGAAACCAGAAGCAGAGAAACCGGCGGAAGAGAAACCTGCAGCAGAAGAAAAGCCTGCAACAGCCCAAAAGCCAGCCGAAGAGCCGCAAAAACCCGCTGAAAAATCAGAGGACCGTGTTATTTCAGCCAGAGCCGATTCCCTGAAGGGATTGACGGTTTTAGGAAAAATAGAGTTGCCTAAAGACAAGTCCAAAAAGAAAACCAAACCGGTGGCATCTTCGGATGAGCGCAATAAAGAAAAGAAAAAACGTCCGAGAAAACGCATAGATAACCGACCTGCCAGAGGAGCCGAAGGGGCCAAGCCGGGAGCACCTGGTGCAGCGGGAAAAGGCCCTGCCCAGGGTGCCAGAAAAGGCAACAACAGAGGAGCAACAGGCCGTCCGGGAGGAAGACCCGGAAATGCCAGGTTCCAGAAAGAAGAACCTACCCAAAAAGAAATACAGGATCAAATCAAACAAACCCTTGCCCGACTACAAGGTGGGGGTAAATCCGGAGGTAAAGGAAAAAACCGCAGGGATAAACGTTCAGAAAGATCCAAGGAGGTAAGCGATACCCCGGAGGAAAGCAAAGTTTTAAAGGTAACAGAATTTATTTCTGCCAATGACCTTGCTTCCCTGATGGATGTTTCCGTCAATGAGGTTATATCCGTGTGCATGGGATTGGGCATGTTCGTGTCCATCAACCAGCGTTTGGATGCCGAGGCCATTACCATTATTGCAGATGAGTTCAACTATGACGTTGAATTTACCAAATCCGATGAGGAAGAGGCCGAGATAAAGGTAGAAGAAGACCCAGAGCAATTGGTGGAAAGAGCCCCTATCGTCACCATCATGGGACATGTGGATCATGGTAAAACTTCTCTTCTGGATTATATCAGGAGATCCAAGGTGACCCATGGAGAAGCTGGAGGGATTACCCAGCATATCGGCGCCTATGATGTGGAAACAACTGATGGCCATAAAATAGCCTTCCTGGATACACCAGGACACGAAGCATTTACAGCCATGCGGGCCAGGGGTGCCAAAATCACCGACGTAGCCATCATCGTGATCGCTGCTGATGATAGTGTGATGCCACAAACCAAAGAAGCCATCAACCATGCACAGGTAGCCGGTGTCCCAATGATTTTTGCGATCAATAAAATAGATCGACCCAATGCAAACGCAGATAAAATCAGGGAGGAATTGGCCAATATGAACTTATTGGTGGAAGATTGGGGCGGAAAATACCAGTCTCAGGAAATTTCGGCTAAGACAGGAATGGGTATAGATGACCTGTTGGAAAAGGTACTGTTGGAATCTGAAATCCTGGAGCTCAAAGCCAATCCTAAGAAAAATGCAGTAGGCACAGTGGTAGAAGCCTCTCTGGATAAAGGAAGGGGTTATGTGACCACCATTATGGTACAAGGTGGAACCTTAAAGGTAGGCGACACCATCCTTGCAGGCCAGCATTATGGCCGGGTAAAGGCCATGTTTGACCATTTGGGACAAAAGGTTGAAGCAGCAGGACCCTCTACTCCGGTACAGGTACTGGGATTAAGTGGTGCTCCCCAGGCTGGAGATGTGTTTAAAGTTTACGATTCTGAGCGTGAAGCAAGAGAAATCGCCAATTCACGGGAACAAATCCAAAGAGAGCAAAGCCTCAGAACCAAGAAACACATTACCCTGGATGAAATTGGCCGAAGGCTGGCCATAGGTAGCTTTAAGGAGCTCAACATCATCATCAAAGGTGATGTGGACGGATCGGTGGAAGCCCTGTCAGATTCCTTGTTAAAGCTTTCCAAAGAAGAGGTGAAGGTGAGTATTATCCATCAGGGTGTGGGTCAGATTTCGGAATCAGACGTATTGCTTGCTTCCGCTTCAGATGCCATCATCCTGGGGTTCCAGGTAAGACCGTCCGCCAATGCCAAGCGATTGGCCGAACAGGAAGAAATCGAGATCAGACACTATTCCATCATTTATGATGCCATTAACCAGATTAAGGATGCCATTGAAGGCATGCTGGAACCTGAGTTTGAAGAAGTCATTACCGGTAATATTGAAGTAAGGGAGGTATTCAAGATCTCCAAGGTAGGAACAGTGGCCGGTGCTTATGTTACCGATGGGTACCTTCACCGAAAAAACAAAATCAGGGTCATCAGAGATGGTATCGTTATTCATGAGGGTGAAATCAGTGCCCTCAAACGTTTCAAAGATGATGTGGCCGAAGTCAAATACGGCTACGAGTGTGGTGTTTCTATCAAAGGTTTCAATGACCTGCAGGTGGGCGACACTTTTGAAGGTTATAAAATGGAAGAAATCAAGCGTAAAAAATAAAGCATCCCAAACTCCAAATGTGACAATACAGGATATGCCGGAGTTAAGTTTATTATTTATTTATTGATAAAAGGACAGCCTACAGCTGTCCTTTTGTGGTCTTATGGAAACCCTTATTGCAAGTCTGAAAATCTTATTCCTGCTGGCCGGTCTTGGCCTGGTCCTGGGATTTATTCGCCCGGTACTGGTACTTTGGTTCTTGCACCGCTGCAACCGCCTTATAGTCTTGAAATATTATGGGATTCCGGCATTGCTGCTGTTCCTGAGTCTGCTGTCAATCGGAGTCCTGCAAGATTAAACCGTAATTCCGATTTTCTTCCCCTCTGAACGGATATACCTTGCTGCCAGGTCATATTCTTCGGCAGAGCTGAGGTGCTCCATCATCAGGGGGATACCTGAAAGCTGGCTCAGCTCCTGAAGAAACACCTGATAATCCATTACCCCGAGGCCTGGCCGTACTTCCGTAAACTGGGGCATGTAATAATCTTCCCGTATTTGTATATCCTTGGCATGGCAACTCCGGATATGGGGACCCAGTTTTTTAAAACAGGATTTGATCATGTCTGCATTGCCATAGTACAAGCCGGGTGTAATGATCAGGTTCATGGGGTCCATGTGTACCCCAAAGGCCTTGCGGTCAATAGCCCGGATCAGGTCCAGGTAGCTGTCTGCCGAGTCCGGAAAAGCCCAGGGCATGGGTTCCAGTGCAAAGTGGGTCCTTTTGGGTTGCACTTCATCGATGATTTTGCGGGTCACCTCTACTACCTGATCAAATGTATCCGAGGTAAGGTTGTCCTTGTGAGGACCTGCCCAATGTTCCGGGTTTTTTGAGCCGCTGATATTCACACAGCAGTTGGCACCAATGGCATCGGCCAGCTGCAGGGATTGCGTGCACTTGTCGAATGAGGCCCTGGCCATCTCCGCATCAGGGCTGATGGGATTACTCCAGGCCCCTACCTCCGCAATGACGATATCGGCTTTTTTGGCCGCTGCTTCAAAAAGCCGGATTTCATCGCTTCCGGCATCCAAACTTACCGGACAGTAGGCTGCCCTGTAATTTTTATTTAGAACGGCAGCTACCCAGTCGTCCGGAGACTGGTAGTTTTGGTAGATAGGGCCTCCTAGTCTGACGCTTCCTTGTGGAAGGCCAAAAGCAGAAAGGTAAGGTGATATTCCGGCCATGGCCAGACCCATTGCGGTTTTCCTGGTAAAGTTTCTTCGGTTCATTTTCAGGTTTATTGGTTCAGATAGGGAAGATAAAGAAAAAAATCCTTCATACATACACCAGCTTGTCATTGGACAATTTCAGGCTTTCATCCATTCGGTAAGCGGCCAGATATCCTCCGTTACCCATCCCGAAATCCAGGCAGCACACATTGTGCCGGATAATAGAAGAAAATCCCGCCCGCCCATAATGGCCAAAAAATACCGGCTTTTCTCCTTCCCCATAATATTGCCTGTCCTTTATCAGTGACAGGTCCAGAGCAAGGTCGGGCAAATCCACCGGATCCACACTGAAATCTTTATAGCTCATTTGTGCGGGATCCTCCCACCATTTGTACCTGATCCTGGTACCCGCTGCAAAACCTGCTTCCTGAATGGAGGCATTTATGGGCAATGCCAACTCCTTTCCATTGAGGGTCTCTGTAAGTGCCCTGTTACATTCAGGTGTTTTTGTGATCAACTCTCCTGTAAGTGCTTTTCCAGTTAAGTTTTCCTTTAAAAGACTGATCTGCCCAGGGTCCCAACAGGCATGAACAGCACGAAAATAGTCGTTTTCATAAAAAAGAGGCAGGTTTTTAAACCAATCCACGTAATATTTGAATTCATTTAAGTTATTATCAAATGCCAAAAGGCTGTCTTCCCACTGGAAAGATTGGTCTGCCGGCAAGCTTTCATTTTCTAGTCGAAACAGGTCCCAAATGGCATTAAACTCATGGTTACCCATTAAAGCGATGGCGGAACCCTTGTCTGCCATGGCCTTTACAATTTCCAGTGTTTCTTTGATTTTTGGTCCTTTATTGATATAGTCTCCTAAAAAAAGTACGGTCCTTTGCGGGTGAAAATAGACTCCTCCCTCCTTCCTGTATCCCAGTTTGAGTAGCAATGCCTCCAATTGATCACTGTATCCGTGAATATCTCCTATGATGTCGATCATGTCAGATTTGTCTCATTTAGTGAGTTTTCAGGACTCCTAAAATGCATTATCTTTGAAATAAATCAAAAAAAGCAGCTTTTAAACAACTTCTCAAGGTGTGTCCCATTCCGCTTTTTAACACCTTGGTTTGAAAGTGAATTAAGGGAAATTCCCGATCATCAAAAAAACAAAATGATCTCTGATTCTTCAATGAGTTCTCCATACCACCCCCCGAATTTTTGCCCCTATACAATAGCAGAGGGCACCATTACCATACATCCTCAGTGGAAAAGCTATTTTTACGTTCACCTGCCCATTTTACAAAAGTTTGTTTTTTGGGGATTGGTAGCCTATTTACAAAAGAACAACCCAAACGTGCCTGGTTTAACGGAAAAAATATTCCAAGAAGCTTAAGCAGTAGACAATTATATAAAATCTATATCTGCCCATTACAAATCAAACCATGCTTTCGACAAGCTTCCTTCGACAAGCCCAGGAACCTTAGGCACCCCAGTCACTGCAGCCCCGGCATATCCATCAGCACATCGACACATCAGCACATCAAACCATCCTGCAACGCCAAACCCCCGTCTTTCCATTCATTACCGTGACTGCAAGCAAAAATTCATCTCCCCCATCTCTTAGCCGGAATTTCTTTTTGAATGCGTCGGCCTTTAAGGGATGATTTCGGGAAATTATATGGGCCAAGCCCTCCGGATAAAGCTTTTTTATCAATTTCTTGTCCGCTTTGATTTCCTCCAACACCTCGAAAACCCTCCCGGGAACGGCCTCAGGAAATTGATCGGTGGTGTACACGTGGGTGTGGGGATGTAGTTTGGCCAATCCCTGCTTGACCGCAAAACTTTTAAATGCCCCTGCTTTTAATATTCCGGCATAGGGAATGACCAGATATTTTTGGGGAAAGGAAAATACGGGTGCCGCATTGAGCTCTTCTTCCGGGGTAAAAGAAAAAACACTTTGGTCCTGACCATTGATTTCCACGGCTATAATCTTCAGCGGCTGATGCGAGCCATTGTACAAAAGCAACAATTCCCTGACCTCATTTTTTACGCTTACCACATGAATTTCTGAGAGACCAGGTAATTCCCGTCCTGCCATGCTGATGTCCAGCATGGGGGAGGCCTTGATCAGGATTTTGGCCGCTTTCTTCTGCAGCAAGGTCCAATTTTCCACTACATCCGGTTCCAGGTCCTGCAGCCGGTACAGCTTCCGATTGTCTTTTCCCCTTCTGGCAGGATCCACGAAGAGCAGGTCAAATTTTTCCCTGGTTTGATGGAGAAAAGCGATGCCATCTTGGTGGATAATCCTCAATTGCCGGCTATTCAAAAGTTGGGGAAGGTTATGCCTGGCCAGTTCCACCAATTCATCCTGTTGCTCTATATAGGTGAGCTGAGTAAAGTTTTCTCCTAAATAAACAATATCCACCCCAAAGCCTCCGGTGAGGTCAGCCAAGGTATTCCCCTGAAACAAACTGCTTTTATACCGGGCCGTAGCCTCTGAGGAGCATTGCTCCATAGAAAGTGCCGGTGGAAAAATCAGGGAAGGGTTAGCCGACCAGGAAGGCAGTTTTTGTCTGGCTTTTTGCCGCATGGCGATTTGCCGGGCAGCTGCCTTGATGTCCAGGCCGGGAATTTCCTTATGCCTTAAAAGCAATTGTGCAGGATCTTCATCAAGATGATCCTGCACAAACTGCTTCAATTGGGAATCGTATGTAGCTTGTAGTGCCACTTATACCATGCTGTGTTCCATCAGGTATTCGGCAATCTGCACCGCATTGGTAGCAGCACCCTTTCTCAGGTTGTCCGCCACAATCCACATGTTAAGCGTATTGGGCTGGGTTTCATCCCGGCGCAATCTACCTACAAAAACTTCATCTTTCTTATGGGCATTCAGGGGCATGGGGTAGATATTGTTGGCCGGATCATCTTCCACAATAACACCAGGGGTATGGGACAACAATTCTTTCACTTCATCCAGGTCAAAATCTTTATGGAATTCCACATTCACCGCTTCTGAGTGGCCACCCATCACGGGGATTCTTACGGCAGTGGCGGTCACCCGAATGCTGTCGTCTCCGAAGATTTTTTTGGTTTCGTTGATCATCTTCATCTCTTCTTTGGTGTAGCCGTTATCTTGAAAAACGTCAATGTGCGGCAATACATTCAAGTCGATTTTATAAGGATACACCATATTGGCTTCCTCACCCTTTCTTTCGGCCATCATTTGGTCCACGGCATCTTTACCCGTTCCGGTCACGGACTGATAAGTAGATACCACGATCCTTTTGATACCATATTTTTCCCTGAGAGGGGCAAGGGCCAGCACCATCTGAATGGTGGAACAATTGGGATTGGCAATAATGCGGTCATCAATCCGAAGGACTTTGCCATTGATTTCGGGAACTACCAATTTTTTACTGGGGTCCATTCTCCAGGCAGAGGAATTGTCGATGACAATGGCTCCCACTTCAGCAAACTGTGGAGCCCATTCCTTGGAGGTATTTCCCCCTGCAGAAAAAATGGCGATGTCCGGCTTCTCCGACACGGCCTGCTTGAGACCTATGACCGTATATTCCTTGCCCTTAAAAGTAATCTTTTTCCCTGCAGTACGCTCGGAAGCGACCAACAAGAGTTCATCAAAAGGGAAATTGTGCTCATCAAGCACTTCAAGAATCTCTGAGCCCACCAGGCCGGTGGCTCCTACTACGGCTAACTTCATGTTGATTAAATTTTGACCGGTTTTGTTTTCCTGCTTTGTGATCAGAAAAACATTTTTTATTTACGAATACTTATTTTATATACTTTTAGTTATATTCATTCTGTGAAAGCCATCATTTCCGTATGGAGTTTCATTGCTTTTTCCATACTAGGTTTTGTGCAGCTGCCTAAAACCGAAACTTTTGAGGTTCAGGATTTTGAAAGCAAATTTACCACCATCAACCATCCTGAAGAATTTCTGCCTGCTTGGTCAGCCAATGAGCTGAGCACAGGTACTGCCAGGGTTTTTCAGGCTGCCGGCGAAGGACTGAACCAGTCCAATGCGCTGGGTATTCAAACCATCGGTAGTTTCAATGCGCAAATTTACATAAAAACATCGACTGAAGGGTTACAAAACCCTATAATTTCCTTTTATGCCAAAACCAGCAAAAACGGGTCGGGCAACAGGCCGGTACTGCTCTATCTTTCCCTGTCAATAGACCCGGAGCAGGGCTTTGGTGAAAGGATCCAGATTGCGGATGACAACACCTTTCCCAATTCGGATACTCCCTATGCCCTATTCAGCCAGGAAATTCCTGTAGCCTTTCAGGATTTAAAACAGGTAACCCTACTATTGGAAGCGGTCTATGGTTCGGGAAACGGCTCAGCTGCCCGTTTATTTCTGGATGATTTCAGCATAGGGGGGCGACAGGATCAAACGAAAACCCTGGCCATCAATCAAGTGGAAAGCGGCGGACCCAATTCCTTGCTGCTGCATTTTAACCAGCCCATTGAATTGCCCAGGGAGGGCGTCAGTCTGGACAATGACTATGGTAATGCCAAAAATGCAACGCGCATCGATTCGTCAAAAATTCTATTGGAGTTTGAGGACTACCTGCACACCAACAGCTATACCCTGAAGTTTGAACAGATCACCGGTTTAGAGGAAGGAAGTACACATGAGGATTGGGAACATTCTTTTGACCTGCACACAGCCAGCCCCGCAGGTACCCTGATCATCAATGAAATCATGCCTGATCCCAACCCCAAAGGACTTCTTCCTCCGGATCCGGTACTGCCTGCCCAGACCAATGCTGAGTATATAGAGCTGTTTAACCGCAGCGAGAAACCTGTTTTACTCAAAGATTTTACACTCAATGGAGGACTTGTGGAGGAGGTCCTGATGGAACCAAAATCGTATCTCATTCTTTCCGTCAATTCCAATAAACCCCAGTTTGCACCTTTTGGCCCGGTGGCGGCTGTCGATGCTTTTCCCAACCTGGCCAACAATTCGGCTGCGCTCATGCTCAGGGATGGCTTTGATAATTTGGTAGACAGCCTTGTCTACGATCTGGCATTTTATCAGAACGAAGAAAAATCCAGAGGAGGTTGGGCAATGGAAAGAATCAATCCCTTCCAGACCTGCAGCGATTCCTTTAACTGGAAAGCTTCCGACTCGGACCAGGGAGGAACACCAGGACAAAAAAATGCGGTTTTCAGTGAAGCTTTAGATAACCGGCCTTTTGAAATAACAAAAGTAAGCCCTTTATCCCCAGATCAAATCCTCCTTTCCTTTTCCAAACCTTTGCCCCCTGTACTGGAATCCCTGCCTTATTTTTCCCTTTCAGGCGAAGAGCTGCTTGTTTTGGATTATTCGGATCAATCCATGGTCCTGAAGTTGGCCACGACCATGGAATCCGACCAAACCTATACCCTGGAAATAACCCAGTTGACTGATTGCTTTGGCGTTTCCCTGGCTACCAATTCCATTTCTTTTCTGTATGATACCTCTCCTCCCAAAATAGAAGAAATTTGGGGAATAAGCGGGAAAGTGCTTTTGTTGGTTTTTGATGAAGCGCTTGACCTGCAACAAGCATCGATGCCGGGAAATTTTCGGTTCCGGGAGGATGCTTCCGCAATCACTGCTGCTCATATTGATGAAAGTGCTCCCCATAAAATCAGGCTGGAATTGGACAGTCCACTTCAAATGGGCAGCAGTTACGAATTGATTGCAGACAGCATACCCGACCGTTATGGCAACTATTTGCTTGATAAGCCCATTTCTTTTTACTGGGAAGATGTATTGGATAGTATTTTTTATTCATCTCCAAATATCCTTAAGGTTATTTATAAAATCCCCCTTGACCAAAAAACCATTTTAATTCCGGAGAATTACAAGCTTGGTACTGAGGCCTGGCAGCCACGGCGGATTTTACCTGTGGGAGATGAAGAAAATAGCTATTTGCTGGTTTTTGACAGGGAATTTCCCCAGGATCAAAACCTAATTCTGGAGGTAAGTGGTATCAGGGACCCGGAGGGGGTAAACCGGTTTACCCTGAACAAGGCGTTTTTTTGGGATACCCGAAATATCAACCTCAGTGAATTGACCATTCCAGCTGCTAATAGCCTTTTGTTGACTTTTAACAAAGCACTGGATCCCAAATGGGCACTGATAGCCCAGCACTATGAAGTAAATGAAGGGATAGGCTTTCCCCAATCATTGGTCATGTCCGGCACCAATCAGGTAAAGCTTGAATTCGCCTCTTCCTGGGTTCCGGGTAAAGCTTACCGGATCAGCATGAATCAGTTGAAAGACCTTTATGGCAAGGAAATGACCCGAAGCATCAACCGGGATTTTACCTGGGACACCCTTCCACCGGTGATTGATACGGCATTTTTATTGTCACCCTTTGCGCTTGAAATGGTATGGAACAAGGCCATTGTCTTACCGGATCAGGTATTGGTAAATGGCTTACAGGCCGAAAATATAGTCCTATCGGAAGATGGTTTGAGCCTGACCCTCGCTTCAGAAAAACCCCTGGTGGAGGATGAAATTCAGGTAGCGATTCCGGTGGTATGGGCCAAAACAGGAGAATTGGCTTCGAACATCGACATTATTTTGGACAACAGCCTTTTGCGCCCTGGGGCTGTGGAAATTTGGGATGAGCAGCATCTTATGGTAACTTTTACTGATTTCCCTGATCCGGCTTCCCTGGTTTTTCCCGAAAATTACCAGATTAATTTTTCCCCGGCAAAAAGTGCCCTGCTCATGGAAAACGGATTTCAGGTAAAGGTGGAATTGCGGGAACAATTGACACTGGAGGACAGCGTTTTCATTTCCATCCATGCTGTAAAATCCAAAAGCGGGAAAGAGGGTCTTCCCTATCAGGGAAGCTTACATTATGCCGACGGGATCTACGAGCTTTGGGTCCAAAATTCCCAGTTGGTCCAAATCAACCTGCTGGAACCTCTCGATACGATTAATCCCTGGGAGGGGACGTTCAGTTTTCTGGAAGACGAGCGGAGCATTACACCACTGCTCAGCAAAAGCCGGGGCAATCATATTCAATTGATCATTGATGCACCCCTGCCCGAGAGAAGCCTGTGGACTTTAAAAATCCCTCCCCGACTGGGAGAAGATGGAAGCCGTATGCCTGGAAGTCTCAGGACCGTGGAGTGGGATCCATTGCCTCCGGAATTATTGGAAGTAGAGCCCTTACCTGAAAACCGCCTGCTTTTGTATTTCGATCAGGTTCTAAACCCAATATTGGCCGTAGTACCGGATTTTTATTCCATTGAAGGTATTTCACCATCCTCCATATCTTTGGAAAATAATGGCAAAGAGATATTACTGACCTTTGAAAATGGATGGGAAGCCGGGCAGGTAATCACCCTGGAAATCCGGGAATTGGAAGATATGGATGGGCATGCCATAAAGAGACAGTCACTGACTTTTTCCTACCTTCCTCCCGAAATTCCCCAATTTAAAGAATTGGTTATCAATGAAATCATGCCCGCTCCCCGGCCTGGCAGCCCCTTACCGAACACGGAATATATTGAAATCTACAATCCAACGGACAAATTATTTCATCTGGGGGGGATGAAAATCGCCAATTCAAGAAATGAAAGTAGTCTACCCAGGGCAACGGTTGCACCGGGAGGCTTCCTTATCCTATGCCCCGAAGCGGATAAGAAAGCCTTTGATCCATTTGCTCAGGTACTGGGATTAAAGCACTGGCCTACCCTGCTCAATGGGGGAGATGAAATTTCCCTCTACAATACCCATGGGGACCTGGTTGACAGATTGATCTACAATCCTTCCATGCCGCTGGGAGGAGAAATAGCCAATAATGGCTTTAGCCTGGAGGTAATCAATCCAGTTTATCCCTGCGAATCTCAAGAGAATTATGCTCCATCTATCAGCCCACAAAGAGGCACACCCGGAGCCATCAATACGGCATTTGACGATAGTCCTGACCGCAGGCCCCCTCGACTTCTGTCAGCCATGCCCAAGGGGGTGGATCAGCTTCTATTGCGGTTTTCTAAACCCGTAGGACCCCATAACGCCAGCAGTGAATTTCAACTTTCTCCTCAAATTGATGTCAAAGACTCCTATCCTGATTCCCTTGACCGCTTTCAGTGGATCATCCTGCTGGAAATGCCTCTGATGGAAAACCAGGCTTATCAGTTACAGGTTAATACTTGGCGGGACTGTGTGGGGAATGCCATTTCCCCGGAGGCAAACCTGGCCTGGATCAAAATACCGGCTGAGGCGGAAGAGGGAAATCTGGTTTTGAATGAAATCCTTTTCAACCCTGCCACAGGCGCCCCCAAGTTTGTAGAAATTTATAACCATTCATCCAAATTATTGAACCTGAAAAACTGGAAATTGGCCAATGAAGAATCAGGAGAGCTGGCAAACAGGAGGGTTATTTCCGGGGATGACTTGATCATTGATCCATTTAGCTACCTGGTACTCACTACGGATGTGGAAAAGCTGGCAGCGCAATATCCAAAGGGTGTAAAGGAAAGTTTTCTTGAAATGGCCTTGCCAAGCTATCCCATTCGATCCGGAACTGTGATACTATTGGACCCGGAGGAGCAATGGGAAGAAAAACTGGATTACAATGAAGACATGCATCATGGATTTTTGAGGGATGTAAAAGGGATCTCGCTGGAAAGATTTTCGGTTCTTTCTCCTGCCAATGAGCCAGAAAACTGGCATTCGGCGGCAGCACATGTGGGCTATGCCAGTCCTGGATTCAAAAACTCACAGGTGTATGACAGCCCTTCTCATGATTTGGGCATACACATCTCCCCCGAGGTATTTGTACCTCTGGCCGCCGGAGAGCAGCCTTTTACTACCATCTCCTACAAAATGGACAGGCCCGGCTACCAGGCCACTTTAAGGATCTTTTCACCTACCGGTATACCCATCAGGGAATTGTGCCAAAATGAAATTTGGGGAAGCAATGGATTTTATACCTGGGATGGTACCAATGAAAGAGGAGAAAAAGTCAATGCGGGCTATTATATTGTTTCCGGTGAATTGTTCCACCCGGACGGGGAGGTAATACAAGTCAAAAAAACCGTGGTGGTGGGAGCCAAATTTTAAAAAATAAGGGGCTGTGACAAATATTTTTTTGTACTTTGAATTCAATTTGAAAAGCAATAACCCATACCAATTGTTTTGATGTCAAAAACAATGCACCCAAATTCTGATCTGACTGTATTTATATTTTGCCTCGTCTTATTACTCACGGGGTGTAAAGAGGCAAGTGAAAATCAACCCGAATATGTACTCAGGTTTGGTCACCTGGCCAACAGCCAACATGGCTGGCACCAGGCAAGTCTGAAGTTTGCCGAGGAAGTTAAAAAAAGATCCAATGGCCGGCTGGAAGTAAAAGTCTATCCCAATGAACAACTGGGGAAAGAAATGGATGTCCTTACCGGACTCCTTGTAGGTAGTGCCGACATCATGATTACGGGTGAATCCCTGCAAAGCTGGAGCCTGCCCAAATCCATATTGTGTGCCACCCCCTTCGCCATCCGCGATTCCGATCACCTGAAAAAGGTAGCCGGAGGGCCATTGGGAAAAGAAATCGAGCAACATATACTGGACATTGCAGGCTTCAGGCCCATCGCCTGGTTTGAAAGAGGTGCCAGAAATCTTACGGCAAACAGGCCCATCAGGCATCCGGATGAACTGCAGGGCATGATACTGCGGGTACCGGCCGTCTCCCTTTACGTGGATACCTGGAGCGCTTTAGGTGCCAAGCCTACCCCCATGGCCTTTTCAGAGGTCTTTACGGCATTGCAACAATCTACCATACATGGTCAGGAAAACCCATTCGCCCTGATCAAGGATGCGGGGTTGTACGAAGTCCAGCAATATTGCATGCTGACCGAACATGTGAAAAGCTGGGCCTATGTGGTCATGAGCAATAAAAAGTATGAAATGTTGCCCCCTGACCTTCAGCAAGTCATCGATGAAGCTGCTGCAGTGATGCAGGAATATGAGCATGAATTGTTTCTTATACAGGAAAAGAAAGATTACCAATTTCTTTTGGACCAGGGCATGGAATTCATTGAAGTGGACAAAGAGGCGTTCCGGAAGGCCTCCAACAAGGCCGTTATGGAAGCTTTTGATGCCGATCAGATCGATTTGTTAAACAGAATCCAGCAGGTACAATGATCAAAACTTACTTTCCCGTTTTGGATAAAATTCTGGGATTCTTTTTGAATCTGAGTTTCGTATTGATGATCGCAGTTGTTGTACTGCAGATCATTGCCAGGTATGCCCTGCCCTGGTCACCAAACTGGACTGAAGAATTGGCCAGATTTTGTTTTATTTACCTGGTGAGTATCGGAGCAGCATTGGCCGTAAAAGACAAGGGATATGTCAGTGTGAACACCTTTCTGGACCGGCTTTCCCCAAAAGCAAAATCAAAAATGGAAGCCTGCATCTTGGTTTTGGTCATTTGCCTGATGCTTACCCAATTTATTTTCAGTCTTCCTCTGATGGATATCGTTACTTTGCAAAAATCACCTTCCCTGAACCTCAATATGGCTATCATGTATGGATCAATGGCCATAATGGGTTTATTTGTCAGCCTGTACAGCATTTTTGAACTACTAAAAAAATTCAAATGACCGTTTTGCTTTTTGTGGTGTTCCTGATTTTACTGATCCTGGGTTTCCCTATAGCTTTTGCCTTGGGGATTTCCGCTTTCACTTACCTGATCTTTAGCGATATTCCATTAATGGTCATACCTCAAAAGATGTATGCCGGCATTGATGTGTTTGTTTTACTCTCCATTCCCGGATTTATCCTGGCTGGCAACCTGATGAATGCCAGTGGAATTACCCAAAGGATCATTAATTTTTGTAATGCCCTCCTGGGACATATCAGAGGAGGACTGGGGCTGGCCAATGTTGGTGCCTCTATGTTATTTGGGGGAATTTCGGGTACGGCCATTGCTGATACTGCCAGTATAGGTTCAGTAATGATCCCTGCTATGAAAAAAGAAGGCTACGATGCCCCTTTTTCCTGTGCCGTAACCGCCTCATCTTCCACCATTGGACCCGTTATTCCTCCCAGCCTTCCCATGATCATTGCGGCTACTTTGACAGGCTTATCCGTTGGTAAACTATTCGTTGCAGGTATCATTCCAGGTTTGTTATTGGGCGTAGGATTTATGATCACTACCTATTTGATCGCCGTCAAAAAGAAATATCCCAAAAGTAGTCGTAAACCGATAAAATTTATTTTCAAGAGTTTCTTTCAGGCCTTTTGGGCAATAATGATGACTTTTGTAATTCTTTTTGGCATCATTGGTGGGGTTTTCACTCCCACTGAAGCTTCTATAGTCGCGGTCATTTATGCCATCGCCATCGGTCTTTGGGTTTACAGGGAGTTGAAATTAAAGATGATACCAGCCATTTTGCTCCAATCGGCGAAAACCACTGCAGCCCTGATGGTATTGGTAGGTTTTGCCAACCTCTTTGCCTGGATCATGACGGTGGAAGAATTACCACTCCTGATTGCCAACAGCTTACTCGAACTCACCGAAAACAAATGGATCTTATTGTTATTGATCAATTTACTCCTGATTTTTATAGGTGCCTTTATGGAAACCATAGCAGCATTGTTAATTCTTTTTCCAGTGCTGCTGGGAGTGGCCGTTCAGGTAGGTGTGGATCCTGTACAATTTGCCATTATCATGGTTTTTAATTTGGTGATAGGCCTTACTACACCTCCCGTGGGCGTTTGTCTGTTTGTTGCCTCCAGTATAGGGCAGGTTTCAATAGAAAAAATTGCCAAGGCAGGTTTACCCTTTTTATTGGTCAGTTTGGGAGTTTTGATGCTGCTTACTTACATTCCGGCAATCAGCCTTTGGCTTCCAGGGCTATTTTACGACTGATCACTGCATAGACATTTTGGCATTATTTCAAAATAAAATTAGACAATTTGACTTATTTAAGCGTTCACGCATGACTTATTGTCTTAATTTTCAGTGGTTTATAGCTAAATAAACATTGGCATTTGATTTGATTTTGGAGAAGAAAAAGCATTATAAACCAAAAACTATTATAGCCATGACACTGATGAAAGTAGCAAACAACGGAAAAAAATCCCAAGTCCCTGCATTTGACAATTTGTTTGACAGGTTATTCGACATGCCTTCGGCTTTTGACCTGGGTGCGCCCCTGAGCCGTTTCAAAGCCAGCGTACCGGCAGTAAATATCAAAGAAAATGAAAAGAATTACTTGCTGGAACTGGCTGTACCTGGCCTGAAAAAAGAAGATTTTAAAATCTCTTATGAAAACGAGCACCTGGTGATCGCCTCAGAAAAGAAATCCGAAGAGCAGGAAGAAAAAGATCAGGTAACCAGAAGGGAATTTCATTATGAATCCTTCCAAAGATCCTTTTTCCTACCTGAAGAGAAGGCTGACATTGACAACATCAATGCGCAGTACAAAGACGGAATCCTTTTGGTCAGCATACCCAAAAAGCAAATCCAGAACAAGGTAAAGCAAATCACTGTAGGGTAAATTAAAAATCCCGAAAATTAGTCTGAATGCCTCCCCTACCAGGGAGGCTTTTTTATTTGATCCCTTCCTAAAAGCTATTTGTGCCAATCTGCGTGATCTGTGGTAGGCATGTGGGATTTGCCACAATATTTTCTGATTCCAATGAAACCTTATATTTCCTTATATCACTTATATGGTTCAAAAAAAAGGAGAACCATATAAGGAATAGAAGAACATAGAAGTGGGCTTGTATTTGATTTTCTCTGTTCTAATCCGTGGTGGGAACAAAGGATTCACCACAGATAAACCCAGATTACCACAGATTTTTTTTTGTAGCCTAAACCTTATATTTCCTTATATGTCTTATATGGTTCTAAAAATAAGGGAACCATATAAGGAATAGAAGAACATAGAAGGGAGGTTGCTTTTGATTTTCTCTGTGTTAATCCGTGTAATCTGTGGTGAACATTTCTTTTGCTCCGGGCATAAAAAAAGCCCTTGTGGCGTTAACCAAAGGGCTTTTGAATAAATGAGGCGGCGACCTACTCTCCCGGGTGTAACCCCAGTACCATCGGCGCTGCAGGGCTTAACTTCTCTGTTCGGGATGGGAAGAGGTGGGTCCCCTGCGCCGGGCCGCCTATGTCTTTACGGAGCCACCTGGGCTTTCCGCTAATCTCTTGTGTTCTTCTATGACAGTGTCTCGCGGAAAATGCAATGTGTCAAAGGTGTTCAAGCTTTCGGGCTATTAGTACTGCTCGGCTTTGCCATCTCTGGCTTTACACCTGCAGCCTATCAACGTCATCGTCTCTGACGGCCCTGTTTGGAAGTCTCATCTTGGGGCGAGTTTCGCACTTAGATGCTTTCAGCGCTTATCTCTTCCCGACTTAGCTACCCGGCGGTGCAGTTGGCACCACAACCGGTACACCAGCGGTCGGTCCATCCCGGTCCTCTCGTACTAAGGACAGCCCCCCGCAGACTTCCCACGCCCGCAACAGATAGGGACCGAACTGTCTCACGACGTTCTGAACCCAGCTCGCGTGCCACTTTAATGGGCGAACAGCCCAACCCTTGGGACCTTCTCCAGCCCCAGGATGTGACGAGCCGACATCGAGGTGCCAAACCTCCCCGTCGATATGAGCTCTTGGGGGAGATCAGCCTGTTATCCCCAGAGTACCTTTTATCCTTTGAGCGACGGCCCTTCCATTCGGTACCGCCGGATCACTATACCCGACTTTCGTCCCTGCCCGGCATGTACGCCTCACAGTCAAGCTCCCTTATGCTATTGCACTCCACGCACGGTTACCAAGCGTGCTGAGGGAACCTTTGGAAGCCTCCGTTACTCTTTTGGAGGCGACCACCCCAGTCAAACTACCCACCAAACAATGTCTCCCACTTACGGGGATTAGACACCAGGCACACAGAGGGCCGTATTTCAACGGTGGCTCCACAACGCCTGGCGACGCCGCTTCATTGCCTCCGGCCTATCCTACACACCGTGTACCCGATGCCAATGTTAAGCTGCAGTAAAGGTTCATGGGGTCTTTCCGTCCCGTTGCGGGTACGCGGCATCTTCACCGCGACTACAATTTCACCGAGCTCATGGCTGAGACAGTGCCCAGATCGTTACACCATTCGTGCAGGTCGGAACTTACCCGACAAGGAATTTCGCTACCTTAGGACC
>NZ_JABURL010000061.1 GCF_014762705.1 Cyclobacterium sp. | reverse complement strand
AATAAAGATATAAAGGTATTGGGGAATTATTATGATGAAAATTCTGTAGATGAACAGGCATTTTCCTATAAAGATTTTACTTTATTTGGTAAACCAGGAGAAAAACTAAATCAATTACTTTCCCTTAAACCAGATTTGATTATTTTTACTTCTGAGAAACTGAATTACTTCACCCTCTATCTGCTACAGTTACAGTCTGCGTCTTATAGCATGGGGTTTTTCAGTGATGAGTTAAAGCCCTATTTGGACCTGATGTTAAACAAGGAAGAAAAAGATATCCAATCAGGTACGGCACTATTGATAAAATATTTAAAGCAGATCAATTAATACAATGGAAAAATTCAAAGGTACCGGTGTAGCATTGGTAACGCCTTTTTCTGAAGACGGAACTATTGATTTTCCGGCTTTGGAAAAAGTTATTGAGCATGTAATTCACGGAAATGTGGATTACCTGGTAGTTCAAGGTACCACCGGAGAATCTGCCACCCTATCCGAAACCGAGAAAATGCAGGTACTTGCATTCACCAAAAAGGTAAACCGATCGCGACTGCCAATTGTTTACGGACTGGGTGGAAACAATACCCAAAAAGTCCTGGACGAGATGAAAAAAATCGATTTCTCGGACATAGATGCCATATTGTCGGTAAGTCCCTACTACAATAAACCCAGTCAGCAGGGAATCATTGCCCATTACAGCAAAATCGCAGATCACTGTCCCGTTCCGGTAATCCTATATAATGTTCCCGGAAGAACCGCTTCAAACCTGACTTACCAAACCAGTCTGAAATTGGCCCAGCATCCGAATATTATTGGCGTAAAAGAGGCCAGCGGAAATCTGGAACAGTGTATGCGCATAGCCAAGGACAAGTCTGATGACTTTTTGTTGATTTCAGGAGATGATATGATCACCACCTTAATGCGCAGTATAGGAGCGGAAGGAGTAATTTCCGTCATGGCCAATGCCTATCCTGAAATAATGGGTTCCATTATTCATGGCAATGCTACCTACTCTAAAAAGGGAACCTTCAGCCTATTGGAAATTAATCCGCTAATGTATGAGGAAAGTAATCCTGTAGGTGTGAAATGTTTGATGAAGCATTTGGGCATTTGTGAGGAACATGTGAGGTTGCCCTTGCTAAAAGCATCCCCTGATTTAAGCCAGAGGATAAAAACGGCAGCTGAGAAAGTCAATACCAAACAATTTTACTCTCCCCACCTGGAATAAAAAAAAAAGAGGGCTATATTTAAACAGCCCTCTTTTTTTATTTAAATCTTAAGTATTCTTGATGTCTTGAACTTCTTTTCGGATATCCTGTGCCAAATTTTTCAAATCTTGCATTCCTTTCCTTACCCGTGTACCAGCTGCTTGATTCTTCTTGTCGTAGAATTTTTCAAAATCAGCTTCCAGCGACATAATAAGATCTTTGATTTCACTAAATCTGTTCATAATTAAAAGTTAATTAAGGTTGATGATAAGATTAATTTTTGATTCAATATAGTTAAAATGTTTATAAATCTACAGTTATAGTAGCTTTTTCTCCATTTATTCGCCAAATGAAGTGGCCAGTGCTGTGGTTTTATAAAATCCACTGCTCAATTTACCTTTAATTGCCTCAAATGCAGCAATGGTTTCCTCCACATCTGCCAGTGAATGTACTGCTGTAGGAATCAATCGCAATATGATCATTCCTTTTGGAATTACAGGATAAATCACCACAGAACAGAAAATATTATAATTTTCTCTAAGGTCTTTACTCAATGTTGCCGCCTCTCCTACCGTTCCATTCAATACTACAGGTGTCACCGGTGAATTGGTTTTTCCAATACTGAAACCTTTTTCCTTTAAGCCATTTTGCAATGCATTGACAATCTTCCAGAGATTTTCCCTGAATTCAGGTCTGTTTTTGAGCATCTCCAGGCGCTTCAAGCCACCTTCCACCATAATCAACGGCAAAGCTTTGGCAAATATTTGAGAACGCATGTTATATTTTAAGTAATGCACTATTTTTGCATCTCCTGCAATAAATGCGCCAATACTGGCCATTGATTTGGCAAAAGTAGAAAAATATAGATCTACCTGATCCTGTACACCCTGTTCTTCACCGCTGCCTGCACCGGTTTTTCCCATGGTGCCAAAACCATGCGCATCGTCTACCAATAGCCTGAATTGAAATTTTTCCTTAAAGGCAACAATATCCTTCAAGTTACCCATATCTCCGGTCATTCCAAATACACCCTCGGTAATTACCAGAATTCCACCCCCTGTTACACGGGTAAGTTTTTCCGCTCTAACAAGTTGTTTTCCAAAGCTTTCCATGTCATTGTGGGGAAAGACAAAGCGCTTTCCCATATGCATTCTCAGTGCATCAATGATACAGGCATGACATTCTCCATCATATACGATTACGTCCTTTCGGTCGATCAGAGAATCTATCACACTCATAATGCCCTGATAACCATAGTTGAGCAGGTAGGCTTTTTCCTTACCAACAAATTCCGCCAGTTCATGCTCCAGTTTTTCATGGAGGTCGGTATTCCCGGACATCATCCTTGCTCCCATGGGATAGGCCGCACCCCATTTTTTGGCAGCTTCTTCATCCGCTTTTCTGACTTCCGGGTGGTTTCCCAACCCCAAATAATTATTCAGGCTCCAGGTGAGTACTTCTTTTCCCATAAACTTCATTCGGGGAGCTATTTCACCCTCAAGCTTAGGAAACATAAAATAACCTTCCGATAATTCGGAATGCTTTCCCAAAGGACCCAGATTTGTGTTCAGTTTTTCAAATATATCCAACTTGTAACGACTTTACTGTATAACAAATATCTTTAGATCGATGATTTAAACCCTCAAAAGTAATGTTTTTAAGCGGCTTCCCCAAAATTACAGGGACTTTTGGTAAATCCTTTCTTTTATAGTGCATATTTGTTTAATTCGTGATGCACCATGAAAACCTGACCTGTGAAAATTAAAAAACTTTTGGTAGCCAATCGGGGAGAAATTAGTCTCCGTATCATGAGAACAGCCAAAGAAATGGGTATCAAAACCCTGGCCGTATACAGCGAGGCGGATGTTTTTGCTCCCCATGTCAGGTTTGCAGACCAGGCCGTCTGTATTGGTCCTTCCCCGGCATCCCAATCCTATCTGAACCAGGATGCTATCCTCCAGGCGGCAAAAAAGTTTGATGTGGACGCCATTCACCCGGGATATGGTTTTCTATCGGAAAATGCTGCTTTTGCCCAAAGGGTGATCGATGCCGGTTTGTTGTTTATTGGCCCCACACCGCAGGCCATTGCCACCATGGGTGACAAACTGGCTGCAAAAAAAGCTGTTGCAGCATTTGATATCCCTCTGGTTCCAGGAACCACAGCTTCAGTTACTGACCTTGTGGAAGCGGACAAAGCTGCCCGCAATATAGGATTTCCTTTGATGATCAAAGCAAGTGCCGGAGGAGGTGGAAAAGGTATGCGCATTGTTCATGATCCGGTGGATTTAGGGGAAGAATTATCACGGGCCATGGGAGAGGCCAAAAGTGCATTTGGAGATGCCGCCGTTTTTCTGGAAAAATTCATCCAATCACCCAAACATGTAGAAATTCAAATACTGGCTGACCAGCAAGGGCATACCATCCATTTATTTGACCGGGAATGTTCCGTACAACGTCGCCATCAAAAAGTAATAGAAGAAGCACCATCCCCTTCCATTAGCCCTGCGACCAGAAAGGCCATGGGTGATGCAGCCATATTGGTGGCCAAAGCTTGCAACTATACCGGAGCAGGAACGGTAGAATTCATCTTAGACAGGGATCAGAATTTTTATTTTCTGGAGATGAACACAAGGCTTCAGGTAGAGCATCCGGTAACGGAATGCATAACCGGTATTGATTTGGTAAAAGCCCAGATCAACATTGCTGAAGGAAAAGCACTGCCATGGTCACAAAATGACCTGAAAATCAGAGGAAACGCCATGGAAATAAGGGTATACGCCGAAGACCCAAAAAATCAATTCTTACCCGATACCGGATCATTACAGGTCTTCAATAAACCAGAAGGACCCGGAATAAGGGTAGATATCGGATACGAAGAAGGCATGGAAATACCCATTTTTTATGATCCCCTGATAGGGAAATTAATAGTGTATGCGGAGGACAGGAGCAGCACCATTGACAAAATGAAAAGAGCCATTGGTGAATTTAAAATACATGGAGTCAAAAATACGCTCGGCTTTTGCAATTGGGTAATGCAGCAGGAGGCTTTTGTAAACGGTACCTTTACCACACATTTCATAGACCAGTATTTTAAACCGGATATGCTGGAGGATGAGCCGGGTATGGAAGAAAAAGAAGCCGTCGCCTTTTTCGTTTCAGACTTTCTGAGCATTCCTCCTGCATCAGGAATAAAGCAAATGGAAAATGGCAGTCCTTCCAAATGGAAGAAAAGAAAAATCAACTAACGAAACCAAATTGGAAATCCCTGACAAAAATATCATTCTGGCCTCTAAATCCCCAAGAAGGCAACAACTGCTCAGGGATTTAGGTCTTCATTTCACCACCCAATCTCTGGATACGGATGAATCCTTCCCAAATGACCTGGACCCGAGCAGGGTAGCTGAATATCTTGCTGAAAAGAAGGCCAAAGCTTTTTTGCCCTACTTGTACGATAAAGACCTCTTGATCACTGCTGACACGACAGTCCTGGCCGGGTCGGCTATTTTGAATAAACCTGGAAATGAAGCCGAAGCCATGGAGATGCTGGAGTCGATTCAAGGAAAAACCCATAAAGTGATCACCGGGGTCTGTATCATGGACCTGGAACATCAAATACTCTTTTCTGATTGCACCGAGGTAAGTTTCTCCCATTTGGATACTTTCGAAATCAAGCATTACATCAATGCCTTCAAACCTTTCGACAAAGCAGGAGGCTACGGAATTCAGGAATGGATAGGGCTAATTGGCATCAACAGCATCCATGGCTCTTACTATACCGTTATGGGATTACCCGTGCATAAAATTTATGCCTACTTAAAATCGAATTATGATCTAAAGTATTGATCGGAAAAAATCAGGAGGCGATTTTTTTCGAAAAGGTCTTCAGAATCTTCTCAACGGAAGTCTTCAGGTTTCTGCTTTTTTGCTGGGGTTTGGTGATTTCACCTACGGCACTGATCCGCATGACTACCTTATCCTGTTTGGTATCAATAAAATCTACGACCAATTCGCCCATGTCATAATTCTCCACCCTGAAACTACCCATATTTGATCCCCATGGCATCATCCAGGGATTGTACCAACCCATGCCCATATAAGGATTCATCATTGGAGTGGAATTCACCTCTTTCTGCCGGTCGGTAAGGTTGGTATTGTACCTGACAATCAAATCCGGCATTTCCATATCCTGTTCAAAACCAAAACCCTTCATACCTTCGGTAAGGCTGTTTTGCAGGTTGTCTTCCAAAACGGGTGATTCAAATGCATCTTTATCATAATATTGATTGATGACATAGAATGTTTTGTAATCGGCTACCTCTGCTACCTCGTTTTTTTCCAGAAAGACCCTCACAGGACTACAGGAAGCCAACATAATCATAGCCGATAATATCAATATACGCTGTGTATATTTCATGAGTTTATAATTGTTTATTATTTGCAACATAACTTGTCCCGATCATTTTTTCGGGGGAATCTTTAACGATAAAAATCATCATTGAATTGTGTGTTTAATGGTGATTTTAATCTTGTCGATTTCCTATTTTACTCCTTAATTTTTACCTTCAAGACGTAATTAAAATGAGGAATGTTGTAAGATTTTTGACAAAAATTGTTAAACTCGGGACGTGCGGGCAGCTGTATCAGTTTCTATTTTTTGTCAATAAGCTCCTTTTAGAATGAAAAAAGAAATTGATATTAACTGTGACCTGGGGGAAGGCATGCCATTTGATCAAAAAATCATGCCCTATTTGGGAAGCTGTAACATCGCCTGCGGAGGCCATGCCGGAGATGATGCCAGTATGGAGCATACCATAGGTCTGGCAAAAAAACATCAGGTAAAAATCGGGGCCCACCCCTCCTATCCGGATAAGGATAATTTTGGGAGGATTTCCTTAGACCTTGATATTGAAATTTTAAAAGATAGCCTTAAATCACAAATCGAAAAGATAAAAAGTATGGCCATACAGGAAAAGGTTAATCTCCACCATATCAAATTCCATGGAGCCCTCTACCTGGACAGTTTGATTGATCAGGAATTAGCACTTGAACTGGCCTTATTCATCAAACATCATTTTCCAAATCAAATCCTTTATGCCCCCTTTGGTTCCTGTATGGCCAATGCGGCAGTCCGGACCAGTATTCCACTATGCCATGAGGTTTTTGCAGACCGTAAGTATGCATCTGCTACGGAATTGCTTCCCAGGAAACATCCCAGGGCAATATTAACGGATTTAAAGGAAATTGATGAACAGGTTTCCTTATTGCTGGCAAAAAGTAGCGTAAAAACAATTGACGGAGATTTTTATAAAGTTAAGGCAGATACGATTTGTATCCATGGTGATCATCCCAGGGCAGTGGAAATCGCGAAGCTGGTCGCTACAAAACTTGCAGAAACCACAAACCCTCATTCATGAATTATCCTGTAAAAATTTTTGCACTAAGTCCTGAGATTGTTGAAGTTCACTGGCCCGAGAGGATCGAGGAAGAAATACTTTTGGATATCCTTGCATTTAAAGAGCGCATAACCCGGAAATGGAAAGACAAAATACGTTCCATCCACCATGGTTACCAGGTCATTGGCATCCAACTGAATGAGGGGGTTGATGCCAAATCCTTCGTTCCAATCTTACGGGAATTGAAGCGATCTTCCAAACCAAACCCGGAAATGCTGCCGGTAGAATGGAAATTACCGGTTTGCTATGATAGGGACCTGGTGCCTGAGCTGCAGGAATATTTAGAAAAATCAGGCTTGAAACGATCGGCTTTTATAGAAAAACATACTGCTCCTTCCTATCTGCTATACTTTTATGGTTTCTTGCCAGGGTTTATGTATTTAGGTGGGCTTGATAAGGAATTGCATGTTCCAAGAAAGGCCATCCCTGAGAAAAAAATTGTCAAAGGATCTGTTGCCATTGGGGGAAGCCAAACAGGGG
This sequence comes from Cyclobacterium sp., assembly GCF_014762705.1. Lineage (GTDB taxonomy): Bacteria > Bacteroidota > Bacteroidia > Cytophagales > Cyclobacteriaceae > Cyclobacterium. The sequence continues at coordinate 38,472 of NZ_JABURL010000061.1, read as the reverse complement.
TCTATCCCATGGATAGTCCGGGAGGATGGTATGTGGTTGGCCGGTGCCCGGTAGGGTTTTTCCAGAATGGAAAATTGCAACTTCCTTTCTCGCCTGGGGACAGGGTCCGGTTTGAAGCCATCCCCAGGAAAGCATATGAAGAAATAGTTGCTCTGAATGATTTTAATTGGGAAAAAACAGCATATCATGGCTAACATCAGGTTGAAGAAAGCAGGTGTCATGACCACCTTACAGGACAGCGGCAGGACCGGATTTGCTGCTTTGGGTGTACCCCAATCCGGCCCGATGGACCTTGATTCCTTTGTTATGGCCAATCGGCTGATAAGAAGGCCATCGGGTGCTGTCTGCCTGGAAATATATATGGGAGGAGTGGAAATGATTTTTGAGGCATCCGCTCAGGTGGTTTTTACCGGAGCCGTCGGAAAAATATCCAGCCAGGGAGCCTCCTTTTCTGGCAACCAAATCATTCCCGTCCAAAAAGGTGAAGTTTTGACCATTACACCACCTGCTAAAGGTCAATGGGCCTATATGGCCATCAATGGAAATTTTGCTGCTGATCAGGTACTGGGAAGCCATTCCTTTTACCCTGGTATTACCCAAAAGGCTAAATTTGCCAACAATGATCGTATTGTTTTTTATCCAAAAAGCGAAAATATACCTAATGACCTCGCCAAAATAAAACCCCTGATATTTACTGAATACCAATGCCTTGAAGCCTATCCCGGCCCCTCCTTTGCACAGTTGAATGAGCAGCAAAGGCAGCAACTTGGTCAAAACACCTTTACCCTATCTCAGGCCCAAAGCAGAATGGGCATTCAGCTGGAAGAAAAAATGATTCATGAGCTGAAAGAATTGATTTCGGCTCCGGTATATCCGGGAACGGTACAATTGACCCCTTCAGGAAAGTTGATTGTTTTGATGAAAGATGCACAGGTAACGGGCGGATATCCCAGGGTCCTGCAATTATCCCGGTATTCCCTTTCGAAATTGGCACAATTGAGACCTTCCGGAAAAATTCGCTTTGATATATTGTCCTACTAAAGGAGTATAACCCGGAATATATTTTAATCTGTACTTTTTGATCAGCCATACCCCTCAGGACCTGGAAAACCAGGGTGTCAGATACAAGGATCTTTATTTTTAAATTGACCCGTATTCAAAATACCGATTATTTTTTTATCCCTATATGCTATTTTTTCATTTATTGAATAATTTATAACATATTTTTTTCACCCTTATTTTGAATTTAAATGAATTATTTGATAATATTGGTTATTATTTCAACCACACAAACAACTACACTTTCCAGTGAACCCAATCTGACCCAAGCTTATTATCACTTTAACCACATTGAAATGATTCATCCAAGAAGAGACTTTATTAAGAAAGTTAGTTTAGCAGCGCTGGGTGCCGGATGCATTGGTAATCCTGCATTTTCAGGTATTGTTGAGAAGGATGCTGGATTTTATATTGGAAAGCGGGTAAGGTTGCCAAAAGTAAAGGTATCCTCCTCCAGGGTAATCAAGGAAAGCGTCGGCTTGAGGCCATTCAGGCGATCCGGGCCCAGAATTGAAACCCAGGAACTGGGCAGCAAGGTTTTGATCCACAATTATGGTCATGGCGGCAGCGGTTGGTCACTATCCTGGGGCTCAGCCATGCTGGCTTGCGAAATGGTGCCCTCAGACCCAGAATTAAACAAGATAGCTGTGATGGGTTGTGGTGTATTGGGTCTTTCTACAGCACGAACACTACAACAAAAAGGCTATGGAGTGACGATTTATACCAAAGACCTGTACCCCAATATTACCTCTGCCATGGCTACAGGTACCTGGTCTCCTTCCCACAAACTTATTGAGCCTGGGCTGATAACGGAAGCATTTCAGGAAAAATTTAAAAAAGCCTATTACCATTCCTATCATACCTACCAACGCCTGCTTGGATTGAACCAGGTAGTGGATTGGATGGACAATTACAGCATACGGACAGATGACAGGTCGGAAAGACCCAATCCCGGGGAAGCCTCTATCAAAGACCTTCTGATTACGAAGGAGATGGATTTTTATCCAAAAGGTGAAAGCCTGTCCCGCAGGGAAAACCCTTTCAAAATCAAAAACGTATCCAAAAGCCCCACCAATATTTTCAACATCCCCTCCTATCTGAAGATGCTGAAAGATGATTTTTTACTTGCAGGAGGTAAAATAGATATCAGGGTATTCAACAGGCCGGAAGATGTGGATGCCCTACCTGAGAAATGTATCGTGAATTGCACCGGATTAGGTGCAAAAAAAATATTCGGAGATGATGATTTGGTACCCGTATCCGGACAATTGTGTTTTTTGATACCCCAGCCAGAACTGACTTACAGGGCAAACATGTCCGGTGTCTATTTTATTCCGAGAAGAGACGGAATCATGCTGGGTGGCAATCATATTGAAGGCAATTGGGATACTACTCCTGATCCTGCAGTAAAGGAAAAATTTCTCACAACCGTGGAAGACATGATGGAAGAACTAAAAGGATAAAAAAAGAGGAAACCCCGGGTTAGGGCCCAAGGGTCTCCTCAGATTGAACTTAGCCACTAACAACTAATTCATTTCAAATCTATGAAAAATTTATTAAAAAGAAATATTTTTAAAGCAGGAAGATTGAAGTTCAAGGGTATACCGGACAGCATTACGCATTTTTTTCAGCTTTTTTCCAATAAAGGGATTTCCGCCATCTTGAAAGGTTATTTCAGGACTTTCTATCTGCAGAATAGATAGTTGATGCATTCCTCCTTATTTTTGGAAAAAAACCAACCCTATCAGCTCATGGATTTGCTTAAACTTAAACTATTTGGTGTATTACTCCTTATCTTCATTTGTAAAATTGAGGCAATAGGTCAATCCCGGGAAACAAAAACTCAGGATATCCAATCCCTAACCCAGGACATGGAAAAAATGCCGGGACTAATTGACCTGTACTGGGATGATTCAAAAGGGAAAATATGGATGGCCATTCCTGAATCCGTTTCGGAAATGCTGTATTACCCTTCCCTGTCTGCTGGGCTGGGCTCCAATGATATCGGTTTGGACAGGGGTAGGATATCCGGAGCAAGGATTGTAAGTTTTATTCCTGTTGGTGAAAAATTACTTCTTCAAGCCAATAATTACAACTTCAGGGCCTCAGCAAACAACAACCTGGAACAAGCGGCAGTGGAAGAATCCTTTGCTAATTCCATTATTTGGGGTTTCAAAATTGCCGGCCGTGGAAACAAGCAAATTCTTGTGGATGGAACTGATTTTTTCCTTCAGGATGCCATAGGCGTGGTAGAAACCATCAAAAGAAACGGACAGGGCAATTTCAAGATTGATTTATCCAGATCAGCCCTTTATAAACCCAGAACAAAAAGCTTCCCCAAAAACACGGAAATAGAAGCTACCATCACCTTCACAGGAGAGCTGGCAGGAAATTATATCCGGCAAATTTTACCCGACCCAAATGCCATCAGCCTGAGACTGCACCATTCTTTTGTGGCCTTACCAGACGATAAATTTGAAATCAGAAAATTCGATCCCAGAGCCGGAGTCAATGCGGTCAGCTATTATGATTATTCTACCCCAATCAATGAACCCATAGAAAAGCAGATCATGCGCAGGCACCGGCTGGTAAAAAAGAATCCAGGAACAGCTTTGAGTGAAGTAGAAAACCCCATCATCTATTATATTGATCCCGGAACTCCCGAACCCATAAAAACTGCACTTATGGAAGGCACCCTTTGGTGGGCCGAGGCCTTTGAAAAAGCAGGCTTTAAGGATGCCTTTCAGGTTAAATTGCTACCTGAGGATGCCGACCCCATGGATGTGCGCTATCACCTGGTGCAGTGGGTACACCGATCTACCCGTGGATGGTCTTACGGAGGAGGGGTGACGGATCCCCGCACCGGAGAAATCATCAAAGGAAAGGTAACTTTAGGCTCGCTGCGGGTAAGGCAGGATTACCTGATTGCTCAGGCCCTGGCAGGCAACTTCGACTCCACCAACGCTGATGATCAGGCCATTATGGACCTGGCACTTGCCAGGATGAGACAATTGGCTGCTCATGAAGTGGGGCATACCCTTGGACTGCCACATAATTATATCGCAAGTGCAAAAGGAAGAACTTCTGTCATGGATTACCCCCATCCTACCATCAGGATTAAAGACGGTGCGATAGACCTGTCTGATGCCTATGCGGAAGGAATTGGTGAATGGGATATCGCGGCCATCAAAATGGCCTATTCAGCCCTGCCGGATGGAATGGAGGAGCAAGCTGCGATCAACCAGTGGATAGCTGAATATAAGGAAAATGGGCTGGATTTTTTGTCTGACCAGGACGCCAGGCCAGCAGGTTCAGCACATCCCGAAACCCATTTATGGGACAATGGATCGGACCCTGTAACCGAATTAAAGCAAACACTGGCTATCAGAAAACTGGTTCTGGATGATTTTGGTCTCCATAAAATACCCGATGGGACTCCCCTTGCCAAACTGGAAGAATTGCTGGTTCCTGTCTACATGTACCACCGTTATCAGGTAGAGGCCGCCTCCAAGGTGTTGGGTGGAGTGAATTATGGGTATGCTGTAAAGGGAGATAAAACCCCATTTCACAAAACCATTTCCAGGGAAGAGCAGGAAAATGCTTTGTCTCAGATTTTAGAAATCCTGCAGGCTGAAAACCTGGCCTTACCGGAACAAATCCTGAATCACCTGCCTCCCAGACCATTTGGTTACAACCCAAATCCAAGAGAAACTTTCCACAGAACCACAGGACTGGTGTTTGATCCTTTAAGCCCGGCGGAGATTGCGGCCCACCACTGCCTTTCCCTCCTCTTTCATCCCGAAAGAGCCTCCCGGTTGATCAGCCAAAAAGCCATGGATCCCCAGCAAATCGGGTTGGATGAAATGATCGATCAGGTATTGGAGGCTACCTGGAAGGCTCCGGCCGAATCCGGATATGCCGCTGAAATCAAGAGATCAGTTGAAAAATTGGTCCTGCAGCATTTGATGCAGTTGGGAAGCAACTCAGGCACATCGGCTCAGGTAAGGGCTGTTGCTTTGATGAAAGCCTCGGTATTAAACGATTGGATGAAATCACAGGATACTGCTGACTTTTCTCAAAAAGCGCACTACATGTATTGCATGGATCAAATCCGCCAATTCAAAGAAAATCCAGATAAGGAGATGTTGATCCTGAAACCCTTGCCCGCCCCTGACGGAGCTCCCATAGGTCAGATGGTAGAAAATTGGTTATCCCCTATTTGTGAAACAGCACATTAATAACCATTAACTAGGGTTAATTTTTTAATCTTTAATAAGTTGGAAAGGAAAAGAGGAGGTAGGTTACCTCCTCCTTTTTTTTTATGGATGCTAAAATTATTGGTTTCATCAGGCTATCAGCCATTTACCCGGAATGTGAGGGAGAATGGAAAAGCAGGACTCAACGATGGTTAAGGGGAGTCCAAGGTTGCTTTCTTCATTTTTCTTAGTCCCCGCTCCGGTTCAGATCGCTTCGCTATGCTCGTGATGACGGCATTTTCGTCAATGGTAGGGTGCCGATCGGAATGATAAGGAATCAAAAACGTCCCGACATCCGCGGCAGTCTGTAGTAATACGGATATGCAAATCCGATCCTACCGTCCCTTCTTCGATTTCCTTATGCCACCGCTCCGGTTCAGATCGCTTCGCTGGGCTCGCGATGACGGCATTTTCGTCACTGAGAGTGTGCCGATCTGAATGATAAGGAATCGAAAATAACCCGGCACCCGCGGCAGTCTGAAAAATTACCTATACGCATATCCGATCTTACCGTCCTTTCTTCGGTTTCCTCATGTTCCCGCTCCGTTTCAGATTGCTGCGCCGAACTACCTTTGACGTGTTTTTTGAACACCTGTAAATCAATTTATTGAAAAACCTATCATCATCCTAATTGGGACATTTTCTGAATCCTAAATCTCAGAAAGCCTGTTTTTTTCACTAAATGCTGTTGATCATAGATTAGGATAAAATCACAGGCATTCAGGCCTTATAGCGAAAAAATTCGGTATTTAAATTCTTAAAGAGTAGATTAGTATCAAATTTGCATGGACTAAACCTTTACCAATTCTTTACAATTTTTATTTATGAAAGCATCAGATTTATTTGTAAAAGCCCTGGAAAAAGAAGGGGTGGAATATATTTTCGGCGTACCCGGGGAGGAAAATTTAGATTTATTGGAATCACTGAGTAATTCAAGTATCAAATTGATCCTTACCCGGCATGAGCAAGGCGCCGGCTTTATGGCGGCCACCTACGGCAGGCTCACCGGCAAACCCGGCGTTTGCCTGGCCACCCTTGGTCCCGGTGCCACCAATCTGGTCACACCGGCAGCCTATGCCCAGCTGGGTGCCATGCCCATGATGATGATCACCGGTCAAAAGCCCATCAAAAAAAGCAAGCAGGCCCGCTTTCAGATCATCGATGTAGTGGACATGATGCAGCCCATCACCAAATTCACCAAACAGCTTGTCAATGGCAATGTGATCGCCTCCCAAATCCGCGAGGCATTCCGACTGGCTACAGAGGAAAGGCCTGGTGCTGTGCACCTGGAGTTACCGGAAGACATTGCACAGGAAGAAACAGAAGATATGGTTTTTGATGTAGTGGGTCATATTATCCCCAATCCCGATGAAAAAGCCATTGAAGCAGCAGTAAAAATGATAGAGGCGGCCAAAATGCCCCTGCTGCTCATCGGAGCCGGTGCCAACCGGAAAGTCACCTGCCAGGCGCTGGCGGAATTCGTAGACGAAACCGGTATCTATTTCTTCACCACCCAGATGGGCAAAGGGGTAATCGATGAACGCCATCCCCAGTACCTGGGTACGGCGGCCCTTTCCAGCAATGATTTCCTTCATGCAGCCCTGGATGCTTCAGACCTGATCATCAATGTGGGACACGATGTGATCGAGAAGCCACCTTTTTTTATGAAACATGGAGGCAAAAAAGTCATCCATATCAATTTTTCACCGGCAGAGGTAGATCCTGTCTATTTCCCGCAACTTAATGTGGTCGGTGACATCACCCACTCGGTGAAAAAGCTGACCGAACAGGTCTCCCCGACCCAAAATTGGGATTTCTCCTACTATAAAAAAGTGAAGGAAGAAGTGGCCGGTCACCTTTCCAAATATTTTCAGGACGAGCGCTTCCCCATGCTCCCCCAGCGGCTGGTCAACCTGCTTCGTAAAAATCTGGGGGAAAAAGATGTCATCACCCTGGACAATGGGGTGTATAAAATCTGGTTTGCCCGCAATTATACCTGTTACCACCCAAATACCCTCTTGCTGGACAATGCCCTGGCTTCTATGGGTGCCGGGCTGCCTTCGGCCATGGCGGTAAACCTTTTGTATCCCCATAAAAAAGTAGTAGCCGTAGTCGGGGACGGCGGTTTTATGATGAATTCCCAGGAACTGGAAACCGCTGTAAGACTGGGATTGAATCTGGTGGTCATCATCCTTAATGACCATGGCTACGGCATGATCAAATGGAAACAGGAAGATATGGGATTTAAAAATTACGGTCTGGACTTTAACAATCCAGATTTTATCCAGTATGCCAACAGCTATGGGGCTCACGGTTACCGGCCTGAGAGTGATGCCAACTTCCAGGAGATCCTGGACAAAAGCCTGAATAGCCCCGGCGTTCATGTCATTGACCTGCCTGTGGATTATTCCCTCAACCACCCTATATTAAATGTAATGTTAAAAGAAAAAACAGCCAAACTATGAGTAACGATAAAAAATTGAAAATAACATCACCCTATGACCAAAGCCTGATCAGTGAGTTGCCCTTAATGGATGAAGCTGAGGTGGAAAAAACCATTCAAAAGGCGCATGCCTTATTCCTGGACCAATCCGGCTGGATTCCACCTTACAAAAGAATTGCCATCCTGGAAAAGGCCCGTCAGCTTATGGAGGGCAAGGTAGAAGAATTGACCAAAACCGCAGCCCGGGAAGGCGGTAAACCCTACAAAGATTCCAAAGTGGAAGTCATGCGGGCCATCAACGGGGTGAAAATTGCCACTGAAGAGATTTCTCATCTGAAAGGAGAACAAGTTCCTATGGGGCTTACCGCAGCCTCTGTAAACCGGATGGCCTTTACCATCCGGGAGCCCATAGGCGTAGTGACCTCTATTTCCGCCTTTAACCATCCGCTGAACCTTATCGTCCATCAGACTGTCACGGCCTTTGCTGCAGGATGCCCGGTGATCATCAAACCCGCCAGCACCACGCCTCTCTCCTGCCAGGCATTGGTGGATATTTTAGAAGAGGCCGGCGTACCTGATGGTTGGGTGCAAATGGTGCTTTGTTCCAATGAGCAGACCGAAAAACTAGCTACCGATCCGAGGATCAATTTCCTGTCTTTTATTGGGTCAGGAAAAATCGGCTGGTACCTGAAATCCAAACTGGCTCCCGGTACCCGCTGTGCCCTGGAGCATGGTGGCGCTGCTCCTGTGATCGTAGAACCCGATGCAGATGTAGAAGACATGTTGCCCCTGCTGGTAAAAGGTGGCTTTTACCATGCCGGACAGGTTTGTGTATCGGTGCAGAAAGTATTTGTCCATGAGAAAATAGCCAAAAAACTGGCGCAGGACATGGCTGCAGCGGCCAAAAAACTAAAGGTCGGCGATCCCCTGGATGAGGCTACCGAAGTAGGCCCCCTGATCCGCACCGGAGAAGTGGACCGGGTAGAAGAATGGGTGAAGGAAGCCGTAGCCGGCGGTGCTGAACTGCTTTGCGGAGGCAAGCGCATCAGCGACACCTGTTTTGAACCAACGGTGTTGTTCAATCCTCCCCATGATGCCCGTGTATCCAAAGAAGAAATCTTTGGCCCTGTGGTCTGTGTGTATGCTTATGCGGACAGGGATAAGGCCATAGCATTGGCCAATAGTCTGGAATACCATTTCCAGGCCGCTGTATTCACCAAGAATATTGATCTGGCCCTGGATACAGTACAAAAGCTGAATGCCACGGCCGTCATGGTCAACGACCATACCGCCTTCCGGGTAGACTGGATGCCCTTTGGGGGCAGAGATGCCTCGGGTGAAGGCCTGGGCGGCATCCCCCACTCCATGCATGACATGACCAGGGAGAAGCTGATGGTTTTCAGAAGCAAATTATTGCCATAAATAGGGTTCAAATTAGATTTAAAAGGCCTTTCATGTGAGGATGAGAGGCCTTTTAAATTTTAAGTGCAATTAGGTTAAAAGCAATTTTTGAGAGGAGAGGTTTTGGCTAAAGCCAATAATACTGGAATATCTTTATTGCCTGCAGCTATTAGGCAATTGTTTTAAATGTATTTTGATTACAAATCAGGAATTGCCAACAAATGGCTCGCCTTCAATAGGCAATAGGCCATTCCTATTGAAGAAAAACCAAAACCTGGCTTTAGCCAAAATCAAGTTGGATTTAAAAAATGATCCATATTCAATTTCTTAAAGAAAAATCATCCCATTCCATAAAACACAATCCTATTAATCAAAGCCCTAACCTCAATAGGAATGCGGCTTTAGCCCATTCCAGGATGGAGATCTATAGGATCCGATCTCCCAATTGTTTTATAGGCATGAGTCCAATGGTAATATTTCTGATACTCATGGGTAAAGGCATGCAAACTCCAAATGCTATTTCCAAGCATAGAATCTGCAATTAGTAAATTACCAACTTCATCGATACCATAGATCACAACCAGGTGCCAACCCACAAAATGCTTCATACATGCGGCAATTGGGTGGGAATTTTGTAATTCAGAAAAGATTTCTTCCCGGGACAAAGGTCTGTCCAGGCATTCGGAAAAAATACCCAGCCAAACCAGGGCTTTTTCAGGTGCAAAAAATCGATTGTAATTATTTCCCAACATTCGTTTTGCTAAATCAAGTTGAGAAAGTCCACTGCTTTCTTTATAAAATCGGGCAACTGACACTGCAACCGCTGCCCAACATAAGCGGGAATCGCTTTGAGGTTCAATTTCAAAATCTAATTTAACAGCACCCATCTTTACAAAAAAATGGTGATTAAACGCTTTTCCTCCATTTGCCTCAAAACTTCCAAAAGAAATTCATCCTTATTGAACGCTTCATAAATACTTCTGACATTAGAATAAAGATGGATATTTTCCAAAATTGTTTTCTCGGTCTTTGTTAAAGTCAAGGGCCTTCTGTAGCGTTTAAAATAAACAATAAGCTTATTTTCTCCCCGCTTAACTGAAGCAATCGCCTGACAAATCCTGACTTTGGAAGACAACAAAAATTCAAACTGCTCCTTTTCCGTAAAATGATATTTTTTTTCACCAAAAATAATTCTTGAAACCTGATACCTGATGCATGAGGATAACAATTCCTGAGATGACACAGGCAATTCATTTCCAAATTGTGAATCGGTATAAACTGTTTTATAATTTTTCAATTCAGGCAATAACGTACACAAAATGCTATGGGTTAATCCTTTTAATGAAATATATTCCGGGCCGTTGTAAACGCTTCTGACCACCTTGGATGACGCCATAATGCCCAAACCTGCCGTACCTAAAGCCATCTCCGGATGTTCGCCCGCTCTTTCTATTCTGCTAAACGTAATCATTCCATTCGGTTCAAAAGCCTCGAAAAAGAGGTTCATTTTCCGACAAATTGAGAGCAATGCATTTTTTAATTGAATCGATATAGACGCTACAGATACAACATTGGACGACAATCCACTGCCCAAAATAGCTTGTGCAACCCGGGGAGCTAATGCTTCAGGATGTTCGTTACTCAGCCAGTGCAAACTTGATCGCAGCCAAAAAATAAAGGCCCTGTTATTATTCCCCTTTAATTCTTCTAATTGCGCAAAGCAAAAATTAAAATATAATAAATCGCTTTCTACCCTTAGACTATTATTCACTTCAAAAGCTTTCAAATAATAAGTTTGAGCCAATTCAAATTCTTTGATTTTCTTGTAAAGGCGTGCTTGGTTGATCGAGTTTATATACAATATATGCCAATCGATATCTTTTTGTTGAGCAAGTTTATTCTCTATCTCCCTTTCAAACTCAAATGCCGCATCCACATCACCATTTTTTAATTTATTTAAAGCGGAAATATTTAATAAATAAAGATAGACTCTGGGATAATCTGTTTCAGAGAGATGCTCTCTTGCCAGTTCAAAAAATGGTTCAGCTTCAGGTGCCCTGTTGGTCATCACCAGTCCCCAGGCCTTACTTTGGTACAAAGAAGCTTTGTATTCATTGGGTAAATCTTCCTGAGGAGCTGCTTCGTTTGCTGCCTCCGAAAAGTACATGAGTGCAATCCGAATATTCTGAATTTGGGAGACCACGGATGCTAATTTCAATTTATCGGGGATTTTTTTTCGAATAGCCTCTAAAATTCTAAGAGCAATGGCATAACCGCCTTCCGAAAAACGCCTGGCAGCTTCCCATTGTAAAAATCCAATCTCTCTATCATTTGTAAGCTCCTGAATTTCAAAATAAACCCGCAAATGAGAAGCGTCATCAATTGGCTTTAACCTACTGATAAACAAGCTGCGATTGCTGGTTTCTTTTTTTCTTTCTGAAGGAGCAATCACCACATGGCTCCTGGATAAAATAAGACTGGAAGGTGGAATTAATTCCTGAAGTTTAGATGCCAATTGGCCTTCAATTAGTCCGGGGATCGGAAACGACCCTGTGGGACTCCTTTGATCAGTTCGTGGAAAATCATAGGTTACCTGCCAGCCCAAGGGAAAAGAAGCGTCGCCAAAATTCAACAGTACGACCTTACATGAGGTAGTTTTCAAACCTTCTGAAAGCAATTGGATAAATTCAATATTTTCCCGTTCCCAGGAATATCCCGGCAAAGGAGAAATGATTACAACGCATTTAATATGTTGTTTGACAAGCTCAGAAATGATTCTCTTACAGCTCTCATAAGCGATGATAAAGTTTTGGTCACCTGTACTTTCGTTATCAATCAAGCGACTAATAATGGAGGCGTATTCCTCACCTTGGCTATCGACGCCTATCAGCGGCTGTAAATAGTCATAGCGTTCGATAGCTAATTGACTGCATATCTCATGCACCACCCAGTGACCTTTCCAGGCACCCAATGACAAATCCGAAAAAACACAATCCCCGCTCAGACACGCTACATCAAGTTGTTTTTGCAAAATGGCCCAGGATTCAAAATGAAATCCTTTTAAGCATGTTGTTTCATTGGATCGGGAAATGATGGGCCTTGCCTTATTTTTTTCCGCTGCAAATTCCATTCAGATAAACCGTTGCGTGATTCAACCCATCAATTTTCAAAAAACGATCGACCAGCCGATCGTGATACCCGCCGATATTGATGACCCCTAATTCCATGGCGGTGGCGGCCAAATTAATATTCTGCGCCACATGCCCGGCTTCAAAAAGGGTAAATCGGTAGCCTTTTTCCTTGTACTTAAAGGTGGATCGGTTAAATGCAGCTGTAATGAAAAGGATCATAGAAGTGTCGTAGGCAAGGTGGGTTTGAAAACCCACCAGGGCATTCGCAATTTCCTCATCAAAATTTCCCTCCCGAATCAATTGAATGGAATTTTCTACTGGAGAATAGTGATAAAGTCCCGCTTTTAAAGATTCAACCTTTTCGTTGGTATAAAAATACAACTCCAGCGGGTACAGGGCTCCTCCCGAGGGCACAGTACGGAAAGGGCGTCGGATGTATTCGTTGTCTTTGTTGTCTCTGGTAACTCCGTAGCCACAATATAAGATGGTGTGAAGCTGCTCCAGGCTTAGGGTTTGAGGTACGATTTCTTTAGGAGTAACTCGATTGGTAACTGTTTCCATAAAGGAGCGTTGGATCCGCGCAAAATTCGTAGGTAAAGGAATAGACGGGAATTGGTTATAAGGAAACACGTCGTATAAATTGCTCATTTCTTCCACTACCCGTTCATTTGTCAAAGAACCGTCATAATGGCCCGTTTTTGAATTTTCATGAAAAATCTCCCAGGAAGGAGTAACGGATTCGCTGTTAAGTGCTGCTTCTTTCCACAATGAATCTAACATAAGTTAATTATTTTATCAGTGAATATTTTTCTGTTAGGGGAAGGGATGGGGAAATGGATAATCTGCTTTTCCGGGAACCAACCCTTCAAAACCTAATTGCTGAGGTATCGTCCAAAGACGATCACCTCCCAAAGGCCGCTTGTGGTACCCCATAAATAGCGGATGATATCCGGGTATAATCGCCCGAATGACGGTCATCCCCAGGCTCCTGATATCAGAGGTCGTTATATCTGTAACCAATACATCGTATCCTGATTTTTTGATCAAAGCAACCAGGGCTTTCATGTCTTCCGACGGAGTTTCTTGAGAATAATCCACCAATTCCTTAAAATCCATCCATTGGTCTGAGCTATATAAAAATTCAGCCTCCTTACTGACTGCAGAATTTACCCAAAAATTAACGTGGTGGACTTGCCCCAGTACATTGTCAAATTCAGGATCCGATTCCAGACGGGGCAATTCATTTTTAATTTGATAGGCATACCTTTCCGTATGCGCTAACTCCTCTATTGCTTTTCTAACCGCTTCTTCCGGGGATAAGGCTACCGATGCCGCAACTACGAGCGGTACAAAGTTCGTTTTTGTACCAGTCGCCACCGCTAATATTCCGGTGATCTTCGTTTCATTGGAAATGTCCATCAGGTGGATCTCATATCCTACTTCTTCAAAACGCTGAATCAAATCCTGGTTATTTTTGCTTAATGTGTGTTTCCTGATTTTCCTTCTGGATAGCTTTGCTTGCCAGGTAATCATAAAATTATCTCTTTCGATAACTTCACAAATCCCCCCCACCACAGCCTCTTCCAAGGAGCAATGACAAGACAACCCTGACGAAATTGGTTGGACAATCGGCGTTTCATCGCCATTTTCATAAAAAAAATAAGGGACAAAAACCATTGAAGCGGGAACTGCTGTTCTCTCCTTAGTTTCTAAATTTATGGCCTCTATCCACCGAACAGGTGCGTCTTCAGTAAATTCGTCAAATTCAAATTCGGGGTGGTTGTATTGCTCTTGACTGTATAAAGCAAATTTCTTCGGATGAACACAGGTAAACGGTGCCTTATTATAGGAACACAATGGAAATTGTTTCTTGTCATAAATTGCTGCACAATAGCGCTCCACACATTCCCCTATTGTTTTGGCTAAGGCCAACTCCCGGTTGATGGCAGCACCTCCGCCAATGGCGAAGTTTCGGTACGCTCCAAAGGCCTCTGTGTTGGCAGCTGAACCATTAAAACGAAAAAATCTGGGAGAATCGACCTCAAGCGGATGCTCTCTGACGCCTGTGATAATCCCAACTTTGGGATCAAGCAGAAAAGGCAAAGTATCCGTGAGCCTTCGTATTGGTGTAATTAGGTCATTCATCGTAGCCTACCGTTTGCTCAATTTCTTTCCAGGCATCTTCAGAGGTCAGTTTCCGGTGAATATTGATTAAAGGCATCTCATCTAAAGGTCCACATACTGAACAGCGTGGCGCTTTTACCAGATTTCTTCTCATCATTGAACCTGCCAATAGATCTACTTCACAGATGGTACCCAGATTCCACTGAATATTGGATTTAAATTTGATTAAATCAAACGCTCCTACTTCTGCCAGTACATTTAACATGGCATGGTGATACGCTGCAACTTGCTGTCCTTCAAAGGCAAATTTTTCGGTAAGGCGTTTCTCTGTAAAATCGGAACTGGCGGAGTTTTGTCGAAGTTTTAAACATTCCAAACAAGGCCCCTCATCCCGAATAACCAAGGGGCCGGCGTAGCCCACCATGTTCTGTAATAAAAGTGGATAAAAAGCAATGTTATTTTTTATAGCAAAGGCATTCCATGATTCCAACAAATAAAAACTACCAAATTCAGAGGATGCGATCATAAAACCTGCCTCTCTCGTATTTTCCAAAAAATGGGTTTCAGCTATTATTTGAATTCGCTCATCTTTCCAAAAATCATCCAGGAGGCCGTGGTTGTCGTCGAAAAAACGAATATTTCGTAGAGAGGGATCATCCACCACCAGGAAGCTGTGTTTACCGTCTAAAAAAAGAGAGCGAATTAGCTTCTTATTTAGTTCGTTAATTCCTATAAATGCCCATGGTTTTTCATTTAATAAGTCGGAAACCTGGGTTTGATGGGCGTTGAAATGCCAGTAAAATACGTCCTGGGGAGTTTCCTTATCGTGGGGATAGGTATTGGTATCGTTGACGTCAACAATAAATTTTTTATCTATCAAATGGCGAACGAAATTCGTGATCAAATTATGGATACTTCCTGTGAATAAACCCGCCAGTTCATTTACTGTTTTAGGACTTTGTATTAGCGCTTTTTGGATAACTTTAATGATAAGGAGTACACTCTTATCGGGAATTGACATGGAAGAAAGTCCACGCTTCAATACAACCCTATCTTCCAATTCAATAACCTGAAATGGAAGGGCTTTTAATTTAATTTCCATAATACGAAGTTGGATTTATGAATTTAAAAATTGAAAGTGAGGAGCTTTCCCCACTTTCAAAAAGGAGGACGAGATTAAGCTGCTTTTATGACAGCGGCCGCAGTACAACAACAGGCCGGAGTACAGGTACAGCAGCAACATGCTGCGCCCACTACGGGAGAATTTGAACTTCCAAAAAGGCTGTGTTTGGAGAACGCTTCTTCGATCGATTGCAAATCTCTTACTCCTAATTTTTCAGTACGAGGCGTATGATTTTTCCATGCCAACGCCACCAGATCTCCTTCTACTAATTTTTTAGCTTCATCAGTTAAAATACTTACATCATGACCCTCCAATAATTCCCCAATTGGAGTATTAAAGTCTTCGTAATTTTCTAATAAATTGCTCATTTGTTTAGGTTTAAGTGTATATAAATAATTTTCATAATGAAACTCTATGAGTTTCTTTCATAAATAGGAAGTCACCCTTTTATTGACTGGTTGTTAGAATTATATATTTTTAAGGCTATTTATTATACCAATCACCCAATCCATGTGGATACCTATGCTGGCCAAACAGAAGTCAGCCACCGGACAAATTTATCATGCGTCTCAATGCTGGCTTTCTGGAATTTTATTCAAAATTTCTCTATAGCTTACTTGGGCTACATCAAACAGGGGAAATCAAAATAGATACCCTATTTATAAAAAAAAGCGTAAAGGTTTTTTTCGCTTTTATTAAAAACCGGCTCGATATTCCAAACCGCACCTTTTTCAAAACCACATTAGCAATATAAAGATTATTTCATAAAGACGTATTTTTTATCTAAAAAAAACAGGAGAAATATAGTTATTCTATGTTATTACGGAAAAACACAGAATAAATGGCATTTTGAGTCAATTCTATATTCTGTTGTCGTTAAAAAATTCATTTCCCGGGGTTTTTAATTGAGGGAAAGCACTATGCTTCCGCAATTTCGGCTCTGCTTGTTCTTGCTTTTGCCCTCTTCGCTTATGATCATACTTTAAACACCCCTTCCAGTGCCTATTCCACATAATAGCCGGCATTAGCCAGAATTGATGCCTATAGCTCAAGGAAAGACACTTTGATCAATAGAAAACTTATATCCGCATATAGCCTATAAGCCAAAAGCAAACCCATTCAATTAGAATGCAGCTTTGGCCCATTCTTCCTAATCGCATTCTAAAATCTGGGTTTTAGCCGAAATGTATGAATGGTAAATATTCCAGGCTTTTAAAAAATGAATCATCCCGCTGTTTTTTCTTAACTTGGTATCACCAAAAAAAACAACCCAACATGCGGCCGGAATAAATCCCAAAGGTCTGGATCAAACAAGCCGCTGCGCCTGGCATTATTCAAAAAGAAAAAAATTTTCAGAAAACCCCTAAAAAATAACCAAATGACGATTAAAGAAATAAAAGAGGAGCTAAAAACATCTAATCATCCCATTGCAAAATCACTGCATCACGGAACAGGCTTTAAAGTACTCCTCATGGGGTTCCTTAAAGGGATGGTTTTAAAAGAACACAAAGCCCATACCGTATCAAAACTAACCGTTTTGGAAGGGGCGGTAATTTACAAAGAAGAAAACAGGGTTTTAGAACTAAAGCAATATGAGGAAGTAGACATTCCACTGGAAATTACCCATTCAGTGGAGGCAATGGAAGACAGCTTGTGTATTTTATCCCAAGGCGAATAATCGGATTGAGGTTTATCAATTAAATCCCCATCCGGCAGAAGAGTCTTGCAGCTAATCTCCTACTTTAACGATCATTTTGCCTTTATTTTTCCCCTCAAATAAATCCAGAAAGGCTTGCGGAATATTGTCGAACCCTTCTACGATGGTTTCGCTGGATCGTAGCTTTCCGTCTTTTAGCCAGGCAGCCAATTGCCGGGTTGCTGATGGGAATTTGGAAGCAAAATCGCCGATGATAAATCCCCGCATGGTCGCACTTTTGGTGAGGAGTATGGGCTGCAACCGGGGGCCCATTGGCACCTCTGTTTCGTTATAGAGTGAGATGGCACCGCAAACGGGCAATCGTGCGAACTTATTGATATTTGCCAATACCGCATCGGATATTTCCCCTCCCACGTTATCAAAGTAAACATCTACCCCATCAGGGCAGCTGCTTTTGATCGCCTTTTTCATATCCAGGGATGTTTTGTAGTTGATGGCATGATCAAAATGAAACGTAGAGGTAAGTAACTTTACTTTCTCATCATTGCCGGTAATGCCCACCACTTTGCAACCCAGCAATTTCCCGATCTGTCCGACTACGCTACCTACGGCTCCGGCAGCTCCGGAAACCACCAGGGTCTCCCCTTCCTTTGGCCTTCCAATTTCCATCAATCCCAAATAGGCGGTAAGCCCGGTCATTCCCAAAATACCCAAATAACTGGATAGTTTTGCCAGCTTAGGGTCTACCTTATTCAGGCCTTTGCCTGTGGAGGTCTGGAACTCCTTCCAGGCCAACATGCCAGAGACAAAATCTCCCTTTTTGAAATCCGGTAAATGGGAATCCACTACTTCGGCTATTATACCCGACTGAATCGGTTTGTTTAATTCGAAGGGTGGAATATAGGATTTCGCATCATTCATCCTGCCCCGAAGATAGGGGTCAACGGAAGCATACACAGTTTTTAGCAAAAGCTCCCCTTCCTCTGCGGTTGGAATTTCCTCATCAACCGTTTTAAAATTTTCAAGGGTTGGCTTTCCTTTCGGGCGTTTGTGCAAAAGTATGGTCTTATTCATAATTATCGAGATTTCTCCATAAAGTGACAAAAATGATACCGCAAGCAGGAAAAGCCCTGGAAATAATTGTTCCCCGATTATCATCTTGAATGTTGCATCAGGTAAAACCGAATGAAAAAGAGGCCAGGCGCCCCCTCCTTTTCACGTGTGAAATTTGGATTTGAATGGTTATGGATAAAGGCTTTGGCTAAAGCCAATTTTCCTTAAATACCTGGTTGCCCACAGCTAAAGCAGTGGGCAATTGATTTGGAGGATTTTTATTTCCAAATTCTGGATTGTAAAAAAATGCCTCAATAGGAAATAGCCCATTCCTATCATTGGTTAATCCATCAGCGCCACTACCCTGGCAGGTGCCGCTGATGCTCCGACGATTTTTAGGGGAAACACTGCTACTTTAAAACCTGTATAGGGCAGTGCATCCAGATTGACCAGTTGCTCCATATGACAATATTCTTTCTTCTTGCCTACCAAATGTGCTTCCCAGAACAATTCTGAATTCCCGCTTTCCTTTGCCTTTTTTGCCATATAGGGTAAAGGTAAATCCCAGCCCCACTGATCTATCCCCATCACTTTGATCCCCTGATCGATGAGCCATTCGGTAGCCTCGGCACTCATCCCGGTTCCTACTTTATGAAAGTTTTTCATGCCGTTATACTTATCCCTGCCGGTTTTGATCAGCACAATCATTCCGGGACGCAACTGCAAATTATTTTCTTTTAAAAAGCCTGCCCCGATTAGCACAAAAGCGGCGTATATATGAATATTTCCTACAAAAGGATGTCCCGTAACCTTTCCGACAAGTGCAGGAAAGATTCATGGTATCAAACTTAAAGGCTTGTTCCAGCTATGAGAAGTAAGTAAATCCAGAGAAATCTAATGAGTTGGCAATGTTAACTGCCCGGGAGTCTTTTGGAATGCGCTGATACTGCTTTTATGGCTGAAAAGTTTACTTTAGACAAACCCCAGGCGAGCACCAGGCCGGAAATCATATCCCAAATGCCCCACCATCCGGCGATAATGGCCATGCCTCCCAGTCCATCAAAAAAGTTGAAGATCAACACCAAAGCAATGCCTGAATTTTGAACCCCCGTTTCTATGGTGATCGCTTTTTTGTCCGCCAGAGATAAGCCAAAAAGCTGTCCGAGGCCATATCCTGCTCCATAAGCAAGGGCATTGTGCAAAAGCACAATGAGAATAATGAAATGAATGTATTCCAGAAAAATATGAAAATTAGCAGCAAAGGCACCCACGATAAAGGCGATAAAAATAAGCATGGAGAGGATGCGGATCGGCTTGCGGATGGCAGCAATTAATTTGGCGAAATAATGATTGAGCAACATGCCCAGCAGCAAGGGAATGCCCACGATCAGCAGTATGGTTTCCAGCATATCCATAAAACTGATGTTAATCTGAGGTAAGGAAGTTCCGCCGCTCAGGTACAGATTTCCCCAGAAGGTAAAATTGGCCGGTGTAGCGATCACGGCTGCCAGGGTGGCAATGCTGGTCAGGCTTACGGATAAAGCCCCATTCCCACCGGCCATCACGGATAACAAATTGGATAAGTTACCTCCTGAGCAGCTGGCTACCAGGAGCATACCCAAAGCTACACTGGGAATAGGGTCAATGAAAAAAATCAGCAAATAGGTCAACAAGGGTAAAGCCAGGAATTGGGCAATTAACCCAATAATTAAACTTTTAGGCTTTTGCCATACCTTTTTGAAGTCGGTTAGACTTAACTCTATGGCTACGCCAAACATGACCAGACCCATGCAGATATTCAGCAAGAGCAAGCTCTCCCGGTTAAAATTCAGCCTGATCTCATCTAGTATTTCCATGGTGTTTAGCTGTTCTGTTTAAAGGTTCTGATAGCAATGGCTTCATTTTTTCCGGCTCTACTATTTACTGTACACCCAGGTATGCTGGTGCCAGGCTTTTCCAAAAAATGGCAAATCAGGCTTCCGAGACACAAAATTACTTATATTCAGGCAATCTGCTAATAATTTTTACCCGCAATAGTCTTGCAGGCTAGAAATTATGGAAATAATTCTGAAGATGAGATATCCAATTATTTTTTTAGCCCCGGCAAAACATAAGGAGGCGTTGGTTAAAAACACGCTTCCTCAATAGACCTAACATATTAAAAAGCAGAAATAGGGATGATAATTGGTTTTTTGTATTATATTGTGATGTAAAATTTTCATTTTTTAATGGATAATGGTGAGTTGAAGGTTATTTTTGGTGTTTTAACGTATTTTTATTGTACTTTTGGCCCCGATTCGCTGCGCTGCTCGGGACAGGCTTTGATCCAAAATTACCAAACCTGCCTGCCGGCAGACAGGAAATCAAGACAAAAAAATCCTTCCCCCCGCAATCCTCCCGCACCCCCGGTTTTTTGTCTGGCCAGCGCTCTTTTTGTTTTAAATCCTATTCCTTCTTTATTTTAAAGATTTTTTAGGGTTTCTTCTTTACCAAAAATAGCTGATTCAATTTCGTCACCGCTAGGCTTAGCATTTGGAAATTATACAAATCAGGATAATATTGTTTATTTTTCAATAAGCTGGTTTACAGATATTTAACAAAAGTGTCATCGATAGGAATGCGGCTTTAGCCGAATTGAAAAAAATTGTGAAATTTGGATTGGAAGGGTTATGGATAAAGGGTTTGGCTAAAGCCAATTTTCCATAAATACCAGGTTGCCCACAGCTAAAGCAGTGGGCAATTGATTATAAAAATTCTGATTCCCAATGGATACTCTTCAATAGGAAATAGCCCATTCCTTAGAATTGAATAACAAACCATGGGCTTTAGCCAAAATGGATGGACGGAAAATCTATAAGGGCATCCATAATCCGAACGGTATTCTTCATCCTGGCCAGTACGACAGAAAATCCTCAGATATTAAGGCTATAATGCATGATCAGGGGCTCTTTTCGGGGGATGGACAAGATGGGGTAAATAATCCTTGTTTTTACCCTCCAGGGTGACATTGGATTAAAACGCTTTAACCTGACTTTTGTGTAATAGCGCTTGCCTTCGCTAAATAGCACTTTTACAGAAGCGGTATTTTTACGGATCTTCAATTTGGTAATGGTACCGCTTATGGGAGTGTCACATCTTTCCGATTTTAACACCACATTTCCCTCGCCAAAAGAATAATACCCGGATTTACCGTACAGCACAAAACTCGTGGTATCCACCCCACCATAATCTGCCATATACCTGCCCACAATGGAGTCAGCCAAAACGGTATGCACTACCCTGCTGGATGGGCTTTGTGCAGAAATGACGAGGGGTAGAAAAAATAAATGCAAAATAATCAGGTACTTCATGATAAAATTTTATTTAGGAATAAAATCACATAGATGGTTTTACCATCTAAATAGTTATTGCGAACAATATAGTTGGTTTTATTGGAAATATCGTGGAAATCGGAAAAAAACCCCAAATGTACATCAAGAGCAGCTGTTATTTGTTTGAATGGCTCGTCCTGATCATCTTTTCGCATAGCTCGGTAATAAATCGGAAATAACATTATTGCCCAAAAATCGCTCACTTGCCATATTTATTTTATCATTTAACCAACTCTTCTTCAATAGGAATGCGGCTTTAGCCCATCCCCTGAAATAGCATTACCTATCCCGGCTTAAGCCGAATTGGATAAAATTGTGAAATATGGATTTGAAGGGTTATGGATAAAGGGTTTGGCTAAAGCCAATTTTCCATAAATGCCAGGTTGCCCACAGCTAAAGCAGTGGACAATTGAGGGAAAAAATCCTTTTTTTAAATGATTATTACTCAATAGAAAATAGCCCATTCCGAAATGTTTGAACAAGCACTCCTGGCTTTAGCCAAAATGGATGAACGGAAAATTTATAGCGGTATACATAATCCGGGATGAATATTATCGGGAATGGGACGATCGTTTGGGAAGCGGCCAAAAAGAAACATTGATGTTGGCGGCTGACATTTTTTCACTTAATTATTTTTTTCTAATAGTGTCAACTGCTGCTACCCAATCCTCAATAGGTTTATTCAAATCCGGAATAACGTCTTTGTCGGTAATTCCCACTCCAAACGTTCTGAATAGACTTTCTAATCCTTTTGCTCCGCCTGGCGTCATAGTTCCAAGTATTTTTCCTTTATACCCACCTGTGTTTTTAAAACTATGTTCTACATGTGGCGGTACACTAATAAATGCTCCTTTTTTACATTTTATTCCTTTGTTCATATCTTCAACGTAAAATATGAATTCGCCTTCAAGTATATAAAATGTTTCAGCTTCCGGGTGTGAATGAGGTTCAACATATGCTTTTGGGGGCAATTCTGTTTCACATATCATAAAGTTATCATTGGTCTGGTTTGATGACACTTTAAAAGTCATTAGTCCAATACGAAAAAGTACTTTCTCGCCCTCGTCTGCTTGAAGTATTATCGGTTTCCAATTTTTATTCCTTTCATTCATTTCCCGAAGCTCTCTTTTTTGTTGCCGCCAACTCGTTAATCTGTTAAACAAAGAGATACAATTCCATCCCAGGTGTGATAAATCTGAATACCTTATTGACACTGACCAAAAAGAATCAACTGCACCAAATCTCCCATATTTTCTTTGCACTTTCAAATTAATCATTTCGGACAAGATGGCAAGCGGCATATTACCATTTTTTTTATGGCACCTTTGCCTGTATCACCTAAAAAAAACATTCCAGAATATAGCACTTTGTAATTCCCAGGCCTAACTTAATCAATAGGAATGCGGCTTTAGCCCATTCCTATTAAATAAAATTTCACCCCCTCCCGGGCTTTATCCGAAATGAGAAAATTGTCTTTTAAATGGTGACTGGTTTTTTACAACGGTGGATGTCAGCTTTATAGCGTCAATCTATGTTATTTTCAATAAATGCAATCATTTCTGATGCCTTATTTACCACTTTTACAATTGTACCATTTTTATCTACTACTATATGCGTCGGATAGATTTGCAGGTTTAATTCTTTTTCTAAAAAATCTCTTTTTTCCGGAACCACCTGATATTTGAAAGGCCTTTTTAATAGGAACCTTTCTAATTCGGGTTTGGCATCCAATGCCAGGCTAATAAAAACCATATCGTCGTCATTTTCATGATCTTCAACAATCCTATTAAGTTCAGGAAACTCAGCAATACAGGCCGTACATCCAATAAACCAGGTTTTAATAAGGATGGTTTTACCTTTGGTGTTTTCATTGTTGTAGTGCTGGCCATTCAAATCTCTAAAATCAAATTTGGGAAAGGTTTTACCTTCCATTTTGAAGTGCTCGAGATTGGTGGTAGAGGCATTTTTTATGGTACTTCCAATACCCTTATCAGCTAAAGCGTCTAATTTGTACAACTTATAGGTTTCTATTTTAGATTTTAACTTTAAAGGAATAAAATCCCCGGAAGTTAATTGTTCTAAAAATTGCTCTTTTTGGATTGTGTCGGATTTTTCATTTAAACCTATAAAATTCGATGATAAGGAGATGTTAGCTGAATGATAAGTCCACCATTGGCTGATATCAGATTCAATTTTATTGATAGTTACTTTTGGATCAAGCTTATCCACTTTACCGGATATTAAATTCTCTTCTGTTTTTTCCTTACAGGCGGAAAATAGAAGGGGAAGAAGTAATAGTAGAATTATTTTGCGTTTCAATTATGGCCAATTTTTTATTTTATCAAATGTTTTTCCCTTAACTGTTCTCTAATCTTTTCAAATTCTTCCTGGTCAATCACATCAATATTTTTTAAGTATTTCAAGTTGTTCAATTGGTCTTCAAAACTTAAGTCTGGATCGAAATGAGTTAATTCATCCTTCAGTCTTCTCCTCGTTCGCTCTCTAATTTGGTCAATAAAGCCCTTAACGGTCTTTTCATCTGGACTATTGATGAAGAAAGTCAATATTTTATCTCCTCCAGCTAAAACATATTGAGATACAAAGTATTTCTGAATACTCCACCAAATTACAGTTCCCCACATAAAACACCCTAAAAGAAAGAAGAATGCCAATTTATAATCGGTTCCATCCGTAAAAGCCTTAAATGTCAAAAAGACCGTCAATATCAATAGTCCGCCAAAAAACACAACATTGCCAATTCCTTCTCTCGATTTAACCTTAACCAAGTCAAGTCCGAGTTCATTGTATCTGGCTTCCCATTCTTTATCATCAAATACAGACTTTTCTACAATCAGAACTTTTCGGTCAGTAAGCTCAAAAGTCTTATTTGACAAATAATATTTCTGTTTTAGTGTTGTCATTTTTCAAATTAGCCACAAATTGCCTATCTGTTTACCAATGGAATATAAATCCGGCAAAAACTTGTTGTCCCTCTAAACCCTATTGTTACTTAGCAAGATTCACCAATAACTACAAACCTCCTCTTCTTTCCGCTTTCAAATTAATCATTTCGGACAAGATGGCAAGCGGCATATTAACATTTTTTTGAATGGCACCTTTGCCTGTATCACCTAAAAAAAAAAAAACATTCCAGAATATAGCACTTTGTAATTCCCAGGCCTAACTGAATCGATAGGAATGCGGCTTTAGCCCATTCCAACTGAAAGCATTTCAAAATCATGGGCTTTAGCCAAAATAGATAAATGGCAAAGATTCCATCTTACAAAGCTTTTAATATGTTATAACCTCAAAACCTGCCCGACGAAGTCATTCAAGCGGTCGAAACCTACAATCCAGTGAACTGGGGCAGAGCGTTATGAAATGGTTCACCGCGGCGATTCATTTTAACAACGAGCCGGGATGAATAGAAGCTACAGCCTGTCCCGATTCATCGGGAAGAGCCGTACCCCGAGTGGTGTGTGAGCCGCTCCCCGTCAGAGGAATCTGGCGGGGCCGTCTATACTATTACCAACTGGCATTTATTCGATTTCAATTACTTAGGTTTCAATATAGCACTAATTTTTGTTTTATCAGGGTCGGCAATCTTCCCATGCGATTGGGCAGGTATACTCTTTGGCAAGTTTTGGTTTGCGCTTTGGCTCGTGCGATTTGACAATGTGTATGACTGCGAATCGTAGGCATTTATCATATTTTACTCTGTCATTGGTTTTATCATTCTTTCAATAAATGCTATTTCTTCTTCATTCAATCCATATTTCGTATAAAGCTGCTGGTCAATTTCAGGTATAGACTTATTCCAATCAATGTCTGACTTTTGAGAGAAATCTTGAAGTGGAACCCAAGAATACATTGGACGGAGAGCATCTTGGGTAATTTTTCTCAATGAAACAAGGTGCCTAAAAAAATTCGTTTTATAATAAGATTCAACATTTTGTGCCTGCTTTTCGCTTTCTACAAAGAAAGCCAAGAATGTCTGTGATGCAACAGATGGCTTTATACTTACCCAAGGCTTGCCCAGTACAGAGTCTGGTATTTTTTGACCACCATCCGAGCCTGCTTTAGGAACAAAAACCTTCCATTTATCAATAAGATGTTTGTTTTTTCTTATTAACTCTCTGGGAACAAAACCTATATCACGTTTACCTGAACGAACGTAATATAGAGCTATATCTCCTGGTTGTTTTTGTTTATGAAAGCCATCAAAGTTGGTAGCAATTCCAAAGGGAGTGTCTGCTGTTAGAATCTCCATAATTGATGGTTCATCTGCTCTTATGACTTTTCTCAAAATTTCAACGGCTAAAGGGTGTCGTACAAAAACATCAAATTCATCCAGCTGCCGAAATGATGAAGCTTTATCTTCTCCACGTATCACAGAGACTTCACATTTGTCATTGTAATCACCAGACCAAAGAAAATAACTAATTCCCCCCTTAACTTCAACATTAGGAAAAACCTCTCTGGAAACAGGAAAGTCAATTAGCTTTATAATATTATTGGAGCTAAGCATTTCTTGTCGAAAATCCCCAAGTCCTCGACCTCCTGCTAACCAGCGAGATGGGGTTATCATAGACAGATATTTAGGTTCTATTTTTTTACCCATTTCAACAAAATGATGATAAATTGAAGAGTCACTTGTTCCTCCTGCGCCACCTTTTATTTGATACGGTGGATTACCTACAATGGCATTGAATTTCATATTATTAATATTTAATTCTTTACGATAAGTATTGCCTTTTTTAAGACGTTTTACAAAATTTCCTGTTTTGTTTGTTATCTGATTCACTATGTCTTCGAAAGCGTGCATATTTAACTTACCATCTCTAAAACCAATTAAGGTACGTTTGGTAATAGCTTTTGCCATTGGGGTTTTACAGATAACAAAAATATTTTCTACTACTGTTTTATTCCAAAGTTCCAATTGTTGCCTAATGGTTAAAGTATTTGGTTCTTTATCGGGATATATTTCTGCCACACGCTTTCGAAAAATACTGTAAGTAACATAAAGCGGATAAAGACCTGATTTTGAATTTATTTCTAATATTTTAGCATCGGAAGAAAATACATTTTCGGTTACTTCACCCTGCAATACAAAACGAGGTTCATCGATGGTTTTCTCCCGATTTTCATCTAAAAACACGTAACCTCCTAAGCAATCGCCTAAGTGCATGTTTACCACTCGCCAAGGAGTCAAAACGGTTTCTTTGTCGGGATTCCTGAAAGTGCCAAATATTGAAGTTATCCGTTCTATGCGTTCTTCAATCGTAAGTTGGTCAGCGGCTCTGGCAAGCGCCCTAATTCGTTTACCTGCCGCTCGAAAAACATCGGGTTCGTAATATTTTTTGAATTTCAAAAAGGTTGGTTTATCAACTCCTTCGGGCATGAACTCTTCCCACGATTGGTCGTCAACTAATTCGGTAAAGTTGTCAATAGAAATTTCAGTTTCCTCGTTTATTACATCGGCTCCATAAATAAGCAAAGGCATACGGATAGAAATTCCACGAAGTATTGAGATGGCACTATCACGGTTTTTCTTTTTATCTGATTTTTCAGCTAGCAATTGTTTTTCTTCCTCGCTCAATTCTGTTTTCTTTTTTTTCTTAGCTGTTTCAAGCTGTTTGTATTCTTCATCAGTAAATCCTTGCTTATTTACATCAATGTCGCCACTTTTGGGCATTGCCTTGGTGCTTCCAATAATCTCTTTAAGTCCGTCAAATTCTTCTAATTCCACCGACTCTAATTTCATCAGTTGGTCGTTGTTGTATAAATAGCCATCTTCAAAACCATTTCGAACTACACGTTCAACATACACTTTTTTAAGCTGCTCGAGCATGCCGTTAACATCGTAGCTGAGCATCTGCGAACCATGCACCGCTATTATTGGGCAAAAATTGAGGAATTCACCCATTAATTTACGGTCTTCGCCTGAGGTTTTGCCCGCCTTTGCAGACACTTTTGCTGTTTCGGCAATCACTTTTAAAGTCCGGTCGGGTGCAAAATCAAAAACAAAACATTCCTCTTTCACTTTTCCGTTGATTGTTGCTGGTGTTTGTACTCGGAAAATAGTCTGCATATAAGAAGATGCTGCTGTATTATGCGAACCCGAAAGCATAAAAACTGCCGTCCATGCCTTTACCGATACCCCTGTAGTCAACCTACCGCAAGAAAGTGTAATAGTATAAGTTTCATGTGGTTTATCTGTAATTGCACTTTCGACCTTTTTAAGTGCCTCTTCTTTGGTTTGTTCTTCATCGCCTTCTCCTGCTACATTAACAATTTTGAATTGCCCGAAAACAGGATGAGATTGAAGCATTCTACTTAATGCTTTTGCTTCTTTTACACCAGGAACCATCCACAGTGAATGGCGAAAATTATCACGATATTCATTGGTGGAATAAGGATAATTACTTTCTACATCGTGCTTACAAATAAGATTTAAAAATGAAAGCACATCCTTGCAGTGAATAAAACCTCCAGTTTTATCCACTCTAAAAAACTCACGGAAATTAAAAGCTACTTCTTCATCAATAAAACCTACAACAAGTTTACCTATATCGTACGTGAAGATATTTAATTTTGGAAGTGATGCATAAGGGTTTGGGTCGCCAAAGTGGACTTTGTCCCAGTCAGCCTTTGCTTTTTGCTCCATCACATAATCCCATGTATATATTTCTTCTTCTTTGTAATTGTCGAGCAAATTAAATGGTGTGCCAGATAAATGTAAAATTTTGGTATTTGTTTTTTTTAATTCTCTCAATACAGCCTTACCAAGCTCTGTCTGAGTGCCTTCGTGTGCTTCATCAACAATAATGAAATCCCAAATTGTTGAAAAAATCTCGTCGTTTTTGTCAAAGTTTCCGCCTACGAGTTCTGAGCCCCGTAAGTCTTGCATTGAAGCAAAATAGACATATTTTGTTTCCCCTTTTTTGAATAGATTTTCTAATATATCAAAAGTATTTCCTTGATTTTTTGAACCGTAGGTATATTCAGGTAAATCGTAAAATATTTTTCCGAAATCTTCAAACCAACCTTTATCAACAACAGGTCGGTGGGTTAAAATAAGTGTTCTGTTAAACAAATGTTCCTTTGCTACCTGAAGTGCCGATAGGGTTTTTCCGAAACGCATTTTAGCAAACCAAAGCATTTCACTGCTCCTTTTAAATTGCTTTTTTGTTCTTTCGATGGCGTCTAATTGTTCCGGTCTGAAAACAATAGGATTTTGGGATATTGTAATTTCCCTGGACTGTAGTGAATCTTTTCCCTCTTTTACAGCAGATATTGCCTTTTTAACGGTATCTAGGTCGGTTTCAAACCATTCATTGGCTTTATTTTTTTTATCAAAAGTTTTTCTTTTAATACCTGAACGCAATAAAACATTGTGAACCTCAGCATCAGAAAATGCTTTAATTGTTCCTTTTTCAGCATAAACAGATACTTCTGTATAAAGTAAATCATATGCAATGCCAGCTGTTAGAGTATATTGGTCGATGCGTGCTTTTGCAGCTCTGTTTAACGCCTTACTATTTGGTTCTAATCCCCAAATATTTTCATTGTCAGAAGTTGCTTCACCAACTTTTAAGCAGCCCTCGTGTGCCTGGTCATTAATTCGAAACACATAAATCAATTTAAGCTTTAGCGATGATGTGAATTTCATTATCTCATGTTCTTTAACAAATCAACAAACCTAATCTTTCGGCCTTTTTTTCCGGTTGTTAAATCCTTGTTAGACCAGTCTTTAATTAAACAATAAGTACCGTTGTGTCTTAAAATATTATTATCCATGCAACCCCTGCAAAAACTACTTTCAGTTTTTTTATTTCCAAAAAGATCTATATCAGTTATTGTAATTTCCCCACATGTATTTGGAACAACACCTTTTAACCCATCCATTTGCCAAACATTCCATGAAATAATATAGGCAATATATTGAATTGACTTTAATAAAGGTTCTTTTCCAAATTTCTCTTTATAGTTATCAATAAATGTAACAAGCATTGCTTCTCTTGCTATTAATAAGCTATCGCCATGAAATTCGAAACCATACGTATTTTTATATGCCATTTGGGTCCATTTAAGCCATTCACCAGTACTTTCAACATTTTCACTAATAACTCTGAGTTTTCTGTCTAATATTCCAATACGGTTTTCAACCGGAATGAATTTACCAGTTGTAGTATCATATCGACTTGTAATATATGGTGCTTCTCCACAAGCCATTTCAAGCCGTGTATCTTTTACATAATCTCTCCACGTTTTATTCTCGGGAAAAATTACTATATCCTTGTTGATATTCCATTTAAATCCGTTTGACTTTTTTAATTCTGTATTAAAAACATTCTCTCTACCAAACCAAGCATTATCGATTAGATTATTTTGAGCATTGCAAATCCATGAAGGTGTAAACACTTCTGCCATGTCCCTTGACCTGCTTTGTTGAAGTAAAATATCTTTCTGAACTCTCGGCATTATAATACTACCATTTTTACCTGTAATTAGCTCAGGTAAGATTTGGGCATCAAAATGATAGTCTTTGCCTAAATTCTCATAATCATCGGTAGCCCAAAAGATATTTTTATGGGTTGTATGGTCACGTAAAAGTATATCAAGCACTTCAGGATATTGCTTAAGTATTTCATTTTCCAATATATCTATATCAGTTTGCACTTAATCGTTTTCTTAATTTGATATTAAAAATTACCTTACTTCTATTTCAAGGATATTAGAAATTTTATAAAGTAATTCAGATCTGGGTTGTTGTAAGTTCTTTACATAACCAATCACCATATTGTAATTTTTTCTAAGTTTATCAGCCAACCATTTCTGTTTGATTCCCTTTTCTTCTAGTACTTCCTTTATTCGGTTAATTTTCGTACAAATTTCAATTACTAAAATACTTTTATTTTTTCCATTTCTTGTTATTCAATATAATTTCTGTCAGTTTAATTGTGAATCTGTGTGCGTCGGCAAAAATTACACTCTTTGGCAAGCATTGGTCTGAGCATCGGCTTGTGGCGCTTGACAATGTGTGCAATGTGCGTAGGCTATCATTTTCTTGCGGGTCGGCAAAAAAAAATCTCATCAAGTTTGCGCTGTTGTTTCTTTTTTTGGGCTTGTTGGTAACGGTGGCAATATGCGGAGCCTGGGATTTCAAAACACTCTCCTACCAAATCGCTGTGATTTTGAGTCAATGTGCAAAAGCTCAAATTGGCTACGTCCCTCAGCTTACGTATATTACGTGTTATGGCCAGTAATTGTTTAATTATTTGACTTTAGTAAATTAATAAACATAGTATAATCCAGTCCTTTCCAAGACTTTTCTTTTCGAAGTTCATATTTAAAACTTTTTTCATTAAAATCTTCAAGTAAACTATCTGGAAATACACCTTTTACATTATCCTGTAATGCTATAAACTCTGAAATATAATCAGTTTTTTGTTTGAAAACATTGGATAGTTTATTGTTAAAAGATGCTTTTGATTTGAAATCATCTTGGGTAAAATCTGCAAAATCACCAGAATACGGAACAATACAAACAAAAAATCGTTCTCCTTTTTCACCATAGTTCTTACCTTGGTCAGGTGTTAGTAAAACGGAATTTTTATTTACAGAAACAGATTTCAATTCAATATAAAATTCCCTATCGGTATTTGGATAAATAATAAAATCTTGTTTACCATCTTTATGTTCATAATGCTTTCTGCCTATTTCAAAATCTAATAAACTTATAAATAGTTTCTCGAAATGGTCACCTATTTTTCTATTCTTTGCGTCACGCTCTTCCTTTTTACGAATGCTTTCCAAATATTTTTTACCATATTTTAATTTTTCTTCAAGGTCATCGTCTGATGCTATTTCTTTCTGTCTCTCTAATGAAACTTTTCCAGTACGATTTAGCTCTAATAGATGAGTTAAATTTTCACTCTCCTTTTCATCAATGATTGTCTGAAGAATATTTTTTTTATGTGAATTTTTAAAATAATTACGTTTTAAATTGTGTTTAGATATCCAATTTTGAAGTTTAGATAATTTTCTTTCAATATTCTGTTTTTCTTTTACTTCTTTATCTTCAAGGGTATTACCATTCTCAGTTTTCTTAATATATTTAGAATGTATATCAATTAATTCTTCAAGCTTTTTAATTATTTCATCTGCAATTGATTCTTCTGTTATAAAGTCCTCTTTTTTCAATTTTTCTAATTCCGTAAATGATTTTTTAAGAAGCTTATCTTTATATTTCTTATTACTGGAATAATAGAAATCCTCATGTATTAATAATAAATCTTCATCAATTTCCTTTTCTTCAAACCCAACGTCTTTTTTCAAATTTTTAAGTAAGGAAAAATTTTTAGACCTTGATGGAATAATTGGAAAATCTTCTTTCCCAGCAGATAGATTTAATAGATTTATTTGTTTGAAATCAATTACTAAAAAGTTATAAAATTTATTAAGCCATTCTATTGTTTGAGCTTCTAATGTTTCTATGTTCTCATCTGTAATTTCAATATCTATAAGCTCTTGAATAAACTGGGAAAGATTTATTGAGTTTGAAATTTTTTTTACTAAGTCTTCAACTCCTATTTTTAAAATATTTTTATCTTCCCAAAGAATATTTAACCAATTATTGTTATCCGATTCAATTGGGATAGAATTTTTATAAAGGTCACAGGTGTAATTATAGAAACTTGAAAAAATTACATCAGGCTCTTCCGTTTTAGAAAAATCTTCTTCGGGGAAGTAGATAATAGTTTCACTGTTTTCATCAATGATTGATTTCCTATCCTGTTTGTTGGATGATATATCAATAAGCTTTGTTTTTAAAATGTCAGTTCTTAAATTATTTATCAGTTTGTCATAAAACACATAATCTATCCACTCGTGATTATTGTGTTTTATATATTTCGTATTTAAAATATTATATATATACTCACCATCGGCAGAAACTGTAGAAATAAAAGATAGAAATAATTTATTTCCTATCTCAAGTAGTCCTTGATTACTTTTATCCTGTTCTTTTAAATTAATACCATGACGTTTTTCAAGTGGACGAAAATTTTTTGAATTTATGATTGTCGGATAATTAAATGCATCGCTTCCTACCAAAGGATATCTACAAAATAATGTCGTTAGATTACTTTTAAATTTTTTAGAATAGCGATTTCTTTCATCACAAAACTGCAGACAATTATTAACATTATGTACCCTCCATGCTAATTGAACATCATTTTCGTCAGATTTTATTAATGCAACTGTCCTTTTAACTGATTTATGATTTCCTATTTTTACAGAAGTACTGTATAATTTAATGTTTTTTATGAATTTTTCAAATCCGTTATTAATTATTTTAGTTATAAATCCGCAATCATCTATTTCAATTTCTTTTATTTCTTGGTTAAATGCAAAAACATACGGTATCATAAACAAAATAGCTTCCAGCCCTGTTTTTAGCGTTTTTTTATATTTATTATCATCTGGGATGTAATATGTGAAACGTGCAATTGGTTTGTTTAAAATATCAGTGTTATCAGATTTTGATTGTTCATAATTATGAAGAGAGTTTATAATTCTGATTTTGTTTAATTTTATTGACAGCTCATCTTCTTTTAGAATTTCACTTCTATCAAGTGTGGTTTCACTATAAAATTTACTACCAGTTGAATCTTCACAAATGCCTTCAACCTTTATAATAGGAGATAAGCAATGTGTTGATAAAAAACCTGTGCCAAAACGTCCTCCATTATCTGTCCCGCTAAACTGTTTTCCTGAGCCAGGTCTAAAAAAATTCTCAAAGTCGTCTAATTCATCAATATCTTTGGATGGCTTAAAAGTACCACCAGTATGTTCAAATTCTAATTTTTTAAAGTATTCGATTTCATTTGAATTCGTTCCTTCAGAATTTTTTTTTCGAATCTTTACCTTAATTGAAATTTTATCATCTTTATTTTCAAGTGTATCAACTGCATTTTGTAAAAGTTCCCAAAACCATCTTCGACTTGAATTCTCACTCTCAAGTGCTTCTTTATATTTGGTGTAAGTTTTTTCCCAGATACTTCTTGCTTCTCCACGGTGTCTTTTTATTATTTCATCATTCAAATTCAATTCGTTAATAATTTTTTCTACATGTAATGAAACATCATCTTGCGTTTCTGTTGAGGCTGTCTCCATATTTATTGTTTGTTTATTTGTGCAGTTGTTTTATTGGCCATAACTCAAATTTATCCCTGACCGAACCAGGGTTATCCAACAGCGATCTGGGGAATATCCCTGATATGTCAACACTTTCATTGAGGGTTTAATAATACTAAATATTTCTTTAATGACCAGCAAAAGCAGTTTTTTATCTTCTTGCTTCAATTATACACCGGCAGACACAGTATGTACCATAAATCCACGATATGACGCGAAAAAATGCGCTTTCACGCTACTTTGGGTCTGTAGCACAAGCTTCTACTCCAGCTTCTACCCTATTTTTCGGTAAAACAACAACATTTTGCTGGTACAGCCTGATTGCCAGATTGCAGAAATTCATCACCTACCGTCCGAATCCTGACTACAGGTGAGGATTTACAGCTTATTTTCTTTGGAAGATGGGGATCCGCCTAACATAAAGGTACTTTCAAAGCCCCTAAAGGCTGCTCCGAACCGCAACAGGGTACTTAATAAATGGACGCCCGGACTAAAAACTGACAAGCCTCGACCAAAAACTGACAGGCTTGAATATAAAAAATTCAAAGTTTCGGTTCCGAAGTCGGCTTTTGAAGCTAAAAATTGTAAATTTTTGTAAAAAACTGACTACTCTCCTTTCCATAAAAATTCAGCACTGACATTTTTTCCGAAATTTGAGTTTAAAATACAAATATTTGCAGTTGAAATTTATTAAAAAGTTAATTTCAGTAAAGGATAGGTAGTTTTGGGAGATGGGACCTCTGTCTCTTCAATTGCCAAAGGCCACTATAGTATAAAATCTGTAAATTTACACTTGTTTAAAAGAGAAGCCAGGCATCTATCCAGCCCGGATCTTTTGATGGAGCATCCTATAAACTAGCATTAAGGTTTGGTAAGGCAGCGTTCTAAATGAACCAGATAATTTGAAGGATGTAAAACTGATTTGAAAAAACATTCCTATTTTAACCCTAAAAATATAGCAAATGATTTTAAAATACCGCATTACCGGAATAGTCCTTCTTCTATCCTCCCTAACGCTAAAAGCCCAAAGCGAATTCTCCTTTGTACAGATGTGCGATACGCAGCTGGGCATGGGAGGCTATGCGCATGATGTGAAAACATTCCGGCAGGCCGTAAAACAGATCAATGCGCTGGATGCTGATTTTGTGGTCATCTGCGGAGACCTGGTGAATGATGCCAGCGACAGCAGCTATGCGGATTTCAAAAGTATCCGGGAGGGCTTTACCCTTCCCTCCTACCTGGTGTCCGGTAACCATGACGTGGGCAATGTCCCCAATGATACCAGCCTCCAATACTACCGCAAAACCATCGGAAAGGATTATTACCGGTTCAGGCATAAAAAACATGCCTTTGTCGTGACCAACACCCAGCTATGGAAAGTACGGGTGGAAAACGAATCGGAAAAACACGACCAATGGGTGAAAAAGACCATCAAAAAACAAAAAAAAGAACAGTACCCTACCTTCGTACTGGGTCATTATCCCCTGTATACCGAAGATCCGGAGGAAGCCGATCACTACTACAACCTGCCGGACACCACCCGGAAGCAGTTGCTGGAATTGTTTGTGGATAACAATGTGGCGGCCTACCTGTCCGGCCATACCCACAAGCTGACGGTCAACCAATACCGGCAGATACAAATGGTAAGTGGGGAAACCACCAGCAAGAATTTTGACGAGAGGCCCATGGGCTTCAGGCTTTGGCAGGTTTCGGCAGATACCATCAAACACCATTTTGTACCTTTAGAACTGCCAAAAGAGGATTAAACCACCAAAAATGTATTTGGCAGGCTTTCAAATGCGGCTTATTAAAAAAAATGGATCATTCCCTTTAACTTTCCGGAAAACTATCTTATTTTTAGTTGGTTATATTTCAATTTTTGCTCCTCTGTCAAAATCCATAGCTGATGAAAACCTCCTTCCTTGTACTTTTGGTTGTAGCGTTTAATTGCCTCCCACTAGCCGCACAGTGTCCAAAAAAAATCGTGAAGTGGGTAGAGCAGGTCAGCCTGGATTACCCGGGAATAGACATGAACCAGGCCAGTGCAGCAGAGATGAAGCGCATCATTTACAACATGTACTCGGACAAATATTTTGTACCTGTATTTAAAAAAAGCATAGCCGAGGTATCGAAGAAAAATCTGGAATACATTGTCAAAGCGGGTTATTTTGCCGGCTGTACCAGTACCATTCCCGGAAACTTATTTGAATTCTCTGCCCCTGCTGAAAATGCATTGGGGAAAAACAGAAATATCAGTGCCAATAATATGCGGGACTTCAGCTATGAAGTGGTCAAGGCAAAGGCAGGCGAACTGAGAAATATCAGAAAAGAAACTGCTGCCCTGGAAAAGAAACTAAAAGAGGAAAAAGCATCTCCTGACTTTGATTTCCTGGTGGATTGGGATCGATCCCTGAAGTCCCGGTATGCCCATTTGTTGATGCCTGCTGAAATCACTTCGCTCACAAGGCTGATCAGCCAACATACTCAGAAAATAGCCAATGATCAAATTGGCTTTGCCTTAGCGAAAGTCAGTATACTTGATAATGTTTATGCTTCACTCAATCCCCTGCTTTCCTTTGTTGCTGATAATGGCAGGTATTATTCCTATCTCCATGAGTCTGACAAAAAGAAAGTCGATGAGGCGATAAAAAATAAAACAGGTCAAATCCTGGATGCTTGCGTAACGGCAGATATAAAGCCATTGCCTTCCATGCAGATAAGAGAACTGAATGCCTTTTTTGAATCCTTTAACAACAAGTACCAGCGGGTATTCAATGCCGATCAGGTAAGAAAGGCGAATCAGGAAATCATTGCGGCTAAGGTGGCTTTGGTCACGAAGGAAAAAAGCGAATTGTTGAGCAAGATTCAATCTGCAGAGAGTGCCGCTGACCTGACCCAACTGGAGTCGTTTTATCTTTCTCATATCCAATACTCGGATAACCTGCAAGTAAGTGGTCTGTACCAGATTATGGCAGATCGGAAAGAAGAAATCCGGCAAGAGAACATCCGCCGTGAAATAGCCAGAAAAGAAGCCATCAAACGGCAGCAGGAACAAGCCGAAAGAGACCGGCTACTGGCCGAGGCTGAAGCCCTGAAACAACTCGGATTTGATTTCAACACCAATGGCTTGCAACATAGTGCCCTGTTTTTGAATATTTTTAAGGGCAATTTTGTAGACATTCCCTTCAACAGGGACGAAATGAATTTTGGAACATTGATTTCGGAATACATGTATCATTATGCGCGCACCTGCTCCTCCAACCTGCCTGACAACCGTGTACAGATCTATGAAGACCAGTGCAAAACAGAATCTGTCACTACCAATGGATTTGGGGTGGAAGTCAGTCGCTATTGTGTAGATTGGGTGAAAGTACCTACGGGTTTGTATGCCGATCCCAATGTATACCAGGCCTATTCTCTGGTACAAAGCATTTTGGACAGGGATACCTTCAAGCATCTGGGCAAAATGCTGACTCAGATGGCCAGTGGGGATGGCATACAGGCCATGACAAGTATGGTAGGAGATGCACTATCCATGAAAGCAGATCTGGCAGAACTCGTCAGGTTAAATGGCTGTGGCAATAAGGCCATGAAGAGATTTGAGGAAAACCTGATCCGTTTTGCCAATAACCAGGCCGCTTTAACAATAACCGGCGAGGTGGCGGGCAATGAAGTGGACTATAACCTGCCCCAAAACTTCAAGATCCTGATCGAAGACCTGATCTTTGAAAACTCAAAAAGCTGGGCCATGAACAAGTTTATCCGCAACAGTGTCGCGGGTGTCAGCGTCACGGCCAGGGATTCCCAAAACCGACCCAGTAACATGTCTGCCAGCTACCAGTTTGAAGGGCTGTTTGGCAGGCAACAATATTCCGTTAAAATTTCCTTCAGGGATGGGGTTCCGGACTGCCTGTATTTTCAGGATTATCCGAATACCTGCCGAACAGCCGACAGAAGGATAGTGGCTGCCTTCAGGGAAGGCAAATACATTGCCCGGTAAAGCTGGTAATGTGAAATTCTGCTGCAGTTTTGTTCCGTATACTTGCCTTTTCTGAGTTAGGTCAATAGAAGATTTCAATGGGAATACCAACTTAAAAGGCATTGTTATTTAATACCATGCAGAAAAAAATCGCCCTTTGTCCCCCTTTTTAAAGGGGGATTTTGTCTGCGATCCTTTGCCCGTGTGCGATACCCAAATGATAAACCGATGGACCGGGTCATGTCATTAGGATCAGTTACAATTCAAAATCGCACACCCCCCTTGACAAAATGACTAAGGGATCTCACAATTGAATTACAAGCTTTTCAAAGCTCATATGAAATGAATGTTTTCGAAAGAAAATCCCCCTGTGTCCCTCCGCCGCGGCGGAGGGATTTCGGATACGAGGAATTAACGGTTTCGTTTTTGATTAAAAACCTGTAAATCAATGTATGTAAAAAAATCGCCCTCCTGATTTCTGCCTTTTTATAATGTTAGGTCTACTTATGAAGTGAATGAAAACGTAGACCTTAATAAAAAAGAAAATTGACATTTAATTACGCAAAGAGCGCAGGCCCGACAAAAAACCGGGGGTGCGGGAGGTATGAGGGAGGAAGGATTTTTTTGTCTTGATTTTTTGGTACTTTTTGATCAAGCAAAAAGTACAATAAAAA
>NZ_JABURL010000050.1 GCF_014762705.1 Cyclobacterium sp. | reverse complement strand
TATAATAGACAGACATAAGTCTACTACTAGGATTTTTTTCATTAGATTATTTTTTGTTTATTTAGCTATGTTGAAATTAATACAATTAAAGGAATAATTCAAAAAAGATATTACAATACATTTTCGAATTAACTCCTAAAGAACAATCCCAAATATAATAGCAGTTCGGAATTAATAAAAAGATTAATCTTCCATCAAAACGAAAATTTCTGCTCATTTAAAAATTAAATCTCTTTCGGCCTTATCTCCCTGATTTCAAATAAAACAAATAAAAAAAATAAGATTTTTGATTTAAGAAATGTCACTGTATTTTAGGGAAATTTTTAAAAAGAACTGTATATGAGTCAGGGAGAAAAAACCAGTTATTCCAAGGAAGAACTTCAGGAATTTGAAGTGCTGATAAATGATAAACTTGCCTTAGCCAAAGAAGAATTTCTGCAGCTAAAAAGATCTCTTAGCAAACAAAACGACAGCGGAACGGACAACACTGCTTCTACTTCCAAACTTCTGGAAGACGGTGCCGATACCCTGGAAAGGGAAAATTTAAGCCAGTTGGCAGCAAGGCAACAAAAATTTATCATCAATCTCGAAAATGCGCTGAGAAGAATTAAGAACGGTACCTATGGTGTTTGTGTGGATACAGGAAAACTGATCAGCAAAGAAAGGCTGCGTGCTGTACCTCATACCATGCACAGCATTGAAGCAAAAATGGCAAAAAAATAGCATTGGATTTTTTACACCGGCATATTGAAGCTTTGGTATTTTG
Source organism: Cyclobacterium sp. (assembly GCF_014762705.1). GTDB lineage: Bacteria > Bacteroidota > Bacteroidia > Cytophagales > Cyclobacteriaceae > Cyclobacterium. Next base: position 164,723 of record NZ_JABURL010000050.1, on the reverse strand, counting down.
CTCCTCCGATCCTTTGGGTCTGGAAGAGATACAGAAATGCCTGACTGAAATGTTTGAATCAGAGGTCCCGATGGAACACCTGGAAATTGCAGTAGCAGCCCTGCAGGAAAAATTCCAGGCGGAGGAGCATGCATTCAGCCTGGAAAAATTAGCCGGAGGTTATCAGTTTTTAACCAAACCCGCCTACCAAAGCAGTATCTCTATCCTTCAAAAACACCAATCCCAAAAAAGGTTGTCTACCGCACAGCTGGAAACTTTATCTATTATCGCCTATAAACAACCTGTGACCAAATCTGAAATTGAACAGATCAGAGGGGTAAATTGCGACTATTCCGTCCAAAAATTATTGGAAAAATCATTGGTCGCCATCAAAGGAAAGTCAGAAGGCATAGGCAGACCCATACTTTACGGTACCAGCCCCAAATTTATGGAATACTTCGGCATAAATGACCTGAGCGAATTGCCTCAACCCAGGGATTTCAAAACAGAGGAAAATGAAATTGGCAATCAAAATGATTGATTTTTAATCGATTTTAAAATTAATCCATAAAAATAGTCTAATTTTGCAGCCGCATTGATTGAAGGCAATTCCTTCATTTCAAGCTTCTTACCAAGTTATAGGCTAATACAGCAGAGATGCTGCAGATTTATGAAAAAATTTGATAAAAAAGACGGTGATTTCACCAGGAAATCTTCCCGTACCAGCACCGGCAGCAAAGACCGGTTTTCCAAAGACAAACCCAAAACTGGGGAAAAAAGTACTCAGGCAGAAAAGAGCGAGTACAAAGGCCGGGGCAAAAATGAGAAACCTACTTATGGCTCCTTCCAGGAAAGAGACAATAAAAAGAAACCTTTCAAAAAACCCTTTTCTCCCATAACCAAATCAAGGAAAAACAAAAGTAAATCCGAAACCCAGCCGGAATACGACCTTACATCCATTCAAAAACAAGCCCACAAAGATGCGGATGAAATCCGCCTCAATAAATTCATTGCCAATTCAGGCATATGTTCCAGAAGGGAAGCCGACAAGCTGATTAAAAAAGGGGAAATTGCAGTGAATGGAAAGGTTGTTACCGAATTGGGCTATAAGGTCATCCGGAAAGACAGGGTAATGTATAAGGGGAAAGCCATTCGACCTGAAAAACCCGTTTACCTGCTGCTTAATAAACCTAAGGATTTTATCACCACTACGGATGATCCCTTGGAACGAAAGACTGTCATGCACCTGGTAGATGGGGCCTGCGAAGAACGCTTGTTTCCTGTGGGCAGACTAGACAGAAATACCACTGGCCTTCTTTTGTTTACCAATGACGGTGAGTTATCGGCCAAGCTTACCCACCCTTCCTATCAGGTCAAAAAGATCTACCAGGTAACCCTGGACAAACCCCTGGCGAAAAATGATCTGGAAGCTATTATAGCAGGTGTGACTCTGGAGGATGGGCTGACCATGGTAGATGACCTGCAGGTGCTTTCTCTTGACAAAACCATTTTGGGACTGGAAATCCACTCCGGAAAAAACCGGATCGTGCGCCGGATTTTTGCGCATTTTGGATACGAGGTGACGGCACTGGACCGGGTAATGTTTGCCGGCCTGAGTAAAAAAGACATAGCCCGTGGCAAATACAGGTTCTTAAATGAAAAAGAGGTTATCAATCTCAAATTCATGAATAAAAGTAAAAACAAAAAGCGACCCAAATAGGTCGCTTTTTGTTTTTGGCAGGGATTTAGTTATCTTATTCTGAAATTATACCCATGCCTATGAAAGCCATTTGGAAAAATAAAATTTTAGCTCAGTCAGAGGAAACAAAATTTCTGGAAAACAACCATTATTTCCCCCATGAATCTCTGAACAGGGAATTTTTTGAAATATCCAACACCACCTCTGATTGTCCCTGGAAAGGTAGGGCCAGTTATTACCATGTCAGGATCGGGGAAGATATTAACAGAGATGCTGCCTGGTTTTATCCCAAGCCCAAGGAGGCTGCAAAGGACATCAAGGACCATGTAGCCTTTTGGAAAGGCATCAAAGTAGAGGAATAAATATCTATGAAGAAATACCATGCCATAGTAATCGGAGCCGGTCAGTCGGGGATGCCGCTGGCAAAAAAAATAAGTGCCAAAGGCCTTTCTGTGGCATTGATAGAAAAAAGAGCTCTGGGAGGAACCTGTATCAATGATGGCTGTTCCCCAACCAAAACCATGGCCGCCTCTGCCAGAATCGCTCACCTGGTGGGCAGGGCAGGTGATTTTGGGGTAAATGTCAAAGACTTCAGTGTAGACCAAAAAGCGGTTAGGGACAGGAAAAACCATATCGTGGAATTGTTTCGGGGAGGAGCTACCAAGGGGTTACAAAAAGCCGAAAACCTGGACATCATCATGGGTGAGGGAGTATTCCAGGCCGATAAAACACTATTGGTCAAAAGGCCCGGGCAGGAAGACCTGGCCCTGAAAGCTGAAAAATACTTTATCAATACCGGATCAGGCCCCAATATCCCTCCGATTGAAGGCTTGAGCGATTGCCCTTACCTGGACAGTACCAGTATCATGGAATTGGAGGAAACACCGGAACACCTGATTGTGCTGGGAGGAGGGTATATCGGCCTGGAATTTGGCCAAATGTTCAAAAGGTTCGGCAGCAAGGTGACCATCATGGACATGGCCTCTCGGCTGGTGCCCAAGGAGGATACCGATGTTTGCGAAGAAATTTCAGCCATTTTCAAAGAGGAACAAATCGATACCATATTCAATATAGAGGTAAAAACGGTCAGCTTTGCCAATGGGAAGATTACGGTTAGCTATGATGATAAAGCGGGCAAAGGCAGCATCAGTGGTTCGCATTTGCTGGTAGCTACCGGCCGAAAGCCGAGCAGTGAAGGACTTGGCCTGGAAACCATTGGTGTGAAGTTGGCCGGTAGCGGTCATATAGTCGTGGACGACAACTTTGAAACCTCCGTACCGGGTATCTATGCCCTGGGAGACGTGGCAGGAAGCCCCCCATTTACCCATATGGCCTATCATGATGCCCATATTGCCTTTAACCGGATATTTGAAGGAAACAAGTCGCTCTCAGCGAAGAATCGTTTGGTACCCTATTGTGTTTTCATAGATCCCCAACTTGCCCGGGTTGGATGGAACGAGCAGCAGGCCAAAGAACGGGGCATTCCTTATGAAACCGGGAAATTTTGGATGAAACATTCAGGAAGGGCCCTTGAAACCGATGAAACCAGGGGTTTTTTCAAAGTGCTGGTAGACCCGGAAAGCAAGCAAATTCTCGGAGCCACCATCCTCAGCATGGACGGGGGAGAAATCATGGCTGTCATACAAATGGCCATGGTTGGGGGGATTCCCTATAATCAGATCCAACACCTGCCCATCGCCCACCCTACCCTGGCCGAAAGCCTGAACAACCTGATGGGGCAAATCAAGCGTACCAATAAATAGCGTTTCTATAAGAAAATGAAGTTCTTGATTATCCTATACTTTCTGACAGGAATTGGTCTTATCTCTATCGCCCAGGGTACCAATCTCCAATACAACGCAGCGCTTGCTGACAGCCTTGGTGCAGATGCTTACGGGATGAAAAGTTTCGTACTGGCCATTCTTGAGACCGGAAGCACAGCCCCGGTCGATAAAGCCGAGGTCAGTAAGGCCTTTTCAGGTCACATGGCCAACATCCGCCGGCTGGTGGAAGCCGGTAAGTTATTGATCGCAGGTCCTCTGGGAGAAAATGATGACCGGTATAGGGGGATCTTTATCTTTGATGTAACCACATTAGAAGAGGCAAGGAATTTGGTGAGCAGCGACCCTGCCATTCAGGCGGGGTATTTGGACGTCAAACTGTACCCCTGGTATGGCTCTGCTGCCCTGCCCATGTATCTGGATGCGGCAGATAAAATCTGGAAAGAAAATCCCTGAGCATTTTAATCCCACATTTGCTCCCTTTTTCGAAGTACTGGGAAAAATTCCTGGCTCATTTTCACCAGGCAGAGGTTAAATGGCTTAAAATGTCAATATTTTTTAGTAATTTAACTATCTAATTCTTTTTGCCATGAAACTTTCACTCCCTACATTAAGTATTGTCGGTTTAGCTAAAGCCTCTTTTTTTAAATTTCTGCTATTTATTAAGTACTGGCTTTACGTTTTGTTGCTGGGAATTTTTATAGGCTTGCCTGGAGGTTGTAATCAAAAACCTAATTCCGTTCCTGGTCTGGAAAGAATCTCCGTGGATCTTTCGGAATCGCGTACCGGAAAGTTATCCGAGTTTTTCGAGCCTTCTATTGAATACATCTGGCTGGAGGATGATTCGGAGGAGGCCCAACTCAATGCCGGATTGCATAAAATACTTTTTCACGAAAACCGAATCTACACCCTGGATATTTACGGCTGCAAGTGTATCCATATTTTCGATACATCCGGCAAGTACTTGTCAAAGATAAGTGCCTATGGAGAGGGCCCTGGCCAATACCTTGACTTTGATGATGCGGCATTTGTTGACGAGGAAATAGTCCTACTCGGAGTATTCCCACGCAAGATCATGTGGTTTAGCCTGGAGGGTGAATTCCTTCGGGAGCTTTCGTTTCGTGACCCTATTGGGCCGGGTGTTTTTTCAGCATTTGACCAAAGATTGTACCTTTTCACCGACACCCGGGATCCGGGAGATTATTTTGTCAAAAGCTTCAACAAATCATTTCAGGACACCATTCAGTATTTTCCTTTCCATCCTGAGAGGCTGTATGGAAATTTTTCCGGTAGAAATTTTTTCCAGAAAAGTACAGAGAATCTTTATTTTGGAATGACCTATCTGGATACCATCTATCAGGTGGATAAGGGCAATTTTATGCCAAAGCTCGTTTTTGATTTCGGAAAATACGGGCAGGACCTTGATGAGATTAAAAGGCTTGATCCTGGCATGGAAAGCTTGGATTTTATCAATAACAGAGCCAGGTTGTACTTCCGTGGTCAATACCTTATTTCCGAAAAGCACCTCTTTACCCTGCTGGCTTATGAAAAAAAAGCAATCTTTTTATTCTTTGATCGGGAACAAAATAAGACTCATCTCATTGAGAAACGCCTTACAAATGATATTGATGGAGGATACGATGCTCCTGGGTTGCAATATAGTTTTAAACCGGGAAAGGTAGGTTTAAAAGTACCTGGCAGGGATCTGTATGAAACCCTAATGGAGAAAAAAAACAATATGGGAAAGGCGGAATTTGAAAACTGGGTAAAAAACCAGGGAAGGAATTTCGCAGAAACAGCCATGAAGGCAAGAGCATCCGAAAACCCGGTGCTGATTGTCTATACGCTGAAATAGCACAGTGCAGAATCGAGATCGTCGGGATCAATTTATAAGGTTACATTAACCATATTCCGAGGTTCGGCATTTAAGATAGGAAGCCCAGATAAACAGAGTTTGCAACTCTACTGAAGGTGCGAAATACAAATAATGGCGCTATCAACCATCATGCAAATTCATCCATTAAACCTCAATCTTATAAACTCCTTCTCATCTTCCATATTCTCAAAATAAGCTTACTGAAAAGTGTAATCAGCCATAAAATTTCTTCAGTTTATCAATTAAACCTTATATTTAGGATATAAAAGAGCATCCTACATGGAAATCAAGTTTCAAACCAAAGCAGCAAGTAACCGGGAACAGCGGGAATCTTTCTTAAAACTGGAACCGAAAGACCGGTTTTATGCTTTCCTGGACCTTTGCGAAAACCTGAAGAAACTTCCCCTCAAAACACCCAGAAAAGCTCCTTCGGACAATTTTATAATTGAAATCAAAACCCATGACAAAAATCTGGAAGGAGAACTTTGATTCCTTTTTAAGGGAAGCATCAAAGGAAGGGGTTAAAATGCTTTTGGTTGGGGGTGGAGCTGTGAATTTTCACGGGTACCAACGACACTCCGCAGATGTGGATTTTTGGATAGATACCTCCGAAGAAAATTTCTCCAAGCTACTACAGGTATTTCAACGAATGGGATATGAGATCGACAGCTTTCCCGATAAGGTTAAAAGAAAAGAACAAAATATATCCGTAAAATTCTCTCCTGCTGATCTAAACCTGGAATTGATTACAAATTTCCAGATTGGAAAAAGCTTTGATGAGGCCTTTTCCGAAAGTGAAAAAGTGGAAATAAGGGATCATGGAATATTTAAATGGAACGTCCTAAATTTATATGACTTGCTTGAAAGTAAAAGAAGAGCCGCCAGACCCAAAGATTTGTTGGATATCTTAGAGCTGAAATCAATTCATGGTATGAAATGATTTAGTTTTCATGGAGCGATACCCCCTCTGAAGGAAATGTTCGTCTCCCCAGGTCCATCGACAATCTGGCAAACCCAACTTCATCCTCTACATTTACAAACATCCAGATCTTCCCGTCCTTGACAAAATGCATCTGGGGCGGCATGGTGATGTCTGGTACCGCTGTCTCTGCCAGCATTTCCAGATTTTCATCAAATAGGGTCAGGTATACCTCAGCAGAGGTAGCAGCAGGCCATTGAAAGTTTTCTGTATCCGGTTCTTCCAGAACTTCTTTGTGGGAAAATCGGTAATACACCTTATTCCGCTCATCCCAAACAGGTGGGGAAAAACTGATTTCTTCTCTTACCTGCCGTATGGCTTCCAAAAAACCTTCCTGAGTATCAAACTCGCTAGCCCCTGGAATCGTTTTTTCATTGTCGGTAAGCTGACTTTGGTAGGTGAATACCCGCAGGCTGTCGGTTTCAGGCAGGTACTGGTAGATTTCATTCCTAAGATTACTTCCCAGCAAGATTTTACCTCCCTTTCGACTCAGATAGGTCTGAGGGCCAGAAATCATGGAGCTTTTCCCATCTGTAAATTGCAAACTAAAATTCTTAAGGTTTTCGAATTGGGGAATGGACATCGTTTTGGTACTACCTTCGTTTAAATCAACCCGCATGAGTTCCGTCGATTTTGCTTCAAAGCTTCTGAGAAAACCGAGGTATTGGTTTTTCTGTTCAGGAAGATTCATCTCAACCAGGAAGGCCTGTCTAACGTCGGTTTTACTGTCATCAGTGATTAATTCCTGAAACTTCAGTTCCTTCAACTTCTTACCATTCAGGTCGAAAATTAGCGGATTCGGAAAGGTGACGATCAGGATATGTTCATCGTCCAAAAGAAAAAAAGAACGGAAAAAATCACCCGTGCCGTTAGGCCCTTCTTTCTCAAAAGGCAGTTTCCGGACAAACTTTTTCTCATCCAGATCAATCTGTTCGAAGCTATGATCATGCTGATTGTAATTGTATAAATACTTGCCGTCTGGGGAAAGGTCCGAATTGTACAACCTTCCTGCCACAAAAAGCAATTCCTCTCCGGGATCAATGATTACCGTGTCCAGGGCATAATCCAGGGAGGTACTGCCACTCAGGGTTTCCATTTGGTTTTCGCTGGTACAGGCTATCTGAATTAGAAGGAATACCAATAAGGGAAAAATCTTTGCCATAACTTTATCCGTTTAGAACTATAAATTTAAAAAATATGGTTTAAAAACCTATTAAAAGGTTAATTTAAAATCAAGAAATTAAATTCCCATTGATCCATCATACCCAGAATTCGGGACAAGAATTTCGTTAAAAACTGGCTATTCCTTCACTGCATTCCGAAAACAATTCTCCCTAAGTTACTTCAGCCCATTCCGGGGATTACAAATCCCTCCCTATCTGTTCCACGGAATTACAAATTCCGAGGAGCCGCGCTGTTTGATATTTGTAATGTCGAACCCAGATAAGTTGGATTTGCAATCTTGGTAACGGGCAGGATCGATCATACGTTTTTATAAAAAAAGTACAAACCCACATGATTATCAGATCAAAAGGGTTATTTTTGGGGCAATCCTTTAATCAATTATTTCCCTAAGACCAGCTAGTTTTATGAAATTTGTTTCTAAGCATTACCTGAAAGTATATTTTTTGATTAGCTGGGTACTTTTAGGGATATCCCCTGCCTATACCCAAAATAGCACCACTTTTACCAGCGGATTATTTCTGGAAAATATTCACCGGTATGGCAGGGAGGTGATCTTTACGGATCCTGTGGCGTTCCAGTTGGCCGAAGGGACTTTCCAAAAGCCGGAAGAAGGACAGGGGATTTCCGCCGATATAGATGGCGTTTGGAAGACCATCCAGCCTGCAGAAGATGGTAAATTTAAAGGGCGGATACGAAGTGGGTACCTCTACTTTACCTATGATTCGGATAAAAAGCAAAATGCGCTTTTAAAGGTAAGTGGTAGCAGCATGATATATGTCAATGGTGTTCCCAGAGCGGGGGATATCTACGGGGACGGTTGGCTTTACCTGCCCATAGCCTTGGAGAAAGGTGAAAATGAAATTTTAGCCCGGTTTAACGGGCTTTGGTCGGGAATTGCCGCAGAATTACTGCTGGATCAAAAACCGGCCCTTCTAAAAGTAGCAGATGCTACCCTTCCGGATATTGTCTTGGGAGAGGACAATGGTGCACTTATGGGAGCAGTGGTGGTCATCAACAATACCCCCAAGCCTATCAACAATGCCAACATGGAGTCCATACTCAACGAAAAAGTGGTAACCACTCCCCTTCCTACCATTCCACCCATGAGCATTCGAAAGGTAGGTTTTGAAATAAATGCCAACGATATATCAGAAACCGGAGAATATGCCTGTTCTCTAAACCTTTTGCTGGGAAACAAAGTAGTCGATAATCAAACAGTAAGCCTGGATGCAAGAGAAAGCACAGAACATTACAAGCAGACGTTTGTCAGCGAAATCGATGGCAGCGTACAGTACTATGGCGTAGCACCCCAAACGGATGGGGGAAGCCCCGGTTCGGCCTTGTTTTTATCCGTGCATGGTGCAGGCGTGGAAGCCATAGGCCAGGCTAGGGCCTATCAGCAAAAAGACTGGGGAACATTGGTAGCCCCTACCAACCGTCGGCCCAGGGGATTCAACTGGGAAGACTGGGGCAGGATAGATGCCATGGAAGTCCTGGGTCTGGCAGTAGAAAAATTCAAACCAGATCCCTCCCGGATCTACCTGACCGGACATTCCATGGGTGGCCATGGTACCTGGTATTTGGGAGCTACTTTTGCCGGAAGGTGGGCGGCCATCGCTCCCTGCGCCGGCTATCCCACCTTGATGGGCTATGGTTCTGCTGACGGAAAAATCCCGGAAAACCCCGAAAGCGAACTGGAAAAAACTTTATTACGGGCCAGCAACCCCAGTAACACCATCGAACTGGCGAAAAACTATGCGGCGGGAGGGGTCTACATCCACCATGGCGACAATGACCGGGTGGTCTCTGTCAATTATGCCCGGCAGATGCGGGGCATTCTGGCGGAGTTTCATCCGGACTTCAGCTACTACGAATATCCGGGAGGCAGCCATTGGTTTGGCAGTGAAAGTGTAGACTGGGCTCCCTTATTCGATTATTTCAAATGGCATAAGCGTAGCCCCGACAGTCTGACCCATATCATTGACTTTTCTACCGCCAATACAGCCGTTTCCTCCCGCAACAAATGGCTGCATATCCTGCAACAGGAACAGTCCCTGGCCTACAGCCGGGCAAACCTGCAACGAGATATGGAAGGGTTGAAAATCAGTGGGCAAACAGAGAATATAGCCGTGCTGGGTATTGATACCCAGTATTTTCAGGTCGGAGACAGCATTTCTCTGGACCTGGACGGGAAAGAGCTGGTATGGGTAAAGGACCAAACACCTACCCTTTACCTGCACAAAAGCAACAAGGCCTGGACACCGGGACAAAAACCGGATCCTTCTGCCAAGGGCATCCTTAGAAACGGAACGTTCAAAGAACCCTTTAACCACCGGATGATCTTCGTGTACGGCACGGCTGGCAACAAAGCTGAAAATGAATGGGCCTACAATAAGGCACGTTTTGATGCAGAAAGCTGGTATTACAGGGGGAATGGTGCCGTGGACCTGGTTTCAGATAGGGAATTTGATTTGGAGAAACAGGGTGACAGGGGGATCATTATTTATGGCAATGCCGATACCAACCGGGCATGGAAAACACTTCTGGATGAAAGCCCCATTCAGGTCAGCAGGAATGAGATCAGCATGGGAGAGGAAGTTTTCCGTCAGGATAACCTGGGAACCTATTTCATGGTCCCAAGAAAAGACAATGACAAACTCAGTATTGCCGTAGTAAGCGGTACCGGATTGAAAGGCCTGCATATAGCCAATGCCAACCAATACTTTGCCGGAGGAAGCGGCTTCCCGGATTTCGTCGTATTTTCCTCCGAGCTGCCGGTAAAAGGCGTTGAAGCCATCAAGGCTGCAGGATTCTACGGAAATGACTGGACTTTGCCTGCGGAGGAATAAAGAAATAAGAATAATATAAGTTCTATTCTCATGCCTAAGTGTTAAAAACCCAAATAACACTTTTTCAAAGGAATAATTGTGATAGTTGACATTTTATTGAACCAGGTACCTATCTTGCTTATGGGGATAAGCATTATGTATTGGCTATTGGAAGTTCCAAAAGGACCAAATTCAGGGCTTGTGGCTGAAGGATTATTGTTTAACCGGCGCCAAAATTTAATGAAATCTCCTTAAAACAGTTTTAAAGTTACTCCAATTTCCCTGCATTTTTCAATCCTTGAAATTCAGCTCTTCACCAATAATCCGGATATTTGGTGATTTGATTCACCAAAAGTTCGCTATTTTGGTGAAAGGGGTATTCCAGGCTAATCAAAGGTTTGGACTTCTTTTCTTATTAAGGCAGCTACGTCAGTTTCAACCCCGGCAGGGGTTGGAAGTTATCGGTAGTCCATCTGCCGTGGGCTGCACCCACGGTTATTGTTGTTCAGGCCCTTCAGGCCTGGGATGATCCAGGGAATCTTACCCAACAGACTTAGAAATAAATGAGGATTTTATACCTCAATTCCAATAATGAAACCGTAAATCTCAAATTACTTTCAATCCAATTCTCAGCTAATCGAATCAGCGGCCTTCTTCCCTCATTATCAAACTCCTAATGCCGAAGCCTGAAGGGCTTCAACAACAATAACCCCGGGCGAAACCCGGGGCCTGCGGGAATCCAGCTTTCACGCAACCCCGGCAGGGGTTGAACAAGAGCCTGCGAACCTACCGTCCTTTTTGGAGATAAGGCCTCCTCTGCCAACCTCGGAAGAAATAACGGTGTACCAGCTTTTCAGAGTTTGCCATGCTGAACTCAGATAAATAGGGCTTGCAAACCTACAGCTGTAAACCCTGCTTTTAAAGCCATCAATTTTATTCCAGGATATTAATCCCTCCACATGTTAAAAAAATATTGCGCCAAAATTCCGAAATCAAAAATCTATGCTGAGCCGAACAAAACCCAATTCATCTTCCAAGTTCTCAAAAATCCAAATCTGCCCGTCTTTTGCGAAGTGGAATCCTGGCTTTTTGTTCAATTCCCTAACCCTTGTCTCGGAAAGTATATTTAAATCCTTGTCAAAAACGGTGAGGAAAACCTGGCTATTTGACGAAATGGCCTTACCATACTGATTTTTCTTATCTCCATATATTTCCTTAAATGAAAATCTGTAAAAAACCTTTCTTGTTTCATCCCAAAATGGGGGTAAGAAATTAATATCCTCAAAATAGGTTTGTTGAAAACTGTGATATTCTTCTGTGGATTCGGCAATATTGAAGCTGGGTAATTCTTTTTGATTCGGTACTAAGCTGCTTTCAACCGTTTTGAAAATTAAATCCATGCTATCGGGATGATATAGGTAAAATTTATTGGCATAATCACTACTCAAAATCAATTTCTCGGGTGATTGAGTAATCTGTATTCTAGGACCGAACCCTCCGGAGACTTGTCCATTTCGGGACCAGGTCACATAATAATCTTTTAAATCCTTAAATTTTTGCAAAGGCACCCTTGCGACTTTTTCATTTTGGATATCAACATGCCCCAAATAATAACTGTCGGAAACTGAATTAGAAATAATTCCAAAATGCATGTTTTCGTTATCCCAATTAAACAATCTGCTTAAATATTCCACTTCACTCAAGCCACTACTCACGGAATCAAAGTGATGATCCTGGATTTTCTTGCCCTCAAAGTCAAAGAGACCATACCTATTATTGGTATGAAAAATAATTTTATCATCTTTATAAATTGAAAAAGCGGATATCCAAGGACCTATTCCATTCGGCCCTTCAGTCTCAAACTGTATCTTTTCCTTTAATATAAGGTTGTTTAGATCGATTATTTCCAGCGCAATTTCGATTCTATTAAATACATATAAAAGTTCTTTGTTTTGGGAAATGCTTGCTCCAGCGAGACTTCCATTTAGAAACAAGAATTCATTCCTTGCATCTACGACCACAGTATCCATTGAGAAGGATATGGTTTTTGATTCATTTCCAGAACGATCATTGCAGCTGGAAATAAAACCAAGAATAAGAAAAGGAATCAGCTTAATAGGGTATGGGGTTTTCATTGTAAACTAAGATATTAGATTTTTTTCCTAAAACCAATAAAACAACCTTTTAATGAGCTCAAAATTCCACAGATCCTCATTAAAATTTCTTCGTTCTATCCATTAAACCTTATATTTAGGACATAAAAAAGCTTCCGACATGAAAATCAAGTTTCAGACCAAAGAAGAAAGCAATCGGGAACAGCGGGACGCATTTCTACGGCTGGCACCGGAAGATCGGTTCTATGCTTTTCTGGACCTTTGCGAAAACCTAAAGAGATTCCCCGTCAATTCAACCAACAAAGCCCCTTCGGACAATTTCATAATTGAAATCAAAACCCATGACAAAAATCTGGAAGGAAAACATTGATGCCTTTTTAAAAGAAGCATCAAAAGAAGGGGTAAAAATGCTTTTGGTTGGAGGCGGGGCGGTTAATTTCCACGGCTACCAAAGACACTCCGCAGATGTGGATTTTTGGATAGATACCTCCGAAGAAAATTTCTCCAAGCTACTACAGGTATTTCAACGAATGGGATATGAGATCGACAGCTTTCCCGATAAGGTTAAAAGAAAAGAACAAAATATATCCGTAAAATTCTCTCCTGCTGATCTGAACCTGGAATTGATTACAAATTTCCAGATTGGAAAAAGCTTTGATGAAGCCTTTGCAGAAAGCGTAAAAGTGGAAATAAGGGAACATGGCCCGTTTAAATGGAATGTCCTTAACTTATACGACCTGCTCGAAAGTAAAAGAAGAGCTGCCAGACCTAAAGATTTATTGGACATCTTAGAACTGAAATCCATTCATAAGTTGAAATAATTTACATTTTAAAATTTTTAGCTTTTCTCTCCCCCTTTATTTCCCCTTTTTAATCACTTTACAGAATTCCAGCAAAGAATATTTCCTCAGCCCTTCCCTCATCGGATAACCTTCTTCCACCCGTGAAATAACTGCCCCATTAGCTGCCTTCTTATCTTCCATGCTAATCAGGAACCCCTTAGTGATTTTAGGTGAAAGGGTATTTTTGATTTCAATGGCCCATTCGACCTTTCCGGATTTTACCAATAACAAATCACATTCCGCCCCCTGATGGGTTCTGTAAAAACAGTATTGGTAATGCTGTCCCAGCACGTTGATTATCTGCTTGATGACAAAGATCCCCGGTATTTTCCATATATTCTTCAACCAGTGCCTGTATATACCTTTGCTTTACCATGAATTAAAAAATATTCTATGTAAATATAAATTAAAAAGTAGGTCTTCAACACTATTTTACCATGAAAAACGAAAATTGAATATTCGATTTTATGGTAAATTTGTAACCTACTAATTTAAGATCGATTGTTCAACCCCTGCCGGGGTTGGAGGAAATAAGTATCCATCAGCCGTGGGCTGCACCCACGGTTATTGTTGTTCAGGCCATTCAGGCCTGGGTTACTTTAGGGAAATCGGTTGGTGCAGAATAGGAAATCAAAGGCATTTTATCTGATTCCAGACCAATTAGTCTGACTGGAAATCTCAAATTTCTTTCGAACCAGTTTCTAGCCAATCGAGTCATTGGACTTCTTTATTCATTACCATACTCCCCCTTGATGCCGAAGCCTGAAGGGCTTCAACAAAAATACCCCCGGGCGAAACCCGGGGTCTGCGAGAATCCAACCTTCACGCAACCCCGGCAGGGGTTGAACAACGCTCTGCCTACCAACTTTCCCATCCGGAAATAAGAGCTCCTCGCCAACCTCGGTGGGATATAATGGTGTATTAACCATAATCCGCTTTTCGACATTTGCAATGGCGAATTCAACTAAACAGCGTTTGCAACCTCACTAGCGAGGATGCTTTGGGTATAGGATTAAGTCAAAATACTACCAATCTATTCGGGTCAAAGGCTATCAACCTATCCATCATCGAATAAATTCAGCAACCATCATTCCTTACGCTGTATCACATAATTCTTGATGGGACTGTGCATGCTCACCTCCTGCAATTTACCATTCTCGTATTGGTAGTTGTTTTCGTTGCCTTCCACATAGGTATCGTAGGCCCCGTTTCCTTTGGAGCTAATGCTGGCAAATTGGCCGTGGTTTTCGGTAATCATCCTTTTTTTACCTTTCGGCTCCTCAAAAAACAAACGTACCGCACTGTAGTCGATTTTTTCACCGACCTGATCATTGAATTCATATTTATAGGAATTGGCCCGGATTTCATAGACCCCATCTTCCAGCCAAATCCTGGACAGAAAATCTCCCCGGTTGGTCTTTTTTTCTACGGTTGATTCGATAAACTGCCCCTGATGGTATTTTACCTTGGTGGTATAATCCAGGTTGATCCGCCCAAAAAACCAGAAGCTCACCTCACTTCTCAGCAAAAAATACGTGGTATCGGCTTTGGTTTCTTTGGTGGCTACCATGTCACCAATGTTGATGCCCAGAATGGAAATCTCATATTCATGCCTTTCCTGTGCCTGAAGCAGCAAAGGTGAAGAAGCTAAAATAAGGGCGGCAATTGCAACAAGTGGATTTTTTAACATGTAAAAGCTTATTTATATTCTGGTTAGACCAATGGGTTTTATTTAGACAACAACGCATCAAATTCAAAACAAGCTTAAAATTACCAAAAAATACTTCAAAGATAGGATTTAGGAAAGCTGATTTGTGATTCGGGGCGCTTGAATCGCAAATACAACCTGAATCACATTCCCCCACTTATATGTACTTCTATACCTTATGTGGTTCCTCCTTTTTTTGAACCATATAAGAAATATAAGGGATTATAAGGGTAAGGGCTCATTTTGGTGTTTTTTTCTGGAAATAGATCATTAACTATTGCTTAAAGAATAAATTGAAAAAGTGTCCTGATCTAAAAAACGCTTATATGTCCTTCTATGCCTTATATGGTTCCATTTTTTTGAACCATATAAGGTATTATAAGGGTGAAGATTCACTATGAAGCTTTTACAACACTTCTCTGAAAAAAATACGAAATCACAAATCAATTTCCAGGCGGACAAATCCCATTTCATCCTCCAGATTGACAAAGATCCAAAGCATCCCATCCTTAATAAAATGCCGTGAGGGCTTCTGGGTTAAAAAGGGGAGTTTGGCCTCCTGGATCAGGTTCAACTCCTCATCGTATAAAGCCAGGTAAACATTTACGCCGGAGGATTTTGGAAAAAGTCCTTCTGTTTTTTCGACGGTGAAATAATGCTCATAAAATAGCCTCCAATACCGTTTATTTTGTGCATCGTAAACAGGCAAAAAGTAATGGGGTCCTTCCATATACTGCTTGTAATATCGGGTGAATTCACCTGCTGCCCCAAAATCACCCCCTATAGCCCTATTTTCATCATCCAGCCACCTACTTTTAGAGGAAGCAACCCGTATGGAATCTCCTACAGGATCGTATAGGTACCATTCACTGCCGGTTTCCGCTCCAAACAAGACACCACTTTCCACCACTTCAAGATATGTACTTACTTCGTGATAGGCTAAGTTCTCCCCCGTGTTCAATAAAGCAGTATAAGTTTCCACTTTGTTTAATACAGGGACTGAATACCTGTAGATGTGCTTTTGATCCATGTCCACCCTCGCAAATTCTACTTCCTTGTTTTGGAATTCCTTGACAAGCCCATACAACCGACGATTGCGGATAGGGTCAATTTGCACACCTATCAGGGATTCCTTCTCGCTGAGCACATCCCCGGAAAATCCCTTTGGATCCACATTCCAGGTATGTTCAAGCTGGCCATACTCTGAAAAAAGCAGCGGCCCCTTCCAGGTGCTAAAAAATATGCGACCTCTATCCCAACCTTTGAGGGAATGAATGCTATTTAGTCCGTTAGGACCTTCTTTTTCGAAGGGAATTTTACGCTCCAGAGCCAGACAATCCAGGTCAATTTTTTCGAGCTGGTGCTGCTCCACATCAAAATTAAACAGGTAACGTTGGTCCTCGCTCAGACCGGAAAGCTCAAGCCCCCACTTGAGAAACAACAGTTCCTCTCCCGGATCGATCTGTACGGTATCTACGCTGATTGTGAGTTCCTGTATCTCCTTTTCCGCTGGAGATCCACAAGACATCAGCATAAAAATCAAACCAAATACAAAGCATAAAATGTCAAGCGGATTATTCATTTGAATTTAAATTGGAAATAGGGTGGATATCAGATGTAAAATGGGATATTCATAAATTCGAATTCACAAATCTATTTGGAGGCGCAAAAAACCCAGCTCATCTTCCATATTTACGAATATCCAGATTTTATCGTCTTTGGCGAAAGAAAAGTGGGGTACATGGTCAAGTTGAGGCACGGCGGTTTCATGAAGTAAGTTAAGTTCCTTATCCAATACCATCAGGTAGACGGCGGTGGAATCAGGTTTTGGAAATCCACCTGGAGGATGCTCATCAGGATAGGAATACTCATAGAAAAAACGAAAATAACGTTCATTTTCTACATCCCATATTAAAGGACCGAATGATACTTCCTCATACAATGCCACGTATGCCCGCTGAAAAGCAGCCTCATCCTCGGTTGCTAGCCTGTAAACCCCTTTTTTCTCATTTGCTGTCAGGGAAAGGTTGAATTCCTTCTTTGTTGATTTCCGGGTTTCAGGGTCGAAAATAAACAAGCTGCTTGACACTGTACTGCCCACTACCAGCTTATTCTCACCATAGGCCTGCATGATGAACCCTGCCGCATACCTTCGCCGGGAATTACCTTCCCTGTGTTCCAGGTTAAAGTCCCCATGCCTGAATTCCTTTGCCAAAGGGATATATGAAAATTCATCTCTGCCGAGGTTATAATACCCCAGTTCACTGGTATTGGCCGCATTGTCAACAATCAGCCCATAAACCTGTTCCCCCACTGACCGTACGGGCTGAAAAGCCTTCCTGTCAATATGCGTCACAGAAGTTCCCTTCAGCAAAGGGTTAAATTCCCCGAGTTTATTTCCCTCCCAATTAAAAAAACCAGCCTGATTGCTCGTTTGTATGAGCAATTTTCCGGAGTCAAGCGATACCAGGTAATCCACGTATTCCCCGGTGCCGTTGGGATCTTCCTTTTCAAAGGGATATTTAGCGGCCAACTCAAGTTTTTCCAGGTCAATTTTTTCTACCGTATGGTCAAAATCATTGAAGTTAAACAAAAAGCGGTTATCCTCAATAAAGAAACTTCTTGACGCTACCAGGTATGGAAAAACAAGCTGTTCTCCCCCATTAATCATCACCGTATCCAGGTTAAAATCCAGGCGGATTTCACCGGTTTTCTCCAGATTATCATTGCTCCCACAGCCTGCAAGAAGTCCAAATAGGAAAAAGAAAATTAAAAGCTTCATGTGGTTAAAATATTATTTAGACTAAATAATTAGGATTTTTTAAAGTAAATACAAATAAATTCGTGTTAAAACAAAGATAATTTAACTCCTCAAACCATCAGATTATAAATCAAAACCAAATTGGACAAACCCCATCTCATCTTCGATGTTCTCAAAGACCCAAAGTTTGCCCTCTTTGGCAAAATGAAAAGGTGGTCGATTTTTCATTTGGGGAATGGCTGATTCGGCCAACATGTTCAGGTCTTTGTCGTAAACCGTCAAAAACACCTTAGCTCCGGATGGCTGTTGAAAGGGGCTTCCCTCAGGTTTCTCGGCATTGTCATCAAATTCCATGATAAAGGAAAACCTGTAATACATTTCATTGACCTCATCCCAAACCGGGGGCAAAAATCCTACCTCCTCCAATATTCTCCTGTAAATACCGGAAAACTCCTCTATTCCCCCAACTTGTGAAGGATAGTTTCCCGTTTTCTCTATGGCCGTGAGTTCGCTGGTGTATTCATGATGCCGGGCCGCACCGGTGTCCTTGTCTAACACATACATTTCATTGGTTCCCTCTACACCTACTATCAGTTTATCACCTGCATTAATGATATACTTGGCCATGGTAAATCTCCCTCCATCAGCGATCTCTATTTCAAATTTCTTCGCCTTTTCGAAAATGGGAATATCAAACCGTTGGATTTTATCTTCTTCAACATGGATTTTGGCAACCTCCGTATTGCCTTCTTCCCAGCTGGATATTAAACCATAGTATACGTCAGTTTGCTCAGGAACCAGCACCGCAGAAATGAGGCTCTCCGTATCCGAAAGCTTTTCTGTCTCATCTCCCAATTTCTTAAAGTCAATTTGACTTTTTTTCTTCCCATTAAAGTCTACAATATTATCCTGATTGTAGCACCTGACCAGAAGGGAATTTTCATCCTTGAGCAGGAACCCATAAAAATATTGCCCCACTCCATCTGGACCCTCCTTCGACAGCATGATTTTTTCTTCGAAAGCCAGGTCATCCAGGTTGATCTTTTCGATAGCAAACTCCGTATGGTTGAAATTATACAGGTGTTTTTTATCCTTGCTAAGTTGGGCTTGATATAGGCTGGAATTCACATACAGGATTTCCTGGCCAGGATGAACCATCACGGTATCTATGGAATAATTTAAACGAACCTGATCCCCGTTTTTTCCCCCATCACTGCCTCCGCAGGCTAACATCATTCCACATAGCAAAATAAAAATTGACTGTTTCATAAGATAGGTGTTTATTGAGACTAAAAAATTAGGAATTTTATATGGCAATAAAAATAAATAATTGTTAAAAAATTATAAATAAACTAAAATTGCCAATTTGGATAAGTGATAAGGAATTCAACCAACAGCAGTGAAGAAGCTTTCTGGTAAGCGATTTACTCTGATGAACTTGCCCTATTCCCTAAAGGGAAAGCTGTCCGAATAAATGGCTTGGATTGCGGTCAATTATCCCAAAAATAACCTTAAGCCAACCTAATCAAGGATTAGAAACAAAACCCGGCAAATTTTACCATTAGAAGAATGTATCTCAAATACACCCAGAATTATATTAAAAACCCCTTATATGTACTTCTATGCCTTATATGGTTCCTCCTTTTTTTGAACCATATAAGAAATATAAGGGATTATAAGGGGGAGGCTTCCCGGATTACTTTATTTGCTAAATATACATGCTTAAAGTCGGCGGGTTAATGGTTAGGTCAGCAAATTCCCCCCGAATACATGAAAGCCCCTTATATGTACTTCTATGCCTTATATGGTTCCTCCTTTTTTTGAACCATATAAGAAATATAAGGGATTATAAGAGGAGGTTTCACCGAATACTTTAATGACTAAATATCCATGCTTTCCGTCAGGTTATAGGATAAATCCCAATACAATCAGAATAACTAAAAAATTCCTTATATGTCCTTCTATACCTTATATGGTTCAGATATTTTACAAACAACCTACAAACAATCCGAAATCACATATCAAAGCTCAACCTTACAAAACCCATTTCATCTTCTATATTCTCAAAAACCCAGATTTTGCCGTCTTTGGCGAAGTGGTAGGAAGGTGGCTGATCTAATTCAGGAACGGCAGATTCTCTCAGCAAACTAAAATCGGCATCGTAGACCGTTAGAAAAACACTGGCTCCCTTAGGTTTTGGAAAAAGACCATCCGAAGGACTGATTCCAACTTCGTATTCCAGCTTGTGGGAAAACCGGTAATAGACCTGAAGACTTCCGTCCCAAATGGGCTTGTGGTAAAAAATTTCCTCATTAGCTTTTTTATATAGTTCTTGAAATAAGGCCCTATCGTTTATTTTTTCAGGAAAGAGGGTCTCCCTTTCCCGGGGAAGCCAACCGTTTTCAAAAGTATACGCCTCGAAATCTTTTTCCCCGGGTTCCAGTACATACAGATCGGAGCTTCCCGCCAGGAACAGCAAGACCCTCTCATTTTCCACCTCCAGGTATTCCCCTCCACTTATATGTAATGCGGTCGTTCCATCATTAAAGTCCGATTGGTATTGCACGGACTTTTCGAGGAGGGGATTCCTTATTTTCCGGTAGCTTTTTTCTTCGGTATCCCAAAACAATAACCAGGGTTCTCTTTCCCCCGGAACCTTATAGATCCCTGCATAAGAAGCTGTAGTCTCTGGCAACCGTACAGGAAACAGCACGTTCCCTGCTTCCATTTCCGATGGGAAAGATGGGACTGTTTCCGGACCCACATCCGCCAATTTCTTGCCGCTACTGTCAAAAAGGGCATGATTGCCATATCCGGACATGAGGAATTTATCTTCCTCCACCAGTCTCATTCCGAACATATATGGCCCTATGCCGTCAGGCCCTTCTTTTTCGAAAGGAAGCAAAGCCTGCAGGGCCAATTTATCCAGGTCGATTTGTTCGATGGTGTTGGTTTGGCTGTTTAAATTATACAGGTATTGTTTGTTCCTACTCAGATCAGCAAAACGCAAGCTATTGTTCAGAAACAGGATTTCCCCATTGGCATCGATCTGCACGGTATCCAATGTAAATTCCAACACAGGTGCTTGTCCATTTTCATCAGAAGGTTCGCCTGATCCGCAGGCTGCCAAAAACAGGAAAATCAAGCCGCATATCAATTGCTTCATGGGTATTGATTTGATTGAAAAAGAAAAATACGGAAAAAATTATGCGCTTGAAAATTCCTTTCTATTATAAAGTGCCCGTCCAATTAAGTCTTTCCCGGACTTCACCCGATTGAAACCGTCGTGGTCTCGAAAGAATGCAGACCCTTGGGGTTTCTCCAACCCCGAGGGTCTTTTCGCGGAACATGCACAAATAAAACCGTCGAGGTCTCAAAGACCTAAACGGTTATAGACATTGACCCTTGGGGTTTCTCCAACCCCGAGGGTCTTTTTTCAGAACGTGTACTATTAAAACCCTCGAGGTCTTGAAGACCTCAAGGGTTACAGGGATGCAGTTTCCAAAATCTCCTAATTCTCTAACGCAGCCCTGAACCGATCAAATACCCTTCCCTACTTTGGCCAGCGCTTTTTTGTCGAACTGGCCTTCCAGCTCAATTACCATATATTCCGCATCCTCATTGGAACGGATCAGCAGCACCAGGCCTTTCATACTTCGCTCCCCCAGGGAATAGATGGAAATCCCGCTGTCCTTTTCTTCTGCTTCCATCATCAACTCATAATTTTCCCGCTGCAGGCCCTGAGACAGCTTTTTGAAATCGGATCGGGCCTGATCTCCACTTACGGGAAGTTTGAATAGCTTTACCCTTTCGATACTTTCGGTAATGGCTGAAAGGTTGGCTTCCTCAATATCGATATCCCAGCCCTTGGCAAAATCCAGGAAATTGCCCGCCAGATCCAGGTGGAAAAAGGATTCATCTCCTTTGTATTGATTGTAAAGCCGGTCTACGCTTTTACTTTGCCCAAATAGACTCAGGGGCAAACAGAATAATAGGGACAGGAAAGCGATGTTCAATGCATTTTTCATAACTGTAATCGTTGATTTTTAAATGGTAAATATTTTATTCCTTATTGCCCTGCCCGTATTCCTTCATGCCCGGGAGGTTGGTTTTTTCGGATAACATGTTCAGGTCCTGATAGGTAAAATCTCCCAGCATGCTCATTAGGGTGAATTCGGTATTTGCTCCCGAAACCATCAGCAGCTCTTTTATCCTGCCTCCTTCCTCTCTCACCATAAATTTCAGCGAACTCCCCTTATCCTTGATATCCATCAGTTCTTCGTATTTATTGCGGTTGAGCAGCCCAATGGCCTCATCAAACATGTTCAGCCCACTTACCTGTTCACCGGAAAGGATACGGATGCCCTTCACTTTGGAAATAAGAGAGAACAATTCCTCGGCATCCTCATCCCCCTCCACACTATTGGAATTCAGGAAGCCTCCTGCCATCTGCATCATTTTGGGGCTTATATACACTCGGGAAAAGCGCTCATCCTCCATGTATTTGTCATAGAAGCGCTCAATGGCATCTTCCTGCGCTTGTACCAGTACAGGTAAAAGCAAAACGACCAATCCTACTAATTTTTTCATCTTTGGTGTTGATTATTGATTTCATACCAATCTGATCCTGCATTCAGGTATTTCAGATTTTCCACATTTTCAAGTTGGCGGCTACCTTTATGGAGTTGCTCCTGTAAGATCTCCATGGCCTCCACCACCTGCAGATAGGCCTGCATTTGTTGCTGCTCCCGGTAGCTGGCATAACCCCACCAGCAAGCCATAAGGGTAAAGAGCAGGGCTATCCCGGCTACCATCCTTTGCCAGGGAAAAGCTGTAGCCGGTTTTGGGAAAGCTTTGGGCTTTTCGTCTCTTAAAGCGGCCATACCTTTTCTAAAGGCGGAATGAGGGTGATTTTCAGTCAATTCTTCCTGCTCCCCAAAAAGCAAACTTTCTTCTTCCAGGCTGCTTTCCCCCTTCCAATATTTTTCCCACAATTCAGATTTGTCCATTTCCATTGTTTTCCAGATAGGTTTTTAACTTTTTCCTTGCCCGGTGCAGGTTTACTTTCACCTGCTCTTCGGGCAATTCCATATAGCTTGCTATTTCCTGATATCTCAATCCTTCCACCTCCCGGAGGTAGAAAATTTCCCTCTGTTTGGCCGGTAACAGGTCCAAAAACCTGTAAACCATTTTCACCTCCCGGGAAAAGTCCTGTTTCTCGCTCTCAACCACCATCAGTTGGGAATCAGCTTCATCCAGTACTTCATGTTTTCCATCCCTCCTGATTTGCATCAGCGACTCATTTTTCAATGTTTTCACCATCCAGCCCACAGGATTCTTCATGTGTTCCAGTTGATTACTGTGCAGGAATCCCTTGGTCATGGTCTCCTGTACGGCATCCTGTGCTTTATCTCTGTCCTTTAACCAAAGCAAGGCAAAACGGTAAAGCCGGTTTTTAAGGGGCCAAATTTCGGTTTCAAAAAAGGACTTCATACAAGTAGATGATGATTGAAAAACCGAAAGGTTACACTTTTCGGAAAAATTTTTTTTTGTTTAGAAGTTTTTATGTTTTGGCAAGGTGATTCGGACGAAAATTTGAACAAGAAATCTACCCCAGGGTTTAAACCTAAATTAAAATAGTATGCCTCCTGACTATTTATTAATTTGCCGACACAAAATTATCTTGAGCAAAATGAGGAAAAACTTCGGAAATCCAGAAAATGAGGGCATAAAAAAAGCCCTGACAATGTCAGGGCCAAGGGTGGTGATGAGTGGGCTCGAACCACCGACTCACGGATTTTCAGTCCGATGCTCTACCAACTGAGCTACATCACCGCCGAAAGTGATGCAAAGGTAGGTATTTGTTACTTTTGTACAAATGATTTGGCTAAAAAAATAGAAGACTTAGAATAATCAATTCAATATGAGCAGCTTACCACAAATCCTTTTTTTACTGGTATTAGGCGGGGCAGGTTACCTGTTATACAGACGGGTCAGTTACCTCCGGCAGACCATGATGCTGGGAAAACCGGCTTCCCGCACAGATAATCCGAAAGAAAGATGGAAAACCATGGCATTGGTCGCTTTTGGGCAGAAAAAAATGTTCAAAAGATTGGGTCCTGCCCTACTTCATTTGGTCATTTACATTTCTTTTGTGGTTATCAACCTGGAGGTTTTGGAATTCATAATCGATGGACTGGCAGGCACCCATAGGATTTTTGCTCCGGTATTGGCCGGTTTTTACACCACAGCCATGAATATATTTGAAATCCTGGCACTGGGTGTTTTGGTCTCCTGTCTGTTTTTCCTTGTCCGTAGAAATATTACCAAAGTTCCTCGTCTGAGCTCAGCTGAATTAAAGGGCTGGCCAAAATTGGATGCCAATCTGATACTATGGATTGAAATCTTATTGATGCTGGCCATCCTGACCATGAATGCCACAGATCAGTTATTGGCTTACCGGGGTGTGGAAAAATACATTCCCCTGGGTGGTTTATGGATCAGCGGCAGCTTCCAATGGCTTTTTGACGGGATGAGTAATGCTTCCCTTGTATTTTGGGAAAGGTTTGCCTGGTGGTTTCACATCATCGGTATTCTGGGCTTTGCCGTATATGTGACCTATTCCAAACACCTCCATATTTTCCTGGCTTTCCCAAACACCTGGTATGCCAACCTGGAACCCAAAGGAAAAATGCCTAACATGGATGTGGTCACCAGAGAAGTACAGCTGATGCTGGGCTTGCAAAATGCTCCATCAGGCAATGAAACAGCACCGGCCGAAGTCGGTAGGTTTGGGGCGAAAGACATCAATGACCTTTCCTGGGTTAATCTCATGAATGCATTCTCCTGCACAGAATGTGGCAGGTGCACGGCCGAATGCCCGGCCAATATCACTGGCAAGAAGCTTTCTCCCAGAAAAATCATGATGGACACCAGAGACCGGGCGGAAGAAGTAAGCCAAAATATCAAAGCAGGGAAAAAAGGATTGGATGATGGCAAATCCCTGTTGGGAGATTATATCAGTCAGGAAGAAATCAATGCCTGTACCAGTTGCAACGCCTGTGTAGAAGCCTGCCCCATCAACATAGACCCCTTGTCCATCATTCTGGAGATGAGGAGATATACTGCGATGGAGGAAAGCGGCAGTCCTGCCCAGTGGAACGCCATGTTCCAGAATGTGGAAACCAGTTTTGCCCCCTGGAAATTCGCTCCATCGGATCGTTTCAACTGGGCATCAGAAATCAATAAAGAAGCTAAGTAACCCAATGAGCATGAACAATACTACCTATCAAGTTCCCACCATGGCGGAAAAAACCGCGGCCGGTGAAAGTCCGGAGGTCCTCTTCTGGGTGGGATGTGCCGGATCTTTTGATGAACGCTATAAGGCCGTCACCCTGGCTTTTGTGAAAATATTGAATAAAGTCGGAATCAACTTTGCCGTATTAGGTGAAGAGGAAACCTGTACCGGCGACCCTGCCAGACGGGCCGGCAATGAATTCCTGTTTCAGATGCAGGCCATGAGCAATATTCAGGTACTGGACGGCTACCAGGTGAAAAAAATTGTCACTGCCTGCCCCCACTGCTTCAATACCCTGAAAAACGAATACCCCGCCCTAGGGGGAAATTATGAAGTCATGCATCATTCCCAGTTTTTACAGGGACTCATTAATGAAGGCAAAATTGTCATGAAGGGTGGAGGTTCATTTAAAGGTAAAAAGATCACCTTCCACGATAGCTGTTTCCTGGGTCGCGCCAATAATGTATACGAGGCACCCAGGGATGTGATCAAAGCTCTGGACATGGAACTGGTGGAAATGAAGCGGTGCCGCTCCAAGGGACTGTGCTGTGGCGCAGGTGGTGCCCAGATGTTTAAGGAGCCCGAAAAAGGTAAAAAAGATATTAATATAGAAAGAACCGAAGAGGCATTGAAGACTGGTGCCCAAACCGTAGCTGTCGGCTGTCCTTTCTGTTTGACCATGATGGCAGATGGTATAAAAAACAAGGAAAAAGAAAAGGAGGTCAATGTGCTGGACCTGGCCGAACTGATAGCCAAAGACCAGAATTTATAGAATAAGCTGATACAGGCCAACTTGCCTGTGTTTCGGTATTTTGGTTTTTTTAAACGATCTTAAAGTATATTTTGTATCATTATAAAATCAATTTACGTTTAACCTGTAATTGGTAATAAACGGATGACAAAACCATTAACAATTTATTCATTAAAAACAAAGGAGCCAAAGCATGTATTTACCTTTTGAAGATATGCCCCATGAGGCAAGAATTTGGGTGTATCAGGCAGACAGACCATTTGATGAAAAGGAAAAAACCTGGATCATCTCCAAATTAGTGACTTTCTGTAACCAGTGGAATACCCACGGCAGCCTGATGCCGAGTTCTTTTGATATCAAATACGACCAATTCATTGTCCTGGCAGTGGATGAAAGTAAACTGGGCGCAAGTGGTTGCTCCATCGACAGTTCGGTAAAGATCCTTAGGGAAATTGAAACCGAATTGGACATCAACCTCCTGGATAGCGGTAAGGTTTCCTACATGGATTCCCATGGCGTTAAAGTAGCCTTTCTGCCTGAAATCAGGAAACATATCAATGAAGGATCACTACAAGCCCAAAGTAAAGTATTCAATCCGGGCGTTAACAAAATAGCAGATTTGGAAAACCAATGGTTGATACCGGCAGATCATAGCTGGTTAAAAAAGTATTTCGCCAAATAAATCTGTAAGGGAAGCTATTCACATGAAAAAAGCAACGCATTCCAGTCTAATCAGTTCATTCTTACTCCTGGGGGGATTTCTGTTACTGCAGGTGGCCTGTACCAGTCTGCAACAAAAAGCCCAAAATCAATTCAGTGCGGGAGAGTATCAGGTAGCCATCAACTCCTATTCGAAATTGCTGGAAAAAGAACCCGACAACAGTAAGGCCAACTTGTATATGGCAGAAAGTTACCGGCTTTCCAACAGAGTGGAAAAAGCAGCTGAGTTTTATGAAAAAGTTTCCGAAGAGGATGCTACCTTCGAAAGCCAATACTACCAGGGGAAAAGCTTGAAAGGGCAAGGCCTCTACGAAGAAGCAACGGCAGCTTTTGAGGCGGCCAAAAAATTGACCATGGACGATGAAAGAATTGCCCTGGCTGAAAAGGAAATCCAAAATATTGAGGCCATTTCGTCCATAGAGCCCATATGGCCCAACCACGAATTGGAAAACTATGAGCTTTTAAACACCTCCGGAATAGATTACGCTCCGGTATTAAGTGAAAATTACCTTTATTTCACCAGTTCCAGGGGAGCCGGAGATATTTATCCGGCTACAGGACAAGGTTATACCCGCTTGTTCAGGGCCCGCGCTGAAGGGGTAAATGTAGATGCTCAGAATGTTCAGACCCTTCCTGAATTTCAGAATGAAGGAGGATTGAATCAGGGAGCCATTGCGATCAGTCCCGATGGCAATACCATCATTTACGCACGAGGTAACGCTGGCACTAAAAACGATCTCCCCGATGTGAGCTTATTTGCATCCTATTTCAGAGGCGGTGGATTTACGGAGCCCATTTTCATGCCCGTAAATGGGGAACCGGAATACTGGAACTCTACTCCTGCATTTAGCCCTGATGGAGAAGTCCTTTATTTTGCTTCCAACAGACCGGGAGGATTTGGAGGATCCGACCTCTACAAATCCACTAAATTGGCCAATGGAGATTTTGGAAATGTAGTCAATATGGGCCCTGAGATCAACACCCCAGGCAATGAAATGTTTCCGCGTCCCATGTCCAACGGGGAATTTTATTTTTCCTCTGACGGTCATCCAGGTTATGGCAAGCTGGACCTGTTCGTTTATAAAGAAGAAGATGGCAAAGCTGTTGTCCGTAACCTTGGTCCCAATTTTAATTCATTGGCAGATGATTTTGGGATCTTTTTTACCGATTATCCCAAAGAAGGCTTCATTACTTCCAACCGCGAGGGAGGAAAGGGAGATGACGACATTTATTATTTCAAAGACATGACCCCTCCACCAAAAGTGGTCAATGTATTGCTGAACGTGGAGACCAGGGAAAGACTAGAGAACGGCGAGGAGAAAATTCTACCCCAAACCCGGGTAGTTTTGTACGATGAAAACAACCAGACCATCGACGGTAACTTCTCCAGCCAAAACGGTAGGTTAAGATTCCCGCTGGAACCGGAAAAAAATTACTCCATGATCGCTTCCAAAAATGGCTATTTCACCAAAAGCATTCCTTACAGTACCGTAGGCAAAACGCCTTCCCAGGATGAACTTATCGAGCAGGTTACAAACATTACCCTGGATACCACCATTGTTCTGGAACAATTGGTTTTGGAACGGGCCATCGTACTTGAAAACATCTATTATGATCTGGATAAAGCTGAAATACGACCTGATGCAGCGCAAGAATTGGATAAACTTGTCCAAATCCTGAAAGACAATCCCGGAATCAGGATAGAACTCAGCAGCCATACCGATGCCCGGGCCAGTGATGC
The DNA here is from genome assembly GCF_014762705.1 of Cyclobacterium sp. Lineage (GTDB taxonomy): Bacteria > Bacteroidota > Bacteroidia > Cytophagales > Cyclobacteriaceae > Cyclobacterium. The sequence continues at coordinate 136,462 of NZ_JABURL010000050.1, read as the reverse complement.
CTACAATGACGACCTTTCTCAGAGAAGGGCAGAATCTGCTGTGGAATACATCGTCTCTCAGGGAATTGACAGTGACCGTCTGGAAGCCAGGGGATACGGGGAGAGACAGCTGATCATAGAAAATGCCCAAACCGAAGAAGAGCACCAAACCAACAGAAGGACGGAGTTTAAGGTAATAGAAATCACGGACTAAAATTCTTATCTTTGCGGCTTATCTGTTTTTTTCAAAGCCAGGGTTATGAACGAAAGGTATATGCAACGTGGGGTATCGGCCTCCAAAGAAGACGTACACAGTGCCATCTCTAATTTGGACAAAGGGCTGTTCCCCAAAGCATTTTGTAAAATTGTGGAGGATCTTTTGGGAAATGATCCGGAATACTGCAATATCATGCATGCCGATGGGGCAGGTACCAAATCCTCCCTTGCTTATCTTTATTGGAAAGAAACAGGAGATCTAAGTGTCTGGAAAGGTATTGCTCAAGATGCTATCATCATGAACATTGACGACCTGCTCTGTGTTGGGGCCGTCAACAATATATTGGTTTCTTCTACTATTGGAAGAAACAAAAACCTGATTCCCGGAGAAGTCATTGCGGCGCTGATCAATGGTACAGAAGAGGTGTTGCAAATGTTAAGGGATCATGGAGTTAATGCCATACTTACCGGAGGAGAAACAGCTGATGTAGGCGACCTGGTCCGAACCATTATTGTAGACAGTACGGTAACGTGCAGGATGAAAAGAGCGGATGTCATTTCCAATGACCGGATAAAGGCAGGGGATGTGGTAGTGGGACTGGCATCTTTTGGCCAGGCTGGTTATGAAACCGAATACAATGGAGGAATGGGCAGCAACGGATTAACCTCAGCCCGTCATGATGTTTTCAAAAAAAGCCTCATGGCCTCCTATCCCGAAAGTTTTGACCCATCTGTGCCAGAGGATTTGGTCTATTCCGGCAGTTATGGTTTGACAGACGAGGCACCAGGTACTCCCCTGGACATGGGAAAATTAGTCCTTTCTCCCACCAGAACCTATGCCCCGGTAATCGCTGCCATCCTAAAAGAATACCGCACTGCTCTCCATGGGCTGGTTCACTGCAGTGGCGGAGCCCAGACCAAAGTGCTGCATTTTATCGATGACCTGCATGTGATTAAAGATCAGCTTTTTGACACCCCACCTCTCTTTTCCATCATCCAAAAAGAAAGTGGAACAGATTGGAAAGAAATGTACAAGGTTTTTAATATGGGGCACCGCATGGAGATTTACCTGGAAGAAAAATGGGCAAATGAGATCATCCGGATGGCTGAAACTTTTGGGGTTTCTGCAAAAATAATCGGAAGGGTGGTCCCCCACAAAGGAAAAAAAGTAACCATTGATGGCCGGCATGGGGTGTTTACTTATGAGGATTAATCTTGTTCGATAGTTGATGCGGGTTTTTTTTAAGATACTCATCGGTCTTGTTGTTTTTTTGATCCTTTTGGCCGTAGGTAGCATTACAAGGGTAGACTGGACGCCCTATCAGGAAAAGTCATACTATAAAGAAACCATAGGGTATTTGGATACCCTTAGCCTGTCTGGAAGTGACCAGGGCTATTTGCTGGGGGGATGGGCAAGGGCCAACATCACCCCGGATGATCCTGTACCCCTGGTAGCTTACCGACCGAGGGGAAATTATGAATTTGTTCAGGACAGCAGCTTTGTCAAAACCATCATTCTGGGCAACCATGAATTTAAAGTGGCCTTTATCAATTACGAATTGTTGATTGTTCATCCTGAAATGGCAAAAACCATCACGGAGGTAATCCAACAAAAAGATGTTCCAATAGATCATCTTTACTTTACTGCCACGCATACCCACAGTGGGATGGGGGGAACCATTCCAGGTCCTGTAGGTAATTTCGCTTTGGGAGGATGGAATGTTGCGCTGGTAAATCAAATTGCCGAAAACACCGTACTGGCTTTGAAAGAAGCTCTCAGGCGGATGGATACTGTAAAAATAGATTTTAAGAAAAGCCATGCCGGAGATTTTGTCACCAATCGGTTAATAGCCAATGATCCGGTGGATCCCTATATGCGGCAAATCAACCTTACCCAGCCAAATGGAAAAACTGCCAGTCTGCTCACCTACAGTGCGCATGCCACCTGTCTGAGCAGCCGCTTTATGGGATTGTCCGGTGATTATCCCTTTTACCTGTCAAAAAAAATGGAAAAGGAGCAGGACCTGGTCATTTTTGCCGCAGGAGCAGTGGGAAGCCACCGTCCAAAAGCGCCTGGAAACGATATTGCAGGTATACGTCAATATGCTTTTCAATTAGATTCTGTAATGACTCATGATACCACCTCCACAAAACCTTTGGTAGGTCATGAGGTTCTGGCAGGGAAGCTTCCCATCAAACTACGGGAGCCCCATCTCCGGATCAGCGATAACTGGAGAATCAGGCCCTGGCTCTTTGACTGGGCCATTGGCGATTATCCTGCTCATTTTGACCTCGTTCGGATAGGCAATACACTTTTCATTTCCTCATCAGGTGAAGTTTCGGGAGTTTTTTACGAAGACTGGGAAAAACAAGCCACAGCTATGGGTTTAAACCTGATCGTCACCACTTTCAATGGCGGCTATATCGGCTACATTACTCCGGATAAGTACTACCAGGAAGATTTGTACGAAGTAAGGGACATGAATTTTTATGGCCCCTACAATGGGGCTTATTTTCAGGAACTGATTTCGGGGTTAATTGAATTGGGGGCGAAACCATAAATCCTTGCCTGGTAAAAACCCTGGCAATAAATCATGCTTTCCATTTCCTGCCAGCCCCATTTGTAAAAATAACCCTCATATTCCGGAAGGTCCTTTCGGGCATGCCTGGTGAGCAATCTGAAAGTATTGATCATGGCTTTCAGCTGCACCATTTTGCTTGATAGGGGATAAAAATCTGCAAAAATCCAACGGGTATGCTTGCCCACTTTAGATTGCAATGCTCCAAATAAGCGATCTATCTGCTCATCCGGCAAAACGTCCAAAAAATACTGAGTGATCACCACATCAAATTTCAAATCCGGCAAGGCATCAAAGGCAGAAGCATGAATGAATACAACCTGCCTTAACAGATCCCTGTCCAAACCTTTACGACACTGCCGCATCATGGAAGCGGAAGCTTCCATATAAACAACTTTTCCCTTTTCTCCGCACCTTCGCAGCAGCTCAGGCATGTTCGCTCCTGCTCCTCCTCCTACTACCAGCACCTGGTCACCTTTTTCAATGGTGTGTAGAAAGGCGGTTTTACTGGCCTGGAATTGATTTCCCAACAGCAAGCGGCTCAGGCTTTCGTAAAAAGGAGCCAGTAAACGATAATGATCAGGAGATGCCATATTTATCAGGGTCTATTCAAATAAAATCAGGAGTATAGGTAGTGAAAAAGAGAGTTCCAGCCGCCTCCTTGCACTGCTTATATTACTGGGGTGCTCCATGAAACTTATGGCATGAATTAATATCATCATCCCCCAGATCAGGGTGTAGCGGTGATAAAAAGAGGGCAAGATGATAAAAAGGATCAACATATACATCAGGGAAAAGGCAACTAGTCCCCAAAGCAATTGGCGGGTCCTCTTTTTACCCAAAACTGTCATTATGGAATGATGGCCCTGCGCCTTGTCCAAAGCTGCATCCATATAAGACAAAAACACCAGATTAAACCAGGCCAAAGCAAAATAACCAGCAGCATAAAATAACCAGTTCCAGGACTCAAACCCAAAATCCTGTTGCCAAAAGGGCACTAAGACAATACCACAAACATACAACAAAGCGATGGCTGCTTCCTTAAAAACAGCCCATTTTACATATGCAAAGCGCAAACCAATGATCACAATCATAATCAGTGTAATCAATAGCAGACCAGCGCCCAATAACCCATCCCAGGATAGCCATTTTAAAGCAAGTACTATTCCCAGTATTGAAATAATGGCTGTAACCAGGCTGAGCTTGTTAAAATGCTTTTGATGGTATCGATGTCGTCTGGACAGGGCCTTTTGGGGTATTTTCTTTGCGTCTAAAAGATGGTCAAAAGTATAAATGGTCCAAACGGCCATTCCCAGCAAGATGTAAAGAAAGGGAGGCAAGGACAACCTCATCATGTCCCCGAAAAAGAACAAGCCAGCACATGCCCCAGCCACCACATCCAGCGATAGCATGTTGGCTTTATCGATAAATCTTAAAGAAATTTTTTGAATCAAACTCACTCATTTATTAATTTGAAGGCAATTTAAATAATTGATCCTTCCAAATCATTCAAAAATTTCCGTAATTTCCCTTTTAGCAGAACCATCACCTTTATGAGAAAAATCATCTATGCCCTTTTTTTGCTTTTGGGCCACGGGGCTTTTGCGCAACAGCCTGTAAAAGTGGCCTGCGTAGGCAATAGCATAACAGAGGGGCCAGGCAGAAATCACCCGGACAGTTATCCTTTACAATTACAAAAAAAGCTGGGTAAAGCTTACCTGGTAAAAAACTTTGGAGTAAGCGCAAGAACCCTGATGAAAAAAGGAGATTTCCCTTTCTGGAATGAGCCTCAATTTGAACAGGTAAAGGAATTTGAACCTGACATCCTGGTCGTCAAGCTGGGAACAAATGACTCCAAACCCCATAACTGGATCCACAAGGAATCATTTACAGAAGACTATGTAGCAATGATTGAAACCTATAAAAAACACATGCCCGCTAGTGCAAAGATCTACATTTGTCTTCCTGTTCCGGTCTTTGAAGACAATTATGGCATCACCGAAAAAATCATTGTAGAAGAAATGGTTCCTCTGATTAAGGAAGTAGCCATGAAAACAGGATCTATTGTCATCGATTTGCATTCGGCACTGGCACCCCATGCCGAACTATTCCCGGATGGCGTACATCCAAATAAGAAGGGGGCAAAAATCCTCGCTCATTCAGTGGCACAAAACATAAAACCATAAACTTGAAAGTGATGGCTATGCCACCAGAGAATTTATGTTACAAATCTTTTGGATATGTTCTAAGTGGTTGGAAAAATAGTTTGGTAGAAAGGCTTTCCCGGTAATGATTTTTATCAGCTGACCTTTGGATTCTTTGCCTCTTGTTTCCTAATTACCTGTCCCTTGCATAAATTGATGCCACAGATGGGAGAACAAAAAGTAAATACCGATAGAAAGGCCTCCGAGAGAAAAAAATTTCTCAAGAACCTGATTCATGATATCGAAGCGCTGGATCAGATGATCCGGCAAGGAATGATTGAAAAAGAGGTACAAAGGATAGGGGCAGAGCAGGAATTCGCCCTGATCAACAAGCATTACAAACCTTCGAAAAATGGCCCCTTAATCCTTGGGAAACTGGATAACAGTCACTTTACTTCGGAACTGGCCATGTACAACCTGGAGCTAAACCTTGATCCCCAGGAGCTGAAAGAAGGGTGTCTTTTCAAAATGGAAAAGCAACTGCGAAAATACCTTAAAAACGCTGAAGGGGTGGCATCCGGTTTTGGTGATTCCGTGATCCTTACAGGTATTTTGCCTTCCATAGACCTGAGATCGGGACAGATGGACTTCATGACGCCAAATCCCCGCTACCAGGCCCTGGATGAAATCATCAAACAACTGAGGGGTCAGGATTTTGAACTAAACATATCGGGAGTCGATGAACTGATTTTGGCGCATACCAATATCCTCTTCGAAGCCTGTAATACCAGCTTTCAATGTCACCTGCAGGTAAGCGAAGAAGAATTTGTGGACCAATACAACTGGGCCCAAATGATTTCTGGTCCTGTGTTATCGGTTTGTACCAATTCCCCATTGCTGTTTGGCAGGGAATTGTGGTCCGAAACCAGAATACCCCTCTTTCAGCAGAGCATCGACATCCGCAGCAAAGGTTATCACCTGAAGGAAAGAGAACAACGGGTATCCTTTGGAAATCAGTGGATCCGGGAAACCACGGAAATCTACAAAGAAAACATCGCCCGGTTTCCCCTGATCCTTACCCATAAGTCAACGGATAATTCCTTAACCGTTCTGGAAGAGGGAGGCATACCCAAACTGCAGGCATTACAGCTGCATAATGGTACGATCTGGCGGTGGAACAGGCCTTGCTACGGAACGACCGATGGACGGCCTCATTTAAGAATAGAAAACCGATACCTTCCATCCGGACCCACCATCATAGACGAAATGGCCAATTTGGCACTCTGGGTGGGCCTGATGAAGGCCATGCCTGAACAATATAAGGGATCCTGGCAAAGGAAATCCTTTGAAGATACCAAAGGTAATTTTTACCGGGCAGCTACTTCGGGTATATTCAGCAGTATGGTCTGGAATGGCCGGATGATACCTGTCCAAAAACTCATGCTTGATCAACTTCTGCCTTTGGCAAAAAAAGGGCTCTCCGCAACAGGCATTCCTGAAGAAGAATCAAACAGGTACCTGGATATCATTCAAAAAAGAATTAAATCAGGTCAAACGGGTAGCAGTTGGCTCATAAAAAGCTATCGGAATATTAAAAAACACATGAGCAGGGATGAAGCCATGGTTACCCTTACAGCAGCCATGCAACAACGCAGGAAAGCAGATCAACCGGTAAGTGAGTGGTTGGCAGCGGCAGCAGCAGAACTGAAAGCCATCCCCATACAGTATGACTGGATCGGCAATATCATGACCACCAACCTCATTACGGTGCAGGAGGATGACCTGGTCACCCTGGTGGAAAAAATCATGGAATGGAATAACATCCATCACATTCCTGTAGAAGACAAACAAGGTAAATTAAAGGGTTTAATCACCACATCTACTTTAAAAAAGAACAGGGAAAAAACGGATGGAATGGAAATTGCAAAAGATATCATGATTAAGGATGTCATCACCACCGGTCCGGAAACCGACATCAAATATGCCATGCTATTAATGGTCAATAAAAAAATAAGCAGCTTGCCAGTGGTGGATGGGGACCGGCTTATCGGATTGGTAACCGATAAGGATGCCAAAGGAATTTGGGAAAAGCTTTATCAGAAGAACAATGCCTGAAACACTTCTGACGACAAATAACTCAAGGATCATTTTTGCCAACCATCAGGGAAGAACATTGCCTACCCTGGTAATCATTGTTGGCATTCATGGCAACGAGCCTGCCTCTGTTAATGCGATGAAAACCCTTTTCCAGGATAAAAACCCTGGGAAATTTAAATTGAAGGGAAATGTTTTTGTGCTCAAAGGAAACGCTGAGGCCCTGAAATCCCATCAAAGATATATTACCAAAGACCTCAACCGGATCTGGACCAGTGAAAATTTGACCCTGGTGCGGATGAAAGACCAGGAAGAGCCAGGTTTTAGCTATCCAGAGCTTAAAGAACTTGCGCTGCTGGATCAACTGATCAATTCCATAATAGCAGTTTATGGGGCTGGAAAAATTTTATTTACCGACCTCCATACCACTTCCTCAGAGAGTTGCGCCTTTTTACCTTTCAATGATACCCTACCCAATCGCTCCATGGCCAAACATTTTCCTGTGCCTCTGGTACTCGGAATAGAAGAATACCTCGAAGGGCCTCTGATGAGCCATATCAATGATCTCGGCTATCCAGCTTTAGGTTTTGAAGCAGGGAAACATGACGATCCTCAAAGTGAGAGGAGACATGAAGCATTTATCAAACTTTGTATGGTCCATCTGGGGATAATCGACATGTCTTCCAATGATATCGAACGGGAGGAGATGTGTTTAAAAAATAATTTGGGAATAAAAAGCGGATTTTATGAAATATTATGCCGTTACCCGATAGGCCCGGACCAAAGGTTTGAGATGAAACCCGGATTTTCAAATTTCAATCCCATTAAAAAAGGGTATGAACTGGCAAGAAACAATGGCCTGCCAGTAATTAGCCGGTACAGGGGCATGGTATTCCTTCCTTTGTACCAAAATAAGGGTCAGGACGGCTTTTTTATCGTGAAACCTGTTTCTTCATTCTGGCTTGGATTGTCCAAATGGCTCAGAAAAACCTTTTTGCCAGATTTGCTGCCTTTACTTCCCGGAGTATCCAAAGTAGCCCGTTCCGAAAACAGGTATTTGGTCAATCCGGCGATTGCACGCTGGCTTAATAAGGAAATTTTTCACTTATTGGGTTTTAGAATACGCTATAAAGCGCCCAAAAGCTATTGGGAAATTATTAAACGAGATTAATGAATATTCTCCAAATTTTTTTTCCACAGACAGATTGCTCCGGTTTAAACCTTAGCGGTCGATTTGCAGTTTAAAATCTACATGCTCCATTACACCACATATTTACTTGATAAAGATGCCCCCTGGGTTACCTTTGTGCACGGAGCGGGTGGCAGTAGTGCCATATGGTTCAGGCAAATCCGGGATTTTAAAAAATCTTTCAATGTATTGCTGGTAGATTTACGTGGACACGGAAAATCCAAAAACCACGTTTATGAAAAGTTGAAGCAATATTCGTTTGACGTTATTGGCGACGAAGTCATTGAGGTGCTGGATCACCTAAGGATTAAGCAATCTCATTTCGTAGGCATATCCTTGGGAACCATCATTATCAGGGAGATTACAGAAAGACATCCTGAGAGGGTGAGCAGCATGATTTTGGCAGGAGCCATCATGAAATTGAATATCCGGGGTCAGATCCTGATGCGCCTGGGTATTTTGCTAAAGTCCGTCATCCCTTATTTGCTTTTGTATAAATTATTTGCCTTTATTATCATGCCTAAGAAGAACCACAAAGCATCCAGGAATCTTTTTGTGCAGGAGGCCAAAAAGCTTTATCAAAAAGAATTTATCCGCTGGTTTACCCTGGCCGCAAAAGTCAATCCATTATTGGCATTTTTCAGAATCAAAGAAACCCCGATCCCCACGCTTTATGTCATGGGTGAGGAAGATTACATGTTTTTGCCCTCCATTACCAAGCTGGTGAAAAACCACAGCTCTGCAAAACTGGAGGTTGTTCCTGCCTGCGGACATGTGGTCAATGTGGAAAAACCTGAAGCATTCAATCAAATTGCCTTGAATTTCCTTAATAAATAAAGCTTCCACCGAAGCCATTTTTAAAACCTTTCAGTAATCCCCTGAAAAAAAAACAATCTTTTTTCAAGAATTATTGGACATAACATAGCTAATATACTGAAAAAGAGCCTATTGAATTTTACTAAAGGAATTTTTTCCAGGGCCAAAAACAATATTATCAGTTTGAAATTTTTCCACAGCTAAAATAATGTATTTCAGAATAAATAAAATATTATGTACATTTTTACCATAATTTATTTGTTTAAATATTGGTTTTATAATTTTTTACACACTAAATTTCGAATGTTAAAGAAATGAAGAACGGATAACGAAGCTAAGTGAAGTTGGAAATCCGTAAGGGAAGTTGGTTATTTTTTAATGTAGGGTTTGTCCGGGGTCTTATGGCAACATAAGGCTCCGGCATTTTTTTTATATGATGAACTCGGTCAGAATAGCTATACCGGAGGCCAGCAAAATAATCAGCAACTTGTGCAAATTAAAGCGGTGTTGTGGGGAGCTTTCAAAGAAAATTATGGTAGAAATGTGAAGAAAGCCCCCGGCTACCAAACCAAACAAAATATTTAAGGTTCCCCTTCCGATCAGCTGCTGATCAAAAAGAAAATCGGTAGAAATCATTCCCAAAGGAGAGGCCAGGGCGAAAAGAATAAGCAGCGAAAGAACCCCTGGTTTATTCATCCGGGTCATCAATACCGCAACCAAAGCAAAAGCTTCCGGCATTTTATGTAAAATCATCCCAATCAAAAGGGTTTCACTGCCATGATGGTGCCCGGCAAGCATGGGTTGCTTGGAAAGCAAAGTACCTTCCAGAAAAGCATGCAAAAACAAACCGATCATCAGGGTCCATACGCTGTTACCCATACCATGTCCGCTGTGGTCGTGGATATGTCCGTGCTCAATTCCTGAGGACATAAAGTCCAAAACCTGTTGCAGCAAAAATCCCAGCAGGATGTATAAACCCATATAATAGGCAGATTGTTGATCAGCAAATAGTTCCGGCAAAATATGCAATATGGTAATGGCAAATAGATAGGCTCCGGCAAATATCAAGCCCAGCTTAAAACTCTTTTCCTTCCATTCTGGAATAATCAAAGCCAATAAGCCCGCACCTAAGGCAGCAACAAAAAGTAAAATAAAATGCACCATAATGTAATCAGGGTTATTGGGATTATTCCTTATCCACAGCAGTAATATAAGGAATCAGGCCTTCACTTACAAAGGATTGCATCTGACCCCGGTCATCATTATAGATAAGAAAAACTTCCAAACCATCCGTTGACTCATAAATTTCCTTGGCTTTTTCGATACCCAACACCATAAAAGCCGTGGCAAAGGCATCTGCGGTCATACAATCCTCAGCTACTACAGTAGCACTCAAAAGGGAATGTTCAACTGGATATCCCGTATAGGGGCTGATGGTATGGGAATATTTAACGGAATCCTTAATATAAAAATTTCGGTAATTTCCAGAGGTAGCCATACCCTTGTTGTCCAGTGCAAGGATACTGAATAGTTCATTGGCAAGACCTTCCTCGTCCGGACGGGAAATGCCCACTTTCCACAATTCACCTTTGTCATTTACACCCTTGCTGACCAACTCTCCTCCAACCTCCACGAGGTAGTTCTGAACACCCTTTTCATTTAAATATTCTGCCAGCTTATCCACCCCGTACCCTTTGGCGATAGCACTAAGGTCCAGGTAAACATCCGTATTGGCCTTTCTAATGCCCTTTTGATCAAAAACCAACTGATCAAAACCCACCTGATCCAAAATCTGTTGCACTTCCGCACTGTCTTTTAAAGTAGCTCCTTCAGGGCCGAAACCCCATGCATTCACCAGGGGGCCTACTGTGGGGTCAAAAGCCCCATTGGTGGCATCGTATATGGCCTTACTTTTTTCCAATACCGGATAAAAGTGGGGCGAATCAAAAACCAGGGAATCCATTCTGTTGAACCTGCTGATTTCAGACTCGGGGATATAGGTAGACAAAGCCTGGTTAATCTCGCCCAGTAATGCATCAATTTCCTCCTTAAAATCTCTTCTTCCCTCATCCAGGTAGACAATCCGGTAAGTGGTCCCCATGGTTGGACCAGAAACCACCATTTTTGGATCATCCTGTTTGGGTTGCTCCGGACTGTCTTTACTTTGTCGGTATAGGTAAACCATGAATACCACCAACAACAACAAAATGCTGTAAATGATATTTTTTTTGGCTGATTTTCGCATAAAACAAGGCTTGTTTTAATTTTCCGAAAGTTAATTCTTATTTTTTAATTGCTCATCGTTTTTACCCATTATCCTGATTTACAATTCCCCGGCAGGCTGATCTATCGTCTGCAAAGCTGGGATGAATTTTCTATATTTGTACTTCTTAGGAAGATCATATGAGAGAAGATTATCTGCGCGGAGACCAGGAGGGCATGGCTCCCGGTGACAAGGAAATTGAAAAAGCGCTTAGGCCATTAAGCTTTGATGATTTCACTGGTCAGCAAAAGACTGTGGAGAACATAAAGATATTTGTGTTGGCGGCAAAAAAACGTGGCGAATCACTGGATCACGTCTTGTTGCATGGCCCCCCTGGACTGGGGAAAACCACCCTGAGCCATATCATTGCCAATGAACTGGAATCCAGCCTGAAAATTACCTCTGGCCCGGTACTGGACAAGCCTTCAGACCTGGCGGGACTGCTCACCAATCTGGAGGATGGTGATGTGCTTTTCATTGATGAAATCCACCGCTTAAATCCCATTGTGGAAGAATACCTCTATTCAGCCATGGAAGATTTCCGTATCGACATCATGCTGGATTCAGGTCCAAATGCCCGCTCTGTGCAGATCAGCCTGAGCCCCTTTACCCTGGTGGGAGCCACCACAAGATCGGGGCTGCTTACATCCCCCCTCAGGGCTCGTTTTGGCATCAATGCCAGACTGGAGTATTACGATGCGGAATTGCTCTGCACCATTGTCAAAAGATCAGCTTCCATACTTGGCACTCCGCTGGATGAAGAAGCCGCCTATGAAATTGCCAGAAGAAGCAGAGGCACACCAAGAATTGCAAATACGCTACTCCGGAGAACACGGGACTTTGCAGAGATCAAGGGAGATGGCCGCATCAATCTGGGCATCGCTAAAATTGCCCTGAATGCCCTGAATGTGGATGAAAATGGGCTTGATGAGATGGATAACCGTATTCTTCTGACGATTATCAAGAAGTTTAGCGGAGGTCCGGTAGGCCTTTCCACCATCGCCACAGCCTGTGGAGAAGAGGCAGAAACCATTGAAGAAGTCTATGAACCTTTCCTGATTCAGGAAGGCTATCTGAAAAGAACCAGCAGGGGAAGGACTGCCACTGAATTGGCCTACAAACACCTTAAACTGAAGCCGGATTTTGGGGGTCAATCCGGGAGTCTTTTTGATTTATAGCTTCGAACTGGAAGGATCCCATTGATTTTGAAGATGCAACTACAGGAGAAAAACACACATTTGATCAAAAAAACTGCTCGTAATTTGGGTTTTGATTATTGCGGGATTGCCAAAGCGGAATACCTGGAAGAAGAAGCTCCAAAACTGGACGCCTGGCTGGCAAAAAATTACCATGGAAAAATGGCCTACATGGCCAGGCATTTTGACAAAAGACTTGATCCCAGAAAACTGGTAGATAAGGCCCAATCGGTGATCAGCCTGATGTACAATTATTACCCTTCACAAAAGCTACCTGAAGGGAAAGAAGACCTGAAAATTGCCAAATATGCCTATGGGAAAGATTACCACTTTGTCATCAGGGACAAACTCAAAAACTTTTTGGAAATCCTCAGGGATGAAATTGGTGAGATCGATGGCAGGGTTTTCGTGGATAGTGCACCTGTCATGGAAAGACAGTGGGCCCAAAAAGCTGGCCTGGGCTGGACGGGCAAAAACAGCCTGCTGCTCAATAAAAACAGCGGTAGTTTTTTTTTTCTTGCGGAGTTGATCATCGACCTTCCACTTAATTATGACAACCCCGTTACCAAAGATTATTGCGGGACCTGTACACGCTGTATCGATGCCTGCCCTACCGATGCCATTGTTCAGGACAACCTGGTGGATGCCTCCAAATGCATTTCCTACCTTACCATTGAACTGAAGGAAGAAATTCCCACTGAATTTAAGGGAAAAATGGAAAATTGGGCCTTTGGTTGTGACATATGTCAGGATGTTTGCCCGTGGAACCGCTTTTCAAGACCTCATCAGGAACCTGAATTTTTACCCCATCCAGAGCTGGAAGCCCTGGATTGGCAGGAAATGACCAAAGAAACTTTTAGCCGGGTTTTTAAAAAGTCGGCCTTAAAACGCAGCAAATGGGAAGGATTAAAGCGGAATATTCAATTTATCAGACAAACTTGATTCATAATGTGACCTTTGCTACTTAATGTAGGCTGGAATTTTCGTTTTTTTGATCTACTTTTTCCCCCTGAATGCGGATTACAGTCAACTTTAAAAAAAAATAAAACCCTTTCTTAAACAAAATAAGGCATAAAAGCCTTTTATAGGTTTAAATTATATGGACTACAAAATTAAAAATAAAGATAAAATTCATATAATTGTAAAAAGCATTGAATTAATAATAAAAAACAAAATTATGCCTTAAAATTTAAAACTTAGTAACCTAATCCTTAATCTAAACTTATTTCTATGACTAAAATTTACCAATTATCATTGGTCATGATGCTGTCTACCCTTATTGTAGGCTGGAGTCATGCACAGTACAGTGTTTCGGGGGTTATCTCCGACGAACGGACGGGTGAACCCATGATAGGTGCCAGTATTCTGGTCAGCAACACCTCCAGAGGTACCGTTACGGACCTGGACGGAAGGTTTAACCTGAATTTTGACAACAATGACCCCGCCAAATTGGTCATTTCATCCCTTGGTTACCTCAGTCAGACCATTGAGGTAGGACCAAACAACAACAATAACCTGAATGTATCCCTGAAAGAAGATGCCACCAACCTGGAGGAAGTGGTGGTAACAGGGTTGGCTTCTTCTGTAAAAAGGTCAAACCTGGCCAATGCCGTCTCCTCGGTTTCTTCCAGGGAATTGACAGGAACCACCACCATACAGACCACAGATGGGGCACTTTATGGGAAAATTGCCGGTGCCAATATCCGGTCAAACGGAGGAGCCCCGGGAGGGGGACTTTCTATTCAGTTGAGGGGTATCTCCAGCCTTACAGGAGCTTCACAGCCTCTGATTATTTTGGATGGGGTTTATATCAACAATTCCTTTCAGCGAACTGGCCGTGCGACAGTAACCGGGGCAGGTGCTGAGAGCCAGGATGATGGATCCAACAGACTAGCAGATCTAAATCCGGCCGACATCGCTACCATCGAAGTGCTTAAAGGTCCTTCTGCTGCTGCCATCTATGGGACCAGGGCCAATGCCGGGGTAATTATCATTACCACTAAGCGGGGTGCAGAGGGAAAGACCAAAGTATCTCTTTCTCAGGATACCGGCTTTGCTCAACCCTTAAGGCTTTTGGGAGTAGATGGCTGGAGTGAGGAAAAAATCAATACATTTTTCCCTGAAAACAGGAGACCCATTGAACTGGAACGCTTCAGGGAAGGAACCAGAATTAATTATGAGGATTACTTCTACAACAATACGGCCTTACTCAGCAATACCCGCCTAACGGTATCCGGGGGTAATGAAAAAACAAAATTTTATGTTTCTGGAAACATCAATTCAGAGGATGGTACTGTGAAAAATACCGGTTTTGACCGCTTTTCCGTAAGGGCAAATCTGGATCATAAAATCACCGAAAAAATCAAATTGGGAGTCTCTTCCAATTACATCAAGTCAACTTCAGACAGGGGGTTTACAGGTAATCAGAATAATTCAGGTGCAAGTATAGGCTACAGCATTGCCTATATTCCAAATTATTTTGACATCCGACCTGATGAAAATGGAAATTACCCTACCAATCCATATTTTAGTGAGAACCCAGCAGCTGTCACAGATAATGCGGAAAACAGATCAGATGTACAACGTTTTGTTCAGGCTTTTACACTGGACATTGACCTGTTCAGCAACAGCAACAGCTTCCTGAAAGCCAATGTGGCCGGTGGCCTGGATTTTCTTCAAAACTCAACATTGATTTATTTACCGGAGTCTCTTCAGTACCAGAGAGGGCAAGCCAATCCGGGAGATGTGTTCTGGGGAAAACAGGAAAGTTTCAACACCAATTTCCAGGCAGCATTGGTTTATAATTTCAATCTGGGTAGCATCAATATGAACTCCCAGGCTGGTTTGGTAAGGTTGGACTTTAATAACAGCCAGTTATTCAACAGGGGACGGGGTTTGGTACCCGGTCAAACAAACCTGCAACAAGCATCCGTCCAGGAAATCGCCGATCAATTTATCAGTGAAGTTCAGGAAGCGGGTATATTCCTGCAACAGGAAGCCAACTTTGAGGATAAAATCATTGGTACGGTAGGCGTACGATGGGACAAATCCACCTTAAATGGTGATCCCTCCCAGTTTTATGCCTTCCCAAGAGCTTCGGTAGCTTTTAATCTTGGGAATTTTGATTTCTGGAATTCCAGTTTCATCAATCAACTGAAACCCAGGATAGCCTATGGTGAAACGGCTGGACCTGTAGCTTTTGGAAATACTTTTTCCAGACTGGAAGGAGCCAATATAGGTGGGCTTTTGGGTTCGGTAGTAGGTACTCAGATCGGAAACACCCAAATCAGACCAGAAACAGCTACTGAATTGGAGTTTGGAGTAGACCTTGGGTTTTTAAACAACCGATTTGCTTTAGAGGCGACCTACTACATTAAAAATACCCAAAACAATATTCAGGACCTTAACCTTGCGCCATCCACAGGTGTAACTACCATACCCAGCAATGAGGCAGAACTGCAGAACAAGGGATTGGAATTGAGCCTTTCCGGAACTGTCGTAGATCAGGCCAACTTCAACTGGTTCTCAAGAATCATGTATTGGCAAAACAGGGTAAACATGACAAGATTGGGTATCCCACAATATACTCAAGGTGCTTTCGGTCCTGCATTGGGAACTTTCTACTATGCGGAAGGCTTTGCGCCAACTACCATCGTGGGAACACCTGCAAATCCTGATCACCCCAGTGGATTTACGGTTTGGGGAAATGCCCAACCCAAATTCAATACTTCCTTCTACAATACCATGAGAATTTACAATAATCTGGAATTGTCTTTCTTGGTGGAATGGCGACAAGGAGGTGAAAATATCAACCTGACGTCCTTTCTTTCAGATTCCGGTGGAACGACAAACGGATGGTTTGACGATGATAATGGTGATGGAGTTCCCAACGGAAGACAACGACCTCCGGAGCCCTACAACAATGCCGGAAGATGGGTGCAGGATGCCTCATTCGTAAAGGTAAGGGAAATCGGCCTGTACTATACCCTTCCCAAGGCCTCTGTAACCAACACCTTTGGTAATGCCCTGGAAAGTATCCGTTTTGGTCTGTCGGTTAACAATGCTTTCCTTTTCACCGACTATGAAGGATATGATCCGGAAACATCCACTTTTGGTGCCAGGTCTGTGGACAATAACGTAGATATTGCTCCTTATCCAACCCCAAGAAGGGTTTTCTTTCACGTAAATCTTGATTTTTAACTCCAAAACGATGAAAGTTATGAAAAAGATAAAATCATATATCGGATTTACAGCAATAGCCGCACTTTTTGTTGCAAGCTGTAACCCATTGCAATTGGATCAAATAGATGATCCGAACAACCCTTCCGTAGGAAGTGTCAGTGAAAATGCCAGCCGGTCCCAAATCCAATTTCTGGTGACAGGTCTGGAGTCCCGTCACAGGGATTATGTCACTAATGTATCCCGTGCCTGGAATACCTTTGGAAGAGAAATATGGTATTTGAATGGGTCGGACCCCCGATTCCAAACCGATTGGCTTGGACAGGCGGGACGGGAACCTGACCGAATCTATTTTGGTTTTGGCACCACAGGAGGAGGTTCCTGGGCCGATCCTTACCAGGCTATCCGGCAGGCAGAAGTCCTGATCTCGGCTGCCGAAAATACCAATGTACTTTCAGCTGCAGAGCAAGCGGCAATTTCAGGTTTCGGGCGCATGATACAGGGGTATCAATTCATGATCCCTGCAAATTTTGTATATGATAATGGCATCAGGATTGACGTGGAAGACCCTTTAAATCCGGGACCTTATGTTAGCTATGAGGAAGCCATGCAGCATTCCCGTGCCCTGCTAAACGAAGCTGATCAATTGTTTGCCTCAGCAAGTGGGGATTTTCCATTTACGCTGACTCCGGGCTTTGAAGGATATGCATCCATTGATGCGCTACGGGAAGTAACCAATGCCATTCTGGCCAGAAACAATGCCTATCTGGAGGACTGGGAAGGTGTTTTGGCCGCCTTGAACAATTCCTTTATGGATCTGGAAGGTGATTTAGATGTAGGACCGGCTCACCCCTACAATGGTCCACCTGATGAATTTAATCCTTTATTTTATATCAGGGATGCGGCTATCAATACCATTATCGTGGTTCACCCTTCCCTGCTGGAAGATGCGACCGAAGGTGATGCCAGGGTAGCTGAAAAATTCTATGAGCGTGAAGATCCTGTCGTCGTTACAACTGATGCCACTCCCCTGGTAGGTACGCACCAGGACAACCGCTGGCCAAACAATACCACTCCTATTCCATTTATCAGAAATGAGGAATTGGTATTGCTAAAAGCTGAAGCCCATGCCCAACTGGGAGAATCAGACCTGGCTGTTGCTGCCATCAATGTGATCCGAAACGCGGCCGAAATAGGTGATTATACCGGTGGTACTGATCAGGAGAGCCTGATAGATGAAATACTGTATCAAAGAAGATACTCCCTATGGGCAGAACCCTGGGGACATCGTTGGATTGACGCCAGAAGGTATGACCGTTTGGATGAGATCAATACTTCCTTTGACCAGGGATCCGTGTTTAGGCAGTTTCCACATCCACAATCAGAAGTGAATTGGGATATATATGTTGAAAATTGATGTCAATAAATAAGTGCAAATAGATAGAAAGCCATTTCTGATGATCAGAAATGGCTTTTTTGATATTACTTCGTGTTTTTGTGACTCCGCTTTTTTATTCGTTCCCATTCTCTACATCCCTAGGTCATTCCGTATGCAGATGAGGTATTTATTAAACACCTATAAATCAATATGTTGAAATCACCACAACCTCATCCCGATTGCTGCGTTTTTTAAAATGTTAGGTCTACCTATCACGGTTTTTTAACGCAATTGAATCGAACTTAGTTCATCAATGAGCGGGGCTCCAATTATCTATTTTGATAACAAATGTCAAATTATCAGAAAGATAGAGGTTGGGTTAGATGATAGTTTAACTTTATTGAAGTACCCTAAAAAGATAAGCCAGAGAAAACTCCAATTGGGTGAAGTTAATGTCAAATATCCTTTCTTGCGATTCCGGCCTTCCGAATTCATAAGAATAACGGACCTCTCCCTGAAGGGTATGCTTTCCAAATAATTTAGACAATCCTACGCCGGCAGTCAGCCCATACATGATTTTTCTGGGGCGGTCAGCTGCCTGCCCATAGGTGGGTATTACCAGCTCACCTTCCACTACCCTGTTTACATCCCTGGCTTCCAGCAAATATCCCAAGTGTGGTCCAAGCTTGATGTGAAACCTCCCGGAATTCCCCAAATAAAAATTAGATAAAATCGGGATTTTCATGTAATCAAATTGGGTTTCATTTCCCATGTTGATGGTATCCGTAGCAGCATAACCTGTTGTCAGGAATTGGAATTCAATCTGGGCTCCTGCATTTTTTTCAAAAAATTGTTCAATGACCAGACTGTAGGATGGAGCGGAAATTCCGGTCACACTTCTTGGAAAACTGCCTAAAGTAACCCTATAGGAGGCACTGGAGCTGGTATATCCCGCTTTAACCCCTACACTCGTTTGGGCACTGATCCCGCTGCAGGACAAAAAAATAATACAAAATAGAGACCCCCAGATTTTCATATAGAAAAAGAAAAATCGTTTTCGTTCTTAACTTTCCTTTTTTTCGTCCTTTCCTTCCTCTCTATCCCTTAATTTTTTATCATCCACATTTTTATTAAGGAATTCATTGATCTTGTCAATAGAAAATGAACTGGAAATTTCTCCAAAAGAATTGATATTCATATTGAAACCCTCCAATTCTTCATTAACCCTTGGTGTCTCTTTCTTTTTTGTCTTTTTAGCCATAACGCTGTTCGTTTAATCATGATTTCATCATCGGCACAATAACCATTAGCTGGCTACTATATTATCTAACGCAAAATCAATTCTTTTGATCAGTTCTTCTTTGCCTAATATCTCAAAAATCTGCATCAGATCCGGTCCTGCACCAACTCCGGTAATGGCCAGCCTTACAGCTTGCATCACCTTTCCCAATTTAATGCCCTCAGCGGCAGCGGCTTCTCCCAGCATTTCTCTGGCCAATTGGGCTGTTAACACTGCATCAATTGCGGCCAACTTAACTCTAAAGGTCGTCAATACCTTTATGGCATCCTGGTTCCACTTTTTGGCAGCCACCTGCTCATCAAATTTTTTGGGTGCAAATACCATAAACCTCCCCTCCTGCCATAAATCTGAAGGAAAAGTAGCTCTTTCTTTCATTACAGCGACGATTTTCTCTGCTTTTTCCTGGGAAACGGAAATATTTTCCTTTTTCAGGTCAGCCAACAGGTATTCAGCCAAAACTTTATCGCTCTTATTTCTCAGGTATTGCTCGTTGTACCATTTGGCTTTATTGATGTCAAATTTGGTCCCGGATTTTCCAATTCTTTCAATGGAAAACGCTTCAACCAGCTCGTCCAAAGTAAAAAGCTCCCGTTGATCTCCAGGGTTCCAGCCCAAAAACGCAAGGAAATTAAGGAAAGCTTCCGGAAGGTAACCGGATTCTCTAAACCCATCCACCAATTCTCCCGAAATGGGATCGGTCCAGTTTAATGGAAAAATAGGAAAACCATGCTTTTCTGCATCCCGCTTGGAAAGCTTACCGTTCCCGTCAGGTTTTAACAAAAGAGGTAGGTGAGCAAACTCGGGCATGCTGTCCTCCCATCCAAGATATTTGTATAAAAGCACATGAAGGGGTGCCGAGGGCAACCATTCCTCACCCCGGATCACATGGGTAATGCCCATCAGGTGATCATCCACAATGTTGGCCAGGTGGTAAGTGGGCATACCGTCTGACTTCATCAACACCTTGTCATCCAATGAATTGGAATGTACCATCACCCATCCTCTGACCATATCGTTTAACCGGACTTCTTCTTTTCGGGGTATCTTGATTCGAATCACATAGGGATCTCCGGAATCAAGCCTTGCTTTCACCTCATCTGCGGGTAGGGTGAGTGAGTTCTTCATTTGAGTACGGGTAATGGAATTGTACTGTGGAGAAACAACCCTGGCCGCAGTCAGGCGTTGCCGCATGGCATCCAGCTCCTCTGAAGTATCAAAGGCATAATAGGCATGACCCTGCTCCAAAAGATACCTGGCGTATTCCATGTACATGGGCTTTCGCTCGGACTGCCTGTAAGGACCACAATCACCTGGATTCCAAGGGCTTTCGTCCGGGGCAATTCCGATCCAATCCAAAGAACTTTTGATGTAATCCTCCGCTCCGGGTACAAAACGGTTTTGATCTGTATCTTCGATTCTCAACAAAAACTTACCACCCTTTTTGCGGGCAAAAAGGTAGTTGTACAAAGCAGTTCTTACACCACCAATATGTAGAGCTCCCGTAGGGGAGGGGGCAAATCTTACACGTACTTCTTTACTCATAAATAGGCATCAATTTCATTTAAGAGGGCAAAGATAAGCAATAAATAAGGAATTCGATGGTTTCCTGGACAAAGTCTTGGGCTTTTTAAGGCAAACCAAATGGGCCTGAAAGCTGTTAAATATACCTGATGGTAAATGGTTCCCCAGCTAATAAAGACCAAATGGGTCAGGAAATGTTCCGGCTACTGAAAATATTCGGTCTGGCTTCCCTGGGATTGGTACTCCTGCTCTCTTTGTTTAACGAACGCAGGGCCAATAACACAGGAGAAGACCCCACATTCAGACTTAGTGATGCCGGCATGCTTTTTTTTAAAAATATACGGAGAATCGACTATGCCGTGAGGGGAATGGCTGAAGCCAATATCGACATCTATACCCATAAGGGTTTTGAAATAGACAGTAGTAAAAATGCCCTGGTCCTGGAAATAATCGTCCACAAAAATAAAAATGCTGCCTCTCTTTATCTGCTGCAACAGGGACAACTTGAAACGCAGCGACCCTTGCTACTAAAATCAGTGACAAAGGAAAAAGTTAACGATAAGTTGGAAATTACTCAGGGCAACCGCTACGAACACCTGAATAAGGCGAAAAAATTATTTCATTGGCTGAATAGCGAAATGATTACTATTGAGGCTAAAGTAAATGGGGCTTGGATCCCCATTCTGGAGGAAAAAAAAGAAAAGGAGGCATTTGTAAACACCTACAAGGACTTTCTCAAAATCACATCCGCTCTATAGCCTTTAGAAAAGAAAAATGAAATAATAACCGATGGAACAGCAGGCAACTATTCAATCTCCAGTTTATTACCCATAAATTAAAATAATAAAACCTATATTGTCAGAGGTACCCGATAAAAACAGGTTTTAAATCCGATTGCACCCAAAATAATGCTGCCATGGAACTCAAAAGAATCGATACAATTTGGCATTTTTTTGCTACCCAGAACCATGTCTTTCTAAAAAAGCAAGTTGAACAGGAAATTCATTATTCATTCACCAAAAACAATATTCAACTGATCCATTCCTTTAATCCCAAATTTACCGGGCAATCAAGCCTCCGTATGGGGCCAGCTGATTTTGAAATGGCTGTTAAGACCTATGCTGCAGGTCAAAAGAAATTCGGAATCCCTTCTCCAATAATTAAAGTCCACCAAAAATTATTTTTCCCGAGTGAATTACTCAAACTGACCGCTAATTTTACCCTTTACGTGGAAAAAGACAGGTTCAACCACTTTAGGGTGATACTGGAGGGTTTTATTCCCCGAAACATCCGGCAGACCTATCAGCCCATCAATTTTATCAGCGAAACCCTCTGGAAATTCAGGTATTTTTCCGAAACCATAAAAAATTAAATTCATCCAAACTTTTTTCAAGTCTATCTGATTGATAATTATATGAAAAAACAACCGGTAACTGAAACCTTTCCAAAATTCACCATGCCTCACAGAGGGCTATTGTTGCTTTCCGGGATTTATGCGATCCTTTGGGGAGCATTTTTCAGGTGGTTTGGCCCTGCTGTTCTGAGCTGGTTATCCATGGAAAATAGCTTTTCAGGTGGAACAGACACCTTGTTTTATGGAGGCATTGGCATGGTAACCGGGCTAATGCTGTTCTTATCCGCCTTTTATCCTATCAGCTGGATTTACCTGATTGGTATTGGTTTTCTAGGAAAAATAGTTTCTCTGATAAGTTTTCTGGGCCTCTACATGGGAAGTTTAGAATGGAATAAGCGAGTTGCCTTTCATTTGCTTTTCAATGAAGGCATTTGGTTGCTTCCTCTGACCATAATCCTCTGGAGAGCCCTGAAAGTAAAAAAGTTTTTAAAAACACAATCCTGATTGGCAGATAAAGCAAAAAAGATTAATCCCCAAGGCAATCTTACACCACTTTGTTGGCTGTGACTCACCGAACGAAAATAAACAGCCCCAATCCCCATTTTGAGAGATTGGGGCTGCTTTTATTAAGTCAAAATGATTAGTAAAATAAGAATGACAATCAGGGCACCAGCGGAGATGTAAACACCACCACCCAGCGCTTTGGCCTCTTTGTTAATTTCCCTCAGTTCGTTGCGAATCTCTTTGCGCTCATCCTTGTCCATGGCCTTAAAATCCATGGCCTTTATTTCCAAAACCCGTTCATCCAATTGTTCTAAACGTGCCTGCTCTTCCGGACTGGGTTCTTTTTCTGCCGGTTTTTCTTTTGCCATGGCCGCAGGTGCAATAGCTGTCAATAACATCAGCATGGATAAAAAGTATGCGATCTTTTTCATAAGGACTAGAATTTAAGGTTAAACATATTGTTAAATTTCTTCAGATAAAGGTCAGAATTCAAACTGATAATTTCCCGAAATATACCAATAATCTTACCAAAAAATGAATAAGGACAGGAATCCGGGAAAAATAACCGACATAGGCACTTTACTTTTACCTGAGAAATGGGTTCTTTCAATTGAAAAATTATGCGTTCAAGGATGTATACTTATAGGGATTTATGCCATTTCCCGGCATGTCTCTGTAAAATTACAGAAATGATAATTTGATAAAAATATTATTTTTTATTTTGATTTATTCAATTTAATTTCTACCTTATATCGTATTTTATCACTTTTTCAATTGAATAAATGGTTGAATCACGCTAGGAGTTATGGCTACTGAATTAAATGTGATTGCTCCCTACACAAAAGGTTGGGACTCACAAAATCAATACGATAATACTGAAGCCCGCATTGTCCGCAACGCACCGAATACCTGGGAGGTGATATTAGGTTACGATGATCTTCCGGATCTGATAAATAAAATCAATCAATTTCTTACCATAGATCCTGATCATCCTTGTTTGAAAACACTGGAAATTTATGCTCACGGCAACCCAATAGGAATCAATGACTTGTCAAGGACTGATGTCAATACCTGGGCAAGCCAATTGAAAACCCTTACCTGGTGTGATGAGGCCAGTATTTATCTTTCGGGATGCAACACCGGACTGAAGCGTACAACACGAATAACAAACCCTTTGGTTACAGGACCAATTGCTAAGCTACTTGCGGATGCCCTACAATTCAATGCTGCTTCGTTTGCTCATAGAATTTGGGTTTATGGATCCAATGGATATTTATCTGGTTCTCATGTCGAGGGAAGTGAAAAAACTGTCGACACCTTCACCGAGCGAGAACTGACCTGGTCCATTCCTCCCTGGACGACAACGATTTGGGAAAAATATCCTGGTGGATCAAATGCAACTGGAAATGCTTGCTGGTTAGGATTTAAAAATGGCAATTGGTGATGGCTACTATTGTTAAAATAATTGAGTACGGTACCCCAAACGAACTTACATTGGATTCGTACCAACGCAATTTGTTTTTAAACGAACTTAGGCGTGTACAGGGATCTGGCATTTCAGTTTTTTTTAAAAATCTCTTTGCCCAAATGGGTAAAAGTACAAGACCAATACTTATTCGCCCGGACTGTCAAATCATAATAGACAACAATGGTCAGGTAACCGAATATTTTTTACAGGGCAAGTTTGTATTGTGCAAAAAAGGAAGCCGTTTAAACCATCAATTCTATATGGGAGTACTGCTGGAGCATTGGCTTGGAATGCTGCCGTAATGTGATCGGGTTTGGTTGAAATATATCAATTGTAATCATTACAATTTAGAAACCAAATAAGCAACAGCGGTTGTCTGATCATTTTTCACAAAGAGTCCGATTTAAAAAAACCAAGCCCAAAAGGGGTCAAACCATCGAATACATTTCCCCTGTTCTGTTTCTCCATTTTCACCTGCTGCAATGAAAATAAATCCAAAGGGGAATCGCTCTCCTAACCGGAGAGGGAATTTTGGAATTAATCTTTTGTTTTCTGTATGCAATTACCTGAGCCGGTTTCAGGAATTAATAAAGCCTAAGATATTTGGGCAAATTCTTATGTTTTTCCATCCGAAGCATTGCCCAAAAATCACTAACTTGGGCTGGATTTAGCAGAAATAATCTGCGAGCGATTCCTATAAATACCTCAAAAACCAGATCTACAAATGGCTAAAGGCAGTAAAAAACTTTTTCTTCTGGACGCAATGGCCCTGATATACAGGGCTCATTTTGCCTTCAGCAAAAACCCCAGAATCAACAGCAAAGGGCTCAACACGGGAGTCATGCTGGGATTTACCAATACATTGCTGGAGGTTCTGGAAAAGGAAAACCCCACACACATCGCCGTGGTATTCGACACCAAGGCCCCCACTTTTCGCCACAAACAGTTTGAAGCCTATAAGGCCAACAGGCAGGAACAACCTGAAGACATTGAGGTCGGCATTCCCTGGGTCAAACAAATTGTGCAGGCGTTTAACATTCCCACCCTTGAGCTTGATGGTTACGAAGCCGATGATATCATTGGCACATTGGCCAAAAAAGCGGAGAGAACCAGTTTTACCGTGTACATGATGACTCCGGATAAGGACTACGGACAGTTGGTGGAAGACCACATTTACCTGTATAAACCGGCTTTTATGGGTAATGCGGTGGATATTATGGGCCCGAAAGAGATATGTGAAAAATGGGACATCGAAAATGTGGATCAGGTAAGGGATATACTGGGCCTCATGGGAGATGCTGTGGACAATATCCCAGGAATACCCGGAATTGGTGCCAAAACCGCCGTTAAACTTTTGAAAGAATATGGCTCAGTTGAGGAACTGGTAAAGAACACCGATCAGCTGAAGGGCAAGCAAAAGGAAAATGTGGAAAATTATGCCCAACAAGGCATTTTATCCAAGGAGCTGGCCACGATCATGCAGGATGTCCCCATTGAATTTGATGAGAAATCCCTGACACGGGATCCTCCCCATGAAGAAAAACTGAAAGCACTTTTTGCTGAGCTGGAATTCAGGACATTGACCAAGAGGGTTTTTGGAGAAGCCCTCAAAAAGCCGGCATTGAAAGTGGATGAGCAATTGGGTTTATTTACCGGACAGGATACTGCAGAAAGCAATGAAATTGCAACACCGGAACCCCCTATTCCAGCCACAAACAGTCTGGGCAGCCTTTTTACCCGGGACCATGATTACCACAAGGTATCCGGAGAGCAGGCCATTAAAAATTTGGTAAGCTACTTACTGATGCAAAAAGAGATTTGTTTCGATACGGAAACTACCTCCATTAATCCCAATGAGGCTGAATTGGTGGGGATTTCCTTTGCCTACCTCCCCGGTGAAGCCTACTACATCCCCTTTCCGGGAGAGATGAAGGCTGCAAAAAATCTGTTATCCCTGTTAAAGCCGGTTTTTGAATCCGTTGAAATCCTGAAAATAGGTCAAAACATCAAATACGATATCCTGGTCTTGATGAATTATGGCATGGAAGTGAAGGGAAAGCTTTATGATACCATGCTGGCCCATTACCTGATCGAACCGGAAGGCAAACATTCCATGGATTGGATGGCCGAGCAGTACCTCAATTATAAGCCCGTATCCATAGAGACCCTCATTGGTAAAAAAGGTAAAAACCAGGGCAACATGAAGGATGTGGATCCGGATGAAGTAGTAGATTATGCCGCAGAAGATGCGGATATTACCCTCTTGTTGAAAAAATCCCTGGATCCCATCATTAAGGAGAACAAACTCGATCATTTACTTCATGAAGTAGAAAGTCCATTAATTGAAGTGTTGGCAGCCATGGAATTTGAGGGTGTCAGGATCGATACGGATAGTTTGGCAGAGATGTCCAAAGAACTGGAAACAGAAAGCCGGGAAATAGAAAAAAAGGTTTACGAACTGGCGGGAGAACGGTTTAACCTCAGCTCCCCCAAGCAGCTGGGCGAGATCCTTTTTAACAAACTCCAACTGGACCCCAAGGCAAAGAAAACAAAAACGGGGCAATATGCTACCGGAGAAGAAGTTCTGAGCAAGCTTGCCGTAGAACACGAGATAGCCCAGGCCATCCTGGATTTCAGGCAAATGGTCAAGCTCAAATCCACCTATGTGGATGCCCTTCCCAGCCTGATCAATCCAAAAACCGGCCGGATCCATACCACCTACAATCAATTCGTAGCTGCCACAGGCAGGCTCTCCTCCATCAATCCCAACCTGCAGAACATTCCAATCCGAACCGAAAGGGGAAGGGAAATAAGAAAGGCCTTTGTTCCCAGGGACGCAAACCATGTAATTCTTGCAGCAGATTACAGCCAGATAGAACTGCGCATCATGGCCGCATTCTCTCAGGATACTTCCATGATAGAAGCCTTTAAAAACGGCAGAGACATTCATGCCACCACGGCCGCAAAAATTTTCCAGGTTCCTTTGGCGGAAGTGACAGGGGATATGCGCCGAAAAGCCAAGACGGCCAATTTTGGGATCATCTATGGTATTTCTGCTTTCGGGCTATCCCAAAGATTGAAAATCCCCAGGGGGGAAGCCAAAGACATCATCGATGCATATTTCAAAGAATTCCCCTCTGTAAAAGCCTATATGGATGAAAGCATAGAAAAAGCCCGGAAGAATGAATATGTGGAAACCATTTTGGGAAGAAGACGCTACTTACGGGACATCAACAGCCGGAATGCTACCATGAGGGGATTCGCAGAAAGAAATGCCATCAATGCGCCTATTCAGGGTTCAGCAGCCGACATGATCAAAGTGGCCATGATACATGTTCACGAATGGATGCTTCAAAACAAGCTCAAATCCAAAATGATATTGCAGGTACACGATGAACTGGTATTTGATGCCCACAAGGAAGAAACGGAATTGTTAAAACAGGAAATCCCGAAACTCATGGCCGATGCAATCAAAATAGCGGTACCGCTGGAGGTGGAGATAGGCATGGGCAAAGATTGGCTGGAAGCCCATTGAGATTTTTGATCCAGACAAAACCAAACCCCGATTAATAGTTACATTCCGTACCAAAGCATCTAATATTTATCATGGCCAAAATTAAAACTGCTTATTTCTGTCAAAACTGTGGGGTGGAAAGTGCCAAATGGGTAGGAAAATGTCCTTCCTGTGGGGAATGGAACACCTATGTAGAGGAAGTGGTCCAGAAAGAAGATGGCCAAAGGGGTGCCTGGAAGTCCGGCAACTCAGACCCCAAAAAAGCCAATAAGCCAAAAAAGTTGAAAGAAATCAACTATAAGGAACAATCCAGGCTGGTGACAAGGGATGAGGAATTGGACAGGGTTTTGGGAGGGGGTATCGTGCCCGGATCCCTTGTATTAATAGGCGGGGAACCGGGAATAGGGAAATCCACTTTAATGCTTCAGATCGCCCTGATGCTTGGCCAGACAAAAATCCTTTACGTTTCCGGAGAAGAAAGTGAAAATCAGATTAAAATGCGCAGTGAGCGCATGAAATACCAATCTGACCAATGCTATGTACTTTCAGAAACCAATACCCAACAGATTTTCCAACAGATAGAATTGTTAAAGCCCGAATTACTGGTCATAGACTCCATCCAGACCCTCCACAGCCAGTATGTGGCTTCAGCTGCCGGCTCAGTCAGCCAGGTCCGGGAATGCACGGCTGAATTGATGAAATTTGCCAAGCAAACAGGTACTCCAGTTTTTCTTATCGGTCATATCACCAAGGATGGCTCCATCGCAGGGCCAAAGATCCTCGAGCACATGGTGGACACGGTATTACAATTTGAAGGTGACCGGCACCTGAGTTACCGTATTCTGCGAACCTCCAAAAATCGCTTTGGCTCCACCAATGAACTTGGCATCTACGAAATGCATGCCGATGGCCTGAAGGCGGTAAACAATCCATCTGAAATTCTGCTGACCCAGCGGCAAGAGCAGCTCAACGGGGTGGCCATAGGGGCCATGCTAGAAGGTAACCGCCCTCTTTTGATAGAAATCCAGTCTCTCGTCAGCCCTGCTACTTATGGAACCCCTCAGAGAAGCAGCACCGGACATGATGCCAAAAGACTCAACATGCTGCTCGCAGTCCTGGAAAAAAGAGGGGGAATGCGCTTGGGGCAACAAGATGTTTTCCTCAACGTAGCCGGTGGGCTGAGGGTAGATGATCCGGGATTAGACCTTTCTGTCTGCGCCTCTATCATTTCCTCCCATGAAGACAGTCCTATCGATCCGGGCACTTGTTTTGCGGGGGAAATCGGCCTTGGAGGAGAAATCAGGGCTGTAAACCGCATTGAAAGCCGCATAGCCGAAGCCGCGAAAATGGGATTCAAAAGGATCATTTTGTCCAAGTATGCCATCAAAGGACTGGGCCCGCGAAAATTTGCTATTGAAATTTTACCTGTTGGAAAATTGGAAGAAATGTACCGCCACCTGTTTTTATAAGTCCTTATTCAGAAAGGTCTGCCAATGGCTTTTTACCCCCGAAAGCAGCAAAACAACAATTCTTATGCAAGACATCCAATTGGGTAAAACCTACCTTCTCCATCAGCCTGAGCTGAAAGGTCATTGAACGGGGGCTGTCTTCCTTTTCAATATAATCGAATACTTTCTTTCTGTATTTGAGGCCTCCAATGCTCTCCAGGTAACGGGCATACCTGTTCCACATCATTTCCTGAACTTTTGGATCATCATGCGCCACCAAATCAGAAACCCAAAACGATCCACCCGGTGCCAAAAGCTCGAAAATTTTTCTAAAAACATCCTCCCAGTCCTGCTCATTCCTCAGGTGATGCAATACGGCAGCAGCCACAATAACATCATATTTATTGGCAGTCAATTCAGCATCCCTGATATCTGCCTGAATGGTATTTACCTTCCCGGTAGTCGCCCAGGAAACCCGATCCTGGGCTTTTACCAACATGGGTTTGCTCAGATCAAGCAAATCACAATCTATTTGTGGGAGGTATTGTAATATTTTTAAGGAAAGATTTCCTGCTCCGGAGCCAATATCCAATAAAGTCTTAGCTTGTGGACTGGAAACCACCACCGCATTGGCAATCAGCTCCATGGAAAGGGGGGCATCCATAGTGGCCTCCTGCCCGGTATCCAGGTTAGAAAAACGTTCCACATCCCGATCGAATCTTTTTCTGATTTCCTCAGTAGTCGATTTATTTTGCATAGGGTTATCTAAGGTTTAAATAAAAACAAATTCGATTTTAACCATTTTTCTGTACAATTACAATAAATAGGCATTCATACCTGAAAATAGCAGTGTGAAACCAGGATGATTTTTCTGTTTTAAGGTGGTTTGGTTTTACCGTACCTTTTGCAAAAAAGGAGTCGATGCTTGCTTTTCCAGATCAATCAAAAACCCATTAACCACCGCATACCGCAATTTTCCGTCCTTTACCAGGTAAAAATCAGGGCTGTTGTCTAATCCCGCCTTCATGGCTGGCTTCATGTCACCTGAATATAAAAGAAGTGGCCATTCATGAATCTTCCCTTTGTCGGCTTCTTGGGTTTTTACAGCCAAATACCCATTTTTGAGCATACCCCAGGCCAGGCTATCTGTCAAATCTTCCAAAGCAATTTCTTCATTCCAAACTTTACCGGGGCTCAGTACCATCCCTTCAGCATCCAGTTCCTGATAGCCATAATAAACCGACAGATCACCCCAATCCGAAACATTGCCCCTGGTATAACGGATGCCTTCCTGGTACAGGTCAGATCTCCGGATACCAATATCAGCCCGGTAGCTGTAGTCATTGGTTTCCGTGCCTACATTTTTTATCAGGAGATCCATCAATTTGGAATCATTATCAGGAATAGCGAAATAATCATCCTCATTAAAGTTTTCATATCTACCGCTTGCAATTTCATACAAGGCATTGAGAATAATCATGAAATTGAGCTTCCTGATATATTGCTTTTCCGGATCATCCGGATACCCTCCCGACTCTATCAAAATGGTGCTGGTCCCCCACTTTTGAAAATTATCTCCAAATGCCCGGGGTTCAAAAGTGTCGTTGTATTTACCTACATGCCCGGGGACCTCCTCCTGTAGCACCCTGTTCATTCCTGCAATCAGCTTCATGGCCCTGCTTCTGACTGGATTGATTTCCCTGGCTTCATTATAGGCCGGAGCCAATACGGAAATTGTGGCAGGCTGAGCAGTTCCCTGAGCGTTGTAATACACATTTTGGTCATGCAGGTTAAACCCAAACTCAGGTTCAAACTCATCTCTTGCTTCTTTCAGAATGATGCCTTCCGGGCTGCTTTGCCTGATTGCATCCCTATTGAGATCAATGTCCTGCACATTCCTTCTCTGAAATCTTTCTGCACCGTCAGGGTTGACCATGGGGATGAACCGCAGCAATAAATTTTCCCGTATGGTGGAACGCAAATCGGCAAATTTATCAGCTGATGATCCCTCCAAAAAATTAAAAAGATCAAATAATGCCATTGTGGCCGTGCTTTCATTGCCATGCATCTGGGACCAAAGCAATACCTTTACTTGCCCTTCTCCAAATGTCAGGGAATGAATAGGCCTTCCCTCTACGGAATATCCCAACACCTGATTTTCAAAGACAGAGCTACGGTTGTTGATCAATGGGGCTATTTTATCGTATCCAAACCTTCGTTCGGTAATGCTATTTTCCTGAAACCCTGCATAGGCCTCTGCCAAATCGGCGGTTTCCAGCAAGTCTGTATTTTGAGGCTCCCGGCAAGCCTGAAAAAGAATCAAACAAATCAATAGCAGCAATCGGAATGGGTAGTAAGTGGTCATTTCCTGCTTGTAGGTTGGTTTTCCTGTAAATATGGCTATTTTAGATTAGATTTTTAAGAAAGAAATTAAAAGCTTATGGGCTTTGCCTATCTTTGGGACATAGAAAACACCATATTATTTTTATGAAACTTGAATTACTGCCCTATAAGTTACCTCTTAAACATACCTTTACCATAGCCCACCAAAGCCGGGATGTTCAGGATACCCTGATTGTAAAATTGATAGACAAAGATGGCCTTTATGGACTTGGGGAGTCCACAACGAATCCCTTTTATGGCATCAGCCTGGAAAACATGCAAGCATGTTTGGGAGACGTCGCAGGGATGCTGGCTGAATTGGAGCCTATCCATCCGGAAGAGCTATGGGACAAAACCAAGTCGTATTTTAAAGGAAATCCCTTTGCCCAATGCGCCCTTGACATGGCAGCCTGGGATCTGTATGCGAAAAAACAGGGCAAAAAATTATACGAATTGCTTCATTTAAATCCTGATAAGATCCCGCTCACCAACTTCACCATTGGCATAGCTCCCATCCCAAAAATGATCGAAAAAATGAAGGAGCTGGATTGGCCGATTTATAAAATAAAACTGGGAACGGACCATGACCTTGACATTGTCAAGGCATTGAGAAAACATACCGATGCCGTTTTCAGAATTGATGCCAATTGCGCCTGGACGGCAGATCAGGCCATTGCCTTTTCCAAAGAGCTTGCAGCACTTAATGTAGAGTTTATGGAACAGCCATTGCCAAAGGATGATTTTCAGGGAATGAAAAAAGTATATGCCAATAGTGCCCTTCCT
This sequence comes from Cyclobacterium sp., assembly GCF_014762705.1. Lineage (GTDB taxonomy): Bacteria > Bacteroidota > Bacteroidia > Cytophagales > Cyclobacteriaceae > Cyclobacterium. Next base: position 104,155 of record NZ_JABURL010000050.1, on the reverse strand, counting down.
GTGATTGCAGATGAAAGTTGTATCATAGAAGAGGACGTAAAGAAATGTTATGGCCATTTTCATGGCATCAATGTAAAATTGGTAAAAGCAGGAGGCATCAGCCCCGGTTTGAGGATGCTTCAGGAAGCCAAAACCCTGGGCATGAAGACCATGGTGGGCTGCATGACAGAGTCATCGGTGGGGATTTCTGCCATTGCCCATATTGCGGGCATGCTTGATTACGTGGATATGGACGGAGCCATGCTGTTGGCCAGCGATATTGCAAAGGGAGTGACCATTACTCCGGAACGGGTGACCTTTCCGGACAGGCCTGGAACAGGTGCCTTGCTGATTTAATAGCCTTACTTATGAGCCACAAATACTTGACCCGGCAACTGGGTAGAGAAATCGTATTTAACGAAAAAACCTACCTGCATTTCAGCGGAACGGCATATTTGGGAATTGGGGCTTTGCCGGAATTCAAAAACCTGCTCATTGAAGGCATCAAAAAGCATGGTCCCAACCATGGATCCAGCAGAACCAGTAATGTTCAGCTTCCCATTTACGAGCAATTTGAAACCGAATTTGCCAAAAATGCCGGTGCACCGAAAGCCTTATTGCTCAGCAGCGGCTACATGGCAGGACAACTGGCCCTTGAAACCTTAAAAAAGCAGACAGACCTGACCTGGGTGGCACCGGACACGCATCCTGCCATATTACCGACCCGGTTCAAGCCCTATAACGATACCTTTTCAGCCTGGACCAGGCATTGTATACAAAAGTCCAGGGAATTGATGGGGCAAAATATTTTGATGCTTTCCAATGCGGTAAACCCGCTGAAGCCGGAGGTTCATGATTTCCAGTGGACCAAAAAACTATCGCCTGCCAACAGGTACTTTTTACTTGTGGATGATAGCCATGCCTTTGGGATTTTGGGTGAGGATCTGTTCGGCACTTATGCCAGTTGGAAAGACCTGCCTGTAAATCTAACGGTTTGCGGATCTCTGGGAAAAGCACTTTCTTTACCGGCAGGGATTATTTTGGGGGATGGCTTGTTGATGGAAAATGCAAAAAATAATCCGGTTTTCCGGTCTTCCTCCCCACCTGCACCGGCCTTTCTGGATGCTTTTTTACAAGGCAGGTCCATGTATTTGAAGCAAAGAAAGAAGCTTTTGACCAATATGGATTTTATGTGGGGTAAGCTTACGGATCAGAAAAGCTTTAAATTTTCACCAAATTATCCGGTCATTACCTTTGAGAATACCGCATGGGTAAACCAATTGCACCATATGGGTTTTATCTTGTCTTCCTTTCCATATCCGGGTCCGGAAGACAAACCTGTAAACAGGATTGTACTTTCAGCCTGGCATGAGAAGGAAGACCTGAATCTCCTGCTGCAAGCATTGATGAAACTACAATAAAATATTTCTTGATTTCAAATTCTGCCAGGAAGAAATTCCAAAAAGTTGCACCTTTTAAAGCCCTAATATCATTTTGGCTTTTGAATTCCTTCCACCACAGATGGTGCATGATTTCCCCAAAATTCTATTTAGCGTTCCAACCTTTCTTTTGTTAATTAAATACCCAGGAAAGGGGTTTTTGGCAATTTATTACTAATTTAACCAATACTTTCTGTGTCAATCTGCGAAATCTGTGCTGCCCAATTTGATACGGAAGGAGATGGCAATAGGTAATCCCTGCTAAATAATTCACTCCACCTCTCCTGCCTGCTGGGTTTGCTTCTCATAAAGTTCTGCGTAGGTCCCTTTGGCTTGCATCAATTCCTCATGATTTCCCTTTTCCACTACCCTTCCATCATCCAAAACAATGATCTGGTCTGCCAGCTTGGCAGAAGAAACCCGATGAGAAATGATAATGGAAGTCCTGCCTTTCATGATTTTTTCCAATGCATTCAATATGGCATTTTCCGTTTTGGTGTCTACAGCGGAAAGGCAATCATCCAAAAGCAATATTCTTGGGGATTTGGCCACCGCCCTGGCAATGGAAACCCTTTGTTTCTGCCCTCCTGATAAGGTAATCCCCCTTTCTCCAAGGCGGGTATCAAAGCCATTTGGAAACTCGATGATGTTTTGGTAAACATCCGCATCTTTTGCTGCCTGCTCAATGCTTTCCCTATCCAGTTCCTTGCCAAGGCCAAACCCAATATTATTGGTAATGGTATCACTAAAAAGGAAAACATCCTGCGGCACATAGCCAATCTGTTCTCTTAGGTTGGCAATATCAAAAGCGCGTATGTCATGACCATCAATCAAAAGTTTGCCTTCAGTAGCGTCATACATGCGCATGAGCAGATTGGCCACCGTAGATTTTCCCGAACCTGTGGTACCAATAATTGCAAGAGACTGGCCAGCAGAAATTTTGAAGCTTACTTTATCCAGGGCTTTGATGCCTGAATCAGGATAGACAAAAGAGAGGTTTTCTACTTCAATATCACCTTTAATGTCCAGACATAAATTTTCTGAACTGAGTATATCGTTCTTCTGATCCATAAACTCATTGATTCTGGCCTGAGAAGCGGCTGCTCTTTGCACGATGCTGGTTACCCAACCCAGAGAGGTCACCGGCCAGGTGAGCATATTCACATATAAAATAAATTCCGCAATGACACCATAACCTATGGCTCCTTCAATTACCTGAATTCCGCCAACATAAACTGTTATGATGGTACTCAGGCCAATCAATGCCAGTATCAATGGAAAAAAAAGGGATTGAACCCTGGTAAGGGAAATGGATTTTTCTTTGTAATCTTCGCTGGCATTTTCAAATTTCCTGGCACTGTCTTCCTCTCTTACAAAAGATTTGATCACCCGGATGCCTGAAAAGGCTTCTTGTACAAAAGTACTTAAGCCTGAAAGGCTCCTTTGTATTTTTTCCGACCTTTCATTGATCATGTTGTTTACCACGTAAATACTCAAGGACAAAACGGGGAGTGGCAATAGGGAATAAAGGGTAAGCGGGACGTTCACGGTAAGCATATAACCTATCACCATTGGAAATAAAATAACCAGGTTGATGCCGTACATCAGGGCTGGACCGAGGTACATTCTCACCTTGGAAACATCTTCGGTAATCCTGGCCATAAGGTCACCAGTGCTGTTTTGCCTGAAAAAACTTAAGGGCAAGCTTTGGTAATGCCTGAAAATTTCATTTTTGATGTCGTATTCTATTAGCCTGGACATGGCAATAATGGTCTGCCGGATAAGGAAAAGAAAAAGACCACGCATTAAGGCCATTCCCAGGATCAGCAAGCCAAATATCAAAATGTATTTCAGAAAAAAACTTCTTGAGAGCTCTTTTACCAAACCACCTTCCTCAAATACCTGATAATAGCTGAAACTTTCCACCACATAATCAATGGCAATTCGAACCAGTTGGGCCGGAATAATGACAAAAATGTTGGAAATAAAAGTGAAAACTATTCCTAAAAAAAGATATAGCTTATATTTATACAGATATTTATTTAATCTCCAGAGGGGCTTCACAAAATAAAAATCTTTAGGATTAACAATATCTTTTACAAGATATGTTACTTTGCGGTGTTTGAATGAATGAAATGTAATTAATTTTGCAGGGTTTTAAAACAACCTGAATTCAAATATAACGTTTTCTAAATGCCAAAGTTCAATGGCAGGTATCAAAACAGGAGAAAAAATGGGAATGACCGAAATCTACGTGCTAATAATGGATTTGAAAAATCCCCAGCGACGGCAGAACTGAGACGTCGCGTCCGGAATTCGGTTACAAAAAAAAGGTAAGCCCACATGAGGTCACCTATCATTTGGCTGTTGAAAGATACAGCCCTTTGGCCATGTGAATACTGTTCGGGAATTGTTAAATAAAAATTTTAAAGGCCTGAACAATTATTTATTTGCCCTTTGCGGGTACATTTATTAATTTGCAGGAATTTTCAGTATGATAAGCGAATTTACGTTGAATGCAACTGACAACGTTGATTTCATCACGTTCTTTAATTTTAGTTAATGTTAAACAGGAGAATCTTAAGAGTAAAAGCATTTCAGACACTTTATGCTTATCAGCAGTGTAAGTATTCCAACGCTAATCTGGCACAAGATTTTATTAAAGAATCTTTTATGCCTGACCTCAACACCATGGAAATTCAGGACCGGGGTCAATTAAAGAAAGAGGCCGAGAGATGTGTCACCCTTTTTTTAAAAAACCTTGATAAGGACGAATTAATTGCTGCAAATGAGAACAGCGAGAAAATAAGACATACTGCAATCAAAGCCATAGATCTTTACCACAAATACAATCAAAAAGACAGGGAATTTTTGAAGAATAACATGTTGACTGCTGTGGAGAATATTCCGGGGCTATACTTGTTTGCCATCAGCATGCTGTTGGGTTTCGGAACCCATGTCAGGAAGGAAAAAGCTAAAAAAAGGATTTTGGAAGATCAGCCAATCATCCAACCTCCTTCGGTTTATAACCTGGGAAACAACAAAGTCCTGGAAATCATTGCAGCAAACCACTCCTTTAAGCGGGAATGCCTTAGGTTTCAGGTTGATTTAGAAGATTTGGAACAGGAAATCAAAGAATGGTACCGGGAATTGGTAAAGCCTCAGGAGGATTACCAAAAATACATGCATACAGAAAACCCTACTTTTGAGCAAGACAAGGAGGTGCTTCAATCCATTTTGAAAAAAGTCTTGTTCAAAAGTGAAGCACCGCTCAGTTTTTTTCAGGACAGGGATTTGAATTGGTCCGAAAACAAACCAATTGTCAGAAGTTTGGCATCGAAAGTGCTAAAGAATCTTACAGGCAATGAAGAAAGTTCGGATGAAATACTTCCGGAGCTGGCACTTAACTGGGAAGAGGACAAGGAATTCTTCCAAAATATATTTAACTTGACCATTACATCAGACCAGGATTTCAGCACCTTGATCGCTGAAAAGGCGAAAAATTGGGATGTGGAAAGGATAGCCTTAACGGACAGGGTGATACTTATTATGGCACTGACGGAAATGGTAAATTTTCCAAGTATTCCGACCAAGGTAACTATAAACGAGTACATAGATATATCCAAAACATACAGTACGCCCAAAAGCAAGCAGTTTGTGAACGGAATATTAGATACTTTGTCGAAAGAATTAACCGATAGCGGAAAAATCCGTAAAAGTGGTAGAGGACTTATTGATAATAAATGACACAAATAATGAGTAAAAAAACAAATTCAATATTCGTTTTTGCCTTGGGAGCAGGTATTGGGGCTGTTCTGGGGGTGCTTTATGCACCGGATTCAGGTAACAACACCAGAGATAAATTATCTTACCGGCTGGGTAAGTACCGAAATGAATTGGAAGATCTTATCGATGATCTTGTAGAAGGGAAAAGTCTGCCCGATAACCTGGCCAAATCCGAAGGGGACAAAGTGATCACTGAGGCCAAATCAAAAGCAGAAAACCTGCTTAATGATGTGAATAAGCTAATTGATCAAATCAATAAAGAAAACAATAACAATTAAAGTATTCATTTATGAATTATTCAAAAATTCCAGTTTGGCTTTTGGGGGCTTCCCTATTGTTTACTGCAGCTTGTAGCCAGAGCGAAAAGGATGACCGGATTGAGGCTTTAGAGCAAAAAATATCTCAGCTGGAGCAAAATCAGGTAGTAACACCCAGCAATACACAAAATGTAACACCAGCTGACCCCTCCTCCATTGCAGCTTTTACCTTTGAGGAAGAGGTATTTGATTTCGGTACCATACAGGAGGGCAAGGTAATCGAGCATCTTTTTACCTTTGAAAACTCAGGTCAGGCTCCCCTGGTAATTTCCAATATTCAGGCTTCCTGTGGCTGTACCACTCCCGAATGGACCAAAACCCCTATCAAGCCAGGAGAAGAAGGTTTTGTTAAAGTAGCTTTCAACTCAACAGGGAAATCAGGTGTTCAAAGTCCAACAGTAACAATTCAGGCCAATACCTCACCGAACGTAACCCGTTTAAGACTTAAAGGAACAGTAAACAGAAATTCGGCTTCAGCATCACAACCTGCTGCGGGCCCCGTTAAAAGATAAAAATGTACAACCAAATATTGCTTCAATTAGATGGTGCCGGATCTGGCATCATGGGTCAGGTATTTCTGTTCGGCAGTATCATTCTGATCATGTACTTTTTCATGATCAGGCCCCAACAAAAAAAACAAAAAGAAACCACCAAGTTTATCTCTGAAATTAAAAAAGGAGATCATGTTGTAACGGTAGGAGGAATCCATGGAAAAGTTTTTTCTGTGGAAGGTGACATCGTGCAGATAGAATTGGATAAAGGCATTAAATTGAAAGTAGAAAAATCTGCCCTATCGCTGGATTACTCTAAAAAGTTAAATAATGGCAAATAATTCCCTGTACAATTGAGTACATTAGGTAAATATTTCAGGAAGCTAAAACCTGAAAAAACATCAAACCTGAAAGTGGTAGTCCTATGTGTTTTCACGGCTTCCACTTTTTGGCTTTTGAATGCATTAAACAAAGACAACTACACGACAACAGTAACCCAACCCGTAGTCATTGACTATGATAAGGAAGAATACATGGCTGTTGCTGGGGTTCCCAGGGAAGTCAGGATTTCTATAAACGGCAATGGATGGGACCTGCTAAAGAGACACTTTAAGATTGGAGTAACCGAATTTGAAATCAGACTTGAGGAACCATCCAGACAACCCTATTTGCTTACATCCGATATTGAAAGCCAGCTTTCAGAACATGTTGGCACCACAAACCTGGTAGATATTGCACCGGATACCTTGTTTTATCAGATTGATAAAATAGTATCTAAACGAATTCAGTTGGTAGCTGACACAACTGAAAACATACTTGCTGAAAACCATGCCTTTGCCTCAGCTATTGAGATAGAACCAAAAACGGTCATGGTAACAGGACCCATTTCCATAATCGAACAATTAGAGGGCATACTCAGGGTCCCTTTGGGTGAACGAAATATTGAAGATGATTTTTCCAGGCTGCTTCCTCTGGAATTGGATAGGGAATTGAGCAGGTACCTTTCCCTTGATGAAGAAACAGCTCAGATATCCTTCAAGGTGGAAGAATTCCTTGAAAATACCCTTCAATTGGAAATCAATAAACTCTATTTTCCAAATAATGTTGATATCAATAGTGAGATCACTGAGGTGAGGGTGAATCTTTATGTCAAAGAAAGCCGTCTGGAGGATTTTCAAAACCTGGAACTTGCTGCAACGCTAAATTATAACAACAGAAACCGGGAAGACAGCACCATTTCAGTATCCTTAAATACCGCACCTGACTACATCCGGGACGTTTCCTTTGAACCTGAAAGTTTCAAGTTGACCTATGAATAAACCCAAACCGGTTTTGGTAGGAATCAGTGGGGGCATTGGTGCGGGAAAAACCTTGGTGACCAAAATTTTTACCCTGCTGGACGTACCGGTATACAATGCCGACGAAAAGGCAAGGTGGCTTATGGCCCATCAAAAAGGGCTTAAATCAGAAATTAGTTCAGTATTTGGAGCGCAATCCTATTTTCAGGACGGAAGCCTGAACAGAAAGTTCCTGGCAGACAAGGTTTTTGCAGACCCCATCCTCACCAAAAAAATAAATTCCCTTGTTCATCCTGTAGTTCAAGCAGATTTCAGGGAATGGGCAGGCAAACAAAATTCAAAATACGTATTAAAGGAAGCCGCCCTTTTGTTTGAGACAGGATCATTTAAAGAATTGGAATTCACCATCCATGTCACCGCGCCAAAGCAATTGAGAATGGAGCGGATTAAACAAAGAGACCCCCACAGGCCCGAAACTCAAATCGTACAGATCATGGAAAAACAATGGGATGACCCCAAAAAAAACGAACTTGCTGATTTTATTTTATACAATGACAACAGCAGATTGGTAATCCCTCAGGTGCTTCAAATCCATAAAGCCCTGCAGTCAGGAACCCCCTAAAAAGACAATCAGATTTCTGCCAGGCTGATTTGATCAAGGTAGAATTTCATTCTGGAATGCCTTTGGTTTAAAAATTCAATTTTGTCTATCCTGTCGTATTTGTGATTGTAAAAAACCTCAACATACTCTTTTCCTAAGAGATAAAGGTTTACTTTATAGGCATAATAACGAATGGCAACTACAAATGTACCCTCAGTATATAACTTTTGAACTTTCTTATGAAGTGTAAGCTTTCTAAAATCCTCTTTGCTCATATCAAATCTATTGGGCTTCCTGGTGAATCGAACTTCCAGTTTGATGGGGCTATCTTCTTTAGGTAAACGACTAAGCGGAAATAAAAGTAAATAATTATTGTAAAAATTGCATCCCGAATTCAAAGTAATTTAACCTTACCCTGCAGCTTTTGCAAGATTGCGTTTTGCATGTTAGTTTTATGCTTTTTACGGGCAATCAAATCTCAATCCCCACATGGATATTAACAGTATAATGAAAGTCAGGTTCCTGATCATGATATTTGGGCTATCAATGTTGCTGCTTGGCTCCTGTTCCTCTGCCCGTAAAATCCGGCAGCAAAACGTACAACAGGTAATAGATACCGCAAAATCATTTCAGGGCACTCCATACCGCTACGGGGGAAGCAGCAGAACAGGCATGGATTGTTCGGCACTGGTCTACTTATCATTTAGAAGTGTGGGAATTACCCTACCCAGGGTTTCTGCAGATCAAAGCCGAATAGGAAAAAGGGTTTCCAAAAGAAAGCTTAAAAAGGGAGATGTGGTATTCTTCGCAACGGGAAGAAGGCGAAGGAGGGTAACCCATGCCGGCATCATTACCGAGAAAAGGCCTGGCAGAACATATTTTATTCATGCCTCCACCTCTTTAGGAGTAACAGAAGACCATATTCAGTCTAAATACTGGTCGAAAAGGTGGGTACGGGCCAGGAGGATTTTTTAGTTCGAATCTATTGAAATGCCGGAATTGCATCCTTTTTTATCATTAAAAAGCTAGTAATATAAAAAAATCGGACAAAGTGTATTAATTTTTAAAACATCCTTTGGTATTCAGCAATATTAACTAATTTTGCACTCGAATTAAAAGTATTGTTCCTATTCATCTTAAAATATAACAATGGCGAATACTGGTAAGATAACTCAGGTAATTGGTCCTGTTGTGGATGTTTCCTTTGAGGGAAGTAAACTACCAAATATCCTTGATGCACTTGAAATCACAAAAGAAAACGGCCAAACGGTAATTCTCGAGGTACAACAACACTTGGGCGAAGATCGGGTACGAACCATCGCTATGGATTCTTCGGAAGGTATGGTGAGAGGAATGGAGGTAACAGATCTTGGTGCCCCCATCTCTGTACCAATAGGAGATAGCATCAAAGGAAGGTTATTTAATGTGGTAGGAGAAGCCATTGATGGATTACCTCAACCCGACCATACCAAACGGCTACCCATTCACCGATCCGCACCGAAGTTCGAAGATTTATCTACCTCTGCAGAGGTTCTTTATACAGGAATAAAGGTAATCGACTTGATCGAACCTTATGCAAAAGGTGGAAAAATCGGCCTTTTCGGAGGTGCTGGTGTAGGTAAAACCGTACTGATCCAGGAATTGATCAACAATATAGCTAAAGCATACTCAGGCCTTTCAGTTTTTGCCGGAGTAGGCGAACGTACCCGTGAAGGAAACGACCTGTTGCGGGAAATGATTGAATCCGGAATTGTAACCTACGGAGATGATTTCGTAAAATCACTTGAAGAAGAAGGAGGCTGGGACTTGTCCAAAGTAAAACTGGATCAACTTCAGGACTCCAAAGCTACCTTTGTTTTCGGACAGATGAATGAGCCTCCGGGAGCACGTGCAAGGGTTGCCCTGACAGGTTTGACCCTGGCAGAATACTACCGGGATGGAGAAGGAGAAGGTGCCGGAAAAGACATCCTTTTCTTCATTGATAATATTTTCCGTTTTACACAGGCAGGTTCGGAAGTATCCGCTCTATTGGGAAGGATGCCTTCAGCTGTAGGTTACCAACCAACTCTGGCTACCGAAATGGGTGCCATGCAGGAAAGAATAACGTCAACAAAAAACGGATCCATTACTTCTGTACAGGCCGTATACGTACCTGCGGATGACTTGACAGATCCTGCTCCGGCTACTACTTTTGCCCACCTGGATGCACAAACGGTACTTTCACGAAAAATTGCCGAATTGGGTATTTACCCTGCGGTAGACCCTCTTGAGTCTACTTCCAGGATTCTGGAGCCAGGTGTTGTTGGTGAAGAGCATTACAATTGTGCGACCAAAATCAAAGAGCTGTTGCAGCGCTACAAGGAATTGCAGGACATTATCGCCATTCTGGGTATGGAAGAGCTTTCAGAAGAAGATAAAATGGTGGTACACCGTGCCAGAAGGGTACAGCGATTCTTGTCACAGCCCTTTCACGTGGCAGAACAATTTACCGGTCTGAAAGGGGTTTTGGTGGACATCAAAGATACTATCAAAGGCTTTAACATGATCATGGATGGTGAACTGGACCATTTGCCTGAAGCTGCTTTTAACCTGGTAGGAAGCATTGAAGATGCCATCGCCAAGGGAGAAAAAATGCTGGCAGAAGTGAAATAAGCAAAGGGTTGTTTTGAAGGGCATTCATTTGCTCACCATAAATAAAAATCATGCACTTAGAAATTATTACGCCGGATAAAAAAGTATTTGAAGGAGAAGTCTCAGAAGCTACCTTCCCCGGAGCAAACGGTTCCTTTCAAGTATTGAAAAACCATGCATCCATCATATCTGCTTTGGATAAAGGAGCAGTATCCTATACCACTTCGAATGGGCGAAAATCCCTGGTAGTGGAAGGGGGAGTGGTGGAAGTAAACGATAATAAAATAATTGTTTTGGCCGAAAAAGTGATCGCCTGATCGGCAGGATATAAAAACAAAAAAGGGTTCCGGAGCTTTTCCGGAACCCTTTTTTATTTCCCCAAATGATCTAAAGCCTTTTTCACAGAGCCCTTCTCGGTAAGCAAGGCTTTTGCTTTTTCATAATCGGTTATTCCGGACCTTCCCATCAACATTTTCACGCTGCGATCGATGATTTTATCGTTGATCAGCAGTACATTGACCATTTTATTATCCTCTACCCTTCCCAATCTGATCATGGCCGTGGTGGAAATCATATCAAAAATCATTTTCTGGGCAGTCCCGGATTTCATACGTGTACTTCCTGTCACAAACTCAGGACCAGTGATTACCTCCACAGGGAAGTCCGCCTGAGAAGCTATGGCAGATTCCGGATTACTAACAATACAACCGGTGGGTATACCATTTTCCCTGCAGGCCTTAAGTGAGGCCAATACAAAAGGGGTAGTCCCACTTGCCGAAATCCCCAATACAAAGTCTTTGGCGGATATGTCATGGCTTTGCAGGGCCAGCCATCCTGCCTCCCTGTCATCTTCTTCTTCTTCCCTGGCTTCTATCAGGTGCTCCACACCTCCGGCAAGGATGACATTCACTATTCCCTCCGGAATACCATAGGTAGTGGGCAGTTCAATAGCATCTAAAACAGAAAGCCTGCCCCCACTTCCCGCACCGAGATAAAACAACCTGCCGCCTGCTTCCAACTGCTTTACGATGCTGCCGATCAATAAATTAATTTCCGGAAGCACCTTTTCTATGGCTAGGGCTACCTTTTTGTCCTCATTGTTGATATGGGCCGTCAGTTCTGCAATTGACATTTTTTCCAGGTGCCTGTACAAGGAATCCTGCTCTGTGATTCTGGTCATGGGGAAATAAATTTTAACTTTTTAAATGATGTTTTTATCAAATGGAGTATCCGGCAGAAGCGCCTTCATCACAGGAGTAATTCCCCTTCCCTTGTGCTTTTGACAAATATGAGCAAGCTCATTTCGGGCAATGGGGATATGTTCCGTATCAATAAAGACAAAATCAAGGCCAGCCCTTTGCAGGGCATTTGGCCATAATGGATTAGGAGAAGTGATAAAGGTACCAAAAACCAATTTTTCAGCTTTGATTTTGCTCAATAAGCTCACCATACGATTGATTTATTCATTTACCGGTGAGGAGATTACATCCAGGTACCTTCCCATCCAATAGGGCAGCAACCAAATATCTCCCGCACTATTTTCCTGGGTACCGTTTCTTCCTCCATCCAGCCCAAAACGATTGGCATTGTGCCTTCGGATCTGCAATTCATCCGGAGGAAGTACCTCCCGGGTACTTTGCCGCCTGAAATTTTCTTCCATCAGTTCAATGTCTTTTCTGTGGCTGTTTTTTACCGTCCAGTTGATCAGATCGAGCGGGTATTCCTGCAAGTACCAAATGGCTTCCTCCAAATCAAAATTTTCTGGTGAAACCATGGCCGAAAAGATATTCCAAAGTCCCTCTTTTTCGGGTCTCTCTGCCTCCCAGTGATCCATGATCGCTACCTTGTATTTTTCTTTCAGCTCTTCATTAAAGGCATACCGGTACAGCCCCCAATAGCCCAAAAAGTACATCTCGTCATCAGAATGATTCCAGGACTCCGAAAGCATGGCGGCCCACTCGTCACTTCCTTCCTGAGCTTTACCAATTCCTTCCATAGGACGCATCAGGTTTTCCAAATATCCGTGATTTTCCATTAAATCAAAGGCTTTTTGCTTGTACAATTCCTTCCCGGTAAAATGGTAGGCCGTCTGCAGCATGGCCACGATATTGGAGGAATTCAGTTTCCGGTCTCCTACCATGGTGGGAAATCCGTTAACGTATTCCGGATTCCACCTGCCCCAGGTAGTGGGTTGGCCATCATAATCGATCAAATACCAGTCATTTTTTACAATGTGTTCCATGAGTTCATCCAAAAGGCGGACGGCCTTGGTCCGAATGGCCTCATCCTCCACCAATTCAGCGATGACACCAAATACAAAAACATGCCCAATGGCCTCGTCGCTACTGGTCGTTGCTTTCCAGTCCCACTCAGGGTCAGTTGCATGCTGCCAGCGCTCCGGATCAGAAAGGCGCTCTATGTATCCGCTTCTCTCAAAAGACCTGGAAGGAAATCCGGCTACGGGATTTATGGTATAGAGCCTTTCCATGGCATCCAGAGATTCCCTTACATTTTGTAAGGCCGCAGCTGAGCCCGTCACTGCATAGCGAAAGGCTTCTCCGCCAAGGTACATGGAAGTCCAAAGGCCATCATTGTCGGAATCGCCAAGTCTGCCTGAATTTACATTTCCTTCTTCCATTCCAACCAGACTGGCATTAAAGCCATGCCGGATATGCCTTTCCCGTACTTGCTGATCGTAATAGGCAGCCTTCTCTGCCAATGTGAAGGTGTCAAAAACCAATTTCCCTAATCCCTGATCGGTCATTAAAAGCACTTCATTTTCATTCTTCTGGCTGATATGAATCACTTTTTCACCAGGAAGCCATCTTTTTCCGAAATAGTAATTGAATTTGCCGTCTTCCCTGAGCATAAAAGCTCCCATTTGGGAACCAAACCATAGCATTCCGTTGATCTCAGTTATCTCTGTTAATTCCGGCCAGGGCAAAGCTTTGTTCTTTTCTCCCACAACCCGGCCTTCGGTGAGATCCCATTCGAAAAAGCCATCCTGGGTACCAATAGCCAAAAGTTCCTTTCCACTGCGCAGCTCGAAACAGGTAAATCCATTTCCATTGGTAAGCGTTTCAACACTTTTCTTATCCACATTATAGATCCGTACGGATTCTGAGGATAACAAATAAAATACTTTCCTCGAACTATCGTATTTCATATCCAATAAAGCCGATCCGTCCACGCTACCTTTCCAAATCAGTCCTTCATCTCCTATCAAATGAAGCTGCTTACCATCGGATACCAAAAAATTGAAACCATCTCCCTGGGCGAAAAGCCTGGCTTCCGGAAGTTGATGGGGCAAATAAAGGCTACCTGCCCAGGCATTGCTGAACACGGCCTTGTCATCCAAATAAACAAACTGCTCGTCTACTAATGTTATATTCTTGATGGCTTTATCTTTCATGGGCAGGTAGGTCCTGTCGTCAATCAATTTGCCGGGATATAGAAATGCTCCGGCATGCGTTCTTAACAAGCCATTTTCTGACAAAACCTGAACGGTACCATTTCTATCGGCAAAGGCCTTCTTAAAACCCTTTTCCTCATCGCCAACCAAATACTTGACGCTGAATTCCTGGACAAAAGAATGATCCAAATGTACTTTCTCACTGTAAGCCGGCAAGTTTTGGGCTTGTAGCCTGACAATACCTAATATCAATCCCAGTAGTACCAGGGATTTAAAATGTGAATGCTTCATTGGTAAAAGGATAATTTAATTGGTGATAATAATAATTAATGCTGCGACAAGGCCAGCCTTTCTCAGCATAGAATAGCATGTGAATCATTAAACTAAAATGGGGAAGAACCCCAAGCAATCAGCATCAGGTTGTGGGTTTACCCTGTTCGTATCCCATTAAAAATAAATTTGTCCGCCCTGCCCAATGGACAGGAGCGGACAAAACTTACCTAACCTAACTACTAAAGTCAAATCAATTTTACCCTGTTAAGGCAATCAATCTACTCACCTGTAATACAGTCCTACCATGTAGAAGGACTATTCCTAAAAAAAATTATTTGGATCAATTTTAACATATTTAATTGCCTTGTCCCCATTATTGAGGTGATAGGAATAGGTAGCGTGAATTATTCCATCTACATCCTGAATCAGGGAAGGGTAAGAAAATCCTCCAACATCCTTTTTTTCATCCTCCAGATAAATTTTTCCTCTCCAGGTTCTGCCTTCATCATCTGAAATATACATGGACAACTTGTACCTGCCATCATCCACATCATTACCTAAAAACACCCAGAGCCCATTATCCAAAACCAATAATTCCACACTGGCGGTATTGGGAATGGTTGATTTTTCAGCTGCAGACCAGCTTACTCCCTCATCGGTTGAAAAGCTCCTTTGCAGCCTGTTTGGAGCATCTCCACTATCCCGCATCAGTGCCATGATTTCCCCATCCTTTCTTTGTGCAAGTGCAGGCTGAATGGGGCCTCTGCCTACTATTGGAAGACTAGAAGTCCAGGTTTCTCCATCATCATCCGAAATGCCCACCATGGAGAAATTAAATCCATCAGAATAAAGTGGCAATAGCAATCTCCCCGACTGCAAAACCAATGGCTTGATACGCGTCATCCATCCGATACTTGTTTTCTTGCTATCCTTGCTTGCCTCCAGAATCATTTCATCATAGGTAGGTGCATATTCTGACCAACCAGAGGTATTTTCAGGCAATTCCCCGAATTTCCTTACCACCTCCTCATGAAATTCCTCACCGGGTTTCAGGAGGATATTATCCTGCCATCCCCAAATGGGTGCACCTGCATTATCGTAGGCGGTACTGGTCCGTAACCTGAGTATTGACTGCTCCCACCGGTTTGCCTGTACAGCTATCCAGACCAAAAAAAGCTTTCCTTCCTGGTTGATAAACAGTACCGGATTGCAATCGGGAATGCCCGGGGTATCTGCCAACAAAAAAGTGGCTCCCCATTGGCTCTCTTTCCTCCTCAATCTTGCTCCCATAATCCGGACATCATCGGCTGTGCGTTCGCCGGAGCCTTCAAACCAGGCGGCCAGCAAGTCGCCATTGGGAAGGGCTACGATGCTGCTGCCATGTACATGATTTTTCTGCAGGGGAAAAATGAGGCTCTCAGATACAATGACTTTTTCCCTGGGAATGTATTGACCAAATGCTGTCACACATGCCAATAGTAATAACAGGGTTGATATTGATTTTCTCATTTGATATTCTTTCTTCTTTCCATCACTTCCTGCCAGGTGGTCAGCAGGATACCTTCCTCGGCGATAAATTTCTTCAACTCCGGATGTGTCATGGCCAACATATCTGCATACCTGGACCCATCCGAGGAGCTGATCCTGTCAAAAGTTTTACGGTCTCCATTACTGTGAACAATGACCATGGCCAGCCCGGGCTCCATTTCTCTGAGAACGGATTTAAATTGTGCTACCTTGTATTCTCCCCATGCTTTATCATCCGGGTTTCCTTCAGGTTTCCAATTCCCACTCACACTGTGTAAATCGTCCAATACAGGCAGTCCTGATTTCCAGATCTGCTGGCCGATTTCAGTAGCATTTTCCAACATTTCATTGCCGGGCAACTCCATTCCTTCCCTGAATTTCCCATCTTTTTTCAATTGCTTGATCAGGTTGTCCCTCATGGAAATTTTCAAAAGTTTATTGTTTCCGCCCGGAAACATGACTGGAATACCATAATCCACCCCGACCTTGATGTATCTTTCAAGAAAAGGGGGATGGTAAAACAATGTCCCCATATGGCTGTCCAAATGGGTCGGCTTCAGGCCCATTTCCAGGGCCCGGTCTATTTGGGCGCGTATTTCCATTTCCACCTCATCGGGACTGGCATGTTGTACCACTTCCCTTACAG
Source organism: Cyclobacterium sp. (assembly GCF_014762705.1). Taxonomy (GTDB): domain Bacteria; phylum Bacteroidota; class Bacteroidia; order Cytophagales; family Cyclobacteriaceae; genus Cyclobacterium. Next base: position 87,755 of record NZ_JABURL010000050.1, on the reverse strand, counting down.
ATGGCCACAAGGCTCCTTCGGCATCCACCAGTCCAGGCACTGCTTTTTTCCCGGAAACAGGATGCCAGCGATAGTCTTTCCATTCAGATGTAAGTGTCAGGTGAATGCCCGCATCCATGGGCTCCTGCATGGCATGCCGGACAAAACTGGCAGCCCATGGACAGGACATCATGATACTACAGGAAGTGGCAACGCCGTTTTCTATGGATTTGATGGTACCTTCATTGGATTCATAGGACATCCCTGCATCATCCACGTGAAAAATCACCACTTTTACCCCTGTGGGATAGCCAAGCATCTCAGCATAGGTAGCCGCCTTTTGGGCAATGGCTGATTCCAGCACAAGCAGGATAAAACAGCCGATCATCATATTGGTTTTAATATCCATTTCTCATTTTATTAAATACCTTCGATTTTACCTTTCCAAAACGCTACCCTTTCCCTGTTCCAGGTATAGCAGGCCACCAGGTGACCATCCTCATAAAACATGGCCGGATAGGACAACTCATCAGACTCTCTTTCTCCTTTTTCTATATCAAATTTAGAAGTCCAGCTATGTCCATTGTCTGTGGAAACAGCTACCCTGATGGGAAACCTGTCTCCCCAGTTTTCTGATACAGGATTGTATATGACTGCCAATTTCTCCCCACCCAAATGGGCCACATCGATGCCACTGTTGTTATTGGGAAGGGACGTTTCACTTACGGCAGACCAGGTTTTGCCATAATCCTCTGAATCCGACCGGCAGATCTTTCCGGAACTGCTTCTCATGAGCATGTGAACATGGCCTGGTTTTGATTCCCAGAGCGCAGGTTGGATTACACCCTCTCCTTTGATCACATCCCGGTCCATTTCCAATTTATCAGTCGCTTCCCAGCTTTTTCCTCCATCTTCCGAGCGGTCTATAAAAACTGTCCATACCTTATCTTTCTCATCTGAAGCCGGGGCAAGCCAGGTACCATTGGATAAAACCAACATGTGATTTCTTACCGGACCCCGACCACCTTTATCACCGGGGACCAATTCTTCTGCCACTGACCATGTATCACCACCATCCTCGGTATGCTGTACCCAGGTCTCCCAATAGTCAATTTCCTTTCCTACCTTAAAATACAGATATACTTTTCCGTCCGGGGCATCGAATAGCACCGGATTCCAGTGGGGGTCATTCCTTACTTTTACCAATAATTTTGGCGCTGACCAATTTCCCGGACTTCCTTTTGATGTCCAAATCCCCACATCATCGTTTTTCTCATGAGAACCTGCAAACCAGGCCATCAAATAGGTCCCATCTCCCAAGCCTACAATGGTAGAAGCATGGCATTGGGGAAAAGGCCGGTCATCTTCAAAAACATGATCGTATTCAACCGTCTCGATGGCTATTTCTGCCGGTTCTTCCATGATTTCAGGATTTGAATCTGCTGTTTTTTCTTGTTTGCAAGACTGAACCAATACCATAAGTACTGTAGCCAACAGCCAATAATTGCTTTTCTTTTTCATAAATATCATCAAATTAATGCCATATCTGACAGTATACATTCCTGCCCAATTCTTGTTTTTTATACCGAAGTCAGGTAAACCCGTAAAGATTTCACTTTAATGCCTATTGGCCCAACAAATCTCTTTTCCTTCCTAAATGTTCAAACCATTTGTCTACCATAAATTGCTGTTTGCCTTCAGCACAAACCAATGACAAAGGCCTTTATATTTAACAGGCCTGTTCCTGGTTTAGCTTAAAGCCTATAACAACAACATAGAGAATAATGGATCAGCTTAAAGCTAAATGGCATACGAAAGAGAAGGTACCTGCGCAGCTTCCAACATTAAGTTATGCAATTTGTAATTCTCTATAAATGCAGGTAGGTTTTCGCTTCCCGGGCCATACATGGCCAACTCCACATAATCACTGGAATGGCCGGTGCCTGACCAGCCAATTCCTGTATGGTTGGCTTGGATACTGGCGAGTAAGTGATTGGGCACCTCCCCTGATCCGTACATGCCATCCCCATCCGGACCCTGGTATTTCTTCACTATGGCCTCGGCTTCCTCAGTTTTAAGTTGGAGGCCCTGGTAGGCTTCGATCAGGTCAGCAACCTGGGCTGGGGTATTGTCTCCGGATAGTTGTTTCAGAATCCATTCGTTGGAGCGGGTAGCGGTGTAAAGTTTGGAAAATTTATTGCTGGAAAAAAGCCCCGGGTTGGCATTGCCATGATCGGTGGTCATGATGACGAGCGTCTCACCATCCCTGGAGGCAAAATCCAGGGCAATACCTACCGCTGCATCAAAATCCAACTGATCATACAGGAGTGCAGGGGCATCATTGGCATGTGCTGCCCAATCCACCTTTCCTCCTTCAATTTGCATGGCAAAACCATTCGGGTTTTGACTCAGCAAATCAATGGCCTTAGCGGACATCTCAGCCAGAGAAGGAGTGGATTTTTTCAATTCAGGATCATTCTCCCTATCGATGGCATAAGGCATACCTCCTTCACTAAACAGCCCCAGCACCGGACTTTGTCCATTCAAGTTGCGCATTTCTTCTCTGTTTTGCGCCAGGGAAAATCCTGCTTTTCGAAAATCGCCCAAAAGGTCCCTTTTATCCTCTCTGTATTCACTATCAAAGAGCGCCTTGCCTCCACCCATCATCACATCGAATTCCAGATCCAGGTATTTTACCGCTATTTCAGGCATGGCACTCCTGCTTTTTTCATTCACACAAAAAGAAGCCGGAGTAGCATGGGTAATGGGTACAGAGGTTACGCAGCCCACTGATTTACCCGCACTTTTGAATTTTTGCAATATCGGAACCGGCAATTCCCCGTTTGGGCCCACATTAAGGGATCCGTTGGGTACCCGCATACCACCACCCCAGGAACTTCCGGCGGCAGCGGAATCCGTCACCATGGAATTGGAAGAGGCAGTATCCATTAAGCTCCTTTTGGCAAAGCTACTTTGGTAATAGCCCATCCAACGACTCCATTTACCTTCCTTTTGTCTCAATAGCAGGTCGGCCATGTTTAAGGTGCCGGTACTCATTCCATCACTTACTAAAAAAATAATATTTTTTGCCGTTTTGGCTTTACTGTGCACATTGGGTTTGGCATAACCCAATTGGGTACCCAGAGCTCCCAGACCCATAGAGGCCAAAAGTCCCTTATTAAAGAATTCCCGTCTTTTCATAACTGTCTATTTTCTACTGTAATTGAAATTCAAAATTAAGATGTGGACCGAATACATTAAATCCAAAAAAAGTGAAACATATCCTATCGCATAAATATAACATGATCTGTTATCAACAATACGCTATTTTTCACATTTGTACTATTAAAAAAAACATACCCGGCCAATAGTACAAACCCCTAATTCAAAGTATAACTGCTGAAAACGGACACCTTACAGAACCTTTTATTCCTGATTTTCAAACAGTTCGATAAAAGCATGGAAGGCAGGTAGGCTACCAATTCATTTGTATAATATTTAAATTAAGATATATTTGTTGTTTCATTTTTTATAAAACTCACCTGAATTAGCGCAATGAACATAGGAATAGATTTAGGAGGTACAAAAATCCAGGTCGGCATTGAGAAAGATGGGAAAATTATCCACAAAACCAAAGCCCTCTTACAAGAAAAAGACGATCTTCGTTCTACTTTGGATCAGGTGATTCAATTTATCAAACCACTCACTATCCATAAAGTAGATGGCATTGGCATCGGTGTACCTTCGGTTGTAGATGTGGAAAAGGGAATTGTTTACAATGTCACCAACATACCTTCCTGGAAAAAAGTAGCACTCAAGGATATCCTGGAAAAAGAATTTAACCTGCCTGTATTTGTCAACAACGATGTCAACTGTTTTACCATTGGTGAACATAAGTTCGGTTTAGGGAAAAACTACAGCTGCATGGTGGGGATGTCCATAGGAACAGGTTTGGGATCGGGAGTGATCATTTGGAATAAACTTTATGCGGGTATCAATTGCGGTGCGGGCGAAATAGGACTTCTTCCCTATAAAGACCACAATATTGAATATTATGCCAGTGGAAATTTTTTCAATGCTTTTTACCAAACGACAGCTTTAGATGCTTTTACATCCGCTAAAAAAGGAGAAAAGGTGGCACTGGAGCAATGGAAAACCTTCGGCCAACATTTCGGGGCTGCAGTTCAGGCGGTCATGTACACCTATGATCCCCAGGCCATCGTGATTGGGGGTTCAGTAGCCAATGCCTATCCCTATTTTGAAGCTAGCATGCGTGAAAGCTTCAAGGATTTTATTTACCCGGAGTCCATAAAGAAATTAAAAATTCACCTTACTGAAAATGAAGATATTGCGCTTTTGGGAGCCGCTGCCCTGGTAGATTTGTCTCTGGAGCATGCCAATGGGGTGGTACAGAAATAAGCTGGCACCATCCAACAGGTGAAGCCATTGAATTTTATTTCGGTTTTAACCATGTTTCCAGCAAAATTAAAAACCAATAGCACTGAATGTATAGGTTTGAGTTTTTTATCATTAACTTCATCTTCAACAATTAACGGGATATGAAATCGAGCATGACGCAAACGAACTCAGAGAGATAATTTTGTCATATGCGAGATTCTACCTGACTGATGGCAGTCAGGTGGGACCAATAAAAACAATTATAAACACATGAATCAAAACAAACTCATCGTAGCACTGATTTTATTGATATTTTTTGTCATTTCCTTTTTGACAAATATTCTTGGTCCCATTATTCCTGATATCATTGATAGTTTTACTCTGAGTATTGGTTTGGCCGGATTTTTACCTTTTTCCTTTTTTGTTGCCTATGCGGTTATGTCTATTCCCTCAGGGATTTTAGTAGAAAAGTACAAGGAAAAAAAAATGCTGGTTTTGGCATTTACGCTGGCTTTTTTAGGGGCCATTTTGTTTGCATTGATTCCCGGGTTTGCCATAGCCCTTACTTCTCTATTTATTATAGGAATAGGTATGGCCATTTTGCAAGTAGTCATTAATCCCCTGCTCAGAACCGCAGGTGGAGAAGAACATTTTGCCTTTAATTCAGTGTTGGGCCAATTGGCTTTTGGTGCGGCTTCTTTTTTGAGCCCCATGTTGTACAGTTACCTGGTTACAAACATGCATACCGATGACATTTCTGTATTATTTACATTTTTAAATGAAATGGTACCGGAAAACCTCAAATGGGTATCCCTTTACTGGGTATTTGCAGTTATTGCCTTTATCATGATCATCGTTGTTTATATCGCTAAATTTCCAAAGGTAGAGCTCAAGGAGGATGAAAAAATCGATATAGGGGTAGCATTTAAAGACTTGTTGTCCAACAGGATTGTCATCCTGTATTTTCTGGGGATTTTTTGTTATGTAGGTACAGAGCAGGGAATCGCCAACTGGATTTCCAAATTTTTACAAAGTTACCATGGAGTGGATCCTTCTACAACCGGCGCAACGGTCATTTCTTATTTTTGGGGATTACTGACCATCGGTTGTCTGTTGGGATTGCTGCTATTGAAATTTATGGATAGCCGAACAGTATTGATAGGCTTTACCGCGGGTGCCATCCTGGCCTTGCTTACAGCACTTTTCGGTCCGGTATCCTGGGCTTTGGTGGCTTTCCCACTGACAGGTTTCTTTGCCTCCGTCATGTGGTCCATTATATTTTCCCTGGCCCTGAATTCCGTTCCCCATCATCATGGTACCTTTTCCGGGATCCTATGTACGGGCATTGCAGGTGGAGCTCTGGTGCCTCTGATTGTAGGCGGCATTGCCGAATTGATCGGGCTTAAATTGGCCATGCTTTTTCTTTTGATCACTTTAGGTTATATCCTGAGTATTGGCATATGGGCCAAACCTCTGGTAAGCAATGCCACTAAAAACTTCAAAGATATCTTCAGGTAAAACATGTATAAAATCATTTTACTACTGGATTTTGCAGAAGAATATAGTAAAAGTTTACTCAAGGGAATTTCCAAGTATTCAACAGAAAACGGCCCATGGACCTACTGCCGCATGCCCCTGTATTACCGGGAGACCATCGGCATAAAGGGTATTTTAGATTGGGCAAAGGATTGGGGGGCCCACGGTATTATCGGACAGTTGTATAATGATATGGACCTAAAGCTGATCCTTGATTCCAAAATTCCGGTTATTGCTCAGGATTTTAAAGAACGTTTTTCTGAACTCCCCAATATTACCGGATCCTATCACGAAGCAGGAGAGATGGGTGCTGAGTACTTTTTAAGAAAAGGATTCAAAAATTTTGCTTTTTATGGGTTCAATGACATTGTTTGGTCCAGGGAAAGGGCTGAAGGATTTGAAAAGAAAATCAACTCTGTTGGGTCCAAAGTGCATTATTTTGAACACCGGAAATCACGTTCTACCGATCTCTGGTATTACAAGAGCAACTCCCTGAGCAAATGGCTGATTTCCCTTCCAAAGCCCATTGCCTTGATGACTTGTGATGACAACCAGGGCCTGCATATCACAGAAGCCTGTAAGCAAAACAAAATCCGCATACCTGAAGAGGTCGCCGTTTTAGGAGTGGACAATGATGAAATGCTTTGTGAATTGTCAGACCCCCCCTTGTCCAGTATAGGGCTTGATATAGAAAAAGGCGGTTACGATACGGCCAGATTAATGGAGCACATGATCCAAAATGGTGCTGACCAGTTTTATGACATTCATGTTAAGCCCACACAGATCATTACCCGCCAATCCACTGATATCTATGCCACCAATGATGATCATATCGCCTCCACGCTAAAATACATCCACAAAAACATAGAGAAAAACCTGCAGGTAGATGAAGTGGTAAAGCAGGTTCCCCTTTCCAGAAGGAGTCTGGAAAAACGTTTCCACCAAATCACAGGCTACCCTATCTACAAGTATATTTTTAATTTACGGATAGAAAAATTCACACAAAAGCTTCTGGAAACAGACCAAACTGTTTTTGAGATCGCCTTGGATTTGGGCTTAAATGACAGCAAAAATATTGCGCGGCAGTTCAAACAAATAAAAGGCTGCAATCCAATCGAATACCGCAAAAGATACCTGGCTGGTAAATAAAAAATTTGCTCCCACTTTTTTGTTCTGCTCCAATAAAACATGTACTTCCAAATGGTACAAATAAGTCGTATCCGGTATATTAAACATATGAGACACTTGAGTAAAAACACCATGCTATCCATGGTAATTGTAGGAATGGCTTTAGGCACGGCATGGGCCATCAGGGGGCAGTTTGGACATGAACAAGGAGCAGCCTGGGCAGGAGGAATCGGCAGCCTTTGTATCATCGTACTCTCCAGAAACAAAAGCTGGTACAATAAAGCCATGAAAGCAGCTTTTGCAGGGGCTGTGGGTTGGGGTCTGGGTGGCATGATGAGTTATGGAGCAGTAGTAGGCTATGGTAGAGGAGTGGACTTTGTCAATGTGTATTATGGGTTGTCCATGTTGTTTGTTATTGGAGGCCTTTACGGCTTAATTGGAGGCGGGCTTTTTGGTCTGGTCCTGGCTGATCATCCGGATAAAAAAGTGAAATGGCATCAGGTCATCATTGAAATGACCACCGGGGGAGTCATTTTCTACTATTTTATCATTGAACAATTGGGTATTGCCATGACTCCACCCAGATCAGAAGCTTGGGGAGTCTGTGCGGGCATCGGGATCGCCATGATGTATTACCTGGCCAGAAATAAACAATACAGTGCTATGCGGGTAGCCGTCTTTGCGGGACTTGGTGGCGGCTTTGGCTTTGCTTTTGGCAATTTCCTGCAGGTATTGGGCAATGTAGCCCAGGTACCCTTTAACATGTGGAATGTGATGGAGTATTCACTGGGTTTCTTTGGGGGGCTGGGCATGGCTTATGGAGCATATACTTCTCCCTGGCCACAAGAAAAACCCACAACCCAGTACTCTTACAGTAACCTGACCATACCTATGGTAGGGTTTCTTTTGCTGATTCCATTCATTGTCTGGCAGCAATCCTTTGTGGAGAAAGACCTGGAACCTACCATAGGAAAACTGGTCAGTGAACCCGGCATTTGGATCAGCATGGCACAGTCAGTGGCTTTCGTGGCCTTTCTCATTCCAGCCATTTTCTGGATCTACCTCCTTTCCAATAAAAAAAATAGGCTCAGTCAGGAGCTGAGCTTTGGGGAAGTACATGGTATTTTTATCACCTATTTTGCCGTATACATCATCTTTACCATCCTGATTACGGGATCTTTTCTGAGTTTTTACCGGATCGAACAGTTTTTGTACATCCTCAATTTTGCTGTTATTCTTGTGCTGATCCCAAAAGCAATGCCCCTGTTTACAAACAGAAAGGCCCATCCCCAAAAATGGACCTTGATGGCACTGGGCATATTGGTATTTATTGCCTTGATCAGCCTGATTGCCATCAGCAGTCATGGGGAGATGCCGGGGATGAACAAGCGGTTTGAATAGTAGGATTTATTTGCAAAACGGATATTATCGTTTCAGTGGCTTTTGTCTGGAAGAACGGATGTTAATCCGTTCTATTTGCCCCTTCCGGGGCTTGATTCGGTAGGTTAGGATGGTAAGCTTGTTGATTGGCCCACGGTGGACCTGCTTTTGCTTATTAGTTCTTCTCAGCATTTCGGGGCATGACGTAGGGAGACGCATACTGATTCTTGGGGTCCCTGCTCCAGGTCCTGCCAATCTCAGGATCATGCTGTCTGAAATGCGTAGTGTAGGATTTACCAGGTTCTTTAAGCTCGTCATCAGCCTCCCAGCGCTGGAACCCATAGCGGTATGCCCCTGCACAACAATTTCCGAAGCTTTTCCACCCCCCTCACAACCTTTATAAAGAACGTTTCGCCCCTGTGGACAATCATAAAGATAGTTTTTCCTTTTTCAGTTAAAAGTTAATCTGCAGACAGGAATGAGAAAAGAAGCACAACTTTGAATCTCTTTAATATTTGCATCGTTTAATAATTAAATCTTAAATTTGGATTATGAAGCAACTATTTGAAATAGAGAGCGATAAAATCGAAATACTGGAGAAGTTTAGGGAGCTTGCCCGAAGGTACAACGTATCATTTCGAGAGTGGGAGTTGGCAAAAAAGGAAAATCCTTCTCCAAGCGGAGATCCATATTTCGACAATCCAAAAAATGTAAAAGAAATACTTGAGGGTGTAAAACAGTCCAAGGAGGGGGAAATTATCGAAATGACCAAAAAAGAACGTAAAAAAATGCTCGGTCTGTGAGTTTTAAAGTAGTCTTTACTAAAATTGCCGAAAAGGGCCTCTTGAGACATTAAAAATCTGGAAACAAAAAGCTTATTATAAAGATCGATCAATTGTTGGATGAACTTGAAGAACATCCGGAGACCGGCACAGGTAAACCAGAAAGATTGAAAAATATCCTTTCTGGCTATTGGTCAAGAAGAATAAATAAAGAACACCGTTTGGTTTATTCAATTGATGGGGAGAAAGTGATTGTTACTGTTATTTCAGCTTATGGACATTATTAGACGGCTATTTATGTAAGTGGTTTTTTGTAGCTAAACTTCTCCAACCTCCTCCCGACCTTTTTGCGAGTCTAAAAACAAAGAACGTTTCTTCCCTTTGAGCCACCATGAAGATAGTTTTTCCCATTCAAAAGTTTTCCAAAAGAAAAAAGACATCCCTCATGGACCAAAAAGGGCAGCACTTAGAATTTCATGCTGCCCAATCATAAGTTTGTAGGATTAATGAAGGAGAATTTAATACTCCTGTGTTTCAGGAATGGCATTTGAAATTTAAATTTTTAAATAAAAAAGGTCCTCCGCTCCAAAACGGGGCGAAGAACCTTTATCGTGATTAGAAAAAAATGAGATTAAATCTTAAAATGGAACATTGGTGCCCTGATACAACCATGGCTTGGACCAGGGACTATCGGCACCGAAGTTTCCGGAATACGGAGTCACCTCAAGGCCTCCCGCATCCAGTGCAGCCTCAATGCTTTCTGAATTGTTATTGTATTCGTCGTTACCATATTGGAACCTGATGGCCACCTCTGGCTGAGGAGAAAGTGGACCTGCCTCCAGTGCAGGATATCCTGTTCTTCGGAAATCAGCAAAGGATTCGGCAGCAGCTGTCCAGCTGGCCACCCATTTTTGTTCCATTATTTGCTCCAATGAATTGTTAAAACTGATTTCCGGCTGACTGATGAAGGAATTGTACTCATCAGCCCTGTTCCAGGTTTCCAGCGACTGCTCTATGGCTTTATTGTAATGGGTTTCGGCATCTCCCACATTCCAGCCTTTCAAGGCAGCTTCTGCAAAGATAAAGCTCACTTCTGCTGCGGATATGATCCTGGCCTTCAAGATATCACCTGGGGATCCCTCGGTGCTGTAAATAGGAGCAAGCTGAGAAACATGCTGGTTTTGCGTTCCCTGACCTGGTGAAGGATTACCGTTATAAGATTCTGGAACGGTAATTCCAGGAGGAAGGCCTACATAAAGGTCATCGTTGTAATCCTCTTCTACCAGAGTAGGATTGTACCGCCTGGTAAATTTCACATCGGCATACAATTCTACAAAATCATCATAAGGATATGTTTCCACGCTCAAAGGCTCCCCATCCGCTCTGATAAAATCTTCTCTGGCTGTAGCAAGGGATTCATCAGCTACCCATTGTACCCGCACCGAATCAAACCATACGGTCAAACGGGGGTCGTTGGTCTCAGTCAACTGGTCTATGAAAGTCTGGCAGGCCTGGTACCGCTGAAAATCATCCGGATTGAGTCTCACATGCCTGGATAACCACTGATCATTGGCCCCTCCGGTGTAATCCAATGTTGCATCCTGAGAGGGGTCATCAATATAAATGCCACTGCTATAGATGGCTTCGACTCCTGCCCTGGCCACATCAGGTTTTTTCTCCGAAAGGCGCATGTAATATCTCAGCAAGAGTGAATTGGCAAATCGCTGCCAGTTTTGGGTATTCCCGCCGTAGTACAGGTCATTGCCATTTGTAACCCCTTCATTGGAGGCTGAGCCAAGAATCTGAACTGCCTGCTGAAGATCTGCTATGATCCCATCGTATATCACTTCCTGGCTATCAAATTCAGGGTATTGAAATTCCTCTCCTCCCTGGTCACCCTTCAGTGCATCCGTATAAGGCGCATCTCCCCAAAGGTCTGCTATATTACCAAATACAAAGGATTTCATGGTCAAACCCATCCCCTCAAAGAATTCATTTTCCAGGTCCTGTCCCCTGCGGATCATCAGCTCATTGGTGCGTAATATATCGTACCAGCCTGTCCAGTTCCGGTTGCTCCATTCATAATGGTTGTGTCCACCGTACCAGCCATTTTTTTGGGTATGTTGAACAGCACCTGCCAGGTCATTGTAACCCAGGTTTACATAATCCTGGGCTGCGGAAGACAATACCGTTGGCATCAACAAATTCGGATTGGCATTGGAAGGCTCTATTCCATAAGGATTGATATTCATCTCATCTAGTTTCTCGTCACAACCCGAGAATAGGACCAATCCGAATACGAATAAAGCTATTTTTCGAAAATCAAATAAATGCTTCATGATTTGTATATTAAAGGAATTTACAAATTAAAATTAAGTTTGAACCCTACCGGAACACTCCAGGGCATTACATTCTGCCTTTCAATTCCCTGACGGAACTGAGACGCTGTATCTCCCTGGCTTCCCCCTCCGGCCCAGAAGGCCCTTTCCGGATCAATACCAATGTCAGCCTTGGTCCACAACATGATATTTCTTGTGTAGATGGCAAAGGTGGCATTTCTGAAAGCGCCGAAATCCGGAATTCGATAACCAAGAGAAAGTTCTCTCAGTTTAATAAAAGAGGCATCAAAGGTAACCTGCTCATTGAACCTCCAGGCATAAGTATTGGTAATGGGGTAGATATTGGTTTCTGGCCCTCCAAGATGTTCTTCATATACATCATCTGCATAGTTATCAGGCGTATCCTGGCCCGCAGTTTGAATCACACCTGGTATAAAGGCACCGTCATTTCCATTTTCATCCACAGGAAAACCTCCTGTCTCAGCAGTATGCCCACCCACTCTTGGGAAATTACCTGGTCGTGGAATGATGTACTTATCCGGATCTGATTTCAATAGCTCCACCAATTCGGCATCGGTATACAATCCACCAGGAATCAGGTTGTCCAACTGACGCTGAGATTTCCAGTCTGACTCTCCGTATCGATATGTAAAGGACATGAACTCCCCGCCACTTCTCCAATCGAAGCTGGCGTTCAATACCAATCGTTTGTAGCTCAAACTGGTTTGGCCCCCCAGGATAAAGTCCGGATTGAAATTCCCTACTTTGCGAAGCTCCTCATCAACACCACGGAATGCTTGCCATTCGCCCGTACTGGTCAAAATTGGCCATTGATAGTAGGGAGAATTAGGATCCTCCACTTGAGCAAAGCCCGAGCTATACATATCTCCGATGTTCTCTCCAAGGAAGGTAATCGCTCCTGCATCATTTTCACCCCAAAGGATGATTCGGTCCAGGTTATCGCTCAGCTCCACCACTCTGGTTCGGTTTCTACTCCAGTTCAGGTTAATATCCCAATTCCAGCCATTCCTGCTCAATGGTGTGCCTCCCAGGGTAAATTCCAAACCCCGGCTTTGGATCAATCCGGCATTGATCAACCTACTGCTAAATCCAGAGGAACGGGGAAGGTTTACTGCAAAGATCTGGTTTCGGTTATCTACAGTATAATAGGTACCTGTAAACCGCAATCTGTTTTGAAACATATTTAAATCCACACCTACTTCAATTGATGTGGCTTCCTCAGGCTTAAGATCTGGGTTTAACAAACCCGAGGGCATAGCAGCGGTATTGATATTGTTGTACAATCCGGTACTTAGGTTTTGAACCAATCGGTAGGGGTCGGTATCATTACCTACCTGTGCCCATCCAATCCTACCTTTAAGCATGTCTATGCTCTCAGGCAAATTAAAGGTATAATTGGCCAACCAGCTTAAAGAGGCTGATGGATAAAAATACGAACGGTTTGCAGCGGGTAAGGTAGAAGACCAGTCATTTCGGGCCGTCAAATCCAGGTACAATTGGTCTGCAAATCCGAAAGAAGCCAAACCGTATATACTGTAGATGGATCTTTTGAAATACCCACTATTCACCGAACGATTATCCGCAGGAATGTTTTGCACGTTATAAATACCGGGAACTACAAGGCCGTTATTTCGGTTTCCACCTACGCCTACGCTGTTGCTGGAGCCAAAACGCGTCATGATGTTTCCACCAGCAGATGCATTAAAATCCAGTTTTCCAAAATCCTGCTTGTAGCTGGCCAGAATATCCGCATTGGACTCCTGAGTCAACAAGTCAGTGGTGTAGTATCCACCTCTCGCCATTCGGCTGTAGCTGAAAGGAATTTTCGTCTCCCTGTTCTCATTCGATCTGTCCAGGGAGTACCTTGCAGTAATATTAAAGCTGTCATTGAATTTGTAATCCAGTGAGGTATTGCCAAATATTCTGTCCCTTCGGAATGAATTTTCAATTCCGTAGGCAATGAAATAAGGATTATCGCCTGCAGTTGTCCGAATTTGCTGGATACCTTCCTGTCCTTCAACCCATATGTTTCTCATCTCTTCAAAATTTACATATGAAGAATTGTAAATGGCCTCAAGTGGGTTAGCTCTTCTGTCCCCTGTACTGGGCCGGTCATTGGACTGGCTGTTGCTGTAATTAAAGTTTGAACTGAAAGTCAGCTTTTCCAATATGTTGTAGGAAACCGAGGTGGAAATGTTGTTTCGGAAAAGATCGGAATTGGGGATCATTCCCTTGTGCAACATATTGGAATAGGAGACCCTGTAAGTGGCGTCATCATTTCCTCCACTAACTGCCAGATTATTTGTTGAAGTCACCCCCGTTTGCATGAAATCCTTCATGGCATTTGGATAGGACCTTAGCTCAGTAGGAATTCTGTTCCCGTTCTCATCCACAGGACTGTTCCACTGAATGGCTGTATTTCCTGCATCAAGTTGGGGACCACCCCAATAAGCGGATCCTTCATTGAATACCCCTTCCCTGTTGCCATTGGCATAGCGGTAATGAAAGTCCAGTAGGCGTGTAGGTCTTTCGAATACGTTACTGGTAGAAAAGGAAACGCCCATGTCTTTTCGTTTGCTTCCTGATTTGGTGGTGATCAATACAACTCCATTACCTGCCCTGGTTCCGTAAAGTGCTGCGGCACTGGGACCTTTTAATACACTGATATTGGCAATGTCATCCGGATTGATATCAGATATGGCATTACCGTAATCAACCTGGTTACCATCCCCATTCTGGGAAATGTTATTCAGAGAATTGGACATGGGCACCCCATCTACTACAAATAGGGGCTGGTTGTCCGTAGTCAGGGAAGTAGCTCCCCTGATCACCATGCTCATGGATGACCCAGGTCCACTGGTCTGATTGATGGTCACGCCCGGCATTCTTCCTGCCAGGGAACTCAATACATTTTCCTGGGTTACCTGGGTAATGTCTTCTGCTTCTACACTGGAAACATCATAGCCCAGTGAACGCTGATCCCTTTCGATTCCAAGGGCAGTCACTACCACTTCAGACATATCTGTTGCTGTTTCCTGCAGGGTAACATCTAAGGTGGTTCGGTTGCCAACAGTCACTTCCTGACTTTCGAAACCGACAAATGAAAAAATCAAAACAGCATTTGGCCCTGCCACATCTATCCTGTAAGCACCATCTGCATTGGTTACAGTTCCGTTATTCGTTCCTTTTTCAAAAACAGTTACACCGGGTATACCGACATTGTCTTCCTGAGAAGTCACTGTTCCTGTGATAGTAACAGCAATTTCATCTTCCAATAGGCCAGAGGCATGTATTGGATTTCCTAAACTGGTACCCGGAAGGTTGTTTGCCCCCGCAAGTAAGGTACCGGAACAAACCAGTCCTACCGATAGAAGTGGTACCATCCACTTCAACATTTTTTTAGTACGGCGTTTTTTCATAACTCATTAAATTGATTTACAGTTTTAATTTAGCTTTCCTTTATTTTATTGGAATTTTTCATCCAAACCGGGCCCCTTCTGAACCTGAGGCTTATCTGGAACAACCAATCATTTTGATCATTATCCATTACCTTTATCCGTTGTGACGGATACATTTACGACTTTTTTATTTTTTTTTCCTTTTCATATTGAGTCAAAATCTCATCAAAATATTTTTTCATACTCGCCTCAAGGAGGGTTTTCATCTCTTGGTCTTCCATGCCCTGCAACAACTCCTCAAACTCATCCCTGGAAATCTTATTATTTACAAGCCGCTGAAACAGAGCTCCTGGTTTTGTCTTTTTCATGTGTTTGCCCTCCACGGTATATACCAGGTCCTGGAAAAAAAGACTATTTATTATTTTCAAATTGTGATGAAAAAATTGTTAAGCAACTTAACAATTCATTAAATGGCCTGTTTCCCCCGTTTGCTGTATTAAAATAAAAATGAGTCTGGCAAAATGATGTTGCTCTTTAAAAATGTAAAACTCTTTATGAAAAAAATTACTTACGCAGTCCTGTTGCTCAACCTAATCTTAATTTCATGTGGTCCTGACGGAAATATCCCTGAAAATTTGCCTCCGGTATCTGCAACCATGGATGATATTGTTACCAGACTATATGCAGATTGGGACAAAGAAACTTTGGACACCATCTCTCATGAATTCGTTGAACAATACCTCAGTGAGGAAGAAAAAGCTGCGCTGGCCACTCAGTATTGGAAAATGAAGGTAAATGTTCCGGTAACCATTTCTTTAATGCGGGATAAAGCACAGGAAAAGATCCCATTTTGGCTGAAACCCTCGGGGTTTAACCAGACGGATATGGAAGTCAAAAATGGAAGCTATACCTATGAAGTATGGCAAAAAAACCATGATTCCGGGGAAATAAACCTGGGCATCAATGGCTTTGGCAAACACCGCCCCGTATATTTTGTAGCACTTGCCCCTCAAAACCAGGAAGAGAATTTGGAAATCACTCCTATTTTTCCGGAAAACCAGCACATAGAAACTTTTGAAACCGGTGCATTCACTTACCATGACTGGGATGGGCTTACACTTACGCAGGTACCAGAGGCTCTCGAAGGGCAGCAATTGCTGACCACCATTCGGGGGAGAGCCAGGGAGGCACATATCGTCAATGCATTCCGTACCACTGATTTTCCTACTGGCAAAAAGCCTGACCAGGTCGTGTTGACCTGGAGCGGAGATCCTGCCAGTACCATGGACATTCAGTGGCGCACCGATGAAACGGTTCCTGAAGGATTTGTGAAATACTGGTCTGAAGGGTCAACCGATACATTAACGACTACGGCAGAAAAATTTCTAATGGAGGATCGGCTTTTAGAAAATGACCGCTACATGCACCGTTTTACGGCAAAGCTCCAAGCGCTTGGTCCGGATACCAAATACGAATATATGGTGGGAAATGATGCCGCAGGTTGGTCATCCGTTGAAACATTCTTCACTGCAGCCAGGGAGAAAAAGGCTTTCTCTTTCACCTGGTTTGGAGATATTCACAATTCAGCAATTTGGGGTGACCTGATCAAAAAATCTGAAAAACAACATCCCGGTGCAGCATTTTATTTTTCCTCCGGTGACCTGGTCGACACCGGGTTATACAGGGATGATTGGGACAAACTTTTTGCCTATGCCGGAGGTCCCATTTCCAGAAAGCCTTTTTTGGCAGTTCCAGGCAATCATGACAGCCAGGATGGGCTGGGAGCCTGGATGTACGAAGAAATGCTGAGCCTGCCTTCCGATAGTCCAAATCCGGAAATAGCAGGAAGGACCTATGCTTTCAATTACCAAAACACGCTATTTCTCATGATTGATGCCACCCTTCCTTTGAGTGACCAAACCGCATGGATTGAAGAAAAACTGAGTGGATCGGAAGCTACCTGGAAAATCGCCGTTTTCCATTTCCCCCCTTACAATGCCGTGGAGCCTTACCCGGAAATTCAGGGCCTCTGGGGTCCGCTTTTCGACGCATACCATGTTGACATGGTTCTAGGGGGGCATTTTCACTATTACATGCGCTCAAAACCCATTTATAACGGTGAAGTCAAAAATTCACCGGAAGAAGGAACCATTTATTGGATATCAATTGGCACTACAGGAAAGAATAAAGGAATAGACAAGGAATCTTACGCGGAAGTTCAGTTTCCGGGCGAACACCTTTACCAGTACGTCACCATTGATGGAGACCAGCTGAATGCAACAACCATAAATCTGGAAGGAGAAACGGTAGATCAATTTAGCATTAACAAATAGTATCATACCTTTAATGTCATTTTATAAAATTCCTACCCTGCTGACTGGCAGCGGGTGGGCTTTTTTTAGGAATCATTTTTTTGACATTACTTGGAAGATCCCCATTATTCCATGTATTTTTAAAGTTGTGAAAAACATGGGATGTTGCGGGGAATTTTGTAACGACAAAGGGTCTGGTTATCTGGAAAACTACAATTCTGTAGCTTCATCCTGGTAAATTCTTTACGGGATTTATTCTATTATAATTTAAGCCGTTAACCATAGTTTACGGTATAAATGCCAGTAAAAACAAATTCTGGTTCCAGGCACAGAGATTTTACACACTGCCCCATCCTTCAATAGAAAAACGAACTTGTATGTACCTCATTTTTGATACCGAGACCACTGGTTTACCCAGGAATTACAATGCTCCCATGTCGGATTTGGAAAACTGGCCCCGCCTGGTCCAGTTGGCCTGGCAGCTTCACGATGAAAAAGGGGCCCTGCTTTCCCAAAATAATTTTATCGTAAAGCCTGATGGCTTTACCATCCCGTACAACACCGAGAAAATTCATGGTATTTCTACCCAAAGGGCACTAAAGGAAGGGCATGAGCTAAAAAAGGTTCTGGAGGAATTTGAAAAAGACTTGCAAGGTTCTCAATACCTTGTGGGACACAATATTGGATTTGACATCAACATTGTAGGTGCTGAATTACTGCGAAGTAATCGTGCCATCTCGCCTTTGGAAAAAGGCTCGCTCGATACCAAAGATATTTCCACAGAATTCTGTGCCATACCTGGCGGTAAAGGCGGAAAGTACAAATGGCCAACCTTACTGGAATTGCACACCAAACTTTTTGGAGAAGGATTTGGGGATGCCCATGATGCTGCCTATGATGTAGATGCGACAGCAAAATGCTTTTTTGGCCTGATCCAGAAAAGGGTGCAGGCTCCTGCAGCTGGTATAAGCCCTGAAGAGGTTATCTATGAATCTCCCCAACTGGATGAAGCTAACTTCGCAGGAGCAAAGGATGAAAAGAAAGTAGCTGCAAAAGATATTCTGAGAGCAGCAGTGGAGGCGGATATCTCTGACCTGGCCGATACCACTTTTAGTCATTTACATGTTCATACCCAATTCTCCATCCTTCAAGCCACCTCCGAAATCCCTGTCATGATCCGAAGGGCCAAAGAACTGGGCATGCCGGCCCTGGCCATGACCGACCATGGAAACATGATGGGGGCATTTAATTTTGTTAAGGAGGCCTTTAATCAGGGTATCAAACCCATAATAGGTTGCGAATTCAATGTTTGCAGAGATCGAAAAAATAAATCCAACAAAGATGATGGATTTCAAACTGTCCTCCTGGCCAAAAATAAAGCTGGCTACCACAACCTGGCCAAACTGGCCTCCTATGCCAATATTGAAGGTTTTTACTACCTGCCGAGAATAGACAAGGAACTGTTGGTTCAATATAAGGGGGATATCATTGCCACCACGGGAGGCCTTTGGGGAGAGATTCCCTACCTGATCCTTAATGTGGGAGAAACACAGGCTGAAGAAGCCTTCGTCTGGTGGCTGGAACAGTTTGGAGAGGATTTTTATATAGAGCTTAACCGGCATGGAATACCTGAAGAGGAAAAAGTCAATGAGGTACTGTTGCAATGGGCCAAGAAGTACAAGGTCAATTACTTTGCAGCCAACAATACCTATTACAATGCAAAAACCGATGCCAAGGCTCATGACATTTTGCTTTGTGTAAAGGATGGCGAGCTGGTCGCAAAACCAAAAAAATACATAGGAAAAAGGGGCCGGGAATTCAGGTATGGTTTTCCAAATGAGGAATTTTACCTCAAGAGTGCTGAGGAAATGAAAAAGCTTTTTGCAGACATCCCAGAAGCCATCAGCTGCACCGGTGAAATCATTGATAAAATTGAAGCTTTTAAATTGGAACGCGATGTATTGCTGCCCAAATTTGACATCCCGCAGGAATTCATTGATCCACAGGACGATATAGACGGAGGAAACAGGGGAGAGAATGCCTTCCTGAGACACCTGACCTATGCAGGTGCGACAAAACGTTATGGCACCATTACTGAAGAAATTAAGGAAAGACTTGATTTCGAATTGGAGACCATAGAAAGGACCGGATATCCTGGTTATTTTCTGATTGTCCAGGATTTTACCAGGGCGGCCAGAGATATGGGGGTTTCGGTGGGGCCAGGAAGGGGCTCCGCTGCCGGTTCAGCGGTGGCATTTTGCGTGGGTATCACCAATGTGGATCCCATTGCCTATGACTTGCTTTTTGAGAGATTCCTGAATCCGGACAGGGTATCTCTACCTGATATTGATATTGATTTCGATGATGAAGGCCGTCAGCGGGTAATTGAATATGTCATTCAAAAGTATGGGGCCAACCAGGTAGCCCAAATCATCACTTATGGCACCATGGCTGCCAAATCTGCCATAAGGGATACAGCCAGGGTATTGAACCTGCCTTTATCTGAGGCAGATCGACTGGCCAAGCTGGTTCCGGACATCAAATTAAAAAACCTCTTTGAATTGGCCAATGACCGGGCAAAACTGGCAGCAAAATTAAAAAACAACAACGAAAACCTGGACAAAGCCCTGGAGCTTATCCGAATTTCAAAGGGAAATGATGACAATTCAAAAACCGTCAACCAGGCCAAAGTATTGGAAGGATCCGTCAGAAACACCGGAATTCATGCCTGTGGGGTGATCATTACTCCGGATGATATTACCAATTTCGTCCCAGTTGCACTGGCCAAGGATTCTGATATGGTCTGTACCCAGTTTGACAATTCGGTTGTAGAAAGTGCCGGCCTGCTAAAAATGGACTTTTTGGGTTTGAAAACCCTAACCCTGATCAAAGATGCTGTCAGGATCATTAAGGAGCGGCACGGCATACTGCTGGATCCTGAAAACTTCCCCATTGATGATGAAAAGACCTATGAACTTTTTCAAAGAGGCGAAACAGTTGGGATTTTCCAGTATGAATCCACAGGCATGCAAAAATACATGCGGGAACTTAAACCTACAGTTTTTGCTGATCTGATTGCCATGAATGCGCTATACCGGCCAGGACCATTAGAGTACATTCCAAGCTTTATCAAAAGAAAGCATGGAACAGAGGAAATATCCTATGACCTGGAGGACATGAAGGAATACCTGGAAGAAACCTACGGTATTACGGTCTACCAGGAACAAGTGATGTTGCTCTCACAGAAATTGGCAGGTTTTACCAAAGGTGAAGCTGATGTATTGCGAAAGGCTATGGGTAAGAAGCAGAAAGACGTATTGGATAAAATGAAGCCAAATTTTATCGACCAGGCAGTAAGTAAAGGCCACGATGCCAAAAAACTGGAAAAAATATGGAAAGACTGGGAAGCATTTGCTTCCTATGCCTTTAACAAATCTCATTCAACCTGCTATGCCTGGATCGCTTACCAGACAGCCTATCTAAAAGCTCACTACCCAGCGGAATATATGGCCTCTGTTTTGAGCAATAACATGAATGATATCACTCAGGTCACCTTCTTCATGGAAGAATGCAAAAGGATGGGCATTCAGGTATTGGGACCAGATGTCAATGAATCCAAAAGTGACTTTACCGTAAATGTAGAAGGTCAGGTCAGGTTCGGCATGGCAGCAATCAAAGGGGCAGGAAATGCCGCTGTTAACGCTATCATTGAGGAGCGGGAAAAAGAAGGTCTGTATAATAACATTTTTGATTTTACAAAGAGGGTAAACCTCAAAGCCGTCAACAAGAAGACCATGGAAGTACTCGCCATGGCAGGGGGCTTTGACTGTTTTACCGACTTTCACCGAAGACAATACCTGGAAGCCCCTGAAGGAGAAGCGAGTTTGCTCGAAAAAGCGGTAAAATATGCGCAAAAAGTATTGCAGGAAGAGGAGAGTGCACAAGTTTCGCTCTTTGGTGGTGGCGGGGGAACAGATATTCCAGTTCCGTCTATTTCAGACCTGGAACCCTTTAGCCAGTTGCAACAATTGAATATAGAAAAAGAAGTCGTGGGCCTTTACATCTCCGGTCACCCCCTGGACCAATTTAAAGTTGAAATCGAAGCCTTTACCAATGCCAAATTACCTGAACTTGCCGACATTTCGTCTTTTAAGAACAAAGGTGAAATCAAATTGGCAGGTGCGGTAACCTCCTTTGCCCACAGAACCACTAAAAATGGAAAACCATTCGGAACCCTGACAATGGAGGATTACCATGGAGCCCATACCTTTTTCCTATTTGGTGAAGATTATGTGAAATTCAAGGAATATTTTATGACCGGATGGTTTTTATTCCTTTCCGGAAGTGTCCATCCTAATAAATATAAACCGGGAGAGTACGAATTCAAGCTCAACCAAATATCCTTATTGAACGATATCAGGGGCAGAATGATCAAAGGGGTAAGGGTACATATTGACTTGGATGACCTGGGGCTGGAACTCATGGAAAAATTGGAGGCAATCACCCAAAAATACAAAGGGGAGGCAAAACTCTATATCAATGTCATCGATAGTAAGGAAAATATCACCCTGGACCTGATGTCCTCCAAATACCGGATAGACCCTTCCAACGATTTGATTCAGGCCCTGGAACAAATCCCTGAGGTAGCCTATAAAATCATTTAAACCCAATATGGAAAAAATTATAACAACATTCCGGAACTAATTGCGACAGAAACGGATTAGAATATATATTTTCAGAAAACCATAATTACAAGAAAATGGCTAAAGCAATTGAAATAACAGATACCAATTTTGATGAGATCATCAAATCAGAACAACCCGTATTGATGGATTTTTGGGCAGAATGGTGTGGACCATGTAAAATGATTGGGCCAATTGTGGAAGAATTGGCAGCAGATTATGAGGGAAAGGCCACCATCACCAAGTTGGATGTAGATTCTAATCCTGATATCGCCTCTAAATTTGGTATTCGAAGCATCCCGACACTGTTGATTTTCAAAGATGGTCAAGTGGTGGATAAAGTGATCGGAGCAGTGCCCAAGTCAGTACTTGCCGATAAGTTAGAAGCTCAGATTTAAAATTTAATTTCTGTTTGCATATTACAAAGGCCCTTTGATTAAGGGCCTTTTTTCTTCCTGTTTTTTCTATTCCAACAATAGTTTTTCAAACTTTTCCTTTTCAAAGTCAGCAAAAAGAGGAAGCCGCAAAAGCCTGTTTTGGTATTTTTCTGCCTGGTTCAGGGGCTTACCTTTGTATTGATCCTGAAAATAGGGGCTTTGGTGAAGGCACTGGTAGTGAAAAACCGATAAAATCCCTTTGCTTTTTAAATGATTGATCAAATCTCCTCTCTGAGCAGCATCAGTACAAAGCAGGTAAAAAACATGAAAATTATGGTGGACATAATTTGGAACGATCGGTTTTTCCACGTCAAAAGAAGGAAATAATGAATGACAATTTTCAAAATACCAATTCCAGATCGCCTCTCGTTTTTTTTGACTATTTTCCAATTGCTCCAATTGGGCCCAAAGCCATGCTGCATTGATTTCGGAAGGGGCAAAAGCACTCCCCAAGCTTACCCATTCATAGGACTTGTGAATGCCTTGTTCAAAAGCACTTCTATTGGTCCCTCTATTCCAAACTTCCAAAGCCTTTTTGTTAAAAGAGGCATCATTCACAACCAACATACCTCCTTCCCCACAACTGATGTTTTTTGTTTCATGAAAGGAAAAAGCGGCCATATGCCCCATACTTCCCAAAGGGATTATTTTTCCATCCTCTCCCTGATAATAGGCATCTAGGGCAGCAGCAGCATCTTCTATCAAATAAATGTCATTCTCTTCGACCAATTTGCTGATAATCTCCATTTTGCAGGCCATGCCCCCATAATGCACAATAACCAGTGCCTTGGTCCTGGGGCTAATCAAATCTTGAAGTTTAGTTTCATCAATTACCGGATAATCCGGCCTGCTATCGGCAAAAACCAGTGTACAGCCCCTTAAGGCAAAGGCATTGGCAGTACTGACATAGGAATAACTGGGCAATATCACCTCATCCCCAGGTCCAAGCCCCATCAATATAGCAGCCATTTCAAGTGCCCGCGTACAGGAATGTGTCAAAAAGGTTTTCCCGAAGCCATATTTACTTTCAAAAAATTGCTGGCATTTTCCGGTATATTTTCCATTGCCCGATAACTTTCCATCCTTCATGGCATCCTGGATGTAGCTCCATTCATTTCCGGTGAAAAAAGGACGATTAAACGGGATACTGTACATATCAATGAATATCTGAAGAAGGGCTGGGTTTGCCGGAAGGCTTTTTAATTCTGGCCTCCGGATGGTAATAACTCAGGTGAGAAACACCTCCTGATACGATGAATTTCATGATTTCGGTACTGTTCACATTTTTAAGGCGCTTAATATTGCTTCTCGGGACCAGGTAAAGGTTACCGCTGAAATTGTAAGAATGGGGAAAGTAAACGGCTACCAGATCTTCCAAATCCAAAACCGATAAATCATCCTGGGTCATGAATCCCAGTCGGGACATATTTTCGGATAGCTTCACCACTATAGGGGTATTAAACTTCTTTTTGTCTCCAACAAAAGCAGACATCAAATCCTTGATACTGGTATAAAGAATATTGACCAATGGAATCCTGAATACAAGTTTCTCCAATTGCTCAAAAATAGATTTGGTAATAAAAATACTGGTCAGGTACCCTACCAGGGTGATGAAAACCAACATCACCAAAATACCCAAGCCGGGAATATTCACCGGGATAATATTATCCAAAAACCTTACGGTCAAAATGATAATATATGCCGTAAGAAAAAACGGCACCACAAAGAGCAAACCTCTTAGGAAATAACCAAGAATTCTTTTTGATGTGAAATCAGACATTGCTGTAACGGGTTAAAATGTAAATATAAACACAAAAAAAAACCTGTTCAACAATGATTGTGAACAGGGTTTTATGCTTATTCAGAGTGAATATAAACCGAGTAATTACAAATCAATACCCATAAAGGACATGAAGGCAACTCCCATTAGCCCTGTTATCAGCATGGTGATTCCCAATCCTTTTAGCCCATTGGGCACATTTGAGTACTTTAATTTTTCCCTAATGGCAGCAAGAGCAACTATGGCCAGAAAAAAACCTGTACCTGAACCGAACCCATACACCGCTGATTCAGCCAGGGTATAATCCCTTTGAGCCATGAATAGCGAACCACCGAGGATGGCACAGTTAACAGCGATCAAAGGGAGAAATATACCCAGAGCACCATAAAGTGCCGGGGCAAATTTTTCAACCACCATTTCTACCAACTGAACCATGGCCGCAATAATGGCAATAAACATGATAAACCTGAGAAAGGTAAGATCTATGGTAGCAAAAGAGGCTCCTAAAAAGGACAATGCTCCTTCTTTTAGAATAAATTCATTCAAAAGCCAGTTGAGGGGCACGGTAATGGTCAATACAAAGATAACCGCTGCGCCAAGTCCAAGAGCAGTACTTACTTTTTTGGATACTGCTAAAAAGGAACACATGCCAAGAAAGTAGGCAAATACCATGTTATCAATAAATATTGACCGTATAGCTAAATTAAATAATTCCATATTATCCCTTTATTAATGTTCTACATATCCTGTTTTGGTGCGTTGCACCCAAATCAGTAATCCCAAAATAATAAATGCTCCTACTGGAGAAACCATCAGCCCATTGGTAGCAAGCTGAAAATCCTCTCCAAACAAACTGGAGATTCCATCAAAAATGGGTATACCGAAAAGAGATCCAGATCCCCACAATTCCCGGAAAAAGGCAACCGTAAGGATAATCCATGAGTAACCCAAAGCACTTCCGAAACCATCCAATATGGAATCATAAGGTTTATTACCCAAAGCAAAGGCTTCCAATCGACCCATTACAATACAATTGGTAATTATCAATCCAACAAATACTGAAAGCTCCTTGTACATGTCATAAGCAAAGGCTTTAAGCACTTCATTGACCAAGGTAACCAACGTTGCAACCACGGCAAGCTGTACTATGATCCTCACCCTGGTTGGAATTGTATTCCTTAAAAGTGATATAGTAAGATTTGACATAACGATAACAAAAATTACAGATAAAGCCATAACCAGCGTAGGCTGCATTTGTGTGGTTACCGCAAGTGCCGAGCAAATTCCTAAAACCTGTATGGTTATAGGATTATCATCAACAAGTGGATCTGTAACGAGCTTTTTTCTTCTTTTTGAAAGTAATGGTTCGGAATCTTTTATTACCAATTCCTTTTCTTCTGTTTCTGTACTCATAATATCTTCTGTAATGAAACGTTCCAAATCATTTTAAAGCGGCCAATTCAGGATTACCACCTTTTTCCTTTTTAATAAAAGATTGGTAATGTTCCAGGTAATTACTCAACATATTATTAACTCCTTGTGCAGTAATAGTAGCACCTGATAAGCCATCAACCTTATGCGGATCTCCTGAATAATCTTTTCCTTCCCCTTTCTGCATCTTTACCGAGACAAGATTACCTTCATCATCATATACTGCCTTCTCCTTAAACCTTTCCTGGACATCAGGAGAAGTTATCCTTGCTCCCAGACCAGGAGTCTCCCCTGCATGAGAAAATGTAACGCCTTCTATTGTCGCCAAATCAGTCTTTAATGCCAGGTAACCCCAAATACTGTCCCATAAACCGCTTCCATAAACCGGGAAAATATAGGCAATAATATCATCCTCGCTTCCTTCCTCGTGATAAATAAAAACGGGATAAAGCCTGTCTTCAGGGGCCTTTTTGTAGTTTCTCTCAATATCTACCGATTCTGCGGTTACCGTAGCACCATCTTGTTCTTCAACTTCCTCCCCTTCTATATTTACTACCTTAGATGCTATCCTTTCTTCGTAATAAGTATTGACTTCCTCAGGCTTCATTTCTCCGATTTCATCGGAAGAAATTACAGCACCCAAAATCTGCTTTTTAGTATCCAATTCTTCTGCCTTTTTTTGAATAGGTTTCAGTACTTCCGCTGTACCAGAAAGCAATAAACCTAGAACGACAGTAAGAATAATAGAAAATGTGATAATGTATCCGTTAGACTGTTGCACGTTGTAACCTCCTTTTCTTATTTGCTTTTACTACATAATGATCAATCAATGGGGCAAATACATTCATAAACAGCACTGCCAACATGATTCCTTCGGGATATGCCGGATTGGTCACCCGGATAATGATGGTCAGTACACCAATCAAAAGACCGTAAACCCATTTTCCGGATTCGGTTTGGGCTGCTGATACGGGGTCAGTCGCCATAAAAACGATCCCAAAGGCTATACCCCCCATTACTAGATGATAATGCGCTGGCAGGGCCATATATTCATTTACTGCCAGTAGTTGCATGACCGCTGCCATGATATAAGCACCTCCGAATGCACTTACCATAATTTTCCAGCTTGCAACGCCTGTAAAGAGCAAAATAGCGGCTCCCAACAATACCATGAGAGTAGAGGTCTCTCCAATAGAGCCTGGAATAAATCCAAGAAACATGTTTGAAAAACTAAACATCCCTTCCATTACTGCAGAATTGTGACTCCCCAGATTGGAAACAGCATTAACTCCTTCTTGTCCGGACTGGTAGGCAACCGCCAAGGCAGTAGCCCCGGAAAATCCGTCAATCGGCACTTTATCCCCTAAATAGGTCCAGACCTGATCACCAGAAATCTGTGCCGGATAGGCAAAATATAAAAATGCCCTTGCGGTCATGGCTACATTCAGGATATTCATTCCCGTTCCACCAAAAACCTCCTTGGCGATGACAACTGCGAAAACCGTTGCCAATGCCACTTGCCACAATGGGGTAGTGGCAGGTACAACCAAGGGGATGAGCATTCCAGTAACAAGGAAGCCTTCATTGATCGGATGTTTTCTAATAACAGCAAAAGTAGCTTCTACTAATCCTCCTGCGGCATAAGAAACGATAACTATCGGCAAAACCAGGGTCAAACCCAAAATAAATTTATCCCCAAAACTGGCCTCTTCACCCACTGCCAGGAAATGCATGTGGCCCGTATTATAAATACCAAACAAAAGACAGGGTATCATGGCAATCACCACGGTGATCATCATTCTCTTTAAGTCAATGGCATCCTTTACCTGCGCACCTCTGGGACCTGTGGTATGCTTGGGTGAAAACAAAAATGTCTCACCTGCCTCGTACAAGTAATAAAGGTTTTCCAATTTTCCTCCCTTTTGAAATAAGGGTTTCTGTTTATCCAACAGATTGCGTAAAAACTCCATATTGTCTAACTGTATTGAATAAGTTCTATACCTTTCCTAACTATTTCCTGGACAGGGTGTTTTGAAACATCCACAAATTCACAAAGAGCCAGATCTTCTTCTACCACTTCATAAATACCCAACTCCTCCATTTCATCAAAATCTTCAGCCATGATGGCCTTTAACAAATATACTGGATAAATGTCCATGGGAGTAACACTTTCGAATACACCGGTCTGGACAAATGCCCTTTCTTCACCCCTGGCATTGGAATCCAAGGCATATTCCTTTTTAGGGAATAGAAAAGAAAGCAACCCAAGTGCTTTATGGTAACTCAGTTTTTCGGCAGTAGGTTTCATCCAACCCAGAAACTCATAATAATCCCCTTCAGGAATAATGGTTATCTGATGCTGATAAAAACCAACATACCCGTCCCGGTTAATTTTTTCTCCGGTTAGTACATTGCCGGAAATCACCCTGACCTTTTCTGTCTTTGTATTCCCTGCCACAAAACTATCCACACAGCTTCCTATATAGGTCTGTGCATAAAGTGGTGATTTGGTTTCCGAACCTGCAATGGCAATGAGCTTGGAAGCATCATAGATTCCATTGGCGAATAATTTACCTATCTGTACCACACCGTAAGGATTGATAGTCCATACCACTTCACCTTTGTTGATCGGAGAAATGTGGTGGATATGTACTCCAACATTCCCTGAAGGATGAGGACCCGAAAAGTGGTTGATTTCGGTTCCCTTAATATTGGAGAGCTCTTCTGATTTATGATCGGCGGATAAACCCAGGTTGACTTTTCCCTTGGTCAGCTTTTGCAGTACATTGATGCCCAACTGGAAATAGTTGGACTGGCCCTTAAGCAAAAAATCATAGTCAGGTGCCAGGGGATGGGTATCAAATCCCGAGATAAAAATGGCTTTCGGCTCCTCCTCAGGATTGGCTACTATGCCGTAGGGGCGCTGAATGAGTTGGGGCCATACACCAGTGACAGCCAGATGATCTACAATTTTTTCCCGGCTAGCTGCCTGAATGTCGGCTTCGTTAAATTTCTCGAAACTTTCAAAATCAATCTCGGTATCAGCAAGAATTTTGATTTCAAGCAGTTTCCTTTTTTCTCCACGTTTGATTTCAACAATTTCTCCGGATACAGGTGCAACGTATTGCACTTTTTCCATTTTCTTGTCAAATAATATGGGGGTGCCTGCCTTCACCGAATCACCTTCCTTTACAAGGACCTTTGGTCTTTGCATTCCGATGAAATCTGTAGGCTTGATGGCAAAGGTTTTGACAGGTTGGAAGTTGCCAATTTTTTTCTCGGCTTTCCCTACCAGGCGAATATCAAACCCTTTCTTAAGCTTGATTTGTTTTGACATATTTGATTTTTGAAACTATATGGTCCTATGAAAAACGCCTCAAATCTAATAAATTACATTAGTTTTAAGAAGCTAAATCTGTGATTATTTGCCAAATTATCATCAAAAGCCTTTGGTAGAGCCTTGATTTTATTATCCTGCTTCTATCGGGTTTTCATCCATGGAAAGAAGGTATTCTTTTACCTGTTCCATCAACCACATGGGAGTGGAAGTGGCACCGCATATTCCAACACTATCTTCGGGGCGTATCCAGTCCGGATTTATATCCTGCTCATTTTCGACAAAATAGCTTCTGGGATTCACTCCTTTGCATACCTGAAACAATGCTTTTCCATTTGAACTTTTCTTGCCGGAAACAAAAAAGATGACGTCTTTTTCTTCGGAAAATTTCAATAATTGAGGCTCCCTGTTTGAAACTTGCCTGCATATAGAATCGTTGGCGTTGAAATCCATCTCTTCCAGGCTCCCCTTTTCTGATCTAATCCTTTCTTCAATCTTTTCCTTTAGTTCATAAAACCCTCTGGTACTCTTGGTTGTCTGGCTGAACAGGGTAACCGGCCTGGAAAAATCAATTTGATCCAGATCTTTATCCTCCATTACAATAATGGCTTTCTCCAGTGTCTGTCCTGTAAGGCCAATTACTTCGGCATGCCCTTTTTTACCGTAAATCACAATTTGACCCTCCTGTTTTTCCATTTTATCAAAGGCAGTCTTTACCCTGTGCTGCAGTTTCAAAACTACCGGACAGGAGGCATCAATCAACTCAATATTGTTCTTTATCGCTGTACGATAAGTTTCAGGAGGCTCACCATGGGCACGGATCAATACCTTGCAATCACGCAGGCACTGCAAATCTTCCCGGTCAATTACCACCAGACCCTTATCACTTAACCTCCTCACTTCCATGTCATTATGAACGATATCTCCAAGACAATAGAGCTTTTGATTATCAGCCATTTCATCTTCAGCCATTTTAATGGCATATTCCACACCAAAACAATATCCCGAATTCTTATCTATTGTAACTTCCATAAATTCAATTCATTCTCTTTTTAGCCAATTCAATTATCCTGGAAACCTGCTCTTCAAAATCCAGATAACTGGTATCCAATTCGATTGCATCGTCCGCTTTAACTAATGGACTTATAGCCCTTGTGGTATCAATGGCATCTCTGTTTTCAAGATTTTCTTTTACTTTATCCAAACTAAGCATTTCTCCCTTTTCCAAAAGCTCCTTTTGCCTTCGGGCTGCTCTTATGCCTGTATCCGCTTTCATAAATACCTTTAATTCGGCTTTTGGAAATACAACTGTACCAATATCCCTGCCATCCATCACAATTCCCTTCTTTTTTCCCAGTTTCCTTTGTTTTTCAACCATGGCTCTTCGGACTTCTTCTAATTTACTGATTTCACTAACCCTGGAAGACACCTGCATTCCTCTGATTTCCTCTTCTACATTAACACCGTTAAGGTAAACTTGTTGGACTCCGCTTGGAGCATCCTGATGAAATGAGATATCAAGTTCTTGCAAACCCTTGCTTACTTCTTTTGGAATATCCGGGTTAATGTAATTTTCTATAAAAAACAAAGTAACCGCCCTATACATGGCACCTGAATCCAGATAGGTATACCCTAAAGCCCTGGCTACTGCTTTGGCCGTGGTACTCTTTCCACACCCGGAATAACCGTCAATGGCAATAATTATTCTCTTCATCAAAAAAATGAGTTGTTAACTGCTTTCCTTTTCAAATGCAAATATAGTATATTTATGACTATTCTGGGCAGCAGACCTATTTTGTATTGGTATTTATCCAGCTCAGGTAAAGGAAACAGCAGCATAAGCACTATTTTAACTTTTCACAATAGAATGACGACAGCTTTCAGTGTAACAGGACATTTTGTAGATATTCAAAACCAAGACATTTATCCCGCTGAAATACAAGTAAGCGGCAAAAAAATCAAAGCCATAAAGAGAATTGCTGACGCTCCCGAACAATACCTGCTTCCGGGCTTTGTAGATGCTCATGTGCATATTGAATCTTCATTACTTGTTCCTTCGGAGTTTGCCAGATTGGCAGTTTTGCATGGCACCGTAGCCACCGTCTCTGACCCCCACGAAATTGCCAATGTCTGCGGCATGGATGGAATAAGTTTTATGATTGACAATGGCCATGATACGCCGTTTAAATTTTTTTTTGGCGCACCTTCCTGCGTTCCTGCCACATCTTTTGAAACTGCAGGTGCAGCTATCACCCCGGACGAAATTGATCAACTGTTCCGGGAGAAAAACCTGCTTTATCTCGCAGAAATGATGAATTGGCCGGGAGTGCTATCAGGGGATGTTTTGGTACAAGAAAAAATAAAGCTGGCCAAAAAATATGGAAAACCCGTTGACGGTCATGCTCCAGGCCTAATGGGAGAAAATGCGGCAAAATATGCGGCGGCAGGTATATCCACTGACCATGAATGTTTTACGATAGAAGAAGCGAGAGACAAAATCAGCTATGGCATGAAAGTAGCTATCCGCGAAGGCAGTGCGGCAAAAAATTTTGATGCCTTGATTGACTTAATGGATGAAACCCCTAAACAACTGATGTTTTGCTCAGATGACAAACATCCCGACAGCTTATTGGATGGCCATATCAATCAACTTGTGGCCCGGGCAGTGGCATTGGGAAAGGACTTGTTTGACGTTCTGAGGGCTGCCTGCATCACACCAGTAGCCCATTATGGATTGGATGTAGGCTTGTGTAAGGAAGGTGATCCGGCCGATTTTATTGTGGTAGAAAACCTGGTTGATTTTATTCCCAGGCAAACCTACATCAATGGGCAAATGGTCGCCAATAATGGGATATCCGAAATTTCAAGTTTAAGCTGCATTCCCATCAACCATTTCAAGGCAAAGCCCCTTTCAGGGAATGTCTTTGATTTAATTAAAGAAGAAGGCCCGGCAAAAATCATACAGGTGCTCGACCGGCAACTGATTACAAAAACCATTGTGGCAAAAGTGAGGGCTGAGAGAGGAAAAGTGATCTCAGATCCAGAAAAAGATATTTTAAAAATTGCCGTGATCAACCGGTATGCCATTAACAGTAAGCCTCAGGTAGCTTTGGTGAAAGGTTTTGGGTTAAAAGAAGGGGCCATCGCTTCCTCCGTAGCCCACGATTCCCATAATATCATCGTTGTGGGCTGCACTGATGAAGCCATGATACAAGCAGCTAACCTTATCATTACCCATCAGGGAGGATTATCCGCAGTTGCAAATGAAAAGGAAAGTGTGCTACCCTTGCCTGTAGCAGGCCTGATGAGCCATCAGGATGCTTTTAAAGTGGCGGAACAATACACCCTGTTGGATAAAATGGCCAAAAACATGGGATCTTCACTTCAATCTCCATTCATGTCGTTAAGCTTTATGGCATTATTGGTTATCCCTCAGATTAAAATAAGCGATCAGGGTCTTTTTGATGGCGAGATGTTTGAATTTATTTCCGTTTTCGAAAAAAAGAAGGAAGCGTAAAAACCTAACCTCAACGGTGGAAAGTGAATTTTTGGAAAGACATAAAGACATACACTAAGCATTTGTTCTACTGGGAAAAGAACCCGGTCATGGAGAAACAAATATTCAATGCCACGCTGGTTATTGCTTTTTTCTTCATGATTGCCATGGCTTTTTTCAATCTGATTATTGGAAATTTTGTTTTAATCGGGCTGACTCTATTTGTGATTGCAGGACTTTTAGTTTGCTTTAACCTGCTAAGAAAAAAAAACAAATACAAGTTGGCTTATTATATTTTCGGGCTGTCCATCTATCCTTTTTTAGCAATTAGCTTTTTTTATAATGATGGTATTCAGGGGCCCATTTTTTACATTTTTCTTCTTTCCCACCTTGTTATTCTCAGTGTATCCACTCATGGTGGATATGTTTTCTGGACCCTGGTCAATGGAACATTCTTTTTTATCCTTTATTATATAGGTGTATTTCATGAAGTGTGGATACCAAAAATGTATAACAGCAAGGATATTATTTTTGTGGACCACACGCTCACTTATGCTGCCTGCCTGGCAGGAATCACTTTTTTGGTGCTGACATTAAAAAAATTTTACCGGGTTCAGAAAAACAAGGTAAAAGAAAAAACCAATGAATTGATGCAGCTAAACCGAAGTTTAACTAAGACCAGTGCCCAAAAAGATAAAATCATCACCATTATTTCACATGACCTAAAAAACCCACTTCAATCCATCATGCAAACCATGGAGTTGATGAAAAACGGAGATCTGCCACCCGAAGAGGTTGCGTTTCTTCACGAAGAATTGTCAAAAATAACCAGCAGGACCTATAATATGATGGAAAATATCCTGGATTGGTCTTCATTCGAACTAAAAAACAAAACCGTACGGGTCAGGGAAATCAAATTAAAAGCGCTGATTGAAGATACAACAGAGATTTTTAAAGTAATGGCCAAGCAAAAACAAATAGCTCTTCTCCTGGAGTACAAAAAAAACCCTTTGGTTAAAATTGAAACGGACCGACTACTGCTTATTTACAGGAACCTTGTGCAAAATGCCATTAAATTTACACCTATAGGGGGTAAAGTAAAGGTTGAAATAAATGCCAAAGGCAGATCAGTGAGCATTTCCATTCAGGATGATGGAGTAGGTATTTCTGAAGAACGCCAGAAAAAGATATTTGATCAGGACATCAAATCCACTTATGGAACCGAGCAGGAAAAAGGTACCGGAATGGGATTACACCTCTGCTTTCAGAATGCACACAGGCTTGGAGGTAAAATAGACGTAAAAAGTGTGGAAGGAAATGGTTCAGTTTTTATTTTGACTTTTCCTGACGGCTTGGCTTAATATTATAGGTCTTTTACCCTGGTTCCGGTATAAGCTTTCTCTGCGAGGGGAAAGGCTACAGGAAGATTCCCAGGTGCTATTTCCGCTTCAATAAGAATTTCCGGATTTTGATCTCCATGCAAAAGCCAGCATGGGGAGTTGGGCATAACTCTTTACCCCTGCTTTAATCCCCTGAGATTTCAGGTACAAATCGTTGGATTTCCGGCTTAATTCAAGCGAATAAGGTCTGATTTCCAGGTTGGCTTTTTGGATTTCCACTATATCCGATTTAATGGCTATGGGAATATTTTCTGTAAACTGACTGTACGATTCCCGGTCCATTCTATGCAAATCGTTCAACTGGTACCTGAAAAGTTTGAGTTCTCCCGCATATTTCAGAAAAGGATCACTGCTTTCAGCACAAACCAGCCAGGCGATGAAGTTGGCTTCTCCCTCATCTGTAATCCCAAAACCATGAGCCAATTCATGGGCAAGTGTAAAGCTTTTTTCCAATGGATGTAGGGAAGGATCAAGATAGCCTTCGCCTGTAAAAGGGAAATAAATACCGAAAATACCCATTCTTCTCATCATTCCTGAAGGATAAAACTGTTTCACCGTAGGCATTCCCCGCCAGGAATAACCCATATCTGACAAAATGATTTTCATTTCTCTTCTAAGCAATTCCCTGTGATCCTTAAAATCCCAAAAATTGACAATAGTATCGCTATCCTGTTGAAGGCGTCCTCTAAGGTGAAACAGACCAGCCTGAGTAGCTGCCATTTCCTGTAGCAACAATTCCGTGTTCAATGGTGCTGGCTGCAAGGATAAATGCTGGTAAAGCGGGATCCTGTAATAATTATAGCCCCAGAGAAAAAGGAAAAAAAATACGATCCAACCGGAAAAGTTTATCAATCTCCTGAAGCAAAAATACAATCTCGACCTGAAACCCTTGATTTCTTTGATCAATCCTTTAAAAAAAACCCATCCCAGCCAGAGCAGCCCTGCTAGCAGCAGGTAAAATGCTGGAATAGGAAGAAGCGTAATGGAATAATCGAGTATACCTCTAATGGCAGGATAAAGACCCCTGGCATACCATACTTCAGTGAAGCTGGGGTAGTTTTGAGAAACAAGTCTTATAAGGACTGAAAATAGACCCAAAATCCCTCCAATCCACCTTCCAAGGACCATTGATCTGCTAATGAAAAGCTACAAACTATACTCCTTCGGCTTCCACACCTTTGACCTCTTCCAACATTCCGGTGAGTAAGTTTTCAATTCCTGCTTTTAAGGTAATGGTACTTGAGGGACAGCCTGAACATGCGCCCTGCAGCAACACCTTAACGATACCATCCTGAAAACTATGAAAGACAATGGCTCCTCCATCTTGTTCCACTGCAGGTCGAATGTATTCATCCAGGATGCCTTTGATTTTTTTTACCGTTTCGCTATCATTTTCATCGAAAAGTGGATCTTGCTCAAATTGAGTCGTTACAGGTTGCTTCCCGGAAGATAAAAACTCCTTGATATGATTTCGGATATGATCTTGAATGGTTTCCCATGGTATATCGGCTTTTTTTGTTACGGTAACAAAATTGGATGCGATAAATACCCTTTCTACAGCTGCAAAATTGAATAGCTCTTTGGCCAAAGGTGCATTCTCTGCACTTTTTTCATCCGGAAAATCAAAACTCACCCCATCATCTGCCAACATGAAGTTGGCAACAAACTTTAAAGAATTGGGATTGGGGTTGGCTTCCATGTAAAGATGAACCGGCTTTTTCTCTGCTTCTAACATTGATCACAATATTTAAGTACGCTATATTTTCTACCACTGAAACGCCAGGGAATCAATGATGGTTCGGAAAAGGTATATTTCCTGCGATTATTGATTTTCAGGATGCCGTCAATGGGTTTGCTTTGCGCACCAGACCTTCTGGCAATTCCCCCTCAGTAGAGGCGACCACGGTGCATACCATTGCATCTCCTGTTACATTTACAATTGTCCTGAACATATCCAAAATACGATCAGGGGCGAGTATCAAAGCAATCCCTGCTGCTGGTACGCCTATGGACTCCAAAACAATAATCAGCATGATTATTCCCGCGCCAGGTACCCCTGCCGTTCCAATTGAGGCAAGTGTAGCGGTCATCACGATCAACAACTGCTGACTTAAAGTCAAGTCCATTCCCAGGGCCTGGGCAATAAATACAGCTGCTACTCCCTGATAGAGGCTTGTTCCGTCCATATTAATGGTGGCACCCAGAGGCAACACAAAACTACTTACCTCCTCAGAAACACCAATTTCCTCCTCCACCTGCTTCATGGTGACAGGAAGAGTGGCAGAACTGGAGCTGGTCGTGAAAGCAAGTAATTGCGCTGGTCTGATCGCTTTGAAAAAATCAAGGTACCTGACTTTGGTGAAAAGTTTCAGGATCATGGGGTAAATGAATAAAATCATAAAAAACAGGCCTCCCAAAACTACCAGGCTGTACTTTAGCAACGCAAGGAGTAATTCCAGGGCAGAATCCGGATTATCACCCGTTATTTCTACTATGAGGGAAGCCATCAGGGCAAAAACACCATATGGTGCAAGTATCATGATGAACCCGACAATCTTGATTATGACATCATTCAATCCTTCAAAAAAAGCAATTACAGGTTCGGCCTTACTCTTGGGAATCTGAATCAGTGCAATGCCGACAATAATGGCAAAAAACACGACCTGTAGCATGCTGGCATTATCTGTAGCTGCCAGGAAAACATTTTCAGGCACCATGTCCACCAAAGGCTGCAAGGGACTTTGTTGCTTTAATTCTTCGGCTTGAAGGGATTTACTATCTGCAGTTTCATCATACAAACTCATCAGGTTGTCCCTGGTATCTGTAGGCAAACTTTTACCCGGATTGAAAATATTTACAATCACTAAACCTATGGTCACGGAAAGAGCGGTGGTAAAAATATAAGTAAGAATGGTTTTCCCACCGATACGGCTGAGTTTGGTGATGTCACCTAAGTTAGAGACCCCTACAATCAGGGAGGCCAGTACCAGCGGTACAGCTATCATTTTCAGTCCGTTAATGAAAATGGTCCCTACAGGTTTGATATAATTTAAGGTAAAATCCGGCGAAATTCCCAATTTGACTACTCCCAGGCCTACCATTAGTCCCAGGACCAGGCCGATGATAATTTGGGTGTGAAGGGGTATTCTTTTTTTCATGTGTGATTAGTGGTTGTGGTGGTTATATTTTGCTGGAACGATTCAATAGGATAAAATCTGCAATTACCAAAGCGCACATGGCTTCGACTATGGGCACTGCCCTTGGCACCACACAGGGGTCGTGGCGGCCTTTGCCAGTGACAGTGGTAGCTTCTCCCTCGGAATTGATGCTTTCCTGATCCTGCATGATGGTAGCAACAGGCTTAAAAGCTACCCGAAAATAAATATCTTCTCCATTGGAAATACCACCCTGAATACCGCCGGAATGGTTAGTTTTTGTTTTTATTTTGCCTTCTTCTTTGTAAAAAACATCGTTATGCTCGGATCCCTTCATGCTCACCCCCTCAAAACCACTTCCATATTCAAACCCCTTAACCGCATTGATACTAAGCATGGCATGGCCTAAAACAGCATGTAAACGATCAAAAACCGGTTCACCCAATGCCGTAGGTACGCCCTGAGCCACACAACTGACCACACCACCAATGGTATCCCGGTTTTTTCGGGTCTCATCTATCAGGGCAATCATTTGCTCTGCCGTTGTTGAATCCGGACAGCGAACCATATTGGATTCAATTTGGCCAAAATCCAATTCAGCATAGGGTTTTTCAAGACGAATGTGACCAGCCTGGCTTACGTAAGCATTGATGGTAATGCCATATTGGGCAAGCATTAATTTTGCAACAGCCCCGGCAGCCACCCTCGCGGCAGTTTCCCTGGCACTACTCCTCCCGCCCCCACGGTAATCCCGAACTCCATATTTTTCATGGTAGGTGAAATCAGCATGAGAGGGACGGAATTTATCCGCAATATGCGAATAATCCTTGCTTTTTTGATCGGTATTGTAGATGACTATAGCTATTGGCGTACCTGTACTCTGGCCCTCAAACACACCGGACAAGATTTCAAATTCATCTTCTTCCTTTCGCTGGGTGGTAATTTTTGATTGTCCGGGCTTCCTGCGTTGAAGCTCTTTTCTGATAAATTCTTCCGATATGGCTATTCCTGCCGGACAACCATCTATGATGACGCCAAGCCCCTTACCATGAGATTCACCAAAGGTGGTGATAGTGAAAACATTACCAAATGTATTGCGCATGAACTAATTTTTCTTTATAATCAAAAACCCCAATAAAATCAGTGCCATGAAGAGCAAAACATTTATCAGGATGGAAAAATAATATTTAAATCCCTGGTTTAAAAGCTTATTGTCCTCAACTTCTATCAGATCATACAATCCTCCCAAACGTGAAGAAGAGATGGCCTGGTTTATCCTGCTCTCCCCAGTGACATTGACTACCGCCTTTGGTTGCAAGGTGTCGTATTGGGCCAAATCCGGATTAAAATAAATCCATTCAAAATGATCTTTCAAAGCCACCCTTTCCTGTTCATTTAATGTCATAAAATAACTGAACTCTTTCATACCTGTCACTTTTCCCCTTCCCCTGTTGATCTGCACTTGTTCATTTGGATCAAAAGTATTGAGTTTTTGTCCTCTTTTTACAACCGGTGGGCGAATGGAACTGATATTCCCCTCACCCAAAATGGTAAAATCATAGGTAAATCCTTCTCCGGTCCGTGCCTCAAGTTCTTCAAAACTTTCCCTCAATCGGTAGTTGCCTACACTCACCTCATTTTTCAGGGGGTGAGGGGGGAGCGGTTTTACCTTTATGGATTTGGGTTGTGAGTAGAAGGTTTTAAAATCCTGAAGGCGGTTACTTCCAAAAAAACTTGGGTTTTTTGCCAATCTGTATTTGATCATTTCCCAGCCCACCTGAGGAAAATCAACGGTTCCAGAATTAAACGGAAAAAAACTTGCTTCGTAAACCTTATATTTGGTCCATATTTTTCCTCCAAATTCCACTTTCTCCGGTTGAATACTGGTGATGTTAAAATTTTCCTCCCAGGCATTCCCCGGTTTGATCTCATTGATAATCCGCTCAAGCTGTTTTCCAGGCTCATGAAAATTGAAAGGAGCCTGATTGGCTTCAGACATATAAAAAGCAAGACTTACGTTAAATCCTTCTCCGACAAAGACTTCCTCTTTGTCTACCGAAAGAGAAAAGAACGCATCATCCTCCACCTCTACATACTCTGGCTCTTCGGCATCCCTTCTCCCAAAAAGATCATCCAAAGGGTCTAAGGCACGGTTGTTTCTGGTACTGGCCCGTGCATCTATTACAGTGATGGTCTTTCCGGGCGTCGATACAGCTTCCCCATTTACAGAAAGCGTAAAATCAGGCACTGTGAATTGGCCCTTTCTCAAGGGTTTATAATATTGGATGATGCTATTGGTACTACTCATTTGGCCATTGATGATATTCATGGATGAGCTTTGGGATACTCCCTGCTTCTGAAATCCGGGAATTTCGGGTAACTGATCATAAGACCGTATCTTTTCCCCGGAGACTGTTACTTTTATGGTAAAAGTTTCATTCAATGCAACTTCACTTTCTCCCAATTCAATTTTGATATCCTGAGCCATCGCCTGATTGGAAAAAAGGCCCAGGAGAAATACGAAAAGAAAATGCTTCGTCGTTAAACACATATAAGATGATTGTATTATCTTTAAATATAACTGCAAATAAACAAGTATATTTTATACGTAACAAATCAAATCTATTACCGTATGGAGTAATAATAGTATTCTTTTTCCTAAAACTAACTTAAAATAACATGACCCATGATGGAATATGTTAAAACTATTTTATTGAAGGTAAGTTTTGACAGCAAACTCTTTGAAAAGGAGTTGCGCAAGGGACTGAACCTTCTGGTTCCCACAGAACTGGAAGAGTTCAGGGTTTGGTGTTATAAGACATTTTCCAAATTATACGAGCCCATTTTGAACAAATACTTTATCAAACTGGCCGGTTAAACCATCTATCTTATGCCCCTGAAAACTGGGGCATTTTTTTTCCCGATACTATCCTTCATTACGCTCCCGGCTTCATTTTTTCTGATGTTTTGTACAGAATTTTAGTTACTTTTAACGTAATAAAGAAAAAAGACATGGAAAAGAAAAAATCAGGATTTGAAGAGATTGAAAAAATGCTTCAGGAAATCGGTAGCAAAATCGAAGTACTGATCGAAAAAGGAACAAAGGCAACCGGAGAAGCCAGCGAAGAGATCGAGAAGAAAATTAAGGAACTGCGCAAGAACAAAGAAAAACTCGAAAAAGAACTCCATGAAAAAAAGGCAAAGTTCGAAGAAAAATACAAAAGCAATAGAGGAAATGCGAAACCTTTCCTTGAAGAATCATTCTTTCATCTTAAACAAAGCGTCCGTTCTTTAATCAACGCCGTCAATGAGCTATTGAAATAATCCGCAAAGAAAAGCTCTGGGAAACCAACTTTCACTTAATAATTAAAGATCTGTATAGATTGCTTTTAAGCCCTGGCATTTTTGATGTAAAACCCGAGGAATACATTTTTTTATTGGATCAGGCAGTAGGC
Organism: Cyclobacterium sp.; assembly: GCF_014762705.1. Lineage (GTDB taxonomy): Bacteria > Bacteroidota > Bacteroidia > Cytophagales > Cyclobacteriaceae > Cyclobacterium. Next base: position 47,309 of record NZ_JABURL010000050.1, on the reverse strand, counting down.
TATTCATTCAAACAGAATAGTTCAGAGGATTTGGAAGTTAGCACTGGTTTAACACTCGCATTTGCACATTCACCACCTGATAATTTTCCACCTGATCCCTTCAATATTGCCGCTAAGGAATAAAATCATGTGCGGGCTGACCGCAAAAATTGAATTATCCGAAATACCATCGTAATTTTGCCTTATGAATCACCTATCCGTAGAAAATTTGAGTAAGTCCTTTGGAGAGCGTGTGCTTTTTTCCAGGATTTCTTTTGGCATAGATCAGGGACAAAAGACAGCCCTTGTAGGTATTAATGGTGCCGGAAAATCAACTTTGATGAAAATTATCATGGGTGAAGAGATCCCTGACGAAGGGCAAGTGGTGATCAACCTGGAAGCCAGGATAGCCTATGTGCACCAAAACCCTGTTTTTTCTGGAGAAAAAAGCATCTATCAAACCATTTTTGACGATCCGGACAATGAAACCATACAAGTAATTCAGGCCTATCAAAAGGCCCTATTGCAGGCAGAAAAAGACGGAAACAATGATAAGCTGCAGCCCCTGTTCGAAAAAATGGACCAGTTGCAGGCCTGGGATTTTGAATACCAGATCAATGAAGTTTTGGGTAAATTAGGCCTTCATGATACCAGCATTCAGGTATCAGCACTCAGCGGAGGGCAAAGAAAACGAGTGGCCCTGGCCAAAGCAATATTAAATTTTCCCGACCTCTTGTTATTGGATGAACCTACCAATCACCTGGACCTGGAAACTATCGAATGGCTGGAAGAATATCTTTCAAAAGCCAACCTTTCCCTGCTAATGGTAACTCACGACCGATATTTTCTGGATAAAGTAACAAACCAGATTCTGGAATTGGAGCAAGGCAACCTTTATCGGTATGCAGGAAATTACGGATACTTTCTGGAAAAAAAAGCTGATAGAAAAGCTGCTCAGGCCACCGAACAGGAAAAGGCCAAAAGCCTTTATAAAAAAGAGCTTGATTGGATCAGGAGGCAACCTAAAGCCCGGGGTACCAAAGCCAAATACAGGGTTGATGCATTTGAGGAAACCAAAGAAAAAGCTTTCAATAAATCGGAGGAGCGGGATATCAGTCTGGAAGTTACTGCCCAACGCCTGGGCAAAAAGATCGTGGAAATCGAAAAAATCCACAAATCCTACGGCGATTTGAACTTGATAAATGATTTTAGTTATGTTTTCAAAAAAGGTGATAAAATTGGCATCATAGGCCCCAATGGAGCAGGTAAAACTACCTTCCTCAACATGCTCACCGGAATGATATCCCCGGATAAAGGCACGGTCACCATCGGTCAAACCACCGCTTTTGGCTATTACAGGCAAGAGGAGGATAGTTTCGATGAAACAAAGCGCTTGATTGATATTGTCAAGGAGGTGGCAGAAGTGGTAACAGTAGCGGGTGGCAGTACCATTACCGTCAGCCAATTTCTCAATCAATTCGGGTTTCCACCCAAGCAGCAACATACCCCTGTTTCAAAATTAAGTGGGGGAGAAAGAAGGAGACTACAACTCCTTATGGTACTGGTAAAAAGTCCAAATTTCCTGATCCTCGATGAACCTACCAATGACCTGGATATTGTCACCCTGAATACACTGGAAGATTTTTTGGATAATTTTCCGGGTTGCCTGGTCATCGTTTCTCATGACAGGTATTTTATGGACAGACTGGTGGAACACCTGTTTGTATTTGACGGTGAGGGGAAAATCAGTGATTTTCCCGGAAATTATACAGACTACCGTGAAAATTTGAAACGCATAAAAACCAGTCCCACAAAAAAAACAGAGGAAAAAAAATCCGGCAATAGCAAGGATCAGGACAAAAACACCAATAAAGCCAGTTTCAAAGACAAGAAAGAATTTGAAACCATTTCTCAGGACCTGGAAAATCTGGCCAAGAAAAAGGAGTCCTACATCAACAAAATCAATGAGGGAACAGAAAACCACCAGACCCTGATAGAATGGTCTATGGAAATAGAAAACATTGAAAAAGAGACCGCAGACCTGGAAATGCGCTGGCTAGAACTAAGCGAATTGGATGGCATCGCTTGATATCCCGATACCTGATGACTTATTAAAAGTCATTGCCTTCTCCAGCTGATTCGCTGTTATTGTTTCCTTGACCTATTTTGTCTTATAATCCCAAAGTATGAATAACAAAGTCAGTTGTACAATTTGAGTTTCATCTGTTGTAAACCTGTCCAGGACGAAACAGTACATACCCGTTCTGATTTATAATACACTGGTGTAAAAATATCGCTTACTTTTAGACTTATGCTTTCTTTTTGATTCAGCCTGTTTTTTCCAGAACGACGGCAATTAATCTTTCTATTAGCTCCTCTGGGGAACTTGAAAAGTTTTTGGTGATGCGGTTGGCAATAATGGCATTTAGGCTAAGGGTTTCATGCCCCAGTAGCCTGCCCATGGCATAATACCCTGCGGTCTCCATTTCAAAATTGGAGCATTGAAGTCCATGGACATTTATCTTTGCCAATTGATCAAAAATATCAGTTAAAACAGGATTTAACCTAACTTTTCTACCTTGTGGTCCAAAAAAACCCGGACAAGTGACTGTTATACCTGAAGGCAATTCACTAAACTTTGCCCTCAACACCGCTGAACCCTGTACGCAATAAGGCATAAATGGCAATTTTAGACCAGATTTTACCTGAAAAGATAGGTCCTGTTCCAGATCGGTTTGTGGAAGCTTATAAAAAGCCATCAGTGTATCAAGCCCCAATGCATAATCGGACAGCAAAAGACTGTCTTCGGGGATTTCGGCACGCATGCTTCCGGAGGTTCCCACACGTATAATAGTCAGTCTTTGGGGATTGGGCTTTGGAAGCCTGGTTGCAAAGTCCACATTAAACAAAGCATCCAGTTCGGTCATAAAAATCTCCACATTATCTGTACCCATACCAGTACTGATGACACTCAGTCTTTTACCCTGGTATGTTCCAGTGTGGGTAACAAACTCCCTTTTGCGAACCTTTAACTCCACGGTATCAAAGTACCTGGAAATCTTTCCTACCCTATCGGGATCTCCTACAGCGATCACCGTATCTGCCACTTGCCCGGGTTTGAGGTTCAAATGGTAAATACTTCCATCAGGATTAATGAGGAGTTCCGATTCAGGTATGGGTTTTACCATGCAAAACAGATTTTATTTTAGATGCGTCAGGTTTTTGATAAAACCCTTTATAGGGATTGTACCCATTTGTGTTTTTTTGATAGTACCCGGTACCATTATATGGCCTCTTTTGGGGATGCGCTTTACAGGCCTCAGAGCAAGCTCCTTCCATTTCCCAACCACAAGATTCACAAATAGGCACATGCTCGTTACATTCCGGATTGGCGCAGTTGACCATGCGGTCTGAAGCTGTTCCGCAAACAAAACATTTAGACACAATCTTAGGGTTGACCTGATTGACCGCTACTGCAAGGCGATTGTCAAACACGTAACATTTTCCTTCAAAATCCTCTCCTCCGGCTTCCATTCCGTATTTGATAATTCCTCCGTGGAGCTGATACACATCTTTGAATCCCTGTTCAAGCAGAAAAGCAGAGGCCTTTTCGCATTTAATGCCACCGGTGCAATAGGTCAGCACCTTCTTTTCCTTTAGGTGCTCCAGTTCCCTGACTTTCTCCGGAAAATCCCGAAAGTTATCCATATCCAACCTCACTGCATTTTTGAAATGCCCCAATTCATGTTCATAGTTGGAGCGTACATCAAGGATGACCACATCCTCCTGGTCTTTCAAAGCTTTAAATTCATCAGGCTCCAGATGTTTTCCGGTCCTGACCCTGGGGTTGATATGTTTCAAACCGGAATGAACGATTTCATCCTTTGCCCGAACATTGATCTTGGCAAAGGCATGTTCATGGTGGGTGTCAATTTTAAATTCGGTATCTGCGAATCTGGGATCAGCCCTAACATAGGCCATGTATTTTTCACAGTCTTCCTTTAACCCGGAGACTGTCCCATTTAGGCCCTCAGAAGAAACGATGATCCTTCCCCTGATATTGTTTTCAATACAAAACAGGTGATGTTCATCCCTGTAGGCTTCCAAATCCTCGATTTGGGCATAACAATAATACAATAAAATGTTGTAATCCATAACTTAAGCCCTGTTTCAGGCAGGGTGTTATTTGAATAAATAGTATACTTCTACTGGTTATTTTTCAATGACCTTGGCAGGATTGCCAAAAACAGTCTGTTTGGCAGCTACATCTGCAATGACGACTGAACCTGCTCCTATTCTGGCATTCTTCCCAATTTTGACCCCCGCAACTACCGTCACTCCTGAGCCAAGGAATGCCCCATCTTCTATGGTCACTCCGGAGTTCACCACTGCCCCTGCTCCTACCTGCACGAAATCACCAAGCCTGGCCTGGTGCTCTATGGTGGCGTTGGTATGTAAAATACAATGATTACCGATCTCGGCTGCTGCCCCTATGGTTACCTTGGCATTGATAAAATTCCCATGCCCTATGGCTGCATCTGTAGAAATGTAGGCCATCCGGTGCAGGGCGTTTACAGGTTGGACTTTCCTTTTTTCATTGAGCATTTTCACCAATGACTCCCTATATTTTGCATCATCAATGGCCACGAATGCTTCGCATTTCTTGCCGATCAATTTAAGAAATCCATCATCCTCGGGACCTCCCAATACGGTGATGTTATTGATTTCCTTTTTGTGAAGGCTTTCATCCTCATCCAAAAAACCAAAGACCACCAGATCATGGCTGTTAAAAATTTCCAGAGCTGGATGGGCTATTCCCTTAGCCCCAAATATAATGATGGGTTTTTCCATGGTTTTTGATTTAGAAGTGCAAAATTAATTGAAATTACCATCCCATGCAAAGGTCATTTCAGATTCGGCCTGAGCAGGTTTTGGCCAATTTTGCAATAAAGACACCTTCTTTTGGAGCAATACCCATGATAAAGGCCTAACATCCCCTGGCTGTCAAAAGCATTTACGGGTGACCAGCCGGCAGCCAGATAAATCTCCGTCAACCTGTTTTTTTCCTCAGAGACCTCCTGCAGAAAATTGAAACATTTTTCCTGCCAGTGCCCCAAATCGGAATATTGACCATAAGCATACCACAGCGGCACCACATAATTAATGGCCAACAAATCCAGGATACCGGAACTTAACCCTCCCCTTGATTTATGTTTCATGGGTTTGCCAAAATGGTAATGCTGTTGCCAATATTCGCTTACTTTTATTTCAAAAATTTCCCTGAAAGCCAGTTTATTGTCAAGCTCATAAAGCACATTTGAGAATAAGTTTGGTGTCTTGTTCAATAAAGCCGCCAATTGGGCAAGCCGCAATGAAGGAAAATTACCCGGTCTAACTTTCATGAATTTCCATTCCGATCCGAATAATTCGTTTTTCAAGTTATATTTCCTTTGAAGGAAATCATAATCAGCTTCCAGTTTTTTCTCGTACTTCTGATCCAAACCCAGGGTAGCTGGAATCATTCCTGCCTGACCAAAAACCATGGCCTCAACCAAAGACTGGGTACCTGCATTTTTCTTGATCAATTTATAGGGAAGGCTTTTGGCCAGTTTAAGCATGGGATTAGCATTGGTTTTGAAACCAAAGGCGTAAAAGAGCCACTGGTAAGCAGTCTCTTCCCAATCCTGCTTGTTTTCTTCCAATAAAGTCAGCACCATCCTACTCTTTTCCTGCAATCTTTCCACCAGGGCTTTTTCCAGCATGGAGAATTTTAAAATGTCAGGGACTTTTACCAAAGCTTCGCTACATAAAAGCTTATTAGGGGAAAAAAGCAATTTTTCATAGTTTCTGATTACGTCCAGTGGAACCTTCCCAAACAGGGATAAGGTAGGAATAATGGTTCCGTCTGCCCTAAAAACTTCTTCGTCATGTTCCCAAACCACATGCAATACAACGCTATTGTAAGCAGGATCATTTTGGTGCTGGTGTGCTTTCCAGTCTGAAGCTTTCAAATGAATTTCCACATGGCCATAATTCTTGATGCCTCCCAAGATTATCTCTGCTTCCTTGAAATCGGGGCCTTCGTGTTGGTTGTGCCATCCAATTTTTGGAATAAACAAAGGAATTCCTGAGGTGGTTTCCAATCCCTTTTTATCAAAATACTGGTATTTCCACACCAGATGAAGAAAATCTTCCTGAAATTGAACCATGAAAAATTCATTGAAAAACCTTATTAATATAGCTATAAAAATAAAAAAACCAAAGATGAGTCGGTAGAATTTTCTTTAACAGTAGGTATTCAGTAGTTCTTCCATAGCAACCTGTAAGCTTTCTGCTTCCTTCTTTGCCGCCAAACCAAAATCTTCGCCTGAGGAAGCATAAATAATGCCCCTGGAAGAATTGACCAGTAAGCCACACTGGGCATTCATTCCCGCCCTTGCCACTTCCTCCAGGCTTCCGCCCTGTGCTCCTACCCCGGGCACTAATAAAAAATGATTGGGAACAAGCTGCCGGACAGTCTCTATATGGCTAACACGTGTGGCACCAACGACATACATCATGTTTTCGGAATTTCCCCAGGCCTTGCTTTTCTCCAATACTGTAACAAAAAGCGGTTTTTGCTTTTCATCGGTTATCATCTGAAAATCCTGACTTCCCTGATTCGAGGTCAAAGCCAACAGAATCACCCATTTACCTTCAATCTTCAAAAAAGGGGTAACACTGTCTTCCCCCATATACGGAGCCACGGTAATGGCATCGAAATTCATCTTCTCAAAAAATGCCCTGGCATAAAGACTTGAGGTATTGCCTATGTCCCCCCTTTTGGCGTCGGCTATGGTAAAGACCTCTGCAGGCAGGTATTCCAGGGTCTTTTCCAATATTTCCAGGCCTTTGGAGCCCATTGCTTCATAAAAGGCCAGATTTGGTTTATAGGCCACCGCCTGGTCTATGGTATGATCAATGATGATTTTATTGAAAACATATACCGGGTCTTTTTCCTTCTGCAGGTGCCTTGGAAGCTTCTCCAGCACAGGATCCAGCCCTACACATAAAAAAGACCGTTTCTTTTTGATCTCTGCAAATATTTCCTTTGAAGTCATGGGACAAAAGTAAATAAAACAACTTCAAAATAACATGGTATCCACCTGTTTAACGGAGGTCAATGATTTCAACATCCTGATTTTCACTGGTATTAAATACAAAATAATCATCCATGATGTTGATATTGCTATCCAGGTCTTTAAAAGTATATTTAAAAGTACCTCCAACATCATCCTGAATTTCCCAAGCCAGTAAATCAAATCTTGATTTATCAACGTACAACTTGATCTTTTCGAATTGGGCATTGGGCTTTTCAGCGGTAAGCATGATTTCATGAACCGGCACCCCGTTCATTACACTGCTGCCTTCAAGCTTTGCCTCATAGCCTTTTTTGTAAATACTGTAGATGTTTGACGGGGTAAGTTCTTCAGTGTCTTCCTCTACATCATTGATGGTAACTTCTTTGTACTTACTTGATTTGATCAGCGTCCAAACGGTATTCCCATTATTAAATATTTCCTGATCATTCAAGGTAAGCCGGTATTTCTCGCCCTTAACAGTGACTTCACCCGTATTGGTTTGTATCAGTCCTTCATCCTCTGTGGAGTAGGTGTATTCAAAAATAGCAGAGAAGCCGTTTAATTTTTGGTAATTGTCACTTACTTTATCAAGTATTTCCACGGCTTTTGGGTCGTTTTGCCCAAAGGATACCTGAAAAAAGCAAAGGAAAATAAGACTTGCGATGATCGTTTTTTTGCCTTTCATTTTATTTAGATCAATATTTTTAAAGATTGTTCAATAATTGTTCCAAACTATTTTCATCCTGAACCAAAACTTCTCTGGCCTTACTTCCTTCAAAAGCCCCGACTATACCAGCTGCTTCAAGCTGGTCAATAATCCTGCCGGCGCGGTTGTATCCCAATTTTAGTTTCCTCTGTATCAGTGATGTACTACCTTGCTGATGCATCACAATCAATCTTGCTGCATCATCAAATAAAGGGTCTCTATCAGATAGGTCTACATCTCCAATTCCTCCATCGTCCTCTCCCACAAATTCAGGAAGCAGGTAGGCATCAGGGTAACCGCGCTGATCTCCGATCCATTCACAAATGGAATCCACTTCCGGTGTATCGAGGAAAGCACATTGTAATCTGATCACATCCGAGCCCATTGACAGCAACATGTCACCCATTCCTATCAGCTGCTCTGCCCCTCCCGCATCTAAAATCGTTCGGCTGTCAATTTTACTTGTCACCCTGAAAGAGAGTCTTGCCGGAAAATTGGCTTTGATGATTCCTGTTATTACATTGACAGATGGCCGCTGGGTGGCCAACACCAAATGAATGCCGATAGCTCTGGCCAATTGGGCCAGCCTGGCAATGGGACCTTCGATTTCTTTCCCTGCCGTCATCATCAGGTCAGCCAGCTCATCTATCACCAATACGATGTAGGGCATAAATTGATGCCCTTTCTCAGGGTTTAACTTTCTGGCCACAAATTTTGCATTGTACTCTTTCAGGTTCCGGCACCCCGCATCTTTAAGCAAGTCATACCGGTTATCCATTTCTATACAAAGGGAGTTCAGTGTATAAATAACTTTCTTGGTATCCGTGATGATGGCCTCCTCAGAATTTGGAAGTTTGGCCAGAAAATGTCTTTCAATTTTATTAAAAAGCGTTAGTTCCACTTTTTTCGGATCCACCAGAATTAATTTGAGCTGAGATGGATGTTTCTTATAGATCAGAGAAGCCAGAATCATGTTCAGCCCCACAGATTTACCCTGACCTGTGGCTCCTGCCATCAGTAAATGCGGCATCTTGGATAAATCCACAACAAAAACTTCATTAGATATGGTTTTGCCAAGGGCTACAGGCAGGTCCTTGTCACTTTTCATAAACTTTTCCGTTCCCAGGACGGATCGTGCAGCGACCAATTCCCTGTTTTTATTGGGAACTTCTATCCCTATCGTTCCCTTTCCCGGTATCGGGGCAATGATCCGGATGCCCAATGCTGCCAGGCTAAGCGCAATGTCATCCTCAAGATTTTTGATTTTGCTGATTTTCACTCCCGGGTCTGGAATGATCTCATACAAGGTTACCGTTGGCCCGATAGTAGCTTTTATTTCCTGAATACCGATCTTAAAATTAACCAGCGTTTCTACAATTTTATTTTTGTTTTCTTCCAGTTCCTGCCGGGTAACTGTCACCTTTTGCTGGTCGTATTCATTCAGAAGGTCTAACGTGGGATACCTGTAGCTGGGCAAATCCAGTGTAGGATCATAAGGATCAAGATTTTCCACCGTATCCGCTGTTTTTTCTTCCACTTTCTGCTCCTGGACAAAAAAACCATCGGCTTTTTCCTCAGGCTCATCGTATTGTTCCTCCGTCCGGTCCTCCACCTTAAATGCAGGCTCCTGCCTGTTGTCTTTTCCAGACACCAAACTTTCTTTATCGGAAAGCTTCCAACTGCCCAATTCTGTTTCATCATCCACATCATCCTGAATGGCCGAATCATCTTCCGAATCCTCATTTTCCGATAGGGGACTGGGGTCTATTTCAGTTTCATTACCATATTCTTCAGAAGCAGCGTCCTTTTCTTCAGATGTAAACCATCGGATCTGATCTACATTAAAAAAGATAACCACAAAGATCAATAAGGATCCAAAAATCAAAATAAAGGTACCCCAACCCAAAAATTCATCAGTGATCAATGCCAGTTCATACCCAAATCCCCCACTTAAAAAAGCAAGGTACTGAAAACCATCCAACAAATGAACCAAATAGCCCAGTAGTAAACCCAACCAAACAAGGAAAAACAAGGAAAAAGCCGCATATCTGGTTAATGAAACAGAAGTATTTTTAAAAGAAAGCCTGAGTCCCCATAAAAACAAAAAAGGTGGAAATAATAATGCGGCCAGTCCAAACCAACGATAAATCATGTAGTGGGACATCACTGCACCTGTATAGCCCAAAAGGTTTTGGGTTTCGCCAGCCTTGGTTCTTAGTGGAACTCCCGAATCACTTACCAGGCTTTGATCTGCCTGCCCTGCAAAAAGGTAGCTTAAAAAGGCCAATAGCATAAATACGGAAAACATCATAAAGAAAATACCAAATGACAATCCCCATCGCTTGTCCTTAAAAACAGCCCAGTTGATTGTGCTTTTGGTTTTCTCTTTTCCTTTTGCCGGTGCAGCTTTCTTTTTAAAAGTATTCTTCTTGTACGTATTTGCAGCCATGATAATTCCTTTCCTCCACTATCGGGGTGTAATTTAACGCTTGCTTTAGAAATAAAAAAGATTTACGATTTATCGGACCAATCTACCATACCCATCTTCAATCGCTTAACCATTGCGGGGCCCTCATAAATCATACCAGTATATATCTGAACCAAACTGGCCCCCGCCGCTAACTTTTCCATGACATCCTCTACAGAAAATATTCCTCCCACGCCTATCACTGGAAAGGCATTGCCGGATTGACTGGTCAAATAGCGAATGACTTCGGTGCTTCTGTCTTTAAGCATTTTTCCACTCAGGCCTCCTGCCCCTATCTCCTGAACAAGATTTGAAGAAGTCTTCAATCCATCTCTTACCACAGTGGTATTGGTGGCTATTACTCCATCTATATTCGTCTCCCTGACGATAGCTATGATATCATCCAATTGCGTATTGGTAAGATCCGGGGCGATTTTAAGCAAAACCGGACGTTTTTGAGGGTAATGGTCAGTGGCTGATTTTACCGCCTGCAAAAGCCGTTTGAGTGGCTCTTTCTCCTGAAGGGCCCTTAAATTCGGCGTATTGGGAGAACTCACATTGATAACGAAATAATCCACATGAGGATGCAAGGCGTGCAGGCTGTACAAATAATCGTCCAGGGCCAGCTCATTTGGTGTAGTTTTATTCTTGCCAATATTACCGCCCACCAATACGCCCGACTTCCTTTTCTTTAATCTTTCTACTGCTGCCAATACCCCCTCATTATTAAAACCCATCCTATTGATCAATGCCTGATCCTTGGGCAAGCGAAAAAGCCTCGGCTTCGGATTTCCCTCCTGAGGCTTGGGGGTCAGCGTACCAATCTCAATAAAACCAAATCCCAACATGGACATTTCATCGATCAGTTTGGCATCCTTGTCAAATCCCGCTGCCAGGCCTATAGGATTTTTGAAAGTTAACCCAAACACCTCCCGCTCCAGGTCCTTGTGCTCAAAGGCAAATGCGGATTTGATCACCGAACGCAGGATAGGTAAGTTAAATAATTTTTTGATCCAGGAAAAGGTGAAATAATGCGCTGATTCAGGGTTTTTGGTAAACAGTAAAGGCTTGATGAAATGCTTGTACACGGCGAAAATATTTTGGCTAATCACAAAATTAATCCAATTCTCTGACAATGCCCCGTCCCCGCCACACAAAATGAAAGATAATGCCCAGGACCGGAAATACTGCCAATTGAGATGAACTGAGACACCAAAAAGGATGCCCACTGAATACCAAGCAGTCTCATAAAAAATGTTTGATGATTAAATCCAATGGACAATACCAGAATCAGCGTCTTTTTTTGAAAAACAACCGAGCTTCGCCGCTTTGCTGAAAACCATCAGCAAATTTTCACAAAAGCAGAAAGTTTAGCGGATTTTTGAATAAATAATTAAGCGCGGGCACCACTTCCCCTAACCCAATTTGATCCTTTCTTTTTTCCCTGTTTTCACCGCTTTATAAATGGTGTCGATTATGATCAAATCCTTAAGGCCCTCTTCTCCATCTACAGGAACCTGAGCTGTATCGCCCTCCAGGATAATTTCTGCCATTCGATCCATTTGTACCGTCTGATGGGTAATGTGGGGTTTATCTAAAGGCCCCTTATGCGTTTTTCCCTTGATAGGTCCATAACCGGTCGAAGGCTGCATTTCTGCATATCCCTCAGTGCCATTCAGAAAAAACCTGTCCAGGTTACTCATACTGTAAGTAGACAAACAGGAGGCAACTACTCCACTGGGAAAACCAAATTGAAACATGATGGTCTCATCGACTCCTTCTTTAAATTTCACGGGGTCGGTTTTGGTTTCCTGGGCTGTAACCCATTCCGGCTCTTCCCCTACCATATACCTGGCACCATTAACGGAATAGATACCTATGTCCATCATGGCACCGCCTCCCGCCAACTCCTTGTTCAATCTCCATTGGGTAGGGTCTCCGATTTTAAACCCACTCAAACCCTGAAAAAATTTAACTTCTCCAAAGGCGCCAGCCTCCCGCATCCGGATAACTTCAAGGGTATTACCCTCAAAATGCATGCGGTAACCAACCAAAAGCTTCACACCTGCATTTTTACAAGCTTCCACCATCTCTCTTCCTTCCCGGGCATTCAGGGCCATAGGTTTTTCACAGATCACATGCTTTCCTGCTGCTGCTACCCTCAATGTCTGGGGATGGTGCAAAGCATTTGGAGTAATAATATATACGGCATCAATGTCCGGATTATCCTTGATGGCATCAAAATTTTCGTAATTGTAGCAGTTTTTTTCAGGGATATTGTATTTGGCCTGCCAGGCAGTAATTTTGGAGGGGGTGCCACTAATTAGTCCTACCAATTTTGCTTTTTTACTATCCACCATGGCCTCAGCCACTCTGGTACCATAGCTGCCCAAGCCCATGATGGCAACACGTAATAGGGTGCTTTGATCGGGTTTTTGGTTCATCACATTCATTGATTTGGTTTCAAATCCGGGAATAAAGGGAATAGACACTGCGGAGAGCGTCAATTTTTGCAAAAAATTTCTTCTACTTGACATGGGAAATAAAGGTTTTTTGGTTTTTTTTGAAGAGGTTACTGCAAGATATTGGTTTTATCTATAATTGTAAAATTTTAACTATCTTCCATAGGAAACATTTCCATCCGTTGTTCATGAAATCAAACATTACCTACCAAAAAGAAAGTCACCTATCCATGGCTGAATTTCGGGAAATCCTGATCGCCTCCAGCCTGGGAGAAAGAAGGCCTGTGGAGAATTCAGCAAGACTGGAGGACATGCTCCGTAATGCCAACCTCATCATTACCGCCAGAAAGGATGGAAAACTAATCGGTATAGCCCGATCGCTTACGGATACCACTTTTTGTACCTACCTGTCTGATTTGGCTGTCCATCGGGAGTTTCAAAAGCAGGGGATAGGCAAAACTTTGATCCAAAAAACCAAAGCTGCTTATCCCCAGGCCAAGCTTATTCTTTTATCTGCTCCAAAAGCCACTGGTTATTACCCCAAAATAGGCATGAGCAAACATGACAACTGTTATTATCTTGAGGATTTGGATAAGTTAAGCTGATCCAATCAGACGCGGCCCTCCAGTAGTTGTGTTTTCGGTATTATACAGCCATAATCGACCCATCAGACTGAGCCAGGCGAAGGCAGGTCAAATTCCGCTCTTCTGGGATCATACAGCAACCGGTTGGCTTCAATGGACCTGTCTCCGACAAAGTGTTCTGCCTCTCCGTCAAACTCCAGCCAGGGACCAACAATATAATCTGCCTGATCCACAGGTACACCCATTCCGTCTCTGGCAGTCTCGTGGATTTTCATAAATTCCTCAAAAGCCAGCTGATTGTCTCCAAACCTGCCGGCCTTTGCGTTAAATGGCACTTTCTCTCCTAATCTGTAAGAAATATTCATCAGGTGTCCCATGGTACAACTGTAATGGGCATCATACATGTTGCCATTGGCCATCATGGGATCATTGGCTTTACAAGCAGCAATAAAGCTCCCAAATGCACCTCCGGGTGTGATGGCCACAGGTTTTGATGCTACATCTCTGGGCTGACTACCGTTATGGGATTGGTATTCTCCTCCCTCCATCAATCTCCCACCGTCTTCAAAATAAAAGCGATTGGTCACCTCCCTTTCGTAACCTTCGTGATTCACATTTCTGACATTGAAAAAGACATATTGCCCATTGGCAAACTCCGCAAGGGCAAACATGGTATTCGGGGTTTCACCCTGATCATCCCAGCGGAACCTTCCTCCCAGTGCCATGACTCTTTTGGGATGGGTATTGGCCACTTCGTCATCAAGTGCCCAATAGGCCACGTCAAGTTGGTGTGTACCCTGATTATTCAGTTCACCATTACCTACCTGCCAAAACCAATGCCAATTATAATGAACCAGGTTTTCATGATAACCATCAATGACAGAAGGCCCTTTCCACAAATTCCAATCCAGGTGATTTGGAGGATTGGTAACTGGACTGTATCCAATTCCTTCCCTCGGTTTACAGGCAAAACCATGAGAAACCTTCATCTTTCCATATTTTCCAGATTTGATTTCACCAATTTGTTTGGCCCAGTCATCACTGCTCCTCCTTTGGGTACCATGCTGTACCACAATACCATATTTCTGGGCTGCAGCGAGGGCAATTCGCCCCTCATGAACGTCATGGCTGGCGGGTTTTTCCACATAGCAATGCTTCCCTGCCTGGGCTGCCCATACCACCATCAATGAATGCCAGTTATTGGGAGTGGCCACACTGATGGCATCTATGTTTTTGTCTTCCAGAACCCTCCGCACATCTTTTTCTCCCTTTACCTTATTGCTATTGGTCTTTCCATCCCGAAGTCCCTGAACCCTCTCGCCAAGAACGCGACTGTCTGGATCTACAAGGTACGCAATCTCAGAATCCTGGTGTTCTGAAAATTCCCTGATATGGGTTTTTCCCCTGCCATTGACACCACATACCGCAATCCTAAGCCTTTCATTCGCTCCCATAATAGATGCATAAGATTTGGCACTGAAACTCATGGCTCCAATGGTCAGACCACCGGCACCAAAAATGGATTTCTTGATAAACTCCCTTCTTTCTTTCATTTTTTGGGTTTATTTTAAGGATAATTTGAATAAGTAACCTTATAAATAAAAGAAAATACTTTTAGGAATCAAATAATATTTCCTTCCTTTTGCAATTTTTGTCCTCGAACGGAATTTTGATTTTGAAATTATAGCTTTCAACCAATGCCATTGAAACCGGGTTTAACTCCTTTGAAGGAGGGGCCGCACTAATGCATCTACCGGATCAAAATTCCAAAGACAACTTCACTGAGGCTTATTCCATAAGACCAATTTCTATTGAGAAAATAGAACAGCGCGACCCCTGATATCTGCACCTTTGTGTGATATAAATTTACAACGGATGTTTAAGGAATGATGTCCAGCCGGTATATTATTGGCTTTTGGAAACCCGCACATGAAAAATGAAACTGTTTGTTAATTAACCAATAGGCGGTTCTTGAGATTCACTTGAACACCCTCAGTAGGCTTGAAATGAAGAAATGCCAGAAAAATGATTGGTATTCCCAAAGCCTCATCCGGGCGAGTATGATTTACCAACTCCACTAGCTTCTAAAAATTAAGCTAATAAATCACTGTTCAATTACTATACATAAAAAAATGAGGTGAAATCAGGAAGCCTTAAGCAATGTGGTAATCAATTCAGAAGGTGTTTGAATATGTGCTACCTTTTCCTCTTCAAGCTCTCTTTTAAGCTCATACTCCAGCTCGAAGATCAGCCCGGCCACAAAAATTTTGTCCATTCTCAAATCATTATAAAAATTTGCGGCTTTCTTTTTGCCTGTAAGCGGAATGCCGTAAGACTGAAATACGCCAATAGCTTTGCGCATTGCTGTGATGTTTTTCATTTTTACATAAATAAAATTTAACTCAAACTTAAGACGACATATCTTATGGATTTGTTGTGGGATAAATAGATTTTTTTAATTAAAATTTGTTAATCGCTGTCTGAAAAGCAGCCAAGCCTTATATAATTTCAAAAAAACAAAAATAGGATCATTTACCAATACGCCTTCCCTTCTTTTTCAACAGGTTAACATGCTTGGGCGAACCAATTACCTGTGACCCATAAATGCCGGAATGGCCGCTAAAAAGGTAGGCCAATACGCATGCGAGACCTATGTACATTCCAGGTGCTGAGCCAAAAAGCTCTATCCCCATAAAGGTACAGGCCATCGGCGTATTTGTAGCGCCAGAAAAAACCCCGACAAAGCCCATCCCAGCCAATAAAGCCACCGGTAAAGGGGTCCATTCAGCCATTGCATTCCCCAGTGTAGCTCCCACATAAAATAAGGGTGTTACCTCACCTCCCTTAAATCCTGCCCCCAGGGTAAGAGAGGTCTTTGCCGTTTTGATCAAAAAATCATACCAAGGCAAATCTACCGAAAACGCATCCACAATAGTCGGAATACCCAGACCAATATATTTGGTATCTCCCATTATAAAAACAGAAGCGGCAATCATTACACCACCCACCACTGGTCTGAACGGCGGATATTTGATTTTCCTGGAAAAAAACCCAGCCCAAAAATGAGTAGAAAAGGCAAACAGCCTCCCTGCAAGTCCAAAACAAATTCCAGCTGGAATGATCCATAATAACAGGATTAGGTCTAATTCAGGCACTATTGGAATGGTATAATGGGTATGAGCCACCCCCCAAAGGTCCGCACAGGCATAATCCGCAATAAAGGCCGCAAGAAACGCCGGCAAAATCGATTCGTACCGCAGTCTGCCTATCACCAGCCATTCCAGGGCAAATACCGCTCCTGCCAGCGGTGTGCCAAATACAGATGCAAAACCTGCTGCCACTCCTATGGTGATAACCGTTTTTCTATCGGTATTGGGAAGCTTAAACCATTTTGTAAATTGATCGGATATCGCTCCACCCATCTGCACGGCCGTACCCTCCCGCCCTGCTGATCCGCCAAAAAAATGGGTCATGACCGTACCGAACAGCACCAATGGAACCATTCTTAATGGTATGATTTTTAAAGGATTATAAAACTCTTCCAGTAATTGATTGTTGCCCTTTACTACGGAATTGCCATACCTGTGGTATACCCAGCCAATGACAAATCCGCCCAAAGGAAGGAATAAAATGACATAAATATTTGCTTCCCGAAATTGAGTGGCCCAATTGAGGCTGATCAAAAAGACTGCCGAAGCGGAACCTGCCAGTAAGCCAATTACGATAGATAGTAGCAGCCATCGAAAAGTGTAGGCAATGTTGGGTGCAAACTCCTGAAATATAAATTTTCTAAGGGGCAATAAAATCCTGGTCCTCTTCAACATGAAAGTGGTTTTTAAACGCTACGCATAAAACAAACCTGAAGTACAGGTTAGAAGTTGAAGCAGGAGTCATCAGCTGAAGAAATTCAGCGGTTTAAACCTGAAAAACCTATCCAAAAGAAAGGGGAAATCAGGAAATTTGGTGGAACCCCATCACCAGATGCGACAAATGTAAGCAAACAAATTAATTTTTTCAGGCAGAGAATGAATAAAGCCGGGCAAATCGACACATTTGATCTTAACAGGAAAAAGGCTACCCAAAATAAGGAACATCAAAAAAAAATTTGAAACCAAAACAAAAGTTTAGATGGAATGCTTTTTGATAGGATAATCATTCAGATTATATAACTGTAATATTTTGAAGGTCGATTATGCAAAAGATACTGATAACAGGTGGTTCGGGATTAATTGGGAAAGCCATCACCCAATTGCTTGAGGAGCAAGGCAAGGAAGTCGCATGGCTGAGCAGAAATCCGGAAAAATACGCACAAAAAGCTTATTTTTGGGATCCTGTACAGTATAAAATAGACCAGGACTCGCTATACTGGGCGGAAGGCATCATTCACCTTGCCGGAGAAGGTGTTGCGGATAAGCGCTGGACCGAATCCCGGAAAAAGGACATCCTGGAGAGCCGGGTTAAAAGCAGCAAGCTTCTTTTTGAGGAACTTGAAAAAGTCAAGGATAAACCCAAGGCATTTGTTAGTTCCAGTGCCGTAGGATACTATGGATTCGATACCGGCGACAAACTGATCTATGAGGGGGAGCCCCCCGGCAAGGATTTTCTTGCAAAAGTGGTGAAAGAATGGGAGTCGGAAATTGAAAAAATTCAAGAAATAAAGATTCGAACGGTCATTTTCAGAACAGGAATTGTTCTTGCAAAAGATGGAGGAGCATTAAAAGAAATGCTTAAACCCCCGGTAGCCGCTCCTCTTGGCTCGGGAAGGCAGTACATGAGTTGGATACATTTACAGGATTTGGCCAGAATGTTTATTTTTGCCTTAGAAAATCATGGGCTTTCGGGTATTTACAATGCTGTAGGACCTGTGCCGGTGACCAACAGCGTGCTAACTGAGCGGGCAGCAAGCTTCAAAGGCAAACCTTTCGTTAAAATTGGTGTTCCAGGATTTGCATTAAAGCTACTTTTGGGAGAAATGGCGCAAATGGTGCTGGGCGGAAACCGGGTTAGCTCTGAAAAAATAGAAGGCACAGGATTCAAATTCAACTACGGAGACCTGAATCAGGCACTTCAACAAATATTTCACTAGTTTTGATAAATGGTTGTTCCTTTTCTAATTTAACTTAATACTTTCATGTGTTTATAATTGATTCCTAATGCTCACCCCGATTAGTCGGGGCAGGACATGAAATCTTTGACGATTAAAATAATCATTCCCCTTTATTTTAATGATTATTTTAATCGCGTTGACTTCATGGCTAATTGTAAAAGTGCAATGACATTGCGTCACTAAATCCTATATGTATGAAAATCAAATTGCTAAGCAGCTTTTTTTTGCTGATAATTTTTGTGGCAAGGGCCCAGGAGGCAAGTCTGGATTACTACCTGCCCGAAGATTTCACCTATGAGGCAAATATTCCCGAGCCTTCTGCTGTATTGGGTTTTGAGGTGGGGGAATGGCATGCCAACCATTCTCAGGTAGTTCAATATTTTACCGCAATTGCAGCAAGTTCACCTCGTGCAACCTTGATCAACTATGGCAGCACCTATGAAAAGCGGCCTCTGATAATGTTGGCCGTATCCTCTCCTGAAAACATTGAAAACCTGGAAAGCATTAAAACGCAAAGGGCAGCTTTGAGAAATTCGAATGCCGCTCCGGCAAACATGCCTGTGGTCATGTACATGGGCCACTCTGTCCATGGTAATGAACCCTCTGGAGTCAATGCGTCTCTTCTCTCTGCCTACCACTTTACCGCAGCCATAGAGCTGAAAGAGGATCTGGAAAATATGGTGCTTTTGATTGATCCTGCAATTAACCCTGATGGCATCAACCGCTTTGCCTCCTGGGTAAACAGCCACAAAAGCTACTTCCCCAGCGGAGACCCCAATAACAGAGAACTCAATGAGCCATGGCCAAGAGGACGGACCAACCATTATTGGTTTGACTTAAACCGGGATTGGCTGCCCGTACAACATCCTGAGTCCCGTGGCAGAATAGGACAGCTTCAGGAATGGCTGCCCAACATCGTGCTGGATTTTCATGAGATGGGAACAAACAATACTTTCTTCTTTCAGCCCGGGATACCCAGCAGGAACAACCCTTTAACCCCTGAAAAAAATTTCGAACTGACTGAGAAAATTGCTCAATACCATGCCAGGTATTTGGATGAAATTGGATCTTTGTACTATACAAAAGAAAGTTTTGATGATTACTACTATGGTAAAGGTTCTACCTATCCGGATATTCAGGGTGCAGTTGGGATTTTATTTGAGCAAGCCTCCTCCAGGGGACACTTGCAGGAAAATGCCTTCGGTGAAATTTCATTTCCTTTCACCATAAGAAATCAGTTCACTACAGCCCTTTCCTCATTCGAGGCTGCACGGGACATGAGACAAGAGCTGAACCAATACATGGTGGATTTTTATCAGGAATCGAAGCAAGCGTACACCGAGGATGATGACAAGGCCTATATTTTTGGTGCCCAGGAAGACTATGGCCGGACCTATCATTTTGCTGATATTCTTCTTCAGCATGACATTCAGTTATACAGTCTGGAAGAAGATGTTACCCTCAATGGAGTACCGTTTGAATCTGGGAAGTCCTTTATTGTTCCCTTGGACCAACCGCAGTACAAGCTGATAAAAACGATGTTTGAAACGCGTTCTACTTTTACGGATAGCCTTTTTTATGATGTTTCCACCTGGAACATGCCAATGGCTTTCAATGTAGATTTTATGGCACTCAGCAGCAAAATCCTTAACCTGGCGAAAGTGGAAGATGTGAGTGGGGGCCTGACTTTTAAGGAAGGAAGGGTACTTGGAGCTGCAGGGGCATATAGCTATGCATTCGAATGGCAGGAATATTATGCGCCAAAGGCATTGTATCAGCTAATGGATAAAGGTTATCAGTTGAGACTGGCACACAAACCTTTCCAAAACCAGCTGGGGAAAATATTTTCCAGAGGCACTATACTGGTAGAAAAAGGAAATTCTGAAAAAAGCGACACGGCATTTTTTGATGACCTAAGCGAGTTAGCGAGGGGCACGGGAATCACGATTCATGCATTGACAACCGGATACACTTCTGGCATAAACCTGGGATCACCAAGTATAGACGTGCTTGAAAAGCCATCAATCGCCGTTTTGGTTGATGAGGGAGTAAGCAGTAGCGATGCAGGAGAAATCTGGCACCTGTTTGACCAACGCATGAATATCCCCATAACCCTGATACCTACAGGAAGGATGTCCTCTGCTGACCTGAACCGGTACAATGTCCTTGTTATGCCATCCGGAAGCTATGGTTCCATCGGCAAAAATGGAATCGACAAATTAGATTCCTGGATCAGGAATGGCGGTACACTTATTGCCCGCGGGTCAGCTATGAACTGGTTGGCAAAGGAGGAACTTGCCTCATTTAATTTTCAGTCCCGGGAAGATTCTACTGCTTTTTCTCAAAAACAATATGCCGATATGGATAACGAGCGGGGAGCCAAAGTTACCGGAGGTGCCATTTTTAAAGCGAAGTTGGACATCACTCATCCAGTAGCTTATGGGTATTCTTCCGAAGAAATCCACGTGTTCAAATCGGGAAATCAGTTTCTCAAACCGGCAAAAAATCCTTATGCCAATCCCCTGATCTACACAGCCGAGCCTTTGGCCAGTGGGTACGTTCATCCGGAAAATTTGGAAATGATAAAGAACAACGGCGTCATTCAGGTTTCCGCCATGGGAAGCGGAAGAACAATAGGCTTTGTAGACAATCCGAATTTCAGGGCTTTTTGGTTTGGAACCAATAAACTATTTCTGAATGCAGTGTTCTTTGGGCAAACCATAAGCGGTGCCTCAGCAAGATAATATAATCCAGGAGTAGTACAAACCAGTGCTACTCCTGCATTTTTACTTATTGGAAATACATTTATCCTGTTTAAAAACACTCCTAAAGGATTATTTTTAATAAGCTACTTTATATTTTGGCATAGTTTTGCTTATTTTACTATCTCAAGTATAAAGTATGGCTAAAAAACTCTTTCCTTTAGACAAGAATTACATTCTCCAACAAGCTCAGTTGGCTATGGAAAAGGAAATGATGGCCTTGATTTTAATTGAATTAAAGCAATCTTTCATTTGTCTTTTCAACCCCTTGCAGCTAAGGGATGACACCTACCTGCAAATTCTCCAACAGCAGGAGTTTCCTCCAAATCACCTTTCCCTCATATACAGACAATTGGCGGGAATATACCGCTTCAGATACGGGTCAAATCAATTGGAAATTCTATTTGATGGTAAATCTCACTTTGAAAAATACCAGGAAGATTGGGCCCTTTGCTTAAAAAAATGGCTGTGTGCATTAGGGCAGCAGGAAGCATATGTGAAAACCATGCTCCGAATGACCCTCCTTTATGATAACCCTTCCCGGGCTGGTTTTGCTGAAAATAGGTGTAAATCAATCATTAACGAATACTTTGGGCTTTCGATAGTAAAAAGAAAAGGAGACCTTTTGATGAAAACCGGAACTTGATGACAAGAGCAGTCAATCCACAGATTCTAAAACCGATCTGAAGGATACAAATTGACTTCCAAATTTTTCTACAATTTCTTCCCTCAATACCGGCGCATACTTCTGTTGGAAAAATTCCAGGTCCTCCATTCCCTCAGTAAAAAATTGGGCAGAAAAATTCACCCCATCACCATTGTCCTCCTGAAGAAGTCTGAAGAAACGTTTTTCAAAGAACAAGCCTGTCTGCATCACTTTTGGCAAATACTCAAACTTCATCCACTCAACAAACTCAAATTCTCTTTCCTTGTCAATATTGATGGTAATATTATAAAGTATCATTGGTTTAACTATTTTTTTTTAATTTTGGCTCGCATTTCACGGCCCTACTTAACAATTTAGAAACAAAAGTATAAAAAATCAATTAACAATAGACAGTACCAAAATTGTACCGAAAACCAAACCATTTTACCCGGCCATGAGGAGTTTCAGAGAAATGCTGTCTTTTTTAAAAAGAAATAAGCTGGTTACAGCTAAAACAGCCCTATTAATCCTCCATTTGGTTGGCTTGCTGGGGCTTTATTTCTCAATAAGCAGGCCCATATTTCAAACCTTAACCCCTGTTCATCTACTTGTTGTGACCGGAATATTGATTTCTTTTCATAAAGATTTCAATTTGGGGTTTTGGTTATTTGGTATTTTTGCTTTTACCGTAGGGATGGTATCGGAAATCATTGGTGTAAAAACGGGGTTGATATTTGGTGAATACGCCTACGGACAGGTGCTTGGTTTTCAAGTGCTTGGAGTCCCATTGATCATTGGGATAAATTGGTTTTTATTGGTCTATCTCACGGGAGGTATCCTAAACAAACGCATTAAAAACGATATTTTAGCTGCTATTTGTAGTTCCATTCTCATGGTATTGATGGATGTGGTTCTCGAACCGGTAGCCGTCAAACTTGATTTTTGGCAATGGGAACTCGATCACATTCCCTTATCGAATTTTGCAGGTTGGTTTCTAATTGCTTTTATCATTCAACTGACATACAGGAAGACAACATTTGACAAAAGAAATCAGCTTAACTTGTTCATTTTCATCAACCTGATCTTGTTTTTTTCCATTTTGGCAATTATCCTTGAATAAGTAAAACATTTTATTTCTTCTAAAGTTACCCTAAAGATGATTTATGCTTTATTATATATAATGGTAGGATTTTTGGCCATGGAGGTATCTGGATGGTTTATTCATAAGTACCTCATGCATGGCATTTTATGGAAAATTCATAAAACCCACCACCAACATTCCAAAGGCTATTTTGAGCTGAATGATTTGTTTTCATTACTTTTTGGAGGTATTGCCATATCATTAATTTTCTTAGGGCTCGAAAATTATGATTACAGATTTTGGATGGGCATGGGAATAAGTATTTACGGAATGAGTTATTTCTTTTTACATGATGTACTTATTCACCGCCGGTTGAAGTTTTTTGGAAAACCGAAAAACAGATTCCTTGCCGCCATCTTTAAAGCCCATCAGGCCCACCATGCCAGCAGGTACAGGGATGGATCTGTATCTTTCGGTTTGTTTTTTGTTCCTTTTAAGTACTTTAAAAAAAATAGAGATGAGTAATTATTCAATAAAGGATTTAGAGCAGCTTTCAGGCATTAAAGCCCATACACTTAGGGTTTGGGAACAAAGGTACAATTTGCTAAAACCCAAAAGGACAGATACCAATATCCGCTTCTATGATGATGAAGACTTGAAGTTGATTCTTAACGTAGCCTTGTTGAATGACAATGGATATAAAATCAGTAAGATTGCCAGGATGACTCTGGAAAACATGAAATCAGAGATTCTTAAATTAACGGAAAGATCATTTGCCTATGACGATCAGATCCATTCCCTGATCATCACCATGGTAGAATTAGATGAAGAACGTTTTGAAAAGATAATTTCAACCAATATCCTTAAAATAGGATTTGAACTAACCATGCTTCACATCATTTATCCGTTTTTATCCAAAATCGGGATTCTGTGGCAGACCGGTAGCATTCACCCTGGTCAGGAACATTTCATTAGCAATCTGGTCAGGCAAAAATTAATAGTAGCTATTGACGGACAAATGTATACTGGAGGAGGGAAGAAATTCCTCTTATTCTTGCCAGAAGGTGAGTTGCATGAAATCTCCTTGCTTTTTTCTTGTTACTTACTCAAATCAAGTGGTCATAAAGTCATCTATTTAGGGCAAAACACACCTGACGAAGACCTGAATAGCGTGTATAATGCGCACAAGCCCGATTTTTTAGTCACTGTCATTACCACCTCTCCATCAGGAGAAGAAGTACAAAAATACCTGAATTCACTGAGCGAAAGGTTTGCAGCTTCTGAAATTTTAATTTCAGGATATCAAATTATCGGGCAGGACCTGAATATTCCTGCCAATGTTCACGTCATGCAATACTTAAAAGATATTAAGGATTATTTGGTGTCTCTCACCCATGTAGCCTGATCCTATGGCCTGTTGCACCAACCTTTTCAATGCTTAACCTGCAAAACTTCCGAAAATCTCAACCAGAAAAGAGTCAGTCTGGCTATATTGACTTTGTGATCATCTACAAAATGAATTTGGGGACAACTTTCTTTACTGACTGATAAAATAAGCACCATTAATTTTCCAAATAAAAATTCGAAGGTGACTTTTTCACAACCCATTGCTATTTCAGCAGCTTTATTGAGGTCCTGCCTTTCATTCCCAGATAATCAATCACCGCTATCATACACTATCCTCCATTTAGGTAATTTTTTATGGTGAATCACCATTTATTTTGTGGAAAATTTACGAATTCACTTTATATTACTTACCAAATAGGCACCCAGTACAAATTACCCACATATTAGCTATTTCTACTTTCAATTGATCAAGACATGTTACAAAGAATTTGGAGCACCCGCCATTACTTGACTACTGGGCTACTCACTTCATTGATTTTGATTTTTTTTACATCTTGTCAGTCCGACAACAATCTTCCTCCTGCTGATCTGGATAATGGGGGGCTGTTTCTTCCAGATGGTTTTGAAGCAATTGTGGTCGTAGACAGCATTGGTCGGGCAAGGCACCTGACCGTAAACGAAAATGGGGACATTTATGTAAAACTGAGAGTTCCTAATGAGGAAGGACAAGGAATTGTTGCCTTAAGAGACAGCAACGGAGACGGGAAAGCAGATAGGGTGGAAACTTTTGGAGCATACTCCGACACAGGCAATTACGGTACTGGAATGGAAATTTATAATGGCTACCTTTATTTCAGTACGGCTGGGGAGGTTTACCGGACAAAGATTGATCCGGAAAAATTGGTACCTGAAGGAGAAGTAGAATTAATCATGAAAGATGATTATAAGAATGCAGTTCATGGATATGAACACATAGCCAAACCCCTGGCTTTTGATCAGGAAGGAAACATGTACGTGCCTTTTGGCTCTCCCGGTGATGTATGTCAGGAGTTCAACAGAAGACCAGGTGCACCGGGAATGGACCCTTGCCCCGAACTGGAATGGCATGGGGGAATTTGGCGGTTTGATGCCAACAAGCTCAACCAAACCCAGCAGGATGGGTACAGGTATGCTACCGGCATCCGCAGTGTAGTGGCCATGGACTGGAATAAAGACGAAAACAGCCTCTATGTGGTGCAACATGGCAGGGATAACCTTCACCGTACCTGGCCGGATTTATTTTCAAGATGGGAGTCAGCGCTTCTTCCTTCTGAAGAATTTTTTAAAGTAGAAGATGGCACAGATGGAGGATGGCCCTATTATTATTACGACCACTTACAGGAGAAGAAATTACTTAATCCGGAATATGGCGGCGATAAAACTTTAGCCACAGGTGCTGAAAATGTGGAATCTCCCCTTTTGGGTTTTCCAGGCCATTTTGCCCCAAATGATCTATATTTCTACCAAGGTGAGCAGTTTCCGGAAAGGTATAAAAACGGAGCCTTTGTGGCTTTCCATGGCAGTACCATTAGAGGTCCCTATCCACAAGGGGGCTATTTTGTCGGCTTTGTCCCTTTTGAAAACGGCAAACCTTCCGGACCCTGGGAGGTCTTTGCAGATGGCTTTGCACAGTTGGATACCATAGTAAATACCGGGGATGCAGCAGCAAGACCTATGGGCATCTCCATGGGCCCTGATGGTTCACTTTATATCACAGAAAGCGTACAGGGGAAGATTTGGAGGGTGATGTATACTGGTGAAAAGGAAGATTTTGGAGAGGAAGCCCTCGCTGAATTGGAAGAACGAAAAAATACCAGAACAAACATCAAAAACCCAGATGAGGAAGCCGATAACCTGGAGAAGGGACTCCTTGAAACTGGTGCACAAACCTACAATATATATTGTGCTACTTGTCATCAAGCCAATGGTAAAGGTGATGGCACCCGCTTCCCTCCCCTGTCCGAAACAGAATGGGTAACCCGAAATAACAAAAGATTGATCAGCCTGGTATTGAATGGAATGGAAGGGCAAATTGAGGTCAATGAGGTGGAGTATAATGGTATCATGCCTGCACACTCCTTTTTAAGTGATGTGGAAGTGGCTGGAGTTTTGACCTATATAAGGAAAAACTTTGGCAATAATTCTTCCAGTATTTCAGCAACCGAGGTAGCTAAAGTCAGGAATGAATTGCAATAACTTGCGTTCGCTGCCTTTATTCCCTAAATTCAAACATCAATGAAAGTTGGACTATTCATCTTAATGCTAACACTTGGCTTTTTTAATAGCCATTTTACAAATACCATGAGCCATTCTGCAGCAGACCCATCCACATACATGGTACATCCAGTTTCAAAACCCATCCTTATCGATGGAAATTGGGAAAAGAAAGAGTGGAAGGAAGTTCCTGCCATTGAGATTGCCTTTCATATGGGAGAAACACCTTCATTTTCTCCAAAAACCGAAGTAAAACTGAGGTATGACAAAGACAATATTTATGGCATTTTTAAGGTGCAAGATCGCTATGTACAATGTCTGGTTCAGGAAATAAACGGCCCGGTTTCGACAGATTCCTGTGTGGAATTTTTCTTTTCTCCCGATGTCGCTGCGCCACTGGAATATTTTAATCTGGAAATCAACTGCTCCGGGGTTCCTCTCCTTCACTATGTCACCAGTCCCAGAAAAGAGTATAAGGTACTGGACCCGGAAGATATCAGACAAATAGAGATCGCACATAGCATGCCGGACAAGGTTGATCCGGAAATCCGGGAGGATACGACCTGGTACATAGAATTCAAAATGCCTGTTAGTATTTTGAAGGAGCATCGCAACATATCAACGCCTGCTCCGGGGGTTACCTGGAAAGCCAACTTTTATAAGACGGGCAGTAAAACCAGCAATCCTCACTATTTTACCTGGAACGAAGTAATTAATGACAGACCAGACTTTCACCTACCCAGGTATTTTGGTAATATCACCTTTCAATAATAGTCTAATTCAAACTTAATAAATATGCTTAAACCACTTCAAATTTTACTGGTAATCGGTTTTCTTTCCATATCTATTGTGGGCCATGCCCAACAGGATCCGGAGGAAAAATTAAAATCCATGGGAATCACTTTAAAAACACCAGCTCCTCCTACTGCCAATTTTGTCAGGGCGGTAAGAACGGGAAACCTGGTGTTCCTTTCCGGGCATGGTCCTGCACGGGAAGACGGAACCAGTGTTCAGGGGAAGTTGGGCACTGAACTTACGGTAACTGAAGGACAAGAGGCTGCCAGGCTTACCGGAATTGCCTTACTTTCCTCATTGAAAGCTGAAATCGGAAATTTGAACAAGGTAAAAAGAATCGTTAAAGTATTGGGAATGGTCAATGCCAGCCCGGATTTTACCCAACAACCACGTGTCATGAATGGTTTTTCGGACTTTATGGTTGAGGTTTTTGGAGAAAAAGGCAAGCATGCCCGTTCCGCTGTAGGTATGGGTTCTTTACCCAACAATATTGCCATAGAAATAGAAATGATAGTGGAAATAGAAGACTGAGCTCAGGAACACCGATAATTGGCAGCCAGAGCGGGACATGCTAAAACAAATATAATTATGATAAGCAGAAGAAAATTACTAAAAAGACTGGGTGCCTTACCATTGGTAGGTGGGGTGATAGGCAGAGGCATTCCTTTATCAGGAACCATGGCTGCAAATGCTGAAACAAGCCCAAAAAGAGATATCGTTAAGGAATTGGGATTGAGGAGCTTCATCAATGCAGCTGGAACTTACACGGCCATGACTGCTTCCCTGATGCCAAAAGAAGTGATGGAAACCATTAATTTCTCTTCCCGTCACTATATCATGCTGGACGAGGTACAGGACAAAGTGGGAGAGAAAATTGCAGCCCTTTGTCATGCCGAAGCCGCAACGGTTACTGCCGGATGTTGGTCTGCCATGGTCTTGGGGACTGCGGGTGTGCTGACAGGAACAGACCGGGATAAAATCAGGCAACTGCCTAACCTTGAAGGGATGAAGTCAGAAGTCATCGTACAAAAATCACACAATGTAGGATACGTACACGCCATCACCAATACCGGGGTCAGCGTGGTAGAAGTAGAGACAGCTGCTGATGTAGATCGCGCCATTAATGGAAAAACGGCAATGATGTGGTTTTTAAATTATCAGGCACCTGATGGAAAGATCAAGCATGAAGAGTGGGTGGCTTTAGGCAAAAAACACGGGATTCCCACCATGATCGATATGGCAGCAGATGTACCTCCGGTGGAGAACCTTTGGAAGTACAATGACATGGGTTTTGATCTGGTATGCATTTCAGGAGGCAAAGCCATGAGAGGTCCGCAAAGTGCCGGAATTCTTATGGGGAGGAAGGATCTTATCGAAGCAGCGAGGTTGAGCGCCCCCCCCAGAGGAGGCACCATTGGCAGGGGCATGAAGGTGAATAAAGAAGAAATCCTGGGCATGTATGTGGCTTTGGATGAATACATTAAAAAAGACCACGATAAGGAATGGCAGGAATGGGAAGATAAGGTGGCTTATGTGGCCAGCGTGGTGGAAAAAATCGATAGCGTGACTACGGAAGTATCGGTTCCCGAAATTGCCAACCACACCCCTTATCTCAAAATTGGCTGGGATCCGGATAAAATCCAGCTCAGCCGGGCTCAATTACAGGAAAAACTCAGGCAGGGCAATCCCTCCATTGAAGTAATCAGTGGTGGTGACCATGCAATAAGCATGACCGTTTTTATGCTCAGGCCCAAAGAAGAAAAAATTGTCGCCAAAAGAATCGCTGAAGAATTAAACATTGCTAAAGTTTAAACCATGAAAATCAAAAATCTTTTTCTCTTATTCCTGCTGGTTTTTTCCAGTGGACTGTTACCTGCCCAAACCTATGATCTGCTCATCAAAGGGGGCAGGTTGATTGATCCAAAAAACAATATTGACGGGGTAATGGACATTGCCATAACTGATGGCAAAATTGCCCGGGTAGCCAGTTCCATTAACGCTTCTGATGCCAGGAAAACGATTCCGGCTCAGGGACTTTTGGTAACCCCAGGACTGATAGACATCCATGGTCATGTTTTTCACGGAACACAGCCAAACCATTATTTAAGTGATGGTTTGATAGCCGTTCCACCGGATGGGTTTACGTTCAGGGTTGGAGTGACTACCATTGTGGACTGCGGAGGTCCCGGCTGGAAAAACTTTGATACTTTCAAGAAGAATATCATTGATGCAAGCAAGACCCGTGTACTGGCCTTTATGAATATAGTGGGAGAAGGAATGCGAGGAGGTGCCTGGGAGCAAAATACCGGGGACATGGACGCCAAATTGAGCGCCATGGTGGCCCAGCAAAACCGCCAGCATGTTGTGGGCTTTAAGGTTGCCCATTATGGCAGTAGGGATTGGATTCCTATTGATCGTGCGGTGGAAGCGGGAAACATCGCCAAAATGCCTGTGATTGTGGACTTTGGAGGTTCTACACAGTTTGAACCTCTTTCCATCCGCGAGCTCTTCTTTGAAAGGTTGAGGCCCGGGGACATATATACCCATACTTATGCAGAACTTAACGGTGCCCGAGAAACCATAGTGGACAGGGAAACAAGACAATTCCAACCATTTGTACTGGAAGCACAAAAAAGGGGGATTATTTTTGACGTGGGCTATGGAGGTGCCAGTTTTGAACTCCGTCAGGCCATTCCGGCCATAGCTGCAGGCCTCTATCCCAATACCATCAGTACGGACCTGCATGCAGGAAGTATGAATGCAGCCATGAAGAATATGCTGAATGTCATGACCACCTTTATGGCACTTGATATGGAACTTCCCAAAGTGATCAGTGCCAGCACCTGGGAACCGGCACAAGTCATCCAAAGGACCGAGTTGGGCCACTTGTCTGAAGGAGCCATAGCCGATCTGGCCATATTAAGGGTGAGAGAGGGAGACTTTGGGGTCTGGGACCGCACAGGTCAAAAAGTAGAGACAAACCAAAGATTGGAATGTGAAATGACCATCAAAGATGGCAATATCGTATACGACTTCAATGGAATGGCCGCACAGGAAATCATTCAATAAAGTCAAAAGATAGAAAAAATTGTCAAAATGCCTTCCCTTCAGGGAGGGCATTTTTCATTTACAACCACTATGCATTAAAAAGTCCCTGAATTTGCTGACAATCTTATTTACTGTTTAGTAAAGCTTGATAAGCAGTTGGCAAACTCGCCTTCGGGTTACATACAATTAATTTAATTTCAAACAGAAAAAAATGTAATTCTATTTTTTATTAAAAAATATATATTTAATTCTTTGTATTTATATAAAAAATAAATTTAATTTTGCTCTAGGTTACTAAAGTTAAAATGTTCATTTTTTATCTTAACGCACTTATGAAAAAAAGTTTTTCAATCATCGAGTATCAGGAGGCTAGTCAGGATATCAAAGAAATCTATGACGACACCAAAAAAACACTAGGCATTCCATTTGTTTTAAACTGGTTTAAATGTCAGGCAGGAAACCCTGCACTATTAAAAGGAAATTGGATCAAGTTAAAGTCCACCCTTTGTGAGGGGAATGTACCCAACATCATCAAGCAATTGATTATCTACACCGTTTCTGCCGAGAGGCAGTGTAGCTATTGTGCGGAAGCTCACAAGTTATTTGCCGATATGATGGGAAAATCCCTAAGTTCGGATCCGGATTTTTTAATATCTGAAAACATGGACAGTGACTTGGTGCCAAACAGCTATAAAGTGGCCGTAAGGACTGTAGCAAACGCGGCACTTTCTGATGGACATGTGGAAGAAAAAGATTTTGATGCCCTGATGAAGGCAGGATTTAATGAAGATGAAATTCAGGAACTTTTTGCTCAGGCGGACCTGGTTAACATGCTCAATACCATTGCCAACATCTCCGGTATTAAAATAGATAATGAAATTGTGGAGTTAAGTTATTCCCTTTAAAATGGAAGTATCCAATCCTTATTTGGGGTACAAAATCCTTTTTGAGGCCATGGTGAAATTTTCTGCAGGTATATCCATGGCCAAAAAGCTAGAGGAAATATCTTTGGAAGTCAGTTTACATTTAAAATACCTGTTGAATTTCCAGGACTTTAATTATTTCTTTATCGCAGGACAGGAGGTTGATTGCTTCTGGGTAAATCAAATGGGTAAAACCCGCTACCATACCTGCCATCTGGATCAACTGGACCCTATCCATAAACAGGTATTCGAGAGTGGGATACCAGAATATAACTATTGTGAGAAAAGCAACACCAGCACCCACGCCTGGAAATTCTTTAATGAGAACAACCATTTCAGTCTACTCAGCATCAGATCTCATATAGATAATCCATTTAATGAAAAAAGCATTCCAATTATCAAGGTGGTAAATAAAATGCTATCTGCCCGGATAGAGAACCTGAAAATGATACAGTTGATCCATTTGCAAAACCAGGAATTGGAAAGCCTGACAACTGTATTACAATCTAAGAATACTGAAATCCAGGCATTAAACAATCAGCAGGAATCCATCATTATCGAAAAAACTACCCGATTAAAGGATTCCAATAAAAAATTAAGGGGGTTGATCCAGTTTAATTCACACCAACTTAGAGAGCCCCTTACCAGGGTAATCAGCTTGGTAGCTATTAAAGAAGACCTTCTGGTTGAAGAATACATCAGTGATATTTTACCCTTGCTATCCGAATCGGTCATGGATCTGGATCGGGCAATTATCGAAGTGATAGAAAGGTCTGAATTTTTTGATAAAGAAGAGAAGTAAAAACGAATAGTAAGATTATGAAAGTGTTTTTAATTGATGACCAGAAAATTACAAATGTACTGAACCGGAAGTATTTATCCATGATCCGGGAGGACCTTGAAATTTTTGATTTTGATGATCCGGAATTAGCCATGGACGCATTGGAAAAGGAGAAACCAGCACTGATCTTTTTGGATTTAAACATGCCCATAGTCAGTGGATGGGACATTCTTTTATTCATGCGCAAAAGAAAAATTGAAATTCCGGTGATAATTCTGACTTCTTCAAGCAGTCAGCAGGACAGAGAAAAGGCCAACTTGTTTCACAATGTTTTTTCTTTTCAACTTAAGCCACTGACCAAAAGTGGTTTTACAGAATTGCTTCAGGGATATTACCTTCTGGATGAATATAAACCAACTTAAAAATAAATCAACAGGAAATAAAACGATTAGTTGCTGTCTTTTTCTTTCAGGCTTACCTTATCGGTTTTGTTTACAATATCTCTGATGATATCATCCAGTTCCTCTGCGGAATCCATTATCATTTTACGAAAATTTTCCTTGCCAAAATCTTTTTCCAAACTATCCATGGCCATCACCAGGCTCATCAAACGGGCCAAAGGTGCCCTGACTACATGAGATTGCATCCAGGCGATTTCCTGTAAACGTTTGTTTTGGTCCTCAATGGCATGGATGTATTGCACCCTTTCGGTAATGTCATTGGCAAGCACGACCTCAGCCTTTACTCCCTGGTAATCAATCACGTTGCTTTTTATTTCTACGGTAATGATTTCCCCGTTTTTCTTTCGGTGTTTGAATATTTTCGGTCCGGTTATGGTTTTTCCTTCCCTTATGCCGGCGATCACCATTTCCAGCTTGGAAATTTCTTCCCTGGGTCGAATATCCCTGAGATTCATATTCAAAAACTCTTCCTCCGAATAGCCATAATGGTCTATGGCGGCCTTGTTTACATCCAGAAAGTCCAGGGTATCCATATCATACAAATACATGGGCTGGGGACTGAGCTGAAAAAGCTCTTTGTAGCGCTTTTCGGAGTCCTGTAACTGAGCGGAGATTTCATTCCTACCTATGCTATAAACAATGCTTTTGTACAATGAGGTAGGTGACAGGTTATCCTTCAGCAAATAATCAGAAACACCCAAAGTAAGGGATTTCATCCCGAATTCTATGTTGGAATAGCCCGTCAATACCAAAATACTCAAATCTCCAGCAAGTTCCTTGACCTTCAAAATCAGGGATTCTCCTTGTAAATCAGGTAAAGTTAAATCCAGAATGATCGCATCAAAATAGATCGTCGGATCAATTAATTTTTCCCTTGCCTCTTCAAAAGTATTAACCACGGACAGATCCAAATTAAGGATTTTCTCATGAAGATATTCCTCAATCAGTAAAATATCTCCCAGGTTATCTTCAACCAACAATAAATGATACCCTTCCTGATCTTTCACCATTACAATCTACTAAAAAACAAACTTGGTTATGTCCTTAAAATTATGTGTAAATAATCGTTTGTTCGGTTGCTGTTATTTTTCTCGAATTTTTACTAATGTTTCAAAAACCCCTTAATTAAGAAAATAATTAATTTAAATCCAATCAATACATGAATTTTCTAAGAACTAGTTCTCAAAATCATTGGTCAAACCTGTAAGCCTTTTATCACTTATTGTTTTAGGAAAGGTAAAGAAAAAGGTACTTCCTATTCCCTCAGCAGACCTAAACCCTATGGTACCACCAAGGTTTTCAATTATTTTTTTACACATTGCCAACCCGATCCCCGAGCCGGTAAATTTTTGTTTCTCATGTAATCTGGAAAACAATATAAATACCTGGTCATGCAGGCCTTCCGGAATACCTATACCATTATCCTTTACAATAAACATCCAATAATCTTCATTTTCTTCCGCTTGAATATCAACCTCAGGTATGTGACCTTCATTTTGATATTTCAAGGCATTATTGATCAGATTCTGAAATACCTGATGGATAGGGGCAACGGGAATTATCAACCTCGGTAATTTTCCGAGACTGATGCGGGCATTTTTTTGCTGGATCAATTCCTTATGAAGCTGGAGAATATTGGAAACCAGTTCATCAATGGCCACTTCTTTTACCTTTTCTTCTATTCTTCCTGCCCTGGAATAGGTCAGAAGGTCCATGATAATGTTTTTCATGCGACTGGCTCCATCCACCGCAAAATGAATATACTGTTTTCCTTTTTCATCCAGTAAGGCCTGGTATTTTCTCTCTAATAATCCCAAAAATCCGGTGATCATCCGCAAGGGTTCCTGCAAATCATGAGAAGCAATATATGCAAACTGCTCCAGCTCCTGATTGGAACGCTCCAGCTCCAAAGCCTTATCCTGAAGGGCACCATTGAGGCTTTTCAGATTTTCTTCTTTCTGTTTCGTATCGGTCACGTCCCTGGACATGCCAACAAGGCCTACCACTTTTCCATAACTGTCCTTCAAAGGTACCTTATTGGTCAACAACCAAACCTGTCTACCATTGCGATCATGGTAATATTCCTCCACATTCAATATCGGCTCACCATCACTTAGAATCTGCCTGTCATAAGCATCCATCCCCGAGGCAATTTCCTCGGGGAAATAATCGTAAACCGTTTTACCCAGGGTCTCTTCCTCGCTTGTCTTCCCTAAAAGGTTTTCATACTGAAACCTGTTGTTGATAATATACCTTCCTTCGGTATCCTTTACATATATCTGAATAGGTAAATTGTCTATAATGGCCCGCAACAAAGAACGCTCCTTTATCAATGCTTCATCTCCAAGCTTTTTCTCGGTGATATCATAGCCTACCCATATGTACTGATAGGCAAAGTCTTGGTTGTCTTTAAAAGGGATCATTACTGTGTCTACCCAGAATATCCCGCCGTATTTTGTCTTACCCTTAAGTTCTCCACTCCAGATGTTTCCGGAAAAAACCGCATCCCAGCAATCCTGGATCAGGTGCTCCTCACTTTCATCATAAAGCACCTTGAGTGAATGCTGGTCCAGGGCGGATTTATCGAAACCTGAAATTTCCTGAAATTTCAGGTTGACATATTCTACCTTCCTTTCCCTATCCAGGATCATCACCAAACAAGACTCATCCAAAGCAAAACGATAATCAGACAAATCCTTAAGGCTTTCCAGAAGCTGCTCCTCTGCCTCTACTCTATTGGTAATGTCATTGATCAAAACCATAGAACAACTTCTTCCTGCTACTTCTACCAGGTGCCCTGTAATCTCCACCAGCATCAATTCACCCGCTTTGTTTAAATGCCGCCAGACTTTTTGGTGAATATTACCATAAATATCCCCACCTTTGGTGAACTTCTCAATCAGCGGAATGTCTTCTACAGGCCTGATATCCCTGATATTTAAGCTTAAAAATTCTTCCCTACTGTATCCATATTTCAACAAGGCCTGCCGGTTGACATCGATAATATTGAGGCTTCCAAATTCCCAGATGAACATGGGCATGGGATGGTCTTGAAACAGAATCTTGTAGAGGTCACTTCTATCAGAAAAAAGCTCCGGCTGTTGGGTCAGGCCCGAAACATCAAGCGATTCTATTGAACCACAATAGCGCATAGCATCACCATCCTGTACAAGCCTGCCCCTGACTATAACCCGGGAACCCGATAGGAGTTCCAGCACCTCAAGAAAAGCCTGACCGGCATTCAGGAAATTCCCAAGCGCATGTGTGAGCATAGTAGAAAAATCGGGTTTGAATTTATCCTTTAAGGAGGATATTGATACCGGTGCAACCTGAGAAATTTGAAGGATTTCCCTGCCAATGGCACAGCAATTAAAGGACTGATTGGCAGGATCTATTTCCCATGCCCCTACTCCGTTAAGTTTTAATACTTTGGACCAATGCCTGTCTCCTTTTTTTAGATTAACCATGATTTCAGTAAAAAATGAATGAGGGCACTATTCCCAACTTATTTATCAAAAGCTCTTCCTGCTTCTTCTGATCTAAAACGGTCTATGTTGCCATTATCCTGGAGGGTGATATAAGCTGTTTTTCCATCTGCCCCTCCGAAGGCAATGTTGGAAGGTTTTTTCCCGGATACGGCAAATTCTTTCAACAATTCCCCATCAGGGGACAATTTCACTATAGTACCCTTTCCATGCCTTGTGATGAACAGGTTACCTTGCACATCTACACGCATGCCATCCATTCCAAAATCATCAAAAGAATGAATCAGTCGTTTATTGGAAATATCCCCCTTTTCATCGAGGTCGTAAGCCCAGACCTTCCGCTGTACTGATTCATTAACATACAGGGTGCTGTTATCGGGACTAACTTCAATGCCATTCGTGGTACCCATATCAGCTTCCAAAAGTACAAACTGACCATCCAGGCCTACCCTCCAAATCTGTCCTGTACTTTCGGCCCAGTTGGGATCACTGGCAAATAAGATATCATTATCCATTATGGCCAGGTCATTTGGCTGGTTCAGTTCATCATGGTGGGCGTATACGGAAACCTCCCGGGATGCCATGTCTACTTTTAATACATTGTGACCGGTATAATCTGCAATTAGCATCTCTCCCTTGCTGTTGAAACGAATCCCGTTTCCTGTGCTTCCCTCCGGCAGGTTAACAAACAGGCTGGCTTCACCCTCCGGCGTAACCTTACCAATAGTACCTGCCTCACCAAAATTTACCACATAAACATTTCCTTCTTTATCCACCGCCGGTCCTTCAATGCCGGTAGTAAATTCACTATTCCTGGTAAACGGCTCACTTGTATAAAATTCTTCCTGGTCCTTCATATCTACGGAATTGGCTTTTTCGTTTTTCCCGGCACAAGCACCCAACACCAAAAATAAAAGTAGTGCAGTCCAGGGTTTTTCTTTCGTAAGTAACATATTGAATGGCATTAATAAACAAAATTCATCATATCAAATTTAACCAAAAATAGCAGCAATACGCCTTCTGGCATAGAGTGAATTTACACAAAAATAAGAATTAAAAATTTTTTGATATCCAAAAATTTCATTGGTCCGAGTCAGACCATAAATTCCAAGCTATAGATTCTCCGTTTGGACAAGACTTGGGGGCATTGTACCGGAAGTATTTGGAGAAAAAAATTTATTCCCATATATTCAATGGTTTTAATGCTTACCATAAATCGACACCTACAATAATGGAAAAGATGAAAAGAAGAAGTACCATCAAAAAATTATTTGCCAGCCTTGCAGGAATAGCGGGAGTTGGATCGGTAGCCCATGCCAGTACTGATGGGGCACCTGAAAAGGAAGCTTTTAATATTCAGGAGGAGCAGGATGTGCCTCTGTTTTCCGGGGCAACGAAGTTGGGAAATACCGTATACATTGCAGGAAAAGGTGCTCATTTTGAAGGGGACATCAAAGCCCACACCGACCATGTGCTCAAGGAGCTGGAGAAAGAGCTGGTCAAGGCAGGTAGTTCCATGGAGAAAGTACTGAAAGTTAATGTTTACCTGCACGATTTAAGCGATTATAAGGGCATGAATGAGGTATTTAGGGGAAGATTTGGAAGCAAACCACCCGTTCGTACCACTGTAGCTACCTATGGGGGTGTACCAGGTGATTCTCTGGTGGAAATGGACTGCATAGCCTATATATAAACGCCATTTTATTCCGCTTTTAAATCCCGACCCTTTAAACCCATTTGACCTTGAAAAAAGAAAAACTTTTCAAAACCATCATTGGAGCAGGACTATTGTGCCTGCTCCTTGCTTTCATTATGATCATTTCAGGAATGATTGCTGCTGCTGGTCCGATTCTTATCTTGTTTTTTGTATTCCTGGGTATTGGTTTCCGTGGTTTTCAAAAGCTTAAAGGTTTTACCTACACTACCATGATTTTTGCCGGGGTGACAGCAGCCATGTACTACCCGGAATATTTTGTGGAATACAAGGGCTATTCCTATAGCAATCTGATAACTCCACTGATTCAGATCATAATGTTTGGGATGGGTACTTCCATGTCCATAAAGGACTTTGCCGGAGTGGCCAAAATGCCCAGAGGAGTATTTATCGGTTTGCTATCTCAGTTTACCATCATGCCCGTTTTGGGTTTTATCCTTGCCAGCCTGAGCAATTTCCCTGCAGAAATAGCTGCCGGATTGGTACTGATTGGCTGTTCACCAAGTGGGCTGGCTTCAAACGTGATGAGCTACCTGGCAAAAGCCAACCTGGCACTTTCCATTACCATTACCGCAATCTCTACCCTGCTTGCTCCATTTATGACACCGCTTCTGATGAAACTTCTGGCGGGAGAATTTGTGGAAATAGACGTGCTGGACATGATGTGGAGCATTATCAAAATGGTCATTATCCCCATTGGGGCCGGATTGTTATTCAATCGATTTTTAAGCGGTAAAGCCAAGTGGCTGGATGATGCCATGCCTTTGGTGTCTATGATCGGAATCGGCGTCATTATCGTCATCATTACAGCTGCAGGCCGGGACAGTTTACTGGATATCGGAGGTTTGTTGATCATCCTGGTTTTCATCCATAATGTCATGGGCTATAACCTGGGTTTCTGGGTCAGCAAATGGCTTGGACTTTCCGAAAAAGATGCCCGTACCGTGGCCCTGGAAGTAGGCATGCAAAATGGGGGATTGGCCTCAGGCCTGGCCAAGGAAATGGGTAAAATCGCCACCGTAGGCCTGGCCCCAGCTGTTTTTGGACCTTTAATGAACATTACAGGTTCCGTGCTGGCCTCCTATTGGCACAGAAAACCACCAAAAGAATAAACCAAACTCTTCCAAGGTTTAAAACTTTGGAAGAGTTTATTAATTTGAAATACTTAGAATATAAACTTAATCATTTTTGGGAGTAAAGACCCTTATTTTACCATCATTTTGTGCAAATACATAATATTGTTTTCCCTGCACCTGAATTTCTTTTATATCCCTGACTTCTCCGGGAATATGCAGACCGCTGTTGATATGCGGCAATAGCCTCCAGGTTTCAGAATCATCCATCGCATATACAAAACCAGGATTGGCATCCAATCTGCCCGTGCTGACCCTGGTCTTGCTCAGGTTTCCACCTGTAAATAATACAGGATTGGCCTGGCCCGGAACCCTGGCTTTTTCCACGGCATAAAGGGGAGAAAATTGAATCGATTCAGGCAGCAGCTTTTCGGTAAAATTACCCTCGCCGTCATTTTCCAAAAACAAGGATTTCAATCTATAGGCCGCCAAAGTATCTGCTTCGACCATACCCAAGGCTTCCAAAATTTCACTCACATCAGCCTGGGCAAATGAGCGGTAGTCGGGGAATTTCCCTTTCATCATTGGCAATTGTCCTATCATTTCATCCCTGCTGAATGCAAAAGCATTTGTATCCGCCTTATAGTAGGTCAATATGGGATCGTTTCGCCCATTGTTGTCAAAATCCTTGTAAATTACCTGCATGGGTTGTTCATGACTTGCCTGGTAAACCGTATTCTTTCCGTAATTCCCCGCCAGAATATCCACATCCCCATCTCTATCCATATCCTTCACATGCAGGCTCAGCCACCAGCCTTTGGTCCGTTCGGAAAGGTCCTTTTGGGTAAGTTCGAAACGGTCCCCTTCCAGTTTGTAAACCTGAATCCCCATCCATTCTCCGACCAGGACCAATTCTGCTTTACCATCCCCGTCGGTGTCTGCAAAACAGGCATCACTAACCAGACCAGGAGCAAGCAACTCATTGCTGTATTGGGCCGTCACATCCTGGTAATGCCCCTTACCATCATTTAACAACAAATAACTACGTGGAGCTTCCGGATATCTTCCCGGCAAATATCTTCCTCCTACAAATAAATCAGGAAAACCATCCTCATTGATATCAGCCACTGTTACAGCACTTCCGCTGAATAACATTTCCGGAAGCGCATCCTCAGATCGAATTAAATTTCCTTTCCCGTCATTCAGGTACAACCGGTCCTGGTAAGCAGAGTGATATTCAGAAAAGTCAATGCCGCCGCTGACAACATACAGATCAGGGAAACTATCTCCATTGGCATCCAGCCAAACAGCATCCGTATCGGTAGCAAGGCTGTCTTCTTGTAAGGCAATTTGTCTGGATTCTGAAAAATACCCCTTCCTATTCTGAAAAAAAAGTTTGCCTGCCTGATCTTTTCCCCCTCCAATAAACAGATCCTGAAGTCCGTCTCCATCCACATCTGCAATGGCCATTTTCGGACCCATGGAGCCCATGGTATTTGGCATCAGCCTGTCTTGAGTGAAATCCAGAAAATTACTTTCCTGATGAATAAAATCCAGCCCCAGGGCATTATCAACTTCAACTAACCAATTTTCATTTGTCTGCCTGTCAGAGGGTTTTGCTTCAGCTTCCCGCTGGTCCAATAGTATGGTTTGGTTAACTTCAAGATCACGAAGCACCTGGTACCCAGCACCTGGCCACCAGACTTCCAGACTATCGACCCGATTCTGGTTTCCTAAACCAAAAACCAATTCATGGTCTACAGAAGATTGATAACCCCTGACAGGTATCATTTCCTGTAGGAAACTTTGCCCTCCGGCATGAACCACCACCTTACTTCCAATACCGGATGTGTTGTTGCCCATTCCATCAAGTCTGACTTTAAGGTAGGCATGGTCAAAAAGCCTTTCACTATTGTTTCGGTAAATACTTACCGGGTCATTGGTATGACAAACGATCAGGTCCAGGTCTCCATCCCCATCCAAATCTGCGTAAGCGGATGCGTTAGAAACCGTTTCCTTATCCAGCCCCCACTCCTGGGCCTTATTTTTAAAGGTAAGGTCACCCTGATTGTGGTACAGGTAATTTCTGACATAAATAGGTGGCATTTTGTCAATCAATTCGGTCAGTGCCTCCTCCTTGCCGGACTGATTGGATTTGATCCTTTCGCTGACCATATAATTCAAAAAATCCATGTCCAGGTAATTTCTGGCATAGCCATTACTTATAAATACATCTTTCCAACCATCATTGTCAAAATCAGCAGCCAGCACTGCCCAACTCCAATCAGAATGGGCAATACCACTGTAATGGCCCAATTCAATAAAATCTCCCTCCCCCTTATTAAGTTGGAACATGTTGCGCATGGATTGAGCATGAAAACCCTTATTCAAAAGTTCCCTGTATTTGTCATAATTTTCAGGACCAAGTATTGATTTCTGGTTAAAATTGTATTCAGGCATCATGTCCATAGTAAGCAGATCTGGAAGCAAATCATTGTTCAGGTCGGCGGCATCGGCACCCATGGAAAAAAGAGAAACATGTCCCATGTGCTCTCTTACTTCTTCTTCAAATGTTCCATCCTGTTGGTTGAAATACAGGTAATCCTCTTCATTATAATCATTGCTTACATAAATATCCAACCAGCCATCATCATTAAAATCACTTACCGTAACGGCAAGCCCAAATCCAAGAACATTGTCAATAATCCCGCTCTCCCTGGTGACATCCGTGAAGCGGTTCTGATCATTACGGTATAATTTATCCCCCAAAAAAGCTCCGGTTCTCTTTTTATAAGAGCCATCAATTCTGCTGAATCCTGCATATTCCTGGGTGGAGTGGTTCAATAGAAACATATCCAGATCTCCATCATTGTCATAGTCAAAAAAAGAAGCCTGGGTAGAATAACCAGGATCATCCAGGCCAAATTCCGCCGCGGCTTCTTTAAAAGTCAGGTCTCCCTGATTGATGAATAGCAGATTTTTCCGGTTATCGGGGTCATTGGCGGCAGATCGGCAAACATAAATATCCAATAATCCATCCCCATTGACATCTGCCATGGTGGTTCCGGTATTCCACAAGCCTGCTGCCGCAACGCCGGCTTTTTCAGTAATGTCCTCAAATCTAAAATTACCTTTGTTCAGGTACAATTTGCTGGCCATCATGTTTCCCGTAAAGTAAATATCCGGCAAACTGTCATTATTGATGTCTCCTACTGCCAGGCCCCCTCCCTGATAAAAATAACCATAGGTCAGTACATTGAATTCATCCGATTCCCGGACCAGGTTTTTGAATTCCACTCCAGTGGTACCGGAGGACAATTCTGAAAACAAGGCATCCGGGTTTTCCCTTTTGCATGAAAATCCAATCAACAAAAGAAATAGAAATAAGGAAAACCGGGATAGATAGATCATGACTTGGCAATTTGATATAAAACTAAAAAAAGTGCCGCTATTGACGGCACTTTTTTTTAAAAGAAATAAAATGAGATTCTATTCAGGTTTGGCATCCCACCAAAGCTTGGTGCCGTTGGAATTGCCTCCCCTGCTTGTCAACTCAGGTAACTGTTCTGCTGCCGTCACTGCCTCATTGTTGTTGTCGTATTCCCCTTGTACAAATATCAACCTGGGCATTACTTCATCGGCAGGAACATCTTCATTGTCAGAATTCAACCTGGGATAAGGAGTTGGATAATTGGTCCTTCTCAGTTCAGCCCATGCTTCCCAGCCGTCAGGATAAATAGCAACCCACTTTTGGGTACAAATTTGCTCCAGTTGCTGCTCTTTGGTACCTCCAGTCAAAAATGCCACAGGCACATTTGAATTTGGTCCCAAATTCCATTCCGGATTCCCGGGAAATGTTACCGGCTTAGGGGTATTGTCACTATTGATATAAGCCTGTATGGCTGCAGGCTCAGCACCAATTCTGGGCTCAGACATGGACAATTCAATTCCCTTTTCATAAAATTCCTGTGCGGTACCACCCATTGCCCAACCTTCAAGGGCACCTTCAGCCAGTAAAAACTGAACCTCAGCAGCACTTAGCACTCTCCAGGGTTCTCCGGAAGCACTACCTCCTCGTCCTTCATTCAGAAAGATAACGCCCATATCAGAATGTGCATCGTTCCAACCTGTCTGACCCAAATCTTCACGAGAAAGGCCATTTCGTAGGCCCTGATAAGGCTCGCCTTCACCGGTAGTTTGGTAATTTACGGTTTCGCTGAAATAAACGCCGGTACGGGGATCATCATAGCCTACCATTACACTTTCCATCAAAGCACTCATACGGAATTCACCCCAGTTGGTGATGATCCAGTAAGGATTTCTGGACTGAACGGTGGTGTTGATAAAAGCACTGTCATCATTGGACTCCATCACTCCATCAGCCACTGCTTTTTCAGCTTCTGATTTGGAAAGGGCAGGATCAATATACTTGACGCGCATGGCCAACCGCAATCTCAGAGAATTGGCATAGGTCAGCCACTTGTCCGCCGAGCCACCGAAAATCTGGTCATGACCCACAAAGGCAGATCCTCCGGTGTTTTGCTTCAACACAGCCACTGCTTCATCCAATACGGTAAACAGATCCCTGTAAACCTCCTCCTGGGAATCATAGGGTACCGTGGTCTCGCCGTTTCCGAATGAGGAATAAATGATTGGTCCCCAGTAGTCGGAAATCCTATGATAGGCATTCACCTTCCATACTTTGATAAAAGCGTTTTCCAGGGGCAGTTCGTTCTCTTCAGTAAACTCCTCCACAAACTGTATGACAGGAGCTGCTTGTCCATAGAAGTAATTCCATGCGCCATTGGACCAACCTCCAACCTGAATGTGCCGGTCAGAGTCAAAGTTTACCTGGGTGGTCGCAAAGTATTGGGCATACAAATCAGCAAACAAACTTTGGGCGGTCTGAAAGCCTGCTGTGCTACCTCCCGGGGCAAGGTACATGGCTCTGCCCTGGGCATTGGCAAACGCCTGACCCAACAAACCAATATCCAAATTGGATGCTACAATGGCATTGGGCTGGGTATTCAACTCTTCAAAGTTTTCCGTACAAGCACCTAAAGAAAGGCCTGCAAGGGATAAACCCATCGCTATTTTAGATATCTTCATCATTTTAATTTTTTTAAAATCCTAAATTAACATTGAAACCAAAGGATCTTGCCGTTGGAGGCCCGAAGGAATCAAATCCCTGAGCAGCAGCAGAAGTTCCTACCGTTACATCAGGATCGATGTTCTTCGCTTCATTCAGGAAGAAAAACAAGTTCCTGGCCACAAAGTTGATGCTGACGCTATTTAAAGGCAGGCCTTCTAGTTTAGCTGCAGGAATGGTATAACCAATCACTGCCTCTCTTAGCCTCACATTGGTAGCAGAATAGGAGAATACCTCGCCGATTGGCGCATTTCTACCTCCCATATTTACCCAAAATAGTTCTGCAGTGGTCTCGATATCATTGGGAACAAAAGTACCATCTTCTGTTTCCCTTACGGCGGTTTCATGTGCCATGAAATTCTCTCCAAAAACCAGACCGCCATCTCTTCCCTGCAAGGTCTCTTCCGTCATTCCGTCTGCATAAATGATCGCATTGGTCAATGAAGCAATGCTACCTCCCTGACGGAAATCAATGGTGAAATTAGCCCGAAAGTTTTTGTAGTTGAATGAATTTTGGATACCTCCCAGCCAGATAGGATTGTAATTGGCTACGCGAACAGTAAATCCTGGAGTGGTTCTTGGGACCCCATTATCTCCAACGATTACCCTTCCCTGGTCATCTCTAAGATATCCCCTGGAATAAACTTCTCCAAACATTTTGCCTTCCTCAACCCTGAATTGTCTCAGGAAATCACTACCAACAACGATGCTTGGACGTTGGTCATTGATCTCATTGACCATGGATATATTTCGGGCAAAGTTTGCCGTGATATTCCAGTTAAAATTAGCTTTTCGGATCGGAGTGATATTGAGCACAACCTCTATTCCCTCATTCTGCACATCGCCACCATTGGTGAAGAAACTGGAGGCTCCGGAACCTACCGGCAATGCAACTGTAAATAGTTGGTTGAATGAATTGGTTTTGTAATAGGTGAAGTCAACCCCTAGACGATTGTCCAGAAAGCGGA
This sequence comes from Cyclobacterium sp., assembly GCF_014762705.1. Classification (GTDB taxonomy): domain Bacteria; phylum Bacteroidota; class Bacteroidia; order Cytophagales; family Cyclobacteriaceae; genus Cyclobacterium. Next base: position 2,397 of record NZ_JABURL010000050.1, on the reverse strand, counting down.
AATCACCACCCAATTCAATCGATTGCGTCGTTTCAGGAAGCAAATTTTCGTTCGGAAGGGTGGTACTCAAGGAAAGATATCCTCCCAATCCTCCCGCTGCAAAGGCAGCTGTTCTCTGGAGCTGATAAGGGCTTGTATCATTACCTACCTCTGCAAAAGATCCCCTTACTTTGGCAAAAGTGAACCATTCTGGAAATTGCACCAGATCAGATACCACGGCGTTCAACCCTACGGAGGGGTAAAAGAAGGACCAATTGTCTTTGGGTAAAGTAGAAGACCAGTCATTTCTGGCAGTAATGTCCAGGAAGATGGCATTTTTCCAAGCCAGTTGGGCAAAGGAATAAAGTGAATTTACATCCTTTGGTGCTCCCACTCCATGAGTTGATACTACCTGTTGGGTGTTTGTCAGTGCAAAGAAATTAGGAACAACCATGTTTTGACCCGTATTGGAATTCAAAGATGAGTTCCTGTTGATCCGGCTGTTACCTCCCGCATTGATATTAAAATACCAATCCTGGCTTAAGGTCTTCTCATAGCTAATCAGGAAGTCCGTATTGATCTCCATGTTTTCAGATTGGCCAATGGAATACCTTCCATTTTGGGCGATGATATAACTGTCGTTGTACAACTTCTCTTCACTGTTACCAAAAGAGCGGTCCAGAGCAGCCCTACCCAGAACGGTCAGACCTTCCGCCAGCTGGTAGCTTAAGGAGGTAAAGGCCACAATCCTATCAGAAGTGTTCTTTCTCAGGTTTCGGTTGATGGTCCAATAAGGATTGGCCCCACCGTTTGATCCCGGATTGAAATAATTCTGACGAAGCAATCCATTCTGATTTATAAATTCAAAATCTGAAATATCCTCAGTTGTGATGTTCCTGGGCAAGCGCATGATATGCCTGTTGGGATTGGAGAAGTTTTCTCCCTGAGCCAATTGGTTATCTATGTCCTGCCGGATATAATTGACTTTAGAGTCAAGTGTCAACTTTTCTGACAATTTATTCGTCAACCTCAGGTTGATACTATGCCTGCCCAAAGCATTGCCTGGTACTACACCTGCAGCATCTGTGTAGGTATAGGAGAAATAGGTTTGATTTCTCTCATTCCCTCCGGTGATGGCCAGGGTGGTCGCCAGATTGTGTCCGGTCTGATAAAAATCATTGATGTTGTCAGGTTGTGGAGCAAATGAATAGGTGTCATTCGGCCTGTTAGGGTCCGGAGACCAATGTGCTACGGAAGAACCATCCATTCTGGGACCCCAGGAGAATTCCGATCCCGGTGCATAGTTGCCGTTACTTCCCTGACCATATACATTTTGAAAATTGGCCAGAATCAGGGGCTGATCAAACATATACGATGTATTCACACTAACCTGAAAACCACCTTCGCGTCCTCTTTTAGTGTTCACCACAATCGCACCATTGTTTGCCCTGCTTCCGTAAAGTGCGGCCGCATTTGGCCCCTTAAGTACGTTGATGCTCTCTATATCATCGGGATTCAGGTTTTCGATTCCATTTGCAGGTACACCATCCACGATATACAAAGGCTGGCTGTCTCCACTGATGGAACGATTGCCTCTCAATACTACGCGAGTGCCTCCACCAACACCACTGCCTGAGCGGTTAATGGACAAACCGGCCACTTTACCGGAAAGCGAGTTCATCACATTAAGCTCTCTGGCTTCAGAAAGCTCCCTTGTGCTCACATCCTGTACAGTGTAGGTAAGGGCTTTTTTCTCCCTTTCCAATCCAAAAGCAGTAACCACTACTTCAGAGAGTGCCTCCAATTCGGAAGAAAGGGTAATATTAATCTCACTGTTGTTGCCAACAACCCTTTCCTGCGAGGCATATCCCAAATAAGAAAATACCAGCACTGATTGCGCATCGGGAACACTAATACTATATTGCCCATCAATATCCGTGATGGTACCTGTATTGGTCCCTTTAATCAAAATACTGACACCCGGTAAGGGAGAATCAGCGTCTTCATCGGTCACGGTGCCCGTAACCGTTCTTTCCTGTGCCATGCCTTGAAAGGCAAATAGAGCCAGGAATAAAATTAGTAAACTTTTTTTCATAAGTAAATCAACAATTTAATGGATTGGATTTTGGAGTTTTTTCCAATGTTTAATTTTAACCATCACTGTCGGAAATCAACAGTACCTTCCGAATTATTCCGGAGCAACCAAATTAAGAATTCGCTTCATTTTGTTTATGAAATCAAACTTTTGAAATACGTTATCAAGTCATTCCTATTCTTAAATAGCCCGTTAGGTTGGTTAGTTTGGGGGATTTTGAGGCTAATATTAGGAATAATTTATTTCCCAAACAACCCTATTATCTTTGAAATAATTTTTTTAGTTCATACCAAACCAAAAAGTAAAAAATAGCAAAACCTTTC
>NZ_JABURL010000079.1 GCF_014762705.1 Cyclobacterium sp. | reverse complement strand
TAAAACCCTGGACTATTTGGAAAAATCCATTTCCAGGGGGGCCAAAACGGTAAACGTCTGGAAAAATATTGGAATGGAGTTGAAAAATGAAAAAGAAGAGTTGGTAATGATTACCGATCCTGCGTTTGATTCCATCCTGCAGTTGTTGGTGGAAAAGGATATTACCCTGTTAGGCCATCTTGGGGAACCCAAAAATACCTGGTTGCCGCTAGAGGAAATGACGGTTCAGGGGGATCGGGATTATTTTCGGGAAAACCCCCGATACCACATGTATCAGTTTCCGGATTTACCCTCGTATGAGGAGCAGATTAGCGTCCGGGATCAACTGCTCGCCAATAATCCCGATCTAAGATTTGTCGGGGCGCATTTGGGAAGCCTGGAATACGATGTAAACGAACTGGCAAAAAGACTGGATTCCTTTCCCAACATGGCCGTGGATATGGCAGAAAGGATCTCACACCTGCAACACCAGGCCGTATCCAATTGGGAAGGGGTGCGCGACTTTATCATTACCTACCAGGACCGACTCCTCTATGGAACGGATTTGCGCGTCGGAGCATCGGACTTAACGGCAAAGGGATTGACGGAACCGGAAGAAATTTCAAAACATGCCCATCAGGTTTGGTTAAGGCATTGGCAATTTTTTACCGGGGACCAAGAAATGCAGGTACCAAAAGTTACCGGTACCTTCAACGGATTGAAATTGCCCAAGACAGTGGTGGATAAGATCTACCGGACCAATGCCGAAACCTGGTACCCGGGGCTCCGCCGCTAGTTCCAGATGGTAATAAAGTTTTCAATCCTTGCGAATGCCAATGGAACAACTAAAGAAAGGCTTGATGCAATAGCTGCTGCTACCAATCGGTTTTATTTACCGTCAGTTTTCAGCTTAAATTCCCTGCTGCTTGATGTTTCTGCAGAGGGAAAATCCTGTGGGATAGGAATGGTTACCTTTCCTGTTGCGGCCCATTCCACACCCCTTAAAAAAGAGGTAATAAAACCAACGCTTTCCATGGAGTAATCATCATGTCCCAGTGCCGTGTGAAATATCCGGCCTTTACCGTAGTCAATCACCATTAGCATGGGTTCGTGCCGATCGGTGGGAGCTTTGCCTGAAACATCCTTACCAGTAGCCAGTATGGTCAAATTTTCGGCAGGTCCGCGCAATTGGGCATAGCATTCGTCCTTATTTGTTAACCATACTTCCGGCATTCCATCGGTGATAGCATGATCTTTTACACGAAGTGTAATAGGAAAAACATGACTTGGTCCATGAGCACCACTTTTTCCCGGTGAAGAATCACGTATCAGTTCACCTTCGTTGTTGTAATACACATAAGGTCCATCTTTTTCGGTACGGTCACCCCAGCCACCCAGGCCAATCATTCTGTTGTATTCCAGCCAGTCAGGAAAAGAATTGTTAGCGGCATGCACAGAGACAAAGCCTCCCCCGGATGACATATAATTTTCCAATGCTTTTTGTGTATCCTCCGGCCAATTGGCTGCTTTCCAACCGAAGTTTGAAACTATAACATCATAATTCTTGAATTTTGGGGAGAAATCCGGATCATGTTGTGGGTTTTCCAGGTCTGTTGTCTCTCCAACACCAGCAAGTGAAAGGTACTTCTTTTCCCTTGCTGCTCCCCAGGTAAACCTTGTCCGATAAACATCTACCTGAAAAAGCCCGGTTTCTTCCAGGTACTGCTTCATCATTATGGTAGATTTTGGCCACACCGCATGGTTGTTTTGGCCGTCAATGATTAAAGCTTTTAGTGGTGCATTTGGTTTCAACCCATTCTGCCCCTGGGTTTCTTTGTTTGAACCAGGTTCACCCGGCAAAGCAGATTTGGTGCTGGATTGTGCGGTTAAATTTAAGGAAAGAAAGTAGATTACAACATATTGAAGAAATTTCATGCTATTATATTTTAAATATTAATAATATCGAGGTTTTCGGCAGATTTGAAACTTGCACTAAATGTCTTTACTTTTCTCACCACTATCCATTAGCCTGCCGACTTCCTTGTTACCCACAGGACGAAAACAGCATTCAGGGCATCAAAACTTTTAGTCCCTCTTTGTCCCCAATTTCATTGATCTAAAGATAGAGAATATCGTGAATTTTAAACAGATGTCTGGTTTTTTTCCTTTGAATCTGAATAGTTGAATGGCTATCATTTTCGAGTTTGATCATAACAAGCTGTTGCAATTAATATTCCTACCTGTAAGATTTGCTAAGGAATTTTCCTTCTTTCACTCTAAGATCTCGTATTTGCGGAAATTCAATTGTCCAGCAAATAGGATCAAAGCCTATTGTCAAAATAAAAAGGGAGTACATCAATCAATTTTACCTGATAAAATTCCGGATGAAGGGTATTGATCACATAATTGGACTCATCAGGAATAACCGCAGAAGGAACTTTTAGCAGTAGGGATTTATTTTTCTGAAACCAGGGGGATCCAATTTCCTGGCAAGGTTTATAAAATGAGCTTTGGTTCCAGTCATTCGGTAGGTCGGACAAATTCACCTGTCTGGCCGAAATTTGGTCAGGCACATAGATCACCATGGTTCTAAAGGTACTTTTGGTTTGTCCAATGTTTTGGTGTACCATATTTTCCAAACAGGCCAATGAGCGGCTCCGCGAAGTGTATACGACTTCTTCACCTGCTCTGTTCCACCTTCCCGGAAATCCAGGGGTAAAAATTGTTTGCGAAAATGCTGCTTTTGTAATCCTGAAAAGCTCCATTTATCAGACCACGTATCCATGTGCAATGCGCAATATTGCCTGCATTACCAGTTCAACTCCGGTATTTGATTTCAAGAAATCCAATGGCTTTTTATTGTCAAATGCAAAAGCAGGCGAATGTAACCAATCTCTAAAAACCTTACTGCTTTCAAAAACCTCCGCTCCAAATTCAAACAGCTCGTTTAATTTCAAAAGCAGCTCTCCCTCTAAAGCACCAAAACTCCTGCCTTTATTTCTGTAATTATCTATAGTCCTTGGGTCCAAACCCAATAAAGCGGACAATACCTGCTTTTGTAGTCCTGACTTTTTGAGCAACTCATCAAACAGGTCAATGTGAATCCCCTTATCCACTTGATAAACCACCTGAAAATCGTCTCGTGCCTCCATCAAATCAAATTTTTATTAAAAATAAGTATTTTTTCTTTCGATACAAGAATTTTTGTTGTTTTTTCTTGATCTCGATATTCTAAATGATCGTTTTATAGTTCAACCCGGATTTTGAAATAGGGATTGCAGTATCTGCCCCGTTTTTCTCGTGAATGAAAATAATTACATGAAATCAAGCATGAAGAAATCGTCACACAAAAAGATGATTATCGTGGTGAGATTCCATCCCGACCTACAGTGCGGGACAAGTTATGACCGTTAAAAAAACAAATTATAAAAATGCAAAATCAGGTTATTTGGAGAATGAGGCTTAGGCACCGCTGACTCCTATGATTTTTTCTCATTTTCCGAGGCTTTCCACTTCTTCCCAGAGCAATACACTGGCACCGGCTGTCCATTCAGGGTATTTTTGCTCCAGCTCCTCCACCAATTCCAGATAGATTCCACTGGCATGATTTTAGGGTTTAAGGCCAATTTCAAAAGTATGATCACCTGCCTTGTTGTTGGATTTCCAATTAAAAACCAACCTGTAAATTTCATCACCATGATTTTGTTTTAACCGGTTATCTGCAATCCTTATCGGCTCAATTTTGGCGTACAGATTTTCCTGGTCATAGCGGACTTGGATGGTAAAACCATTTCCTACCAGTTCAACCAGACCCGCTCTGACCACTTTACCGGGTAATCCGGTCATAAAATGAAAAGCTGTCTCCCCGGTGTTCTCCAACAGCTCAAAACTGTCTTCGATCAGAAATCTTTTTTTTCGATCCAAAGTATATGTACGTTCCCATGATTTTACCTTGGCATCATCAGGATAGGCCCCAGCTATGTTTGTCGAATACGTCACCTTACCTTTTGACGGATTGTAGGAAGAATCGGAAGCTTTATACCCCCCACCCGGCCTTTGGCCCAAACCGTTGATAACCGGAAGGTTATGGTAATTGGACTGCATGGTCCAAATGGAATACCGCTCAGGACCAAAAGTCTCCCTGGTATAGGTCCCTACTCCAACATCCATAAATACAGGATTCCCATTATAATATAGCATAAATGAGCCCACATCATTGTGATTGTGCTGTTCTCCGTTACTGCCTCCTTTTGCAGCAAAATAAAAGCCCTTGTCGGTTCCCTCTTCGTCACGGGCAATGACCGCATCCAGGTCAATAAAATAATATTCCGCAATCAGTGGTTCTTTTCCCTGTAAAGATTGCCAACCTTCCACATTAAACAGGTTTTCAAGAGCTTCTCCCAATTTTCCGCTAATAGCAGAAATTTTAAATTCAGACTGATCCATTAAAAAAACTCCGAACCCAACCATGGTTTCATCGTTTATGCGCTGTCCATACCGGTAAATTCTTCCTGGATTGTGCCTGATCCTAAAAGGGGAATCCGCAAAATTGATATAATGTTCTCCATTGCTGATGTAAGCCCTGTAAATGTACCTTCCCATATTCTTAATCAGCTCACGATCAAATAAATCAATGGCACCATCGGTATTCTTATGCAATAAATCCAGATAATCAAACATTTTCCCTCCTGCATGCGCCCAATATCCCGGTCCCTCGCTACAAGAACCATCATCAGGATAGGAATTGATAAATAAATCCACCGACTCCATGGTTTTGTAAATGCCGTCATTCTGCTTGATGGGATCCTCCTCTACCAGTAAAATACAGGTTAAAATGTTGTAATTGACCCAAGGGGTCCAATTGTTCACCCTTCCTTCCCCCCAGCCTGTGATCCACCAAAAGTCGTAACGCTCATAAAAAGGTTCCAAAACTTTTTTGGTTATTTCACTTTTTAGCCGCTTGGAAATGACAGGACTGACTTCGTCAAATGCTTCTTTAAAAAAATGGAAGGTCCAGGCAAGATCCGAAGCCACATCCCCTACTACCAAATCAATAATGGGGTCATCAATATCAGGCAAAACTGTTGTTGGTTTCGCAATTGTCCCATCAAAGCCATACAGGTAAAAATGGGCTGAAGCACCCCAATAGGTTTGTTCACAAAAAGCAAACACACCATTTATAATATCATCCAAAAACCTGCCCTTACCCTCCATGAGTTCTGCAAGAACAAGGGATTGAAGGGCCTTTCTACGTGCATTATTGACTTCGGCATCCTTCGTCCGATCGCCAGACCTTGTAAATTCCAGGTACATGGTTGCCTTTACCAGTGGCCAGTCAAATCCCAGAAACTTTTCTCCTTCCTGAATGGTCCTTACTCTCAAATCATCAGGTAAACGGTCCCATGCCTTGCGGTCGGAATATGCTGGATAACCGGCCCAGGCTTGTCCCCGGTCAGTAGAAGCCGAAACAAATTTACGGCTGTACTCGCTTGTCAGCAGGTTCCGTTGTGCCTGGGCAATGGCTTCAAGAGACAAAAATACCGAGAACAATACTATAAGAAGGATTACAGAACAATTTTTCACTTTCTTGTATTTCTTAGTTGTGATTATATTTGTAAATCCAATATAAGAAAGAATTACAATAGGAATAACTTTCGGGAAAATTGAAATACACCTTCAACCTGATTTGATTACTTTCCGTACCGATAAGATATGGTCAAGAAGTTCCCTTCTTGAAAAGGACACCGAAAAAGCAAGTCGGGAAAATCAGCCATTTAAAGGAGGAATCATTCCTATTTCTCTTTCAAAACAGGCTCCAACACCTCAAAATTTCCATCAATATCCTCCGGTGCGGTCAAACCCAAAATCGAACAAAGTAAGGGATAAACATGAATGTTCTGAAAAGGAGGAATGGTAAAGCCTTTCTTTATCGCCGGGCCATGGGCATAAAAAATTCCATTAAGATCCCGAAATTCCGGGCTGTAGCCATGTTCTCCAAAAACGTCCGTCCCAAACATGGCAGAACGGTTTTGGTAAGTCACCATGCCCTTGGTAGTCGCCAGGTAATAGCCCAGCTCGGGCATGATCAGGAGATCGCCTTTTCGGTTTTTGAATTTTTCAGGATCTTTATAGTACTCCAGGTCCTGTACCTTTACGGCCTTAAAAGGTCCCTCTAGGGCATTAATTTGATGGTACACTTCTTCGATTTCCTCAGTGTTTTCCAGATATACGTGTGCCAGCGCACCGTTATTTACCAACCTCGCATTGATACCTTCTGTAATATGGTCCAGGTTCAATAAGTTTTCCTTCGGGACACTGGTCATTCCATGGTCTGAAACAATGACTATATTAATGTCCAAATCAAAACTTTTTAACCCCTCAAACAAGGCTCCCAATTCATGGTCCAGCCGACCCAGCCTTTCTTGTAATTTTTCATCATTATCGGGGCCATACCGGTGGCCAACTTCATCCATGTCAGAAAAATACAGGGTAATCAGTCTGGGCCGTTCCGCATCCGGCAACTGTAGCCACTCGAAAACCTTGGAAATCCGGGTAAGATTAGGAACACTTGCATCAAATGTATAATAATAACTGGGCCTGATTCCCTTTACGGGAGCTTCGGAGCCCACAAAGAAATAGCTGGCTGCTTTTATCCCATTTTGTTCTGCCAGCATCCAGATAGGCGCACCCCCATACCAATATCCATCCTCTACAATGCTTCTGTTGCCCATGCTGTAAACCTGGTCTTTTTCGGGTTCATAGAAAGAATTGTCCACCAAACCGTGGTTTTCCGGAAGCATGCCAGTAGCAATGGTGTAATGGTTGGGAAAAGTCTTGGTGGGAAAGGAAGGAATCATGGCATCGGCGGCAGTCCCCTCGACGATGAATTGGGTCAGGTTTCTCGGTTTAAACCTATCAGTGTAATCGTACCGGTAGCCGTCAAGGGAAATTAATATCAGATAGGGTTCCTTTTCCTGAGCAAAAAGCCAATTAGTAGAAAATAGCAGCAATAGGCAAATACAGCAGCCGGAAAATAATGGTTTCATGCTTCGTGAAATTCAATCGGCAAGGCATCGGGGTCAGCAATATGTTGGACTTTGTTGATTTTGATCATGGAATCATACCCTTGTCCATCTTCTGAATAATTTGTCTTAACAAATCGTTTTGTTCTCTTTTAAGGGTAAAGTACCTGTTGACCCAGGTAAAAATAAAGTAAATCGCGGTGGCAATTACAGCCAGATAAAATATTCCGTAAGCAATTATGGGGAAAAACATATTGAACAATTTAATGAAGAATAAATTAGCAATGGCAAAATAATGAATTTTTATTTAACTAAAGCCTTTTCATTTGGCAAAAATCTGCTTAGGGTCCTGAAAAGCTTTAAATTCAAGGGCATTGCCACTGGGATCCAGAAAAAAAAGGGTGGCCTGCTCCCCTGTTTCCCCTTTGAATCGGATATAGGGTTCAATAATAAATTTGACTTGATGCTTTTTTAACCTTTCTGCCAGATCATGCCAGTCTTCCCATTTCAAAACCACGCCAAAATGCCGCACAGGCACATTTTGTCCATCCACCTGGTTGGCTTCTGCCAGAGCCAATTCTTTCGGTTTGACATGGGCGGATAGCTGGTGTCCGAAAAAGTTAAAATCTATCCATTTTTCGGTGCTTCTGCCTATTTCACAACCCAGCAAATCCTGGTAGAACGCCCTGGTTTCTTCAATGTCCCTGATCGGAAAAGCAAGATGAAAAGGTTGCATGGCCTGCATATATTTTAAGATTCACAATTATATCAAATTAAAGCAAAAAGCATGAAGACCTGAGGCCTTCATGCTATATTTTTTTCCAATCTCAATCAATATCCCGGATTCTGTACCAGATTAGGGTTGATATCGATTTCAGATTGTGGAAAGGGAAACAAATAATGTTTGGATGGATCAAATTGCCGCTGTATACCAGACCCAGGTTCCACCAGGGTGGGAATGTACTCCTCGGCATACCTCCACCTTTTGATATCCCTGTACCGCATGCCCTCAAAGGCGAATTCCACCCTTCTTTCGTTTCGGATCCGCTCCCGCATTTCATCCTGGGACAAGCCTTCAGGAAGAGATGGCATTTCCACCCCCGGACGGGTTCTGATGGCATTCACCGCATCATAAACTGCCTGAGTAGGCCCATTCAATTCATTGGTGGCTTCGGCAAAATTCAATAGGACCTCTGCATAGCGGATCAAAACCCAATCCTGTTCACTTTTTGTGGAGTAATCAATCGGCAGTGTTTCCACATTTCCTCCTTTGGCTGGCATTAACCCGGTCATAGAAACCCCATTGTAGGCAAATTCCACCACTTCACCTGACTCTTTGACAGCAGGATCATTGAAATCCCGCATCGTCTTACCCAAACGCGGATCCCTGTTTTGTTTCCAGTTATCAGGGTCATACAATGGGGATTCGGAGATGGGCAAACCATCGGTACATTCAAATGCATCTCTTAATTCAGCCCTTGGGTTCCATATGCCATGCCAGAGAATACGGATGTCCTGATTACTGAAATTATCAGGATTCAAATACCTGGTAGAAAACATGATTTCCGGATTATTACTCTGCCCTTCAGTTAAAAACATATTTTGCCAATCTTCTGTATAAAGGCCAAACTGACCGTCTGACATCACCTGGGAGGCCGCTTGTGCAGCAGCAGCCCAATCGGATTCAAACAGGTGTACCCGGCTCTTCAGGGCCATGGCAGAGCCTCTTACAGCATGCCCGCTGGAACTGTAATCAGTATTGGGAAGGCTGGAGATGGCCACATCTAAATCGGCCAACACCTGATCGATCACCTGATCCCTGGAGCTTTGGGCCACCTTTGCTTCTTCAGCAGATACCGTGGAAGTATAAAGCGGCACTCCTCCGTAAAAATCGGCCAGGGTAAAATAGAAGAAAGCACGTAAAAAGAGAACTTCCCCTTTATACCGTGTAATTCTTTCAGCAGGCATATCCACCCTGTCAATGTTCTCCAGGAAATAATTACAGGTAGCTATCCCCTGATAACAATGGTTGTAAACATTGGCGAGAAGCCCTCCTGAAACCGCTTCCATTATACCCATAGCGAAGGTTCCGGTAGAGGCTGCACCCAGGCTCTGCCCTCCTTCATTCGCATCACCTGCCATGATGGCCAGGGAATAGACCCCTTCATGGTTAAAGGTATTGGTATTTAACCGGGAATATACTCCCGCCAGAGCCAGATCAGCATCCTTCTGTGAGGTCCAGAAGGTAGGGCCTGAAATTTGGGTTGTAGGGTTTCTTTCCAGAAAATCCGTACAGGATACTGCCAACAAGACCAGCAACCCTATTAGCATATGGTGAATATATGATACTTTTAAATATTTCATCTTGGTAACTGTTTAATGATTAAAGAGAAACTTTCAGGCCCAAAGTATAACTGGTGATCTGTGGATAAGCCTGAAACCAGTTGGTATTGGCTCTTTCGGGATCTGATCCCGGCCAGTCCGTGATGGTGAATAAATTGTCACCGGACATGTAAACCCTGGAAAACCTAAGCCCTAATTTTTCATTTAAACGATCAGGCAAATTGTATCCTATCGCCAGGTTTTTCAACCTCAGATAAGATGCATCCAGTAACCAATAGGAGTTTCGGGTACCTGTCACAGGAGCATAGCCAGAAATATACATGGCAGGGTGTTCATTGGTAGATCCCTCTCCGGTCCACATGTTTTCGATAAAATCCAAAGGAGGAGGCGAGCCTTGTATGTATGGCACCAGGCCCCATGACAAACCCTGGGTGCTCTGCTTGTAGCCTTCCAGACCTTGAAAAAAGGCATTTAAATCAAAATTCCTCCAGGAGAGGTTGATTGTGCTTCCATAGTGAAACCGGGGATAGGCCCCATCCATTACTACCCTGTCATCAGCATTGATCATATTGTCTCCATTTTGATCCACAAATTTCAAGTCGCCGGGTTTGGGGTTAAATTGGTGCTGGGGACTATTCGCGATTTCTTCCTCATTTTGGAAAATACCGTCCCATTCAACCATAAAATGAGAATTAAAAGGAAGCCCCTCCTGAATGGTGAAATTGCCATAAACCGGGGAAAGGATACGCAATACTTCATTTCTGAAGGTGGAGAAATTGACGCTGACATTATAGGCAAATTCCCCAAATCGTTTCATGGATCCCAATTCCAGCTCGATGCCGGTGTTTCTCATCTTGCCATAATTCACAGTGGGCGGGGAAAGTCCCACACTGGCCGGAATAGGCACATTGTACAGGATATCATCCGTCACCTTATCAAACCAATCGAAGGTAACATTGATCAAGCCCTCTTTTAAGGAAAGATCGAACCCAACGTCAGCCATAGTGGTAGTTTCCCATCTCAAATTGGGATCTACCAGGCGGTTTACAAGTGCCCCGGGATGAGCCGTATTAAATGGATAAGAAGTGGTGGTCAAAACTTCCTGAAAAGGATATAAGCCAACATTCTGGTTGCCCAATTGCCCCCAGGATCCCCTGATTTTAAACTCATCTATCCAGGAATTTAGTTGCAAAAATTGTTCTTGAGAGACCCTCCATCCCGCAGAGACAGAAGGAAATACTCCCCAACGGTTATCCGGAGAAATCCTGGAGGTTCCATCGTAACGGATATTGGCCTCTACCAGGTATTTTTCCTTATAATCGTACATGGCGCGTCCAAACAAGGACATGATGGCCCATTCCTGCAAATATCCCCCGGTGCTTTGGTCCAGCGGTGCTCCCGCATCCAATTCCATCAAGGTATTGGTAGGGAAATGTACCCTGGAACCCCTTAGCTGCCGGTTGGAACTGTATTCCTGATTGTAGCCGGCCAAAATATTGACATTGTGGGTTTCATTGAAAAGCCTTCGGTAATTCAAAGTGGAATAAAAGGTGGTCCATAAACCGGTATTCCAGGTTTCCCTGACGCCCAATTGCCAGGTAGAATTATTGTGGGCATAGGAGCCATCCTTGAAAAAATAATTGTCCACCGGGGTTTCATGGTTTTTCAGTGCCCGGTTGTCATAAGACACGGCTCCTTTGGTATACCAGGTGAGGTGTTCCGTTGGTTTGATCTCCACATAAAACTGAGGCAATACATTGTAATTAATATCCGTTTGAATGCCACTGGCATCCTGCGCATCCGGGTTCCTAACAGTCCATTCGCCTATATTTGAACTGTACCTTGCCACGTAACCAGTAGATCCGTCGGGCAGGGTCATGGTAGGAGTATAATTGGGACCTGCTCCGTAAATGGCCAGAATCTGGTAATCAATGTTTCCATTGTCCCAATTACTTCTTTGTATGTCTTTATTAACCAGTTGAATATCACCACCTACCGTTATCCAATCATTAATTTTTGAATCAACTGTTAACCTTGCATTGTATTTTTTAAATTCATACAGACTGGTCAGACCAGGTTGATCAAAATAACCTAATGATAACCCAATGCTTGTTTTTTCCGTGCCACCACTTACCCGTATCGATTGCATGTTTGCCACCGCGGTATTGAAAGAATGATCTATCCAATCAAAATTGGGATAATTAATGGGATCATTTGGGTTATTTCTGAACGCATCGATCTCCTCCTGGCTGAAATAGGGTACCTGGCCTCCGGCCCTTTGCCTTCCCTGATTCCAGTACATCATGTAATCGGCAGAATTGCTTAGTAACCTGGGTAAGCGGGTAGGCTGATGCACCTGCACATTGCTGTGTATATCAATGGTAAGCGCTCCTTCACTACCCCTCTTGGTAGTAATCAGGATAACTCCATTGGCAGCCCTGGCACCGTAGATAGCACTTGATGCTGCATCTTTCAAAACAGAGACCGATTCCACATCATTGGGATCCAAATTGGTCATGTCACCGGCAATACCATTGATGAGAACAAGTGGTTCACTTCCAGCAGAGCTAAAAGTACCTAAACCCCTGATCCGTAATGAATTATTTTCACTTCCGGGTTTTCCGGAATGGGAAGAAACCTGCAGACCGGCTACTTTACCCTGCAGTAGTCCTGCCACATTGGTCAATGGTCGTTTGATGATTTCATCCGCACCAACCGTAGCCACAGAACCCGTCATATTGGCCTTTTTCTGGGTACCGTAGCCTACCACGACCACTTCGTCCAGGGAAGCCATGTCTTCTTCCAATACTACATTGATGGTACTTTGGTTGCCTACCTGTATGGTCTGGGAAGTAAAACCAATAAAGGAAAACACCAGCTCGGCGTTATCCGGGACGGTTAGGGAATATTTACCATCCAGATTGGTGACAGTTCCTCTATTGGTGCCCGGAACCGTAACGGTAACCCCCGGCAAGGGAACCTCATTGGTGTCGGTGACAGTGCCTGAAACTGCAATGTCCAGATTCACAGCTATTCCCGAAGGAATTGCCACATGGGCACTTAAGCATCCAATAAAAAATAATTGGAGTAGCAACACCAAAGACAGCGTTTTTAACAAGTTATCAAATCGCCTGAATACAGTTGTTTTCATGATTTTTGTGGGTTTAGGTTGATGTTAATTTTTGAAATGCAAACGAATGCCCCAAGGGCTGACTTAAACTGAAAACACCGAAGAAAATACCACAGGCATCCTTCCTTTCAATCGAAAGTCATCTGATTTTTTTGGAACAATAAAGTGGGCAGTGGGAATACGAAGCTGTTGGTCTTTTATAAATCCCAGCTAAATAGGCTTGATCAGCATTGACTTAATTTCGTCCAATCAATATAAAAAATATTTAACACAATGTATAATCAATAATTTAATTAATTATAATGAACTTAAACTATAATACAGAATTAAATATGTTACTTTGTACCTATTAAAAAATAACATATTTAATTATTAATATTATTTTGTTATTTTAAATATAAAATACCAAAAATTATATATTAACCGTTTATAAAAATATTTTTTTTACCTGTTAAAAGCATGTATTGTATATAATTTTTTAATATCAATTGTTTCCTGACTTTGGTTTGAGTCACGGTGTACATATCAATTAATCAGATAGTTTTAATCAACCCACACCGGACCCTCAACATTTCACTTTAAAAAAAAACAGCTTCCTCACTCATAAAAATCTTTTTTAATGTTTATATTATTAACCTAATAATGTTAATTAAATAAACAAAATGCACATCAACTGCCACAGTCATTACAGTTTCAAGTATGGTACCCTCTCCGTGGAAGCCCTTGTAGCGGAGGCCATAAAGCACAAACTCGACGCCCTGGCCCTGACCGACATCAACAGCACTTCCGGGGTCTTCCCCTTTATCCGGGAAGCCCAAAAAAACGGGATCCACCCCGTAGTCGGCATCGACTTCCGCAATGGCGTCAGACAGCAGTACATCGGGCTGGCCCAAAATCAGGAAGGCTTTTATGAGCTGAACCTCCACCTCTCCCATCACCTGGTCCACAAACAACCTTTTTCCGACAGGGCCCCGGCCATGGACCATGCCTTCATCATTTACCCATTTTCAGAAGTGCTTTTTTCCCTTCGTGAAAACGAGTACATCGGGCTGCACCCCTCTCAGCTGAAGCGGCTGCCCTACAGCCCCTGGGCAAAGCACAAAGACCGGCTGGTCCTTTTGCAGCCGGCTACATTTGCCGGCAAAACCGACTTCAACGCCCACCGCCTGCTTCGCTGCATGGATGGCAATACCCTGCTGAGCAAATTACCTCTCTCAGAACAGGGAGACCCATCCGATCGGTTTTACGGCTACGCCGACATGGTGGCCCGCAGCGAGGGCCACAGCTACCTGATCTACAATACCCAAAAACTGCTGGAACAATGCCAGTTTTCCTTCTATTTCCAGGCGGTAAAAAACAAGCGTGATATCCTGGGCTCAGACTGGGATGACTTTGACTACCTGCGGCAGGAAACTTTTAAGGGTGCCCTGTTGCGCTACGGCAGCCTGGACGAAACCAAAGAAAAGCGCATCCTGAAAGAACTGGAAATGATCCAGCAAAAAGGCTTTGTCTCCTACTTCCTGATCAACTATGACATTGTCAACTATGCCCGAAAAAAAAACTTCTTCTATGTGGGCCGTGGCAGCGGAGCCAACAGCATCGTGGCCTACAGCCTGTGCATCACGGACGTGGATCCCATCGAGTTGGACCTGTATTTTGAGCGTTTTATCAACCTGTACCGGGAAAATCCCCCTGACTTTGACCTGGACTTCTCCTGGAAAGACCGGGATGAAATGACCGGCTATATTTTTAAAAAATACAACCGCCCCGAAAGTGAGCATGTCTGCCTGCTGGCCACCTTCAATACCTTCCAGTACAACTCTGTCCTTCGGGAATTGGGAAAAGTCTTTGGTCTGCCCAAATCTGAAATCGAATCGCTGATATACCATGGAGACAAGCTGCAACACAACAACTATAGACCTGATCAGTATGGCAAGCTGATCTACCACTACAGTCAGGTGATCCGGGACATGCCCTCCCACCTCAGTATCCATGCCGGAGGAGTGCTGATCGCCCACAAACCCATCCATTATTATACCGCAACGGAACTACCACCCAAAGGCTTCCCCATTTCCCATTTCGACATGCATGTGGCGGAGGACATAGGCCTGCACAAGTTTGACATCCTCAGCCAAAGAGGCCTGGGGCATATCAAAAGTACCCTGGAAATCATCTACCAAAATCAGGGCAAAGAAGTGGATATCCGCCAGGTAGCCACTTTCAAAGAAGATCCCAAAATCAAACAACACCTGCGTGAGGGACGTACCGTCGGTGCTTTCTATGTGGAATCACCGGCCATGCGCATGCTGCTGGCCAAAATGAAAGCTGACGAATACCTGGAACTGGTGGCCGCCAGTTCCATCATCCGCCCCGGAGTGGCCCGCTCTGGCATGATGCGGGAGTACATCCTGCGGCATGTAAATCCTGCCAGAAGGGAAATGGCCCATCCCGTACTCCGCGACATCATGCCCGAAACCTATGGCATCATGGTGTACCAGGAGGATGTGATCAAGGTGGCCCATTACTTTGCCAGTCTTTCCCTGAGCGAGGCCGATGTGTTGCGGAGGGGCATGAGCGGCAAGTCCCGCTCCAAAGATGAATTCCAACGGGTAAAGGACAGCTTCTTTGCCAACTGCCGGGAAAAGGGCCGTGACCCAAAGGTTACGGGAGAGGTCTGGCACCAGATCGAGAGCTTTGCCGGTTATTCCTTTGCCAAGGGCCATTCCGCTTCCTTTGCCGTAGAAAGCTACCAAAGCCTGTACCTCAAGGCCCATTTTCCCCTGGAATTTATGGTGGGCGTTATCAATAATTTCGGTGGCTTTTACCACACCGAATTCTACATTCATGAACTCCGCATGAACGGTGCCGACATACAGGCCCCGCACATCAATGAAAGCGAAAACCTCAGCTGTATCCGGGGCAAAACCGTGTACCTGGGCTTTGTGCACATGAAGTTCCTGCAAAAAGAAAGTGTGATCAAAATCCTGCAGGAAAGGCAACAGGGAGGGCTGTATACCAGCCTGGTGGACTTTGTCTCCCGGGTAGACATCAGTCTGGAACAATTGCTGATACTGGTGCGGATAGGCTGCTTCCGCTTCACCGGCAAGAGCAAGCAGGAAACCCTCTGGGAGGCCCATTTTATCCTGCACCGCAAAAAGACTCCTGCGGGCGGTAGCCAGCGGCTGTTTGCACAAGTCGGATTCCGGGAACTACAGCCACCTGTGCTGGAAGCTGCCGATATAAGGCAGGAGATCATCGACCAGCTGGAGATCCTGGAATTCCCCCTGGACTCCCCTTTTCTATTGGTAAAGGAACAGCAGGTCCGTGGCATTGCAGCCAGAGAAATGGCGCAATTTCTGGGCAGACGGGTGCAGCTGGTCGGTTACCTGGTCACCGTCAAATACACCCGGACGGTAAAGGGGGAAGTGATGAATTTTGGCACCTTTATCGACCGCGAGGGCCACTGGATCGATACGGTGCATTTCCCCCCGGTAGTGAAAAAGACACCCTTCAAGGGCCGCGGCATCTACCTGATCAAGGGAAAGGTCACCGAGGAATTCGGCTTCTACAGTCTGGAAGTCAGCAGCTGTGAGCGGATGGCCTACTGGAATGCGGATGATTGACCGTTCAATTTGTTTTTGCAACGGACACCTTGTTTCATACCTATGACCTGAGCCAACAGGGGAATGGTTTGTCCATAGAAGGCATTCCCTTTGATAAGTTTATCCTCAATCCCGGATATCCAATTGGGGGAAGAAAAGATTATGATACCCCAAAACCAATGGCCGGGGTAGTGGAAGGCTTTTTCAGCATCCATAATAAAGGGCTGATGCTTTATCGCTCCGGTATTTCTCTTGAAGAATTCCCTACCCCTGGCACAGTTACCCGGGAGGAAAGAACGGAAATCATTTCCCAATTAAATCCCTTGAAATTTCTGGTAAGAGAAACAGAAGGAGGATATAGCAAAGTTGGTCACTGCCCCCCTCTTTTCACCCCTACCCATGTGGATGAAAAAAACCGTTTGTGGGCCAGGCAAAACGTTAACCTATTAGATCAGGAGCCTGAATTTTTTACCATTTATCAGGTGGCGTTGGTCGCCCAATAGAACCATTACCTGGCAGTATATTGGACAATGATTGATTGTTGAGGTTGAAATCTAAATTCTAAAATCGGGATTCAATCCTATCCCTTATTTAACTATTCTCAAATATTGCGAACTGACAAGTCCGCTTCGGTAACTCTTGCTCCTGCAACCACTACCAAACCAATGTTGCCTTACCTTTCACCCGGAATTTATATCACCTCCCTGTCCAGCTGACTTGATGTCTTTGTTACATGATATCAATTCCACAAAGAGTCCTTACTTTTATGGGAACCATTTGAGTTTGATATGAAATATTATCCATTCTTTTTCATTTTTTCAGTCATTGCTTTTTGTAGCTGCCAAGAGGCACCATCACCGGAACCTATTCCCGCTGCTGACCTTTATTTTCCGCCTCTCCAATCGGGAAATTGGGAAACTACCAGTTTGGGATTGGAGGAAGAAAAGTTAGAGGAGCTGGAGCAATTGCTCGCCCAAAAAGGCACCAGGGCTTTCATCATTCTTAGGGATGGAAAGATTGCTCTGGAGTACTACTTTGGCAATAGACTGGCCGGTAATCAGCCCTTTCAGGAAAACTCAGCCTGGTACTGGGCTTCGGCGGGAAAAACACTTACCGCTACTTTGGCGGGCATAGCACAAGCGGACGGAAAACTATCCCTGGATCAGTCCACCAGCGAAATCCTTGGGCCTGGATGGAGCAGCCTGCCGGCGGAAAAAGAAAACCTCATCCAGGTCCGCCACCACCTGAGTATGACCACCGGACTGGATGACGGTATAAGCAACTCCGATGATTATGCTCCTGAAAACCTGCAGTACCTGACAGATCCCGGGCAAAGGTGGGCTTACCACAATGCTCCGTATACCCTGTTGGACCCCATCCTTGAACAGGCTACCGGATTGGGTTTATCGGAGTATTTTCAACAAAAAATAGGTGCTAAAATAGGCATGACTGGTTTTTGGCAGGAAATAGGGTATAACAAGGTCTTTTTCAGCGATGCACGCTCCATGGCCCGGTTTGGCCTGATGATACTGGCAAAGGGAATGTGGGGAAGCGAGGAAATCATCAGCGATAAGGCCTACCTTCAAGCCATGCTGGCACCGTCTCAGGAACTGAATGAAAGCTACGGCTACCTTTGGTGGCTCAACGGGATGGATAGTTTTATGGTCCCCGGGATTCAATCTCCTTTTCTGGGAAGTTTTATCCCCAATGGTCCAACTGACATGGTTTGTGGAATGGGCAGGGATGGTCAATATGTGTGTGTTGTGCCTTCCCAAAACCTGGTTTTGGTCCGCATGGGAGAAAACCCTGAACAAAGCCTTATCGCTTTCCGGTTTTTAGACACCATCTGGGAGACAATCAATAATACTCCTTAAAGTTTATCAGGCAGATAATTTGGCCAGCATTACACCCAATGGATAAGTCCAAAAAATTGACTAACTTTTAATCATGAAAATTTATCCCTTAATCGGCCTTTCACTTTTATGCCTCCTTGCCTGCAAAAATGATATACAGGAGGAAGCCGCCTTCACTGCCTTTTCAGGTGCCAAGATCATCGATGGCAGCGGTGCTACCCCAATCGAAGATGGGATTCTTTTGGTTCAGGAGGATCAAATTATAGCCATCGGGTCCAGGGAAGAAGTAGAAATTCCTGAGCATTCCCATGTGATTGATCTTACGGGCAAAACCATTATCCCTGGACTGATCAATGGCCATGGTCATGTGGGGGATGTAAAGGGTATATCTGGAGGCCATTATTCCGCTGAAAACCTTGCTGAAAATTTATCCATATATGCAACCTACGGCATCACAACTGTCGTCAGCCTCGGCGGGGATCAGGAAGAGGCGGTTTCTTTCCGACACCTCAATGATAAAAACCCCCAGAATAGGTCAAGGTTATTTATCGCAGGCGCAGTCATCACGGGAGATACGCCGGCCGAAGCCGAAAAAATGATTGAAGAAAATCACGAAATGGGGGTAGATTTCATGAAGATTCGGGTGGATGACAATCTGGGTAATGCCACAAAAATGTCTGAAGAAGTGTACCGGGCGGTGATCGGCAGGTCCCATGAACTTGGATACAAAATCGCCACCCATTCCTATTATCTGGAAGACAGCAGAAAGTTATTGGAAGCCGGATCGGATCTGCTGGCACACAGTGTAAGGGACTTACCCGTGGACGATTCCTTCATCCAGTTGATCAGGGAAAAAAATATCGGGTACTGCCCCACCCTTACACGCGAACTCTCCACTTATGTCTATGAAGATACGGCTGCCTTTTTTTCGGATCCCTTTTTTCAAAAAGTTTATCTTATGGAAACCATTCAACCCCTTCTGGATCCGGAAAGGCAGGCGAGTGTAGCGGCTAACAGCAATGGACAGACCTATAAAAAACAATTGCCGACAGCCTATGCCAACCTGAAAACATTGAGCGACGCCGGTGTGCCCATTGTGTTTGGAACAGACAGCGGTGTACCCACCCGATTTATGGGATACTTTGAACACCTGGAAATGGAAATGATGGCCGATGCGGGCATGTCTCCCATGGAAATCCTTGTTGCTGCCACCAAAAATGTAGCCGAATATCTGGAATTGGAAGGTTTGGGAACTTTGTCAGCGGGCCATTTTGCTGATTTTATCATTTTGGATGCCAATCCTCTTGAAGATATCCGGAACACCCGGGAAATCAACGAAATATATATTGGAGGAAACAAAGTGGTGGAAATGGATAAATGATGGAATTGATTTTTTTTTTAACAATTGCCAAATAGCTGCAATTCTCAGCCTGAAAAAAAAGCGGGACATTTAAATCCCGCTTAATGATTAAATTAAAGGCGATAACCTGGCCTGTAAGCCCTGTGAAGGTGTTTTTCTGCCTCCGGATCATTCACAAACTGTTCCTTCGCCGGATTCCACTTTAATGGCCTGCCCAGTTCATAGGCAATATTTCCCAGGTTACAGGTAACACAGGTGCTATGACCGATCTCCACCGGGGCAATGGGATCTTTTCTCCTTTTGACAGATTCCATAAAATCGATGTGGTGGGCCCTGCCGCCGCCGCCCTGCAGGCTTTCTCCCTCATCCAGAACCTGATATAGAGAAGGATCTGATGCTTCATAGTGAGAGCGGGAAACTTCTATCCAACCGTCTTTTCCAAAAAACTTGCAGCCCCTGCTTTCCTTGTCATCAAAAGGCTGTTCGGTGACGGTCACCCCATTGGCATATTTAAAAGTCAGGTATTCTGTATCCTGGTATCCCGCAGGAATAATTTCAATTGGCCCGCTTCTGTCCATTCCTATAGCCCATTGAGCAATGTCAAACATATGGGCTCCCCAATCTGTGGTCAGTCCACCCCCGGTTTCTTTGTACCAACGCCATCCTCCCCAGATTTTTTCATTTTCGGGAGGATTCAGGGAAATCGGAGGATTGAGTTCATTATTAAAATGAATGGAAGCATTCAAAGGTCCCAACCAAAGATCCCAGTTCAGCCCTTCCGGAACCTCCTCTTTTGGCAAATCAAAGGGCTTGGGAGGCCCTCCAACACAGGCATAAACCTTGCTTATCTGGCCAATTCTTCCTTTTTGAACCATCCGGACAGCCTGCTGAAAATTAGCGTAGGACCTTTGCATGCTCCCCGTTGCCAAAACGATGTTATTTTCCCGAACAGCCTTGACCAATTCCTGCCCTTCCTTAATGGTAAAAGTGAGTGGTTTTTCCAGGTAAATATCCTTTCCTGCTTTGCAGGCATCAATGGCCATCAAGGCATGCCAGTGATCAGGTGTGGCTATGACCAAAGCGTCTACATCTTTTCTGGACAATAGGTCATGGTAATTTTCATAAACCTCCACTTTTATTTCCCGCTTGTTTTCCTTGTAATAGGCTTGAGTTTTATTCAGAAACCGCTGCCTTTTGGCTGCATATACATCACATCCTGCTACTACATCCACATTGGGAAGGGATATAAAACTGTTTAACAACCCATTGCCCTGTCTCCCAAGCCCAATAAAGCCCAAACGAAAAGTTTCATCCCTAATTATTTCATTTTGTCCTGCCTTACCTACGCTGACATGTGGCAACACTCCCATTCCTGCTGCACCAAGCAGACCGGTTCCCATAAATTTTCTGCGAGATAGCAGGCTCTTTCTTTCCTTATTCATTGTTTACAGGTTTATTGTTTGATTGCATAAAATTAATAGATAAAATTAAAACCCACTTATAAAACCCAACAAATGGATGTTTCAGGTTTCCAGTTAAATACGGTAAAACGGACATCCCGGGCCATCCCTTCCGTCAGTTCTGCACTGATTTAACCATCTTCTCCTTTCTTTAACGGGTTTTAAGGGCTTGAAAGGCGCTCAACCTGAGCATCAAATTTCCTAATATACTGTTGGGCTCCTGCCATGGATCTCAGTGGCTCACCTATGCTTCCGGAAGCAGTATCATCCCCGGCTAATGACTCATGTATGTCTGTTGCCCAAATTGGAAATGAAAAAAATGAGCAACAAAAAACAATGAGAATCAAACGAGAAATTGGCATAAAATTGTTTTAACAACATTCGATAAAATAAATCTATACATATTACTCCCTACAGCCAAATATTTAAAGTGGAATTTCCAGATGAAAAAAAATCAATAAAAAAGGATTTTTCAACCTATATGTCTGATGAAGCGCATCTTTCTTGCTGGTGATCACGAAATACAAAAATAATACAACAAAATACTATTTTATATTTACAAAAATTTTATCTAAAAAACAAGTTATTTTTACTTAAATATGTAATAAAGTTTTATTAATTTTGAATTATAATATATTTCTTCTGATTGAAAGAAGCAATTAAGTTAAACTAAATCTATTGGTAAAAGCCTTTTTTTTTAAAATTAACAGATCATGGAAACTTACACCTTTTTGTTTGTGGCATTAGGCATCAGCTTGGGACTTCTCTACACTATTAAGGCCATCAGAGATGCTAAAGATGACCCTGAAACTTTCGAAGATTTCAAAAAAGAAGGCAAATACCGAAAACCCGCAAACTGGAAGGTGGGACAAATGCCGGAAGATATCAAAAAAAAAAGCAGGATGAGCAATCCTCGGATAGATTACAAGCTTGACTATCACATGATTAGTCAAAATTGATTTGAAACAATCCTGAAAGCAGTTCCTTTGCGCACTGCAATTTTTTTTAAATTATTTTTAAAACGCTTCTCCGATAAAGAAGTAAAAACCAGTGCCTTCCTGAGTAAAAGCCACATCTAACCGGGTATAAATATCTTTTTTAGGAAAAATCAAAAAACGAAGCCCGCCTCCGGCAGACCATACCATTTTATTCCAATCAAAAGCTGCCAAGCTGGGAAATACCTGTCCTGCTCCGGCAAAGACTGCCCCACCCAGTCTATCGGTAAAGCCAAGCGGGAAGGGTAAGAACCGCATCTCAATTTGTCCCGCCAATTGGTTTTGGTCCCTATACCTACCGGTATAATAGCCCCGCATTAAACTCTCCCCACCCATAAGGGACAATTGATTAAAAGGAACCTCCCCCGAATTGAATTGGCCAAACAATTGCGCCGCCAATACATTATTCTCCCCAACCGGCTGGTAATACCGGGTATCGGAAAGCAAAGTGGTGAAGTTAAATGAACTGCTCCAGAAGGGATTGTACCGCATCAATGCCAATTCCGAAAACAAACCATCCCTCACGTTCAAGACATTGTGACGGTCATCATAAACCAAACCTAGCCCAAGTCCCAGGTTTGAACTTCCCTGATACCCAAATGGCAGCTCATATGAAGGGTTTGACTCCGCGGGCAAAAATTTCACCTGGCTAAGTTTTTGCCAATCCATTTCCAATCCAAAAAACAAGTTGCCTTTGATTTTTCTCAATACCCTTTCCTTGATCAAAATCTGGTTGGCATCAACTCTTGCCAGGTAATCGGCCGAACTGCTATTTCCGATTCCGTAATACAAGAGAGGAAAACTTTGCAGCCTGATACGACCTAAAAAAAACCAACGGTCACCTGGAGAATAGTTGGCATGATCAAACCATAAACCATACTGATTTTCAAGGGTAAAAAACGTAAAGCCATTGATCTCACTCAACCTGTTGACTGTGTCTCTTTCAGCGTAGTATACATACAGGGTGCTGAAGCCTATCTCCCAACTGGTTTCGGGGGAATAGGCCAGGGTAGGGTACATCAGGAATTGCGGCTTGGAAATATCGCTGGTATCGTTGACAATGGAGTTGAGATAACGTTTAACGAATCCCTGGGAATTAGCTTCCATTACCGAACAAAGTACCAAAAGCAAAAGGAACGAAACCCTTAAATAATTTTTCATAAATAGTAAACTCCTTCAAAAAGACCGGAAAAATGGATCAGGCTTCGGTTACAACTTTTTTTAACTTTTCCATCATCCCTTCATGGTCCGGCAGCTGGATCAGAAAAACTTCCTCCAACAGTGCTTTATACTCCCTGATGTCCGTTAAGGTTTGCTTTATACTTGCTTCATTTTTACGATGAGTGGTGAATTGATTGTTAAACAAAGCATATCTCCCCCATGGCATGCAGCGAGCTGCCATTAATGAAGTAACAAACATGGATGCGGGATGATGGCCAAGATACCAATTGACCACCTCATAATCCGGGAGTAATTGTGGTTCCAGGCTGAAACGGTAAAGTAGCCTCCATTCCTCCCGGATCATTATTTCCAAATAGAAAAAATCATCTACTTTATTGATCCTGTATTTTTCGTGGGGAGTGAGCTGTTCCTCCATCTGATCCAAGGACAAAGGAGCTGTAAATGATGATCCGCCAAAACCCACATCCGCAATATATTTCCTGCCACCTACCTGCACCAGCAACAACATGTGATCCCTGGGTTTCACCTCTCCTTCCGGCACTTCCCAGAAAACCCTGGCAGAAAGCCCTCTTACCAAAAACCCCATGGTTTTCAATACATGGCCAAACAAAATATTCTGTTCAAAACAATAGCCTCCCCTTCCTTCCAAAACCATTTTCTTTATCAGATCAGACAATTGTAACTGCACTGGAATACCCAAAAACGGGTTGAGATTTTCAAAGGGAATTGCCTGAGGATGCAGGTAATGCAGCAGTTCCAGCGTGGAATAGGTAGCCTCCTTTTCTCCGGAATAACCTACCCGGTTAAAATAAGCCTGCAGCGTTTTATCCTCTAAATGTTCATTAAAAAGTGACAGGTCAACTTGATTCGCAAACATCCTTTTTCTGTTTATTTTTAAAATAAAAATAAGGTTTCCAAATCATTTGAATCAAATACCAACAATCTCGAAAACCCAATACTGATTTATAAGTGGTACAAGATAAGCAAACTTGTAATTTTTTCCAGTTTGAATAAGGGGCAAAATTTCAATTATTGCTGCGAATTACGGCAATAGCCGTAGCTATCAGATTATCTTCCCCTCTGCTCACGGCCAATTCAGATAGGTCAACCCTTAGGTCTGCCAGGACTCCGTCCTCCAATTGTCTATCCTCAAGATCAATGGTTTGGGTAGCTGAAAACCGATAGGTCCAGCCATTGGTCAATTCTCCGAAGACAGGGGTGCCTCCTCCCCCTCCGGTTTGGTCTCCCAGTGTAATGGCATTGGGAAGCACCTTCATCATCTGTGCAAAAAAAGTGGTGGCACTGTAAGACCTGCGGTTTGTCAATACCACCACCGGTCCAAGATAGGTCCCATCTTCCCGGGGGCTGATTTTCATGTCTTCCCAGGAGCCAAAATCACCTGTTCCAGGTCCCGATTTAATCCTCTGTCTGGCGTACACCATTTCTTCTTCTGCAAAAGCCGAAGCCAAAAGGGATGCATTGCTTAAATTACCCCCTCCGTTATTTCTTACATCAATGATCACCCCCCGGCTTCTTCTGGCTCTTTCCACCACAATCTGGAGATTGGATTCGGAAATACTTTGGGCAAAAGACCGGTAATTGACATATAAAATATCATCCAGCATTTGGTGCTGTAATGGACCACTTATCCAGTAATCCTTTCCCAGATAGGACTCCTCTATCAGATTTTCATCATAGTTGACCGGAAATTCCTGATACCATTCCCAGTTCCTGCTTCGGTTAAACCCAGTACTCAGGTTGACATGCCCATCCCTGAGTTCAAACAACATGTCAGCTAAAAGTTCATACAGCTCTAGCTGGCCCATTTCCGCATTGACTTCCGGCCTGTACTCCTCCCGGATCTGCTCCCAGTCCAGATTTTTATGATCAAAGAATGAATACCTTGCATACACATCCTCCCACAATTGGTCAAACACCTCCACAGCCCCCGACCCAGGATCTTGGGGCATGACCCATTGCTCACAGGAGGAAAAAACAATAAGAAAAAGAAAAAACAACCTGATTCGCTTTACCATAATTTAACCTTTAAAACCAACAACAAAGCATTCCCAAAGCTTGCTACAGGCTGGCTCCCTTGCAGGCCTGAAACATCCAACCTGTAGTTTACGCCAAGCTTATTTTCCGAAGGAAGTTCCCAATAAAAAGACGAAGTCAACCCAAAGTTCCAGTCTTTCCCAATAATAAAAGGCTCCATGCTCTCAAAAAAATTACCAATGGTAGTATTTTCCCCGGAATAACCATCGGGGTTGGCACCAATATACCCGGATTTGACTTGAAACCCCACAACCTGCAGGTGGGACAAGGTATGCCATTCGAAATGCTGCCCCTTCCATTGGAGAGGCATGATGTACCGTACTGATGGACCTAAGGATGTAAAGTAATCGTATCGCAGGCTATAATTTGAAAAACCATTGTGACTTCTGATGTTGAAAAGATTCTGGTTGGACCATCCCCAATGGAGGTTTTTCTCCCCAGTTTTTCTTTTATGGTAATAGGTATAGGTCAAAAATCCAATGGTCATTGCATTCATAGAATTGCCTATCCTGTTTTCCAAAGGTCCATAGGCAAAATCAAATTGAAATAACTCGGTTTTTTGTGGTTTGTGTAGCTGAAAGATGGCGGTGCTCATGCTTCGAATACCGGAGTATTTCTGGGGCGAAAAACCCTGATCCCTGCTCGTAAAATCTTGTATTCCGGTAGACAAAAACAGGGAACCAGAGGATTGCGAATAAGCTTGCATGGAAACGAAGCTACTTAAAAAGCAAACTGCAGCAAGCCATTGTATTTTATTCAACATTTTAGCAAAAGTCATTCAAAACCAAAAGCAAGTTCAAGTGAGATCAAATTACGCTATTTTTTCATCAAACCTTATCATTAATTCCCTTAAAATAATTAATTTTGGGAAATTTTTGACATCTGTAAAAGCTTTCAATCAGCAGTAAAACATGAAAAAAGCAGCGCTCATTTACTTTTTATTTATCACAACGCTACCTGTGCTGGGCCAACAAGGATTTTATGGAATTCAAAACAGCCAGCGCAAGGGTATGGTCAATGCGTTGATGAATCCGGCGGAATTAAACAGCCTTTCAAAGAAAGTTGAAGTGACTTTTTTCTCTGCTGATGCGTCTTTAAGCAACAACGTTCTATCCTATCAGGATATTTTGGATGATCCCGACCAATGGGAAACCATCTTTCAAAATATCTCAGAACCAGTTAACCTAAGAACAGATTTTTCAATTATGGGTCCGTCTGTTGGCCTTCGGATAGACAAGTGGTCCTTTGGTTTCACATCTCAGTTAAAAGGTAAGGCAGATATCATTGATTTCAACCCCGATCTGGGCGATGCAATAGTGACAGAGAGTATCTCGGGAAACAACAGCCAAACCGTACTGAATATACCTTATAACCAACGCCTCAATACCATAGGGTGGATGGAGTTGGGATTAATGGTTGGAACCAGCCTGATAGACAATGATTTACATGCTTTATCAATTGGGGGTCATTTTAAAGCCCTGTTTCCCGGCACCTACGCCAATTTGGGATTGGATGAAATCCAGGCCACTCTGGTGAGTGAATCCGACCAAATCAGTCTGACGAATGCCACTGGAGCCCTAAATTTGTCTTATGACGAAAGGTGGGACAGCAACAATGGCAATGCCTTTGATCAAAACCTGTGGCAGGGCCTTTCGCCAAACGGTTTTGCCATGGACCTGGGGGTAAATTACCAGTTAAGAACGTTTGGGAGAACTTTTCTCAATACGGGGCTATCCCTAAAAAACCTCGGAAGCATGACAGCCCCACAGGATCAAATAACACGCAATTATTCCATGAACATTCCCCAGAATGAATTCTTTAGAATTGATAATTTAGAGGGAGATGTGGCTGACATTGAACAGCAATTGATTGACAGCGGGTATTTTACCATTGACAGGGAGAGCTCTCTTACCAAGATCAACTTACCCCAACTTCTGGCAGCTTATGTAGAATTTAGCCCTGTAAAACAATTTCAGGTATCTCTTTATGCGCAAAAAAGAATGGCAAATGAAAATGGAAACCAGCAATTAAGCGGTCCTGATCTGCTTGTATTGACCCCAAGATTGATATTGGGCAAACTGGAAATATATTCTCCCTGGATGCAACATCAGGTTGCTGGCCTGACTGGAGGGTTTGGTTTGCAATATGGTGGCTTTTTTGTGGGTAGCCATTCCTTGGTTACAGGCTTAATTGCCAACAGTAACCGGGCAGATGTTCATGCTGGACTATCCTGGGGCTTTGGCCGCAATGATTGACACTTTTTGGAGCAATATTTCACCTGTTCCCAGTCTTTTTTCCACTTTTTTCGCCAGGTAAAAGGCCGGCCACAAACCAGGCAGGCCTTTTGGGGTTTTGGTTTTTTCATGGTACTCATATGAGAATCTTAACTCCTTCTCCTGGTATTATTTCCGATAATCTTTTCACTTTCCTCTCAGTCATGCTGTCATTTTTCACAGCTATCACGACAGCCTCAGGTTTTTTTAGCCTGCCCATGCAGGTCAGAAAATTAGATCCTATAGCTATTCAAAGCCAAATGCAGTTAAAATGTTTATCTTTAATTGTTCATATCTGAATTAAGCTGGTATAAATGCCCAAAATAGAGGTTTATTAAGTACCAAATTAATTGCCCTGCCAGATTTTATCCTCAATATATTGGGCCTTTGACGAATGGATTTGCTATATTGGAAAGTCTTTAAAACCTTTAATTCATTTTTCAATCCATGTTAACCAAAGATCAAAAGCAACAAATCGAGAAACAAGGCATGCCTCTGGAAGTAGTGGAAGAGCAAATCAACAACTTTGAATCCGGATTCCCTTTTCTGGACATCCAAAAAGCTGCTCAAATAGGTGATGGCATAATCGAACTAAATGAGACAAGCCTGCAAAAAGCCCTGGATGATTACCAGGCCAAATCCGGTGAGATGGTAATTGTTAAATTTGTCCCGGCCAGCGGGGCGGCCAGCAGAATGTTTAAAAACCTTTTTTCCTTTCTGGAAAAAAATGATACATCCCTGGATAAGGATGATTTTGTTAAAAAATTCATCTCGGAAATCAAATCATTTGCCTTTTATGAGGATTTGGATCAAAGCCTGAAGAGCGCCGGCAGCAGCCTGAAAGAAACCCTGGAAAACAAAGAATATTCCACCATCATTGCACATCTGTTGGAGGACAAGGGTTTGGGTTATGGTAATTTACCCAAAGGTTTATTAAAATTTCACAACTATCCAGATGGAAGCCGGACACCAGTAGAAGAACATTTTGTGGAAGGAGCACAATATGGTATAGGTAAAGGCAAAACGGTAAGACTTCACTTCACTGTTTCTCCCGAGCACCAAAAGAAATTTGAGGAAAAAGTAGCGACAGTAAAGTCCGCAATGGAAAGTAAATTTGGTGTCCATTTTCACATCAGCTTTTCCCAACAAAAGAAGTCTACGGACACCATTGCCGTGGATTTGGAGAACAAGCCTTTTATGGAAGAAGATGGTTCGATCCTCTTCAGACCTGCCGGCCATGGTGCCTTATTGGAAAACCTCAATGACATAGATGCTGATTTGGTTTTTATCAAGAATATTGACAATGTTGTTCCAGACCGGCTAAAAGACACCACCACTACCTATAAAAAAGCGATCGGAGGCATACTCTTGCATGCACAGGAAAAGGCCTTTAATGCACTCAAAGACCTGGATTTGGCCGTAGATGAAGTTACCGTTGAAAGGGCTTCCAAAGTATTCACCGGAGTAATTGGCGGCAAACTCTCCCCCTCCTTCCCTTCAAAAACACTGCAGGAAAGAGCAGCGCATTTGAGAAAAAAACTCAATCGACCTATCAGGGTTTGTGGAATGGTAGAAAATACGGGAGAGCCAGGTGGAGGTCCTTTTTGGGTAAAAGAAGCAGACGGATCCTTTTCCCTGCAAATTGCTGAAACCGCGCAGCTTGACCTCAACAATGCCTCACAGGAGAAAATTTTCAAATCCTCTACCCACTTTAACCCTACCGATTTGGTCTGTGGCATTAAAGACTATAAGGGAAATGCATTTAATCTGATGGATTTCAGGGATCCAAAAACCGGATTTATTACACAAAAATCAAAAAGTGGAAGGGACTTAAAAGCCCAGGAATTACCGGGGCTTTGGAATGGTTCTATGGCCAATTGGAATTCCATATTTGTGGAAGTACCTCTAATTACCTTTAATCCTGTTAAAACAATCAATGACTTGTTAAGGGATGTGCATCAATAATTTATGCATTCCTATTTTTCCCATAGAATTATTCAAAAAGCTACGATGACTTATATGATCAAATCTCTGACCCTGCTTTTGTTGGGTGTATTAATCAACTTGCCTTCATGGGCCCAAGTCGGTGTGGGTGCGGAAGCCCCAAAAGATGCAGACCAGCTCTTTAACGGTAAAAAACGGTCCCTTCATAAAAACTGGACCTATTGGGAAGGCCCCAGGTTGGCTGCAGAACTCCCCATCAAATGGGAAATTGTACCCGACCCGGTAGAGAAAGGTACAGCTGTCAGCTCCAATGACCCTGCCGGTGCAGGAGGAAAATATGGAGCGGCAGATATCGTTTCCAAGCAGAAATTCACTGATTTCAGGCTTCATGTGGAGTTCTTGATCAAAGAGGAAGGGGGAAATAGTGGCGTATACCTGCAAAACCGTTATGAAATTCAGATCCTGGATGGTGACAGTACAGACCACGGAATGGCCGCCATTATCAATGAAAAAGCAGCCCCCTACAGGGTTTATAACGGTGTCGGAAAATGGAATGCTTACGATATTCGCTTTCGGTCCGCCCGATTTGATGATAGCGGAAACCTATCTGAAAAGGCCATGACCACCATTTACTTCAATGGAGAAAAAATCCACGAAAACGAATCTATCTCGCAAGTATGGGGAGGAGCCAATTCCGGTCTGGACGGAGGCAGGGATGGTGGAAAAGGCATTACCAACCGCCCTGGTGGAATAAAACTTCAGGCAGAGGGACATGAAGTCTTATTCCGGAATATCTGGGTCCAAAGGTTAAATCTGGAAGAACCGGATACTGATTTTTAGTGGGTGCCGATGCGGATTCAGACGCAAGTTGCACTGTTGTATTGTATGTCATTTTAATTTGTAAGCAAAAAGGTTTTCGCCTTTCTACCTGGTTGACTTTGGGATATCGGGAACATTGGCAGTATTTTTGAGAATTAAGTTTTAAAAAATTGTTATGAATTTTAAACGCATATTTGGACCCTTATTGACCATACTCGGATTAGGCGCATTGGTTTACGGGTCCTACCTTTTTTTAGTACCTGAAGATGCTGACTGGAAAACCATTTTGGTCCTCTTCGTATTGGGCTTTGTATTTTTTAGTTCAGGATTAGGCCTTTTAAAAACAACAAAAGACAGGAGTTAGCGACAATTAAAACAGGAAAAAGTTCATTTTTCTTTACCATTAATAAAAAGGAAATCCCGGTTTGTTGTATGTTTGAGGAATAAAGCTTATGTTGAAAGGATTATTACCTTTTTCTCAGCATTGCGAAATGAAAACCCAAAAATTACCTTTAATAGGATTGCTGTTGGTACTACATGCCTGCCAGCAACCCAAACCAGCCCCTTCAACTGTGGAACTTCCCCGGGAACAGGTCTCTACCTACGTAGAAGAAAGTCCTGATCCCATATATGCCGAGCATGTCAGAACCACAAAATTCCAAAGTCCTGAGGAGGAGAAGGCTGATTTCATCCTTCCCCCTGGCTTTGAAGTTACCCTATTTGCATCTGAGCCTGATATCAGTAAACCCATCAATATGGCATTTGATGAAAAAGGCAGGCTTTGGGTAAGTCAGTCATCGGAATATCCCATTAAAGCTGGAGAAGGAGAAGGAAGCGACCGGATTAGTATTTTGGAAGACAGCAATGGTGATGGGAAGGCGGATAAGATCACTCATTTTGCTGATGACCTGAATATTCCCATTGGTATCCAACCTATAAAAGGAGGGGCAATAGGATTCAGCATTCCCAACATTTACCGGTTTTATGATTTGGATGGGGATGACCGTGCTGATAAAAGGGAGGTCCTGCTGGGGCCTTTCGAAACCAAAGATACCCATGGCATGGTCAATAACCTTTTCAGGGGCCTGGATGGTTGGATACATGCCTCTCATGGGTTCAGCAATGTTTCCACTATTGCCGGTAATGATGGAGATTCCATCCGAATGGTATCGGGTAATACCTTCCGGTTTACAGCAGATGGAAACCGGGTAGAAAAATCCAGCGATGGAAGAATCAATCCCTTCGGGTCTGACCTGGACGAATTGGGCTACCACTATTCTGCAGATTGCCATACCCTGCCTATTTATCAGCTGATCAAGGATGGAAATTATACCCAATGGGGCAAAAAGGAACCTAACCTGGGATTTGCCCCCACCATGATGGACTACGGACTCAATTCCACCGCCTTGTCAGGTCTTGTTTATTACACGGACAATCAATTTCCGGAAGCTTATCAAAACAGCTTTTATTCCGGTGATGTGGTCACCTGCAGGATCAGTCGAAGTACCATAAGTTTTAACGGATCCAGTCCAAAAGCTACCAGACAAGCTGATTTTTTGGTCAGCAAGGACCCCTGGTTCAGGCCGGTGGATATTAAGGTAGGTCCTGATGGAGCACTTTACATCGCTGATTTTTACAACAGCATCATCGGCCATTATGAGGTGCCACTGGATCATCCTGAAAGGGACCGAAACAGCGGAAGAATTTGGAAAATCACCTATAATGGACAGGAAAAAGAAGTCATTGATTGGTCTCAGGCAAGCATGGCAAGATTAATCGAAGCTTTGAAAGACAGGGTACTACACACAAGAATGGTGGCTACGGATGAGTTGGTAGACAGATACGGAAAGGAAGCACTGCCTGCCATTCAGAAAATTGTCAACCATAAAAAAACGCCATCGAGACAATTGGTTCAGGGATTATGGGCACTTCACCGGTTAGAGGAACTGGATGGAGAGAACCTGGAAAAAGCCCTGCAACACCCGGATTTATTGGTGAGGATTCATGCACACCGAATTCTTGGCGACCGCCGGGAGTTCAGTCCCCAACATTTTGAATGGACCCGAAACGGATTGGAAGATGATCAGGCACATATCAGAAGGGTGGCAGCCGAAAACCTAATCATACACCATGACCCGGCCATGGTCCGGCCCATAATGAGCAGCCTGCTCCAAACCAATGATCTGGATAGTCATTTAAAGTATGCGCTAAAACATGCCCTTTTCAGGCATGCACAGCAAGCGGAAATCGCTACAGTTCTGGCTGGTGAGTCATGGACAGGTGAGGAGGTGGAAATGACAGCCCTGGTTTTTTCAGATGTGCAATCCCGAATAGCAGGGGAGTATTTGTTGCGCTACCTGCAAAACCAAAGCCCTCCTGAAAAACGGGTTCTGCCCTATCTCACAGCCATAGCAAGTAATCTTCCAGCCTCGAGAATGGAAATGGTGGTTCAGCTTGCCCAAAAATTAAAGAGTCATGGTATATTCGACTACCAGAAAGCTAAAGCCCTGAACCAGGGATTAAC
The DNA here is from genome assembly GCF_014762705.1 of Cyclobacterium sp. GTDB lineage: Bacteria > Bacteroidota > Bacteroidia > Cytophagales > Cyclobacteriaceae > Cyclobacterium. The sequence goes on along the minus strand of NZ_JABURL010000079.1, from coordinate 14,129 downwards.
CTTTCAGGGGATGGATTGGCCTGAACCGGTCAAAAACTGGAATCTAACCCTTAGCGATAAAATACTCAGTGATTTAACGGACAAATCCAACAACTGGTCTGAATCAGAAATTGATCAGTTGAATTTCGCCACTGAAATTTCCAGACAGCTACGAATAAAATCCCACATTCCTCGCCTTCAATCATTGGTCGATAAAAATTATCTGGACGAAAATGTCCGCATTGCTGCCGCCAGAGCCTTGATGGAAACCGAACCCAAAAGCCAGGCCAGCTTTCTGCAAAAAAACCTGTACAATATTGAAAACACCTTGAGTTTTCGCCAAAAGATAGCAACGGTCCTGAATATGGATCAAAGCCAACAAACCAGGGAAATACTCGGTGAGGGAATGAACAATGCCCCACAGGAATTACAGGAAACCATCGCAGCCCTACTTGCTACCAACAGGGAAGGGAAAAGTGACTTGATAGCCATCATAAGAGCTGGAAAAGCACCTGCCAGAATTTTAAAACAAAGAACCGTAGAAGAAAACTTCCTGGCCAATGCTTCGGAGGTACAACTAGAAGCTTTTCAACTGCTGACGGAAAATTTATTACCTATCAGCGAAGAAAGGCAGCAGCTGATTGCAGAACGGGTAGAAAACTTTGAGCAAGGCAATGGACAAGTACTCTCCGGACGGACATTGTATGAGCAGCATTGCAGCATGTGCCACCGGATTGAAGAAGGCGGAGCCATGATCGGCCCCCAATTGGACGGCATTGGCAATTGGGGGCTAACTGCCCTGGCTACCAAAGTATTGGATCCGAATCGAAACATTTCCGAAAACTTCCGTACCTATACCTTAAAACTCAAAAATGGCCAAACCCGCTCCGGGCTCTTCAGACGGGAGGAAGGGCAGGTAATCGTGATGGCAGACCAGAGCGGACAGGAATTTTCGGTTCCCAAAAACGATATTGCCGAACAAACCGCCTCCACCATTACCCTGATGCCCGATTATTTCAGCACTACATTGAATCAGGAACAGTTCAACGATTTAATGAATTACCTACTTAGCCTTAGATAAGATGTTTATTCCAGCCCCCCTATCCAGCAAAATTGCAGCATCACTAATCATCCTGATTGGAACGATTTTGCTCCCACCCTCTATGGGGCAGGATGCATCCGGTGTTCCAGCTTCCGAGATTTCGTTTCGGAAACATACCCTAAGCAATACCTTCCTGGCAGAAGGAGCAGCCATAGGCGATGTCAATCAGGATGGATTGATGGACGTAATGGCCGGGGCCTATTGGTTTGAGGCACCGGATTGGACCCCACACGAACTGGAAGTGCCACAGGAATTCCAGTACGACAAGGGTTACAGCAATGCCTTTATCAGTTATGGCATGGATGTCAATCAGGACGGATGGGTTGATTTTGTCCGCATTGGCTTTCCCGGTAAAGAGGTACAATGGTTTGAAAATCCAAAAAACAAACCCGGTCACTGGGAGGTCCACCTGATTCACGAATCGCTAGGCAATGAATCTGCAGGGTTTTTCGATGTGGACAAAGACGGCATCAAGGACCTTGTAGGCAGCATTCCGGAGACGGGAGAAATGGTCTGGTTCAGGGCACCTTCCCGCCCGGATGATCTGGCATGGAAAAAATACCCGATCAGTGAAAAGAAAAGTCCGGGAACTGCCCAATTTTCCCACGGCCTGGGGATGGGGGATATCAATGGGGATGGGAGAAAGGACCTGCTCATCACCGGGGGCTGGTGGGAAGCACCCGAAGACCCTACCAAAGGCCCCTGGGAATTTCATGCTGCTAATCTGGGGGAACCGGCAGCACAAATGTATGTGCAGGATTTTAATGAAGACGGTCTCCCGGATGTGGTTTCCTCCTCCGCCCATAAATTGGGTATCTGGTGGCACGAACAAAAAAAATCGGGACAATGGGAAACCCACCTGATTGACGATTCTTTTACCCAAACCCATGGACTGGAACTGGTCGATATGAATGGGGACGGGCATCCGGACCTGGTAACTGGCAAACGGTACTTTGCCCATATGGGCAATGATCCCGGCGAATACGACACGCCCTATTTATCCTGGTACGCCTTTACCCCGGGACCGGAACCCCAATGGACCCAGCAGGTGATCGATAAAGACTCCGGTGTTGGGGTACATGTGATTACAGCCGATTTTAATGGCAATGGGTTGATCGATGTGGTGGTGGCCAACAAGAAAGGGGTTTTTGTGTTTGAACAAGTGAGGGAGTAATGGGAAGCTCCAAGAAAGGCTGATCCAGCAGGCAGGCCTTGCTTTTTGTCCTTTCACGGTGACGAACGGCGGCTTACCTATGACCTTGTCTTTACCGCTGTCTAACAGCTAAGACTTATCCTACTGCTCGATTAAGAGCACAGGAAGCCCATCTTCAAATTCATCGACAAGATGCTCACCAACAAAAAATTCAAAGACTTCTTCCAGAAAAATGTGGCAGCGCTATAAATTCGAAAAGCCCGGACTTGCCGGGCTTTTTTTTTAAAAACTTGCTCTACCTTTTAGGATGTCAACCATATAATCAGCTCCCTCACTACCGTTATAAATCCTACTACTATTAGAGCGTAAATAAACAGGTTTCTACCAATCTTATGAATTGCATTAAATTTATGGACACCTACTTTATCTCTCCGGATAATCCGAAAGTAGAGATATGCGCCCGAAATGAAAATCAATAACCCTATAAAAATCATCATCAATTTTTTACTGCAATGATGTCGTATTTGGTGAGCCTTGTTTGCCTGACATTATTTCACCACTTAGGACAACCTAATTATTTTGTTATTAAAATTTAGGAGTAAATCTACTATAGATTTTCAACACATTCCAACTCATAAATTTTCTTTTAGGGGATTAACTAATATATTTAGACATGAATCCAATGTCGATTTTTTTACAATGTATAAGAAAGGCCTAAGCGAAAGGGACATTTGCACTAAATTCATCACTCCGGCACTGAAAAAAGCAGGTTGGGATATCCAAAAGCAAATTCGTGAAGAAGTGTTTTTTACCGACGGACGAATCATCGTTCAAGGTGCGCTTCATACTCGTGGAATAAGAAAAAGGGCTGACTACATTCTCTATTACAAAAACAATATCCCTCTTGCCATTATCGAGGCCAAGGACAATAAGAAAGGAGTAGGTTCCGGGATGCAGCAAGCACTGGAATATTCCGAAATACTTCAATTGCCCTTTGTCTTTACTTCAAACGGTGATGCTTTTGTTTTTCATGACAAAACCAACGCCGATATAAGAGAAAAGGAAATCCCTTTAGATGAATTCCCCTCTCCCACTACGCTTTGGGAAAAATACCTGAAATTCAAAAATATTGAAAAGCCAAAGGAGCGTGAAATCGTAGAGCAAGATTATTATGTCGATGATTCCGGCATGAACTTAAGGTACTATCAGGCCAATGCGGTCAACAGAACGATTGAATCCATTGCTAAAGGACAAAATAGAATTCTGCTGGTCATGGCTACCGGAACAGGAAAAACGTACACCGCTTTCAACTTGATCTGGAGACTTTGGAAAACAGGGATCAAAAAACGAATTCTTTTTCTGGCGGATCGAAATGCCTTACTCACCCAGACCAAAAACGGGGACTTCTCCCCTTTTGGAAATGATATCATGCATATCATCAAAAACCGCAAAATTGACAAATCTTATCAAATATACTTTGCGCTGTATCAAGGATTGACCAGCAATGAAGAAGAGAAAAATGCCTACAAAGAATTCAGCAGGGACTTTTTTGACCTGATTGTAGTGGATGAGTGCCACCGGGGTTCGGCCTCAGAAGCCTCCGCCTGGCGGGAAATCCTGGACTACTTCCAGGGAGCCACACAGATTGGTATGACTGCCACGCCCAAGGAAACCAAAGACATCTCCAATATGGATTATTACGGAGAACCTGTCTACACCTATTCACTCAAACAGGGGATAATGGATGGTTTTCTGGCTCCTTATAAGGTCGTAAGAATCACCACCAACCTGGATGAAGGTTGGAGACCATCTTCGGGAATGTTGGACAAATTTGGCCATGAAATCAAAGACCGGATTTACAACCTGAAAGATTACGACCGTAAAATGGTCATCGATCAGCGGACGCAACTCATCGCAAATAAGGTGACGGAATTCTTAAAAGCAACCGATAGGTTTGCCAAAACCATTGTCTTTTGCATTGATATAGAACATGCCCAACGCATGCGACAGGCTTTGATCAATGCCAATGCTGATTTAGTAACAAAGCACCCTTACTATGTGGTCAAAATCACGGGAGATGATGAGATAGGGAAAGGCGAGTTGGATAACTTTTTGGATGTGGAAGAACGCTTCCCCGTCATCGCTACCACATCCAAAATGCTAACTACGGGTATGGATACCAAAATGGTCAAACTGATCGTACTTGAAGCGAATATTGCTTCGATGACGGAATTCAAGCAGATCGTAGGAAGAGGTACAAGAATCCGGGAAGCCGAGGGAAAGCTGTTTTTTACCATTATGGATTTCCGAAAAGCCACCAACCTTTTTGCCGATCCCGATTTCGATGGGGAACCCGTTCAGATCTACGAACCTGGAATAGAAGATTCTCCGGTACCGCCCGTGTATCCGGAAACCGAAGAAGAAGAAAATACTGATTCAATTGAAGATACTGATCCTCCCGGATTAGAGACTCCCCCTCCTGGTATTGGGATACCTGACCCTGACCCGGAGGCAGAACCTAAAAAGTACTATGTCAACGACGTAGAAGTAGCTGTCATCAATCAGCGAATCCAATATTTTGGAGCAGATGGCCGATTGATCACCGAATCATTGAAAGATTATACCCGAAAAAATATGGATCAACATTTCGGGTCTTTGGATGCCTTTATTCAGCGCTGGACAGCAGCTGAGAAGAAGGAAATTCTACTGGCAGAATTGGCTGAGCAGGGCATTTTACTGGAGGCACTTCGGGAAGAAATTGGGAAAGAAATGGACGATTTTGACCTGATCTGTCATATTGCCTTTGACCAGCCCGCACTTACCCGAAAAGAACGCGCCGAACAGGTACGCAAAAGCAACTACTTTGCCAAATACAGTGAAAAAGCCCAGGCCGTGCTGAATGCACTCCTGGACAAATATGAACAAGAGGGAATCACGACCATCGAACAGGGAGCTATTCTTAAAATACAACCCATCAACCAATTGGGATCTCCGGTGGAATTGGTCAGGGCATTTGGCAAGGGAAAAGATTTTGAGCAAGCAATAAAAGAATTGGAAAAGGAAATTTATCAGACAGCTTAAAAGAATAATTTGACCGGCTTATGAGCACCTATTCACAAATTTATATTCAGGTGATATTCGCTGTTAAAGGGCGAACTAGTTTGATTGGTGCCTCTTGGGAGGAGGAATTATTTAAATACATCACAGGAATCATCACCAATAAGGATCAGAAACTGCTTGCAATTAACGGCATGCCGGACCATATTCATATCCTAATCGGAATGAAGCCCGCATGCTGCCTGTCCGATCTTGTAAGGGAGGTTAAAAAGGCATCCAATGCTTTTGTCAAAGAAAAGAAATTTGTCAAGTATAAATTTGATTGGCAAGAGGGTTATGGGGCATTCTCTTATTCTCATTCCGCTTTAGATAATGTGATTGCCTACATCCAAAATCAAAAAGAGCATCACAAGAAAAAAACATTCAAGCAAGAATACATTGGGTTTTTGAAAAAGTTTCAAGTGGAATACGAAGAAAAATATTTATTTGAATGGATAGATGATATAGAAAATTAATTCATTCCAATCCATTTAATAATTAAACGGATTGGTAATAAATCAGACCTCGAAGAGGTAACATGTGTATAGAAATGGCGTTTACGCCCGAACAAATGCGACCCCGTCGGGGTCGTCTCGTTCATTAACATCTTGTTGCTATAAACATGCGATCCCCTTGGGATCGGAATGGACAGAAAATGAAGAACAAGACCTCGGAGAGTCAAATGTTTATAGGATTCGTGTAATAGACGAATCAATTCGACCCCGACGGGGTCGTACCGTTCGACGCCGTAATGTATCTATAAACATTTGATCCCGCTGGGATCGATATTGACGTAAACGAACTAATTGACCTCAAAGAGGTCATATGTTTATAGCAAGTCGTCTTGTGCGAATTAATACGACCCCGACGGGGTCGTACCGTTCGATGCCGTAATTTATCTATAAACATGCGATCCCTTTGGGATCAATTTGCATCTTTGGAATTGATTAAAATTGCCAATGTAAAACTGACCTCAAAGAGGTCATATTTTTATAGCAAATGTGGTTTTCCACGGATTAATGCGACCCCGACGGGGTCGTACCATTCGATGACTTCATATTGCTGAAAACATGTGATCCCGTTTGAATCAAACATTAACAAAAAAGAATACAAAAAAATAAATGACTACAATCACCACCAATGTCAAAGGCATCCGCGACATCATGCGGAAAGACACAGGAGTAGACGGGGATGCACAGCGCATCTCGCAGATGGTCTGGATGCTTTTTATGAAGATTTTTGCAGATAAGGAAGAAGAATGGGAAATCACCATAGAAAATTACCAAAGCCCCATCCCAGACCCATTCAAATGGCAAAACTGGGCAGCCAATGAAGAAGGACTGACCGGAGATGCCCTGATGGACTTTGTCAACAATGAGCTTTTTCCGGCCCTTAAAGAACTGGATTTCAGCATCAGTCCTCAGGCCAAAATTATACGGTCTGTCTTTGAAGACACCTACAACTACATGAAAAACGGAACGCTCTTCCGTCAGGTAATCAATCAGATCAACAAAATCGACTTCAACAGTTCCAAAGACCGTCACCTGTTCAACGACCTCTACGAAACGATATTGAAGGAATTACAGTCGGCAGGTTCATCGGGCGAATACTATACGCCTAGGGCGGTGACACAGTTTATGGTGGATATCATCAACCCCCAACTCAAGGAAACCGTCCTCGACCCGGCTTGCGGGACGGGTGGCTTCCTTACCTGCACCATAGACCACAAGAAAAAACTGGTCCAAAACGAGCAGGACGAACGCGACCTTCAGGCAACCATCAGAGGGATCGAGAAAAAGCCCCTACCCCACTTGCTCTGCACCACCAACCTGATGCTGCATGGCTTCGATGTGCCTGCGGTGCGCAGAGATAACCTCCTCAACAAACCTTATGCGGATTGGGGAGCGAGTGATAAGGTGGATATTATCCTGACTAATCCTCCTTTTGGCGGTGTGGAAGAAGATGGTACTGAAACCAATTTCCCACAGAAGTTCCGGACCAAGGAAACTGCTGATCTATTCCTGGCCCTGATCATCCGCTTGCTGAAAGACGGTGGTAGATGTGCCGTGGTCTTACCGGATGGAACGCTTTTCGGGGAAGGGGTGAAAACCCGTATCAAAGAAGAACTGATGGCCCGCTGCAACCTGCACACCATTGTGCGTCTTCCCAATGGCGTATTCAATCCCTATACAGGTATTAAGACCAATTTGCTTTTCTTTGAAAAAGGAAGCCCTACCAAAGACATTTGGTACTTTGAGCATCCCTATCCGGATGGTGTCAAGAGCTACAACAAGGGCAAACCGATTCATATCACCGAATTTGACCTGGAAAAAGCCTGGTGGAATGACCGGGAAAATGAGGACTATACCCAATATGCCTGGAAGGTCTCTGTGGAGGAAATCAAAAACCGGGGATACAACCTGGACATCAAAAATCCCCATCAGGCCGCGGATGACCTGGAAAGTCCGGAAGTCCTGCTAAAGCGATACCAAGCCACCGAAAAAAAGATCTCCGAGATTCAGGAGGAGATTGTCAAGGTATTAACAGAAGCCCTCAGATAAATGATGCATTTATTAGAACATTTTAAGGAACTGACGGTGCATCCCAAAAATGCGGAAAAGTTGAAAGGCTTGATCTTGCAACTCGCCGTGCAAGGGAAACTGACCCAGAAATGGCGCTCCCTTCGACAGGCTCAGGGACCGCCTCTCGAACCTGCTTCTTTACTTTTGGAAAAGATCAGAGCCGAAAAAGAAGAAATGATCAAAGCTGGAAAGATCAAAAAAGAAAAACCACTTCCAAGTATTGAAGAGGCTGAGATTCCAGGTTCTCTGCCTAATGGTTGGAAGTGGTGTAAATTGGGCAACTCTGGCTATACTCAAACAGGCAGTACTCCACCTAAAAACGATTTTACTAATTATGGCAATTTTATTCCTTTCTTAGGGCCTGGTGATATTTCAAATCAATGGATGAAGTATCCAAAAGGAGGGCTTTCAGAGAAGGGGATTAAAATCGGGAGATTAATTCCAAAAGGTTCGTTAATGATGGTTTGCATTGGAGGAAGCATTGGCAAGTGTAATATCAATGATATGGATGTTAGTTGTAATCAACAAATTAATACAGTTTCTCCTCTTATTATCCCACCTGATTATATCAAAACTGTATGTCAAGCACCTTTTTTTCAAAAGGAAGTTTGGGTAAAATCATCTGGTTCAGCAACACCAATTATTAACAAAGGGAAATGGGAGAATATCATTATTCCCATCCCTCCTCTTGAAGAACAAAAAGCGATTGTAGCAACCGTCAATCAACTCTTTGCCGAAGTTGAGCAATTGGAAGCCTTGACCAAGGAGCGAATAAAGTTGAAGACTGACTTTGTGACTTCGGCCTTGAATCAGTTGACCAAAGCGGCAGAACAGGATGTGGCAAGCCATTGGTCATTTATCCAACAACAGTTTGGCACCTTCTTTACCGAAAAATCAACCATCAAAAAACTCCGGGAAACCATATTGCAATTGGCGGTGCAGGGGAAGCTGACGCATCATTGGCGAACCCTTCGACAAGCCGAGGGAAAACCAATCAAATCTGCTTCCGACCTGCTAGAAAAAATCAAAGCTGAAAAAGGAGAGTTGATAAAAGCCGGAAAAATCAAAAAGGAAAAGCCACTCCCTGAAATTTCGGAAGAGGAGATTCCTTATGACTTGCCGGAGGGGTGGGTTTGGTGTAGGTTTGGGGAATTAATTATTGATATTGAAGCTGGGAAGAGCCCAAAATGTCTTCCAGAAACTGCGAATTTCGATGAATGGGGAGTAATAAAAATGAGTGCTATCTCATGGGGCGCTTTTAACGGAAAAGAAAACAAAGCACTTCCGAAGGATGAAACACCTTTTGAAGACAAGGAGATAAAACCAGGCGATTTCATTTTAACCAGAGCCAATACGAGTGATTTAATTGCGAAAAGTGTCATTGTGCCAGATAGCGTTAGAGCAAAATTGTTGTTAAATGATAAAACTTTAAGGATTAGATTTTCAAATTTAATTTCTCCCGAATTTTTAAACCTTTATAACAATGGTGGACAAGCCCGGGAACACTATAAAAAAGTCTCATCAGGCACGAGTGATTCAATGCAAAATATTTCAAGGGAAAACATAAAACTATTGATTTTGCCGCTTCCACGTTTAGAAGAGCAAAAAGCCATTGTTGAAAAAGTCAATGCCTTAATGACCCTGTGCGATAAACTAGAACAAGAAATAGATATCCATCAAAACACCCAGAAACAATGGATGCAGGGTTGCTTGAGGGAGGTGGTGAAAGCGAAGGCTCCTGATGAACTTCCTTTAAATATGGCCGCAGAGCCTATCCCAAGGTACGGAAATAAATAAGGACTTTGGAACGATTTTGTAAACTTATAGGTTGACAATATGAAAGTTATTTGTATATTTGAGCATTCAAAAAATTGCCTTTATGCAGTAAAGTATGAAGGGAGTGAGCAGGATGCGCTGGATATACTGCAGGAAAAATGGGCGGATCCGGAAGATTTGCGTCTATTTTTCAAACAATACAAAAGAGACTATGAATCGTATTATGGTAAAGCTACACTTAGCCAAATCGTCGAGAAAGCAATCGAAGATGCAGATGCTTTATTTGAAACCCTATTCAAATTGGCCGAAGATGTATCAGGAAAGCATCTAAGCGAATTTTTTAAACCATTACACAAAAAGGAAGCTGGAACAGCTTATGAACTACAACAACTTAAAGCTTACGGTACTCAAAGCAACTCGTTCCTGAGGATTTACGCCATCCGGTATGCTAACTCGTTTGTCATCACAGGTGGTGCGATCAAGTTGACCGATCAGATGAAGGATCGGAAGCACACAAAGAAGGAACTATATAAGCTTAATATGGTGAGGGAGTACCTGCAGGAGAAAGGTGAAGAAGGGGAGTTCGTTTACTTAGATATTTAAAACCATGAGCAAGACAGAAGAAAAGATAAAAATTCTGGCGGCAGAGAATGCTGCTTCCGGTTGGAAGGAAAAAGTTGCTTTTAGATTAGCAAATAAAGCATGGCTCAAAAAGTCAACCCGGATTTCCTTGCGGATATTGGATGCCCTTGACGATAAAGGCTGGAATCAAACTGACCTTGCCAATGCTTTGGGTGTCAGTCGGCAGCAGGTGAGCAAATTGGTAAAGGGGGCGAATGATTTCAAGCTTTCAACAATTGCAAAGCTGGAAGAAGTCCTAGAGATACGGTTACAGGTTATTTTGGCAGAAAACGAACAAATAGTAACTGAAGAAATGATTTGTGACCGAGTGAACCAAGAAATCATGGATTACCATCGTAAATGGGCCCTAACTCAGCAATATTTTAGTTTAAAACAACAAAAAACCAATCCTCAATTAGTAATGGCCGTAGAGCCCTCAAGTGAGGATGATTATGCCAAAGCAGGATGAAAGCAAAATTTTCTCCGTTACAGTTATTGGATTTCAAACTACTTCAATCTCACTATGGATATGAAGTAACTGAACAGGACAACCTGGATTTGCAGGAACTATTTTCCACCTATTCAGTAGAAATTAATTTTGAAATGGCCAAATGTGAGGAAAATGAGGAGATACAGCTTCTTACCACCATTGAAGTTAACCAAGACAAAGAAAATCCAAAACCGGGGTACCAAATTATGGTAGAAGGAGGAGCAACATTTAAACTCAAAGACGCTGAAAATATCGAGGAGAGGTTAAGGAATAACTTATCTCAGTTTTCTACCCTGAATATGATAATCAATAACCTTCGAAATATCATTTTTCAAATTACCAATCTGGGCCCGATGGGCGGATATCTACTTCCTCCAATCGACATCACTAAGCTTTTACAGGATAAAGCAGATTTGCAGGATAAAAAGCAATAGTTTATTCTATTTGAATTTGGAATATATTGGTAAAAATTCTGAGCGTTGTAAGATAGATTAATTATTATATGTATAGGTTAATATGCTGAACAAGGGCTCACATTTATTAATTTAATTAATATTCAGTTCCAATTTTATCTGGATCAATGACTTGAAAAATCTCTAACACCCTATCCCGTCTTCCAGAGAAACCAAATTGCAACGAACTATTATTATCGGTCTTTAATTCATTTAATTTTCGCTTGAAACTTTCTATATCACTAAAACCAAAAACATTTTTTACTTTTTGAAAATGTTTTCTTGAAACCATTCGATACAATATCTCAATTTTGCCTACCTCTCTATAACGCGCTTGTTCGAAATAAATATAAAGATCAGGAACCCAATACTTCCCTTTTAGTACTGCGACATAATGGCATAAAAGATCAGCTTCTACTAATTCTTGCTTAGAAACTTGCTTAACTAACCTTGACGTAAACAAGTGACCTAGTGGTGAAGGGTATCTTTGCTGTTCAATATGCTCATAATATTGAATCAAATCTTCATTTGATTTTGAAAGAAAAAATGTAAAATTCTTACCTTCATTTTTATAATTATCTCTGTCCTTTGTGAAATATAATGAAGAGAATAGGTTCTCCAAAAATCCATATGACCTATATTTTAAAGCCAATGCAACGACGTAAAGGAAAAATTCATGAATTGCTATTAGAAAACCCTCATATTGATAGGCATAATGGGAGCCGCTGCCTTTACTATTCAAAAGAAGCGTCATCTTCTCAAAAAAAGAAATTATTAAATCAAATTCAAACTTTATTTCGGAACGAATGATTTTTTGAAAAAATAAAACAAAATCATTTCTTATTGGAGTATATTCGTTTACAAAATTAACGAGAGACTTACCAGCATCAGACCTATATTTACCTACACTAGATATTTCAAGTTGACTTATTTCATCAAAAACACTTTCCAAAAATTCTTGAATTAACCCATTTAACCTTTCTGGATGCCGATCCAATTGATTATCCAGCCGCCTAACGGCAATTGAAGTTTTGAAGGTGTTTACTGAATCCTGAACCAAGAATTTTGGAGGATTACCTAAAGCTGGTTTTGAAATTGAAGGTCTGTTAAATAGATTCCTTAAAAGCTCTTCATAATTGAATTCAAAAGTACTTTCATCAGATAGATCAAAGTACAATCTGCTTTGAAGATAAACAGGCAAAATAGCCTTCCCATCATCATCCTTCTCAGTGACAATTGGAATAAATTTTTCCTGATCACTCTTTTTATAAAGTCCTGGGGTAATAATCTCGGTTTCGGTTCCTACACCTCCTTTCCTTTCATTAGCTTTTTCAACATAGGTCTTATCAGATACTATTAAAACTTTTTTTATCGCAACATCTGAAACCATTGATTCCATAAATTTATGAAGATCATGACCAGGCTTTAAATCCCATTTATCCAAAACTACATCGACACCGTCGTGGCGGAGCCTATTAGCAAATCTGATTGTCCAATCTTGATGCTTCGGATTTGTTTGACTGTAAGAAATGAATACTTTGATTGCTTCGGGTTGTTCCATTATATTAAAAGAAAATTAACTTTATAAAATATCTTGCCATCAGAAATTATTCATTGTCTCATAAAAATAATCCTTTGCTAATTATATTCTTTCCATTCATTTTCTGGCATCTCATCAAAAGTCTGCCAATTGAGTTCTCAGCCTGCTTACTCCTTGTTCTTCCCATCCCATTGCTTGAAGAAGATGGCCAGGTTGGCCGCTTAACACTGTTCCTGAATATCCAGGACTCAGTCTGGGTTCGTAGGTCTGGCATTGTGACCGCTCTCTCCTCCTACAATGACCCAGTTGATGCCCTTAACCGGAGGATTTTGATTTCTTTTTTCTAAAGAATTATCTCCAGTTATTTTCTCTACTTCTTCCTGGCTGTAGAAGGCTCCCCTCTCCATCTCAGCTTCATCCGATTCTTGGCTGTATTGCTCAATACTGAATGGGCTTTCCAAGAACTTGAGCAAAAAAGCTAATTCAGCCTACCGGTTTTTGATTTCCTCCAGCTGCAACTTAAGTTGTTCCACAACTCCAGGATAATCAGTATACCGGTTTTCTCTCTCGTAAGGGTCCTCCTTTATCCGGTACAACTGTCCCCTGGGACCACCCTTCTCAGGATCAAGTCTGCCCGGATAGGTAAAGCCTCCGGATCCCAGCCCATCGATAAATTTCCATTCCGGAGTCCGGATGGCAAACATACCTGAGGAGGAATGGTGAACCATCTCCGTACGGGACACGAAACCGGTATCTCCCTGCAATACCGGTAAAAAACTATAACTATCCATCGCCGCACCTTCGGGTATTTTTTGATCCACCAGGCCGGCAAAAGTGGCGAAAAGATCGGTAAGACTGACCAGCCCCCGGAATGTTGCTTTTTCCTTTATGCCTTGCGACCAGGAAATCAAAAGCGGAACCCGGTGGCCGCCATCCCAGACATCCCCTTTCTGACCCCGCACTCCCCTGTTAGAATCGTGACCATACAATAAAATCTCTTCTTCCGGCCAATAGGCCCCATTGTCACTGGAAAAAATCAACAGGGTGTTTTCCAGCAATCCCTGACGCTGGAGCTGCTCCTTCACTTTGGCTACCACCTGATCGATATCCATGACAAAATCTCCGTACAGGCCCGCTCCCGATTTACCCTTATGCTCCTCTGAGGGAAGCCAGGGGGTATGGGGCCCGGTCAGCGGCAAATACAAAAAAAACGGGTTGTCTGCCGATTGTCGTTCGATAAAGGCCAAACCCTGAGCGGTAATTTCATCCAGGCAATCTTCACCACGAAACGAGGGCGCCATCTCCCCCTGACGCCACCACACGCCTTTTTCCCAGTAC